>JANNOM010000111.1:0-78508 GCA_031399065.1 Chitinophagaceae bacterium
AGGGTATAAAATTGTTCGGCGAATTCCGCCTGTGCTTCTTCTGTCCATAGGCCTTCGCGCCAGCCGCCTGTAATGGGCTTGCCGGAAGATTGAGGTATAAATTCCGTGATATGTAAAGGAAGTCCCAGATCTTTAAATTTGTCGAACGTGGCCACTATTTCTAAAGGAGAGAACCACATTTCGCGGGGTTCGTGTGCCTGTATGCCGATGCCCGTTACGGGTGTGCGGCGCTTTTGCAGTTCTGCTATGAGGTCATAAAATTTCTGCCTTACATCCGGCTTCGCTATTATATAAAATTCATTTATGATAAAATCGCCATTGTCATCTGCTTCATGCGCCCATTTGTACGATTTTTCTACCCAGGGAACAATTTGCTCCAGCGTAATACCGGTCGTATTATAACGGGTTCCTTCATCGATCAGGCTTGGTCCGAATACTGAATCCTTCAATGCTATTTCCCAGGGAACCGTGGTCACGGGCTCATTCACTACATCCCATATTTTTACCTGGTCTTTAAAGCCACCTACCAGGTTCCATATCCTTGCCTTGTACAGTTCGGTAGCTTTGTCGTACGGCAGTTTTAATAACCATCTCGGGGTACCGGACATATTAGTCCATCCAATGGTATGCCCTTTGGGCGTTATCCCGTTTTCCATGCACCAGTCCAGTTTACGTTGAAATGCCTGCCATTCAGGTTTTCCCTGTTGCTTTTCATACGGAGCCCATTTGATGGTGAGTTCGGTGAAATTAAAAAGAGCCTTGAACCCGTCCTGGAATTTTTTTACTTCATCCGGTGAAAGCCGGGGACTGAACATTTCTTCACTCAGGTTACCGAAAAGAAAATCCTGTGTTTGCTGCGTTATATGCAGTTTAACATTCCGCAATGGTTTGCCCATCGAATCGGTAACGATCATTGAAATATCTCCCTTTCTGAATTTTTCTATATTCTCTCTTGCCTTTGAGAGCAGTTGCTCTTCCACTTTTCTTTTTTCATCTGTTTGTGCCTGTGCAGTACCGGCGCTTAATAGCGGGAAAAAGAGCAGCAGTAGAATAGATTTTAAAAGGGTTTTATACTGGAAATGTACAGAAGTGAATGGTCGCATGGCAACAATCTTTTGTTTGAAAGGTAATGCATTTTTCAGGAAAAATATTTCATCGGGTTATCTGCCAGGAAGGCAGCGGATCCCAGGGAAACACCGGAGCGTGGCTTTTAACGATTTAATGAAAAAATCTCTTCTTGCTCATTTCGTCCTAACCGGTTTTAATGAAATTAAGGCCTTTTATTTTTCCAAAGCTTAAAATCATCCCAATATATCTGCAACGCCTTGCCCTGCGATTTCATAAAAGCTACTATTTCTTTAGAAGTGTAAAGTTTGAGCGGACTAAAGCCCGTAACTCCATTGGGCGATTTATCTTTGGTATAATGGGTATAATTGGTGATGTCGAAGATGACCTGTCTGCTTCCCCCATCAGGTGTAACGGTCATGTAAAAACGGCCGGTATTTTTATCTCCTTCCTTATAATAATAGTCCATGGTGAACCACTTACCGACGGGCACTTTAAAAGTGGTATTATCGCCTCGCCATATCTCCTTCTGGCCTTTGTCTTCGGCGTTCAGAATAAAGATAAGATCGCTTGTGGCGGCGGACGGCTTGCCGATACCAAGCGTTACCCGGAACCCGTTTTCTTCACCGGGCACCCACCATTCGTTGTTCCAGAACTCCGAAATAGTTAGCCAGCCTATTTTATTGGGGTAATTTTTAAGCGCGTTAAAGTCTTCATGCAGGAACACTCTTACCGATTGATAAAATTCTCTGTAGCCCTCTCTGATGCCGTATATATCCGTTTGAATCCTTGCCTTTTGCTGGTGTTCGGTAGCAACCCAGGAATCGTTCAGCCAAAAAGCAAGTACTTTGTTCTGCGGGTTGCCCGGCTCGGGAATGATCTTCGCATATCTTTTGGTAGAATCGCCGCCGGTATATTCGATCAGGAACTGTCCGCCGTCTGGGTTATCGTCCATGTCTTTCACCCAATCGTTCTTTTCCCGAAGGGTATTGTCTACTCCCACTATATCGTCTATAGCGAAACCCTGCGATATGAATCCGGGTATTTCTTTTGAATCGATTATCACCCTGGAGCTACCTTCAAAACCTGTCTGGAATACCAGTACACCCTTTTTAGAAGCAGATTCCTGCCCGTACACGGCGGGGGCGGCAAACCCTGTAACGAATATATAGCCGGCTGCGGCAATCCATGCAACCATACGTGTAGTAATAATCATGATCACTTATTTTGAATTAATAAATATCTGTGCGTTCATAGGGCTTCCATATAGACGAATGGGGCGAAGGCATTTGCCCCTCCCTTATTTTTAATGTAGACCATTCTATGTTTCGTTCCCGCAGTTGCTGATACAGTTTTTCCGTTTCGTTATAGTGCATCATTTGACGGGATGGTTCTTTCCGGGAGCGGGGAAGTTCACTTATTATCCTGCCCAAAAAATGAAGGCATTGCTCGATAATATCTTTCCCCTTTTCCGCAGTAGCTTCCCGGGCGTCGTGTCCCTGTGCGAACCGACCCAGACTACCAGGCTCATTCATACGGTCGATGGCAGCCAGGTTTACCGTTTCCGGCCGCAGGTATAGTGACTGGGATATTTCATACACACCGGCATGATCCCCCTCGTACAACCCGGCCACCAGTTCAGGGTCGGCATATACCAGTACCTTCATGCCAGTATACTGTTCAAAGAGTTGCGCGGCCAGGCGAAAATCGTTTTGGTTACCACCGGAATGACCCGTAATAACAACCGCCGCCTCAAAGCCCGCATTAAAAAATGCACGCAACTGGTAAAGAAAAAAATGAAGCATCACATGCGGTGGCATACCGGTCATCAGCCCCGGGCGCTCTCCCAGCACTTCTGCCAGCCAGGGCGCATGATAGCCGGCTTCATGTATCTGGTAACCCTGCGTGGGAGCCACGATACCGCCAAACCTGCGGGCGGCTTCATCGCAAAGGTAATCTGCTTTAAATGTATCCAGCCCGAAAGTAGAGATGTGTCCATGTGGTTCGCAGATACCCATAGGCAGATATACCAGGGGCTGCTGCTGTTGCCTTTCCAGGAATTCGTCCGGGAACAATTCTGCCCAGCGGGTTTTAATGATCATCCTTTTTGTTTTACCGACCCTTCTGCCTCGTTAGCCAGGTCAAGGTCATTTTTCTGCCAATATTTTTTGGTATAAAAGTTACGTATCCAGCGGTGGCGGGTACGCAGCTCATAGAAAATTTCATCGGATAAGGCCGGTTCGTCTGCCGCTTCGATATTTTCCCGGGCAAATTTTTCAATGTGCATAGAACTGATGGCAGTAGTAACTCCAGGATGTTTCAGTACAAACTTTAATGCCAGCTTAGCCAGCGAACCGGCGTGTTCGGGAATATAATGTCGCAGTTCATTTACCCGTGCTATGTACATACTGCGGGGCACTTCTTCAAAAAAGGTTTTTCGGAAATCCTGCTGCTCAAAAACGATATCCTCCGTTAGAAAGCCGGTTAATCCCCCTTCGTCCATTACGCACCGGGCGATAACTGCTACCTGGTGCTGCTGGCAGATGGGTATTATACTATCCAGCGGGGTGGGGTCAAAAATATTGTAAATGAACTGTACCGAATCGATCAGGCCACTCATAATTATTGGCAGACCCGTGTCTGCGCGGCAATCCGGTAGCGACACACCGATAGAGCCTATTTTTCCTTCCTGCTTCAACTGCATCAATTCGTCTATCCAATATCCCGATACACCCCAATTGGGCCAGTAAAGGTGCAACTGAAGATTATCTATGTAGTCTGTTCCTAATAAACGGAGAGAAGTCTCCAGGTTCTCCCGCATCAGGTGCTTTGGAAACACGTCTTCTACCCTGGAAGGAATAGCCCAGCGGGTATTATCGGGGCCATGACTTTGGATCTTGGTAGCGATAAAAGGCGGAGTGCCTTTCCATTGCTTCAGGGCTTTGCCCAGTATCTGTTCGGAGTTTCCATAATGCCGGGCCGTATCTATAAAGTTGCCGCCCTGCTCCAGAAAACGAAGTACCGAACGGATACCCTCCTGCTCGTCGAAGGTGCCGAAAGCACCTCCCAGTCCCATCGCCCCGTATTCTATGCGGGACACCTGCTTGCCTGTTTTTCCAAAATTCGCGTATTGCATGGCTTATTGATTTTATATGTACACTAAAGCTAAAGAGCCATTAAAGGCAGACCAGTTATGGAATACTTTTGACGGCCGCATAAAAATCCTTTTTCATTTCTTCTGCCCGGATACCGGTAAATATCGTCACTTTACGACGGGTGTTTTCAGGGGGTGTAAGCACCTCCCGGGTAGCGGCAAGCTCCGGTTTCAACAGGGCTTCCACCAGCGCCAGATCCCATAACGTTCTTACGGCATCCTGCGGATTGGTTTCTTCCCATCGTTGTTTAAGCAGGTTTTCAACGGGAACCCCGCTGCGCAATATTTTATATAGAGCATCCTTTTCAAATCTGAATGAATACACCACATCCGTTGGCATTATGACTAAATTGACAGAAGGGTGGTCGAGCAGGTAGTCGAATGCGTTCAGGTCGTTACGAATGTTAAACTCACTCTTGTTCCAATATTCTTTTTCTATATTGTATTTAGCTCCCAGGGCATAGCAAACTATGCGGGAGGCGATAGTGGTATCTAATGCGATAGCCGAAGCAATATTGGTGAGCGCGCCTAAACTTACAACGATCAGCTTTTCTTTTCCGGGCAACTGTTTTACTGCCTGTATAATAGCCTGGGCGGCAGGTGAGTTGCGGGGTTCCATTCCTCCCCAGGCCCGGCCCATTTGCCTGTCGGCTCCCAGCGGATGTAAAATAGCCGATTTATGAAGGATCGCCAGCAATTCCTCATTTAATTGCTGCGATATCTGCACAGTGTGTATCCCTTTTGTATCGTACTGGTTCCATTTCTCAAAAGCTACCAGGTCGGCATTATTAAAATGAGCTGAACTGATACCTGCTATAACGACACCGGGCTCTGCCAGCAGTCTGACCAAAGCATACACATCATCCGTTTCATTACCGGTATCGGCATCGATCCAAACCCGCTTTGCCTGCTGGCCAAAGAGGTGTGCGGCACTGCATACCAGCAAAAAAAACGGCAGACATACCAGCCGGTAGTTAACAGGATATTTTTTCATATCGCTTTTTTATTTCAGCTATTTCCCCGGGGCAGTGCTGCCAGGGAAAGCGCATTATACTAGTTGTTTTTTACGGTCTACAAATTACCGATTTGCAAGCAAACTCCTTATGTTACCAGGGTAAGCAGCCAGTGCCAGTTCCGGCTCTTCTATTTCCGGATGCCATAATTTCTCCCACTCAAAGCTATAGAACCCTTTAAAGGAGGCTTTATCCAGCACCGAAACAGCTTCTTTTACCGGGGCCACTCCCTTTCCTATCAAAACATATTTCATCTTGCCATTTTCCCAAACAACGTCTTTTACGTGCACATGATAGATATAGTTCTGCAGTTTTTTAAATACATCGGCCGGTGCTTGTTTGGTAACCGACCACATGTTCACGATATCCCAGATCATGCCCGCATTATGATTTTTTGTATGGCTCATTACATACAAAAGGTCATCCGCATCCACTACATCGCCATGCGATTCCATCAATACTGTCACGCTACTTTCCTTTGCATAATCGCCCAGTAGCGATAAATTTTCAACGATGGTATCCAGGGATTTTTTCCGCTCTTCGCCGGGCAAAAGTTTTTCAGGAAAGACCCTGACATACCTGCAATCGAGTTGATGTGCAAGGTCGATAAACCTTTTTCCCTCGTCCAGGTTTTTTTCCTTTGGTGCTTTATCGCGGTGATGCAACTGCGCCGAAGAACCAATTCCCGCTACTACCAGGTTATTCCCGGCAACCATACGTTTCGTGTCAGCGAGATTGGCTGCGCTGAAATACTTCACTTTAGGAAGGTCCATTTCGCCGGCGATAACACGGATCTCTATACCCTGGTAACCGTTTGCGGCAGCAAATTGTACGACGGCGGGCAGATCCCATTTAGGGCAACCGAGTGTGGAAAAAGATAATTTCAAGTTCCCGGCATCTCCTCCAAACGGAAGGCTGTTACCTATGGCAATACCTGCCACTGCCAGGCCGGATTGTTTAATGAAGTCGCGTCGTTTTGTATATGGCATATCGTTATTTATTTTCGTTATTTTCTTTTACCGGCCTGCTGCCCCACCAGGTGGCTATCAGGGAAAACGTTGTATTCATGATAGGACCGTTAACGGCGGGAGCCAGTCCTACCGTTGCTATTTTACCCATCTGCGCGGCCAGTCCCGATGCCAGTCCGCCATTCTGCATCCCCACTTCTATCGCGATAGTGCGGCTGTTTTGTTCAGACAATCCAAATAATCGCGAACCCCAGTAACCAAGCATTAGTCCCACCGTCATGTGCAGGAACATCGCCAATACCAACGCCATACCCATGGTAAGCATATTATCGCGGCCAGCGGCTGTAATAATGATAATGATGAATGCTATGCCTGCCATCGATATCTTCGGCATCACTTTATCTATCCAGTCCGCTTTCTTATGAAAGAAATGATTAAAGAAAACGCCCAGGAAGATAGGAATAATTACGAGTTTTAAGATATCCAGAAGCATATCCATAAAACTGACGGGTACAAACTGGCCACCGAGCAGCTTCATCAGCAAAGGCGTCATCAGCGGAGCCATCAACGTGGATACAGCGGTGACGGCCACGGACAATGCCAGGTTAGCCTTTGCGATAAATGCAATTACATTGCTTGCCAGTCCGCTCGGCATACAACCTACCAGCACCACGCCGGCTGCTATCTCCGGTGGGAAGCCGAAAGTTTTAGCGATGGTAAAGCCCACAAGCGGCATAATGGTGTAATGGCAGAATACGCCTACTAGTACCGCCTTCGGCATTTTCATTACGCCCGACAGATCATGCCAGCTCATGGTACAGCCCACGCCAAACGTTATGATCTGCAACAGGGGAACAATCATTTTCTTTAAAGGAAAATTGCCGATGCTGTTGAAATATTGAGGAAACGTCATAGATACGGTTACCGACGCCAGTATAATAACTGTATAAGAGAATTTTTTCAGTTGCCCGCTCTGCATCATCGTAAAAGCCAGCAACAGCCAGAATACCGTTAACGCCAATCCGCCGTCTACGTAATTATTCATAACAAATAAATACAGGGCGATGCACAGCGAAACCAGGGTGCTGATGGTCGATATTTTTTTGAGTGGATTTTTCATTCTTACAACGATACGTTCATATTGAGCAATGCATTATTTATGGCATCCATTTCTTCCGTCGTTAACCGGAATGATGTGGCTTTTACATTATCAAGCATTTGTTCCGCATCCCTTGCGCCTACCAGCACGGAAGTAATGGCGGGTTGCTGCATCGTCCAGTTAATGGTAAGCTGGGCCAGGCTGATGCCTCTTTCCACGGCTATATACCCTATAGTATCCAGCATTTTCATCACTTCCTGGTGATTGTGCGGTTTAAAATAAGGCGTGTTGGGCCGGTGATCTCCTTCATTAAAAATATGACCCGGTTTTATTTTACCTGTCAGCAATCCTTTCTGAAGAGAAGTATGTGGTAGAATGCCGATGCCATTCTGCAGACAAAAAGGTACCAGTTCTTTTTCAATGCCACGGTTCACCATACTGTAAGCGACCTGGTTGGTAGAAACAGGCAAAACGTTGTTGGCTCTTTCTAAAAGGTCTATCGGGCAATTGCAAACACCGGCTGCCCTTATTTTACCCTGTTGCTTTAAAATATCCAGGGCTTCCATGGTTTCTTCTATGGGTGTAGTACTCTCCGGCCAATGCATCTGGAGCAGGTCTATATAATCTGTCTGCAAGCGTACGAGGCTGCGTTCGCATTCCTCCATCACACTCTGCCTGCCGTTAAATTTATATACTTTTACCGCGTTGCCTTCGTTGTCTTTTGTGTCGAATGCAAAATCGCCCTGTTGCCCGTCCCACTTCATGCCAAATTTGGTCAGTATCTGCACTTTGTCGCGCTTCCCCCTGATAGTGTTGCCAACTATGGTTTCACTGTGGCCCATACCGTACACAGGGGCCGTATCGATAGTAGTAACGCCATTGTCGATGGCCGCTTCTATGGCCTTAATAGCGTCGCCTTCATCGGCACCTCCCCAAAACCAGCCACCGATGGCAAATGCACCATAGGTAATGGCCGATACCTGTACGGATGTTTTAGGCAAATTTCTATACTCCATGTTAATTGTTGATTCGTGGTTACTGAAACTCATATAATACCTACTGCTTCAAAAATTTGCTACCCAGATACCAACATTATGGTAGCGGGTACCAGATTTCCCCTTGCGCATTAAGATCTGGTCATTTCATCTGCCGCCAGCATTAAAATACCAGGCACAAAACCCCGGAAGTTTTTATCCATCAGGTCTACTTTTTTTTCTTCTGCTGTTACAGCCCAGCCGGTATATGCATTGTGCACTTTACCTTCCGTATCCACGCTGTTTTTAATAAATTCCCAGCCTTTGTTGCAAAGCACATTATAATTAGCAGGTATCCATCCGTTACGCATAGCTTCTTTTACCGAAGCAATTACCATGGCTATGCCCGTTACTTCTTCGGGAGAAGATGGATCGTCTACCAGTACATGCAGTCCACCATTTTTACCCTGGTATTTAGCTGCGCCGTCGGCAATTGTTTTCATGGCTTCTGCGGCTACTTTAAATTGAGGATGTGTTTTGGGCAGGTAGCGAAGCAAACCGCTGATAGCCCAGATTAACCATCCCTGGGAGCGGCACCAGTATGTTTTGCCTGGTTCTCCTTTAAAGAGTCCGGTACGTACAATTCCTTTTTCTTTATCGAGGAAATATTCGATCCCCTGGTTCAACTGATAAATGGATTGCTTCCAGTAAACAGCCGCCACATCGGGCTTACTTAAACTTGCTGCTATGGCATTGGCACGGGTAGCCCAATACGCCGTATCGGGAATGGCAAAATTGATGTAATTAAAATCATCATGCGCCAGCATACCAAACCTGTCACGACCTGCATAATGCAGAATAGCATCTGCTACGTCTATACAAACCTGCCTGGCAATTTTACTATTGTTCAATTTATATAATTCATACACGGGGAAAGAAACACCCAGGTTGGCTGAGTAGATAACAAATGCCAATGGGCCCTCTCTTAATATGCGTGCACGCGGTCCCTCGTACTGTTTGTAGTATTCTTCATCGGTTAGTTTGCTGTCATTTTCTACATGGTAATTAAACCATTTAGTTGAATAATCCAGGCCCTCTTTATACCCGCGTTTGGCGAAACGCAGCAGGCCTTCTACCTGGATGGTACCATCCCAATCGGTATTCACTTTTTTATATTCCTGTTGTAATACATTTTTTATCAGTTGCCGGATATTGGCAGGAAGTTCCGCCGGCAGACCCTTATCTTCAAAATCTTTTGTTTTAAAAAAAAGGTTATCATCAATGGTTTTGCTTTCAGCCAGTAATGGTAATATGGCCGAACCAGCAGTAAGGGATAATAAAAGACCGGCGAAATTTCTTCTTTCCATGATGGTTGACTTTTTTCAATTTATGTGTTTCGGACATTTAACTATTTGATGGCAGTACTGTTTATCAACCGCTCTGTTGTAAATTTAGATTGGTTGTACACTTTGAGGTTCCTGAATAATAGTTTGCTATGCAACATGCACCGGATGGCTATCCTGCCGAAGTCGTACACGGGACCATTATTGGAAAAGCCATCGTCCTCGAATTCCACCATAATCACACCATCTATGGCGCCTGTCAGTTTGTTTCCTATCTGCAGGAACTGCAGTTTATGCCATACATCTTTGTTTACCGGGGTACCCAATGAACCGAAGGAAAGAGGATATAAAAAAGGGTTCTTCATTAAGGCCGAATTTTCCAGGTCGTTCCGCATATCGGCCATTTCACGGTAATACTCCCAGTGATAATTACGCACATCTTCACCATATACGGTTGTCATTCTGCCGGAAGTGCGCAGGGGATAATCGGCCATAAAATCTTCCCGGTTCATACCGGAAGCCTGTACCATCAGCAAGCTGAGCCCGCCCGGGCGCAACACTTTAAAGTCATATTCCACATACAGATTTCCCTCAAAAGGACGATTGGTCCATACATACACCTGGGAGTCCAGCAAACGGCCGGTATATTCCTTATTAATGGTTTCCACCAGCAACCCTTCACCGGTTATCTTTACTTCTACCGGGTTACCCTGCACGTAAAAACTATCCAGGTGCGAGGGACTCGTCATACTAATATCCAGTTTCTTCTTCCAATTGTTATCCATTTTCCAGATGAACTTTTTTCTCCCTTTCCCGGCATACGTATATTGTAATTCATCATCCAGCTCTTTATCAAAGGCAGTGGTTTCTTTTTTAAACTGGTCGTAGGTTTCGCGGGGGGTAAACACCTCATCGTAAAAATTGATTTCCGAAAAACAAAGAGCCGGATTACCCAGGAAAAGTGAGGTATTTATGGAGTCTCTGTACAGCGGCAATACACGGTTCTGGTCTTCCCTGCCTACCTGTACCCCATTTACATACAGCGCGTATTCATCCTTCTTATAATTCCATGAAAGCGTTAACTGATACCATTTATTCTTATTGAAAGCAAAATGACTGACGCTGATCAGCGCTTTATGCGGCATATTGAATGCTTCTTCGTAAAATGTGCCCTTTCCAAATTGTACCATCAAAGAAGGGTGCCATCGGGGCGACCAGGCCAGTTTAAAAGCCGCTGCACTGAAGTCGAGCGGGTTGCTGTTATCGGATAAAAAAGGGTAGGTATAAAAATGCGGATTACTTTTAGACATATTCGGTTTGGTATCGAATGTGCTCAGTTCTTCCAGCGGCATTACCCAGATGGTAACGGTGCCTTTTTCACGTTTCAGGTTATGTGCTTTTAATTCAAGCACACTGCGGATACTGGTCATGTTGATACCGCTTCTTCCTTTTATGGTAATAGTCCGGGCCGGACCAGTCAGTTTAAGTTTGGCCGTATCGTTCAGGAGAAAATCGCCCAGGTAACTATACCGGGGTTTAACGGACTTCTGCGCAGTAGTCGGCAAGTACGAAAAAAAGCTTATTATGACTATCAGAACAAAAATCCGGGTAACAGAAGACGAAATCATATAAAGCAAGGTTAAAAGTTGACCACATGGACCATTAATTTGGTAAACCAATTTTGGTGTACCAAATATAGGAAGTATTTTGTCTATGTGCGTTTTAAATGCAATTAATTTAAAAAGCGTTTGATCTAAACGCTATACTGCCGGAGATCTGGAGTTAGATCGTTTGCAGAGTATGTTATAAGGTAAGTCGTATCTCCATCATTTCCCGCAAATGTTCAGCCATCGCTTCACCGGCTGCTGCTTCGTTCTGCTCTTTGATAGCGTCCAGTATTTTATGGTGCTGGTGAATGGTAAAATTTGCCTCGCGGCAAATATCTTTAGTGATCATGTTTCTTACCTTAATCAGGTCGGGGATAAGGATCAGGATCATGGACTCTAACACGGAATTCTTAGTGGCCCCGGCCATTTTTATATGAAAGAGCATATCTTCTTCTATGGCCGACTGCCCCATATTTGTTTTAATATCAAACTCTCGCAGGGCTTCTGTCATTTCATCTATATCCCTTTGCGTTCTTCTCTCTGCGGCCAGTTTTGCCGAACTCACTTCCAGGTAATGCCTTGCTTCTATCAGAGAAGCAAAATCGTCTTTATTGAAATTTATTATATCTGCAAAAATACTATCCAGTATCTTGATGCTTAATCCCGATACATAAGTACCGCTTTGAGGTGAGGTTTTAACCAATCCGTAAAATTCCAGTTTGAGAATTGCTTCACGAATATATCCCCGGCCTACGCCGAAACGTTCAGCCAAAAGACGTTCTGCCGGCAGGCGGTCGCCTGGTTTCAGTTGGCCTGTAGTGATCAGCGCCCGTAGCTGCGCAATGATCTTATCTACTGGGGACTCTAATTGTATGGCATATAAATTTTCAATGGCCTTAATCGCTTCCATGGTCTCAGTAATTATTTGGCTATCCAAAATCTGGTCAACCAATGTTCTTTATAAAGATATAAAATTAAATGTATTTTTTACTTAAGATTAAATAAATATGTGGGTTAAAGAAGCAGATTGCGGGGATAGTGATCCGCTCGCTGATAAATATAATTTTCAAGACTATATAAAAGTCAGCCGCACCTCCATGATAACACTTAGATGTTCCGCCATGGCTTCTTCGGCAGCCCGCGGATCTTGCCGGATGATGGCATCCAAAATAACCTGGTGTTCTGTAACAAAGGCTTCACAGCGTTTACCTTCGCAGATATTGTTATCTACAATCACTTTTATAAGATCGGGAACCAGGATGATAAGCAGGGATTCTATCACAGGGTTTTTAGTGGCAGCGGCCATTTAAATATGGAAAAGCATGTCTTCCTGGACAACGGGTTGCTGCAATCTTGTTTTCTCTTCAAAATCGGCCATCGCCTCCCGCATCTGCCTAACATCGTTTTCATCTCTTCTTTCTGCCGCCAGCCGGGCCGAATTAAGTTCCAGGTAATATCTCGCTTCAATCAGCGAAGCAAAGTTTTCTTTATTGAGGTTGATAACGTCCGAAAAAATGCTATCCATTATTTTAAGGCTTAAGCCGGCTACATAGGTACCGCTTTAAGGAGTAGTTTTCAGCAGCCCATAAAATTGAAGCTTCAATATAGCCTCCCGTATATAGCCACGGCCAACGCCAAATCTTTCCGCCAGCAGGCGCTCTGCAGGTAAACGGTCGCCGGACTTAAGCTGCCCGGAAGTAATCGGTGCTTTTATCTGTTTGATGATATTGTCGACCGGGTTTTCTATTTTGATGGTCTCAATATTTTCAAAGACTTTTAAATATGTATCCATAGTAAATGATTACTTTGTCAGTACAAGGATGATCCGGGCCGGTTGCCAAATTTAACCAATATTTCGCTTATATCTTAGTACTCTCCTTTTATAAACCATCACTAATTTCCTGCCATAATTCTATCTGCTTTTGTAAGGATAATTGTTCTGCGCCGTCAATACCGCTGAAAGAAAGCAGAACAAATGAAAAAGTTTCTACTCGTTATCGTTGTATCCCTTTTATTGGTTGATTCTTCAAATGCCCAGGCAGACAAGCGCAAAAAGGAATTTAATCTCCCGAAGTCGTCTTTAGCCATAGAAGGTTATGATCCGGTAGCCTATTTTACGAGCAGTAAAGCTATAGAGGGCAGCAAAACGATCTCGTTTCTACATGAAGGCGTTACCTATTATTTTTCCACCGCACGGAATAAAGAACTTTTCCGTACGAATCCTTCGGCCTATGAGCCGCAATATGGTGGATGGTGTGCGTTCGCCATGGGTTCTACCGGCGAAAAGGTAGAAATAGACCCTGAAACATTCAGGATAAACAATGGTAAGCTTTATCTCTTTTATAACAAGTACTTCACCAATACGCTCAAAACCTGGAACAAAAATGAAGCAGCACTCAAAGCAATGGCAGATGCCAACTGGAATAAAATATATCATTAAAATATACCATTTATGAGAATGATTACCCTAACTGCTTTATGTATACTATCATGCGCGGCATTAAACGGCAGTTATGCGCAGGGTTGCAGCGATGCCGGATTTTGCTCCATCGGTAACCTGGCTCCAAAAGGCACAGATACCGCCGCAGGTAAAACCAAACATACTTTTTCTATACAACTGCCAGCAGGCATTGGCGACGATGATGTATTCGTATTTACCCCCGGCATAGAATACAGCTCACAGCTTTCTTCCCGGTGGAATATACAGGCAAAGCTCACCGCTAACTACGCATCCGGCAAACTGGGAAATATCGTAGGCGCTGGAGATCTTTTTCTCTCCGGAACGCACCTTTTTGAACCGGACGCGAAATGGAAAGTTTCCGTAACACTCGGCACCAAATTACCACTTAACCAGGGCAACCTTAAGAAAGACGGTCTTTCGCTCCCGATGCAATACCAGGGCAGCCTGGGTACGGTAGATCTTATAACAGGACTGGCAGTTTACAATAACAACTGGCAGTTTGCCGCAGGCTGGCAGCAGCCGCTGTCAGGCATCAACCGTAATAATTTTCTGCCTGCATACTGGGACAAACCAGCCGCAGATAACTATAGTCCCTCGAACGATTTTAAGCGCAAAGGAGATGTTTTACTGAGGACCAGTTATTCTTTCCCGAAAAAACATAAATGGCATTTAAATGCCGGATTGTTGGGTATATACCATTTAGGAGAAGATACTTATATAGATGCCAATATCAGTAATACTCCCATTCCTATAACGGGTTCGAAGGGACTTACATTAAACGTTACGGCCGCTTTTAACTATCCGCTTAGTGATAAGATTAGCGTCGGACTCACCGGGGGTGTTCCTTTAGTGGTGCGCGATGTGAGACCGGATGGACTTACCCGCAGTTTTGTTCTTTCACCTGAAATACGCTTTAACTTTTAATATTAAAATCATGAAATCACTATTATTTTTTACAATGGCCTTGGTGTTTGCCGGTTGCAGCAAAGAAACACTTGCCCCGACAGTCTCTTTAATGGAAATGGTAGATAACAACACCGCAGCTCCGGTAACAGAAGGAGGTAGTTTCCAGAACGGTCCCTATGGTTCCGTAATGGGAAAAGCGAGACTGTATAAAAATGAAGACAACTCCTATTCGGTAGCACTCGATAGTTTTAGTACCACCAATGGTCCCGATCTTTATGTATATCTATCTAAGCAGGCTATGCCCGTTAATTTCGTAGAACTGGGGAAACTGAAATCAACCAACGGCAGCCAGGTATATAATTTCACAACAACCGGCGACTTAACGGATTACATATACGTATGCATTCATTGCAAAGCATTCAACCATTTATTTGGTTATGCTTTGTTGAAGTAATCTTATTACACCATTAATTAAATTTATATGAAAGGAATATTGTTTGCGCTGAGTTTTGTTTTTATAATGAGCGGTTACGGTATCGCCCAAAAATCACCCGTATTTAAAACGGACGGAAAAGCCATTAGGGGATACGACCCCGTTGCGTTCTTTACCGGGCAAAAAGCCGTTGCCGGTAACGAAAAGTATACTTACGAGTGGAACGATGCTACCTGGATGTTTTCCGATAAAAAACATTTGGACAGCTTCATGGCTTCTCCTGAAAAGTATGCGCCACAATACGGAGGGTATTGTGCTTATGGAGCTTCTGACGGGGAGGGACACAAAGCGCCTACACAGGCAGATACATGGGCAATTGTAGACGGAAAATTATACTTTAACTATAATAATAAAGTAAAAGAAGCATGGAGCAAAAAAACGGACGAAAACATACAAAAAGCAGATAAGAATTGGGGAACATTAAAGGATCGTGAATAAGTAATACCGTATATAAAGGTGCGAATCATGAAAACGCTTACATTTACGCACCCTATTTTAATGGTCACCGTATGGAGATGGACAAGCAGTCTGAATTTAAACAATGGGTAAATGATTACTCGGATCTTTTATATGGTTATACCGTGCAGCGCGGAATGGATACTGAGCCTGCCAAGGACATAATACAGGATACCTTTTTATCTGCATGGAGGAGTATGGATACTTATAAAAGGGAAGTATCCGTTAAGAACTGGCTCTTTATTATTTTAAAAAGTAAAATAACCGACCACTACAGGAAATCCTCCACCAAGCTGGCGGTAGAAACTATAGAGCGGGAACACCAGGACCATACTTATTTTGATGCGGCAGATCACTGGAAAGACGGTGTCTGTCCGGAACCATGGCAGGTTCATTTTGACAATAAGATAGAAGTAAAAGAATTTTATCATATTCTGAAGAACTGCAGCAAAAAATTAAAAGAGATACAAACCACCGTTTTTATGATGAAATATATGGACGGACTAGAAAGTGAGGATATCTGCAGGGTACTAAGCATTTCTTCGTCTAATTACTGGGTACTGATACATCGGGCTAAAGTTCAGCTAAGGGCCTGCCTTCAGAAAAACTGGGTACAAAAATAAATGGGTATGAAAGTAAAAATTACCTGTAAACAGGCTGTCGATTATATCTCAAAGAAAGAAGAGAAAAAACTAAGTCCGATGGATCAGGTGCTCTTATGGAAACACCTGGCTATTTGCCGCTTCTGCCGGATGTTTACTTCACAGAACAAAACGATCATTAAAGCACTTTCCGGTTTTGGACACGAACAAGACTACCATTTGCCGGAAGAAAATAAACGACAGATACTGGAAGCTGCATTCCAAGGGAATGCTTAGCGGAAAACGAGCAGGCATTTCAATTTCTATTCCTCATTTATTTTACCATCAAACTTATAAATGCGTTACCATTTGTATCAGGTCTGCTCTCCGTAACCATTGCCTCAAAACCCGGAACAAAACTAAAAGACCTTTTCCCCGGAACGGAGGTTCGCTTTTTATTATCAATGTTTTTTGAAACCTGAACCTGGGATGATTTTTTATAAATGGTAAAGCCTTCCCCGGATCGGAAAGAAGTCTGCTCAGCCGACTGAGCAACTACCGGGAAAATAAGTTTTATATTATCTGCTTTTGAGTTGGTGGCCATTTGAAAACGGGAAGGTGTAAAAGTATACCTGATCGTAAAATGTGACCTTCCGCCAGGCAGTTCCTCTCCTTTCCTGTTGCGCAAATCACCAATTACTGTCACTATCAGGGAATCGCCTTTCTTAACCCATCTCATGTCAGCTTTGGAATCATATATATTGGAGTAAAGAGTATCATTGTATTTCACTTCCAGGCGAGGCGTAAGACATGCTTTTCCAAAATCGCTTTTTGGTATTTGCATATTCGTTTTTTCATAGAGGGCATAATCATTCATACTTGCTACGGCAAGAGGGCCGGATTGTGAATGCCATAGCATAGACAAAGCCCCTCCCATCGGATGGCCTCCGCGCTTGGGCGAAGAAGCGATATCGTTGGTGGTAACCGAAGCCCTCCATGGACCAAAAGCTATCTGAACAACGCCTGCTTCTTCCCATTCCTGCAAACCATAAGCGGTATCGGACGGTAAAGAAACGCTTTTGAACGATGACATACCTGCATCGATAGCCGTTGCCAATCCCTTTGCGGTGGTCATTGTCTGGTGTATGCAGCAGGGTATTTTCAGACTGTAAAAATCTGCTCCGCCGTATAACAGTCCGTCATGCGTATATGATTTCCTTAAAAGAAGATTTCTTAGCCCGGCTTCATTAAACCGTTCATCCCGGTTGCTCATGAGTGCGAAACCACCCATACATCCATCTGAAGTAGCACTGCCAAAGTAGTTCCATTTGTATTGACGGGAGCACCATCCGGCATCCAGTCCGCCATCGGGAAGCATCCACCTGATATGCGACTGCATAGACAATGTTACCATATCCAGCACTTCTTTATTTTCCGTAATAAGGCCATATAAGGCAAGATTAGGTAGCGACTCTTCGATATTGTATGGAATATCGATAGGACGAAGTCCTTTAGGTGTGGTATCATTCGGCCCTCTTACTCCTTCACCCCAGATAAGGCTATTTTTGGTAAAATGCTGTATCGCGAAATGAGCCAGCTCTTTTGCCCGGTCCAGGTATTTCTTGTCACCAAGCACTTTCCAGCACACTGCCATAGATGCGGCAGAGGACATAGGATAATTGATATCCCCGGTTTCATAGGTAATGTTGTAAAGAATATAATCCGCCCCTTTACGAAGCCGGTTCATCCATTTTTCTTTTGTAACTGCGTCAAGAAGATGGCCATGATGACGTAAAGCCTCGCCCAGTGCGATTGCACTGAAACAGGAAATTCCTTTCCAATCGTTTTTACCTCCTGATTCGTTTGTCCATGATCCATCCGGCTGTGATATATGCGACTCCGACCAGTTAAATACTTTATCAGCCGCCTCTAAATACTTTTTCTCCCTGGTAATGTTATACATTGTAATCAACGGGTAAACTATATCTCCGCAGCGGCCATGCACGAACTGATGCGATGGGCAGAAAATTCCGCCCGCGTCGCTGCCTTCTTTTACCTGGTGAGCTATAAGTCCATTACACCATGTTTTAAGAACGGAAGTATATATGGAATCAGCAGGTATAACCGGCTTTTGAGCAAAGCTTCGCGCAGCAAGCAGCGTGAATAAAACAACTATAAGTTTTCGATAATGTATTAAGGCGGCAAAACGATTTTTATTCATCCCGGCAATAGTTTTATCCTGCTAATGTATCTTCTTTACCTGAATCATTCTATATTTATTTCGGCTTTACTGTGCGTTTCCAATACCAGCCAGATGGCCATTTGCCATTCGCCCTTTGTATCTATTTCCCACCCTTTCCAGTAATCTTTTTTGTTTTCCATAATATTCCCATTTAAAGTAAGGGTTATATCCGACCGGTCCGCATCTTTCCAGTTAGTAATGATAAATGCGGGATTAAACAGCGGCTGTCGTTCGCTGGCTGCAATGGATATCTTGATGCGGCTACCCTGCTTTATTAGCCGGTATGCCAGGAAGTAATTCCGTTTTGCAGCGCACACAGTATCCAGTCAATGCTTTCCTGTTCATCAACGGTCCCCATACCCTGCCGAGACCGGATGTGCCATATATCAGCCTGCTCCCGTGCGCTGGAAATTCGTTATGGTGAATGTCTGGTTTGTAAGTGGGGACTAACTGCATGTATATCGATTTATAACTGGTAGAACCGTATGGCGTTAAGGCCAAAAAAATTATCCTGCTCCTCTTTGGAAAAACCGCTGAAATAGTCATTTACTATCCTGAACACATTTGCATAAGAAGCCGACAGGATACATACCGGCCAGTCGGACCCAAACATGAGTCTTTCCGTCCCGAACAATTCCGTTACGGCATCCAGGTAAGGAGTAAAGTCCTCCTGTTTCCAGGGGTTACTCCCGGTTTCGGTAACCATTCCGGATACTTTGCAGTATACATTCGGGAAAGCCGCCACGGCGGCCATCTTTTTCTTCCAGTTCGTTATTTCTTTATTACCTATATCGGGTTTGGCTATATGATCTATCACGAAACGCTGACCGGGATTGCGTTGCAGCAATTTTACCGTATTATCAAGATGATGGTGAAAAACAAGTATGTCGTAGCTGTACCCGTAACTATCCAGTTGCTGTATCCCGTTAAGGAACGCCGGCCGCAGCATAAAGTCTATATCCGCTTCGTCATGAATGATGTGGCGGAACCCTTTCATTATGGGGAACTGCTGATAATAAGCCAGCCTTTCCGAAACCTCGGGAGACTGCAGATCTACCCATCCTACGATACCTTTAATGATAGTAGAAGAGGTCGCCAGCGAGCGTAAAAATGTATTTTCTTCTTCGGTCTGACTTGCCTGCACTGCTATACAACCATCAAAAGCGTGTTCTTTCAAAAGGGGTTCCAGGTCATGGGTACTAAAATTCCTTTTCAGCACTTTCATTTCTTCATTCATCCAGGAATGCCTGGTGGCATCGTACTGCCAGAAATGCTGATGGGCGTCTATTCGTTTCATATGCATGCAACCATTTATTAATAATTTATTACAGCCTTCATCACTTTCTCCTCCGGATCATACAAACTTGCCTGGCCCCGTCCTCATGCACACCCATATACGCCAGCCCGCTGCCACAATTGAATTTACCCCTTTTTATCGCCTTATAAACCAAAAATACCCCTATTTTACTATACATTAATGAGGCAACATGTAGATATATCGGCCGCAAAACGGGTTACCGCCTCGGAATTGCATCCTATCAATTGACGGATAATCCAATATATGACCAGGCACTTATATCTGCCGCCGGCGAATCGATTGAGCAGCTCACCAAACAACTCAATGAAACCTCCATACCGGCGGTGATCAGGAACAATAAATGCGTGATCGTGCACATGGTGCAGTCGCCGCGAGTGCTGCAAAATATCTACCCTTATACATCGCTCTGCGAGTAAGATCAGGCAGCAATTGAAAAAAGAGTTAAACCACATTAGAGTAAGAACCAGATTCACTGATAAATCCGGTGTTTTCCATCGCATCCCAGTAATTCATTTTAATACTGTTTTCGTTGATGGCAATAGAAGAAATGCTACCGGTGTATGTTTCGTTATTCCTGTTCATAAAAAGATCATTGGCAGCGTCGCCATCTCCTGCAAACCGGTGAAACCGAGTGATCTGCTGCTGCGTGGGCTCCGGGTTATTTATCAACCATTCATCAAACCATCTTTTTCGTTTGCCCATTACTTCTGGTGAATACAATGTTGCCGAGGACCACAGGTACGATTTAGTGGCATCGAGATGCGTAACGAACTTTTCCACGCCATCCCATCGGTATTCATACAGTTGTTTGCGGGTAAAAAGAATAAGCGTGAAAGGTTCGATGCCGGTGCAATTGTACTGCACCAGGAACGTATAGGGATCTTCCCTTTTTAAAATATGGAGGATAACCAGTCCGCGGCTTTGCCTGTACGGAGGGGCAGGCTGATGTGGGTATAAAGCTCCATTCAGCAGTACTGCGGCATCCCCGGTATCTTTTACGGCTATCCAGGTTCCGCCTGCAACAGGGTCCCTGGGAAAAAGGAGTGTGCCGCTGGCGGTATGCAGGGGAGCGGGTGGAATAGCTCTTGCCCTGGTTTGTTTCTCATCACGGTTACTGGTAAGGTATACCTGCGTACGATACGCCACAAAACTTACTGTGCACATACCTTTTGATTTCTTTGCGTAGATACGGCCACCCCAAAGCCTTCCGGCAGCTTAATGCTGGTTATTTGCCCGATGGCTACTCTTATTAATGCCATATGGTGTACGGTATGTTCCATATTATATATCAGTTCCCGGTAATAGCTGCTCTGTACCTGAAGCTCGTTTTCTTCGGCAGCAGAATAGTTACCCGCAACAGTAAGGCACCTGTCCTCCCTGTTGCATAGAGAGGGAATGACCGCTGAATGAGCAAGGGCCGATTGCAGGCAGGTTTCCAATAGATAATCTCTTTTTCGCTGGTCGTAATTTACCAGGCCCGTATCGTATCCTGCATGAAGCTCCTGGAATAATTCGATGATATGCCTTACGTGCTGACCGATTGACGCATTAAATAAAAAGGAAACGGGTTGTTTATACATATCATCCGGCAACTGTATTAATGCACTACTTAACTGGCCAAATAATAGTTCAAGCGGCTTTATCAATAACATAGAGTCTTTATTTAAGCGCATCTGCTGATTTATTGTTAAATCGGAATTTAGAAGGCAGAACCGCGTGTAACTGATGGCGGTTCAAAATAAGTAAAATGAGCGAACTGGCAAACACCAGCAGTGCATATATAAAAAGAAGTCCGCCATCGCCCTGTACTTCAATGCCCAAAACGGTTATATGCGATACAATGGCGCCACTCATTACACCCATTGCCAGAAGGGCTCCATAAACCGTAAACCGCGGAATCAGCAATAGAACAGAAGCAATCAGCTCGGCGATACCCGACCCTAGCCTGCCGAATGGCTCTATTCCCAGCTTGGAAAAAATGTACACCGATTCTGCTGATGCCGTGAATTTGTAAAAAAGCGTTTGAAGCATAATGCCGGCCGAAAGGATTCTGAGTGCCCATGTTACGATCGAGGCGGTTGTTTTTGTCATAAAGTCCTTTTAACAGAGTTTGCCTTAAAGACGCAGTTAACTAAGAATCCTTACAACGAACCTAAATACAGCACGAATCGTGATATAGGCAGTTGCCGCACCTATAAACGACCGTAAAACGAAAACAGATTTACAGTAAATAATTAATTAAATTGCAAAGCACTCCCTATCACTTTAAGGACATTACACTTATGAAATATACCCTTCTGCCGATAATGCTTTGCTGCTGCCAGTTACTCAATGCGCAGCATCTAAAACCAGGGTTCGATAAAAAAGAATATACTGCATTGATGACGCTTTCCGCCCGGTTCGGCGATTCTGCCTACGCGGCATCCATACCCTTATCACCCGGATACCGTTTCCTTTACCGCTCGCCTGTAGCGGGCCTGGAAAACTGCTGGGATCTGTGGATGAATGAGAACGGGGTAGCGGTGATCAGCATCCGCGGCACCACCGCCAGCCCCGTAAGCTGGATGGCCAATTTTTACGCTGCCATGGTGCCCGCCAGTGGTACACTGCAACTAAGTGCGTCGGATACGTTTACCTATAAACTTGCGAATCATCCACAGGCAGCCGTGCACGTAGGCTGGTTATTAAGCACCGCTTACCTGTCTAAAACGATATTACCCAAAATAGATTCTCTTCATAAAGCGGGCACCCGCGAAATCATTATCATAGGGCATAGTCAGGGTGGGGCCATTGCCTACCTTTTAAATGCTTACCTCCATTATTTGCAGCAACAGCAGATGTTGCCGGCTAATATCCGCTTTAAAACCTATTGCAGCGCAGGCCCCAAGCCCGGTAATTTATATTTTGCCTACGACTATGAATCTTACAATCAGCAGGGTTGGGCGTACAATGTGGTAAATGCCGCCGACTGGGTGCCTGAATCGCCTTTTTCCGTTCAGACAATTAGTGATTTTAATACGGTGAACCCATATAAAAACGCAAAGTCGTTTATAAAAAAACAAAAGTGGCCAGGCCGCTGGGCCTTACGATATGCATACGGGCGTATGGACAAACCCAGCCGGAAAGCCGCCAGAAACTACCGGAAATACCTCGGCACGTTTGTCTCTAAATTGATTAAGAAACAAATGGATTCGTTTGAACCGCCGGAATATCATGAAAGCAGCAACTATGTAAGAGCCGGTTTTTATATCGTACTGCTTCCCGGTGAAGATTATTATAAATTATTTCCCCAGGACGGTAATAAGGTTTTCGTAAATCACTTTCATCCCCCCTATCTTTATCTTACCGCTCAACTACCGGATTAAGGATTTAAAAATACCGGGTATCATCTAATGACGATAATTTTTTAACGATCCGCAGCGTAATTCTTTTCAATAGACATTTAATCATTTGCAGCCCTGCGTGTAATTTCAATTAATAGCGTATTTTCACATTCATTTGTTTGCCATCGATATTCCTATCACAAAATAACAGATCATGTTCAACCATTGCAGATATTCATTCCTGTCTCTTGCCGGTACTTTCTGTTTTTTGGTATCTCTTTCCCAGCAACAAGAAGCAGTAAGCGTTGTAAAAGAAAAAGATCAAAACAAGATCAATATATTTATCGGGGGGAAACCGTTCACCAGTTTTCTATACCCCGATAGCCTGGAAAAACCGGTACTGTACCCTGTACACGCTGCCTCCGGCGCAGTTGTTACCAGGGGTTACCCCATCGATCCACAGCCGAACGACCCTACCGACCACCCACACCACCTGGGTATCTGGCTGAATTTCGAAAATGTAAACGGCCTTGATTTCTGGAATAACTCCTTTGCCATTCCGCCGGAGAAAAAAAAGCTGTACGGGTGGATCAAAACGAATCGTATCACAGAAACATCCGGCGGCAATACAGGAACACTGACTTATACTGCCCGCTGGGTAAACCAGCAACAGGAACAATTGCTGGAAGAAAATACCCGCCTGCAATTCAGCGGTACGAAGAATCAGCGTATCATCGACAGGGTGACCGTATTGAAGGCCACCACCGAAGTACTCTTTAAAGATGCCAAAGACGGACTGCTGGGCATACGGGTGGCCCACGCGTTGGAGATTCCGACGATGCAGGATCAGCAATTTACGGACGATAAAGGGAATATAACCCTGGTAAAAGGAGGTACGGATACTATTCCTTCGGGAAACTTTATGACCAGCGAAGGCAAAACGGGTAATGATGCCTGGAGTACCCGTGCCCGGTGGTGCAAGATGTATGGTAAATTGGGTAAGGATTCTGTCAGCATCACCATCGTCGACCATCCCGCCAATCCCAATTATCCCACTTACTGGCATGCCCGTGGCTATGGACTGTTCGCTGCCAATCCATTGGGTGAAAACATATTCACCAATGGAAAAATTACTAAAAACCTGCAACTCAAAAAAGGGGAAACCGTTACTTTCAGGTACCGGATAATAATAAATAATGGCATTAAGAGCATGGATGGAAAAAAGATAGATCAATTGGCCGATGCGTTTGGAAAAAGTAAATAACGGCGACGTTCCATAAAAGAATACCCATATCTACACGACTAATGGCCTGCCAGGTATGGAAAAATGCTTTGTGTGCATCTTTCACAAAAGCACCCCATGCAATATGTCATCTATCTAATGCTGCTTGTATTCAGTCACGCTGCTCCTTTTAATAACACAGACCCTACCGGATTAACAACAGTTGGATCTATCCCTTTGCCCCAGGGCTTTTATAGAATGGCACAACCCGCCAGCTCTTTCGGATCCTGGCTTAGATCTCTTCCACTTAAAACGGATAATACGGTTTATCTTTTCAACGGACTGCCCAAACTTAACCAGTCTGCCCAATATGCAGTAATAAATATTTCCCTTAACAATAAAGACCTGCAACAATGCGCCGACGCCGTGATCAGGCTAAAAGCGGAATATCATTATTATCGAAAAGACTACGACAAAATAAAGTTTCACACTACGGATGGCACTTTACTGGATTATGCGAGCTGGCGAAAAGGATACCGTTTTCATTTACAAAAGGGAAGGTTAGTAAAAGTATTGGCCACGAAGCCATCCACAGACAGTGCTTCATTTAAGCAATACCTCGACCTGGTATTTTCGTATGCAGGTACGCTTTCATTGCAGAAAGAGCTGTACCCCGTTACTTCCCTCAAAAATATTATACCGGGGGATGTGTTTATACAGGGTGGCAGTCCGGGTCATGCCGTGATAGTAGTTGACGTGGCGCAGAATGCCCGGGGGGAAAGGCTATTCCTGTTAGCACAAAGCTATATGCCTGCTCAGGACATTCACATATTAAGGAACCCTGCCCATTCACTAATACCATGGTATGCGGCAGGTGAGCATACCGACCTGCTGACACCGGAATGGTATTTCCGGAATAATTGCCTCAGGAGATTTCCGGATTAATTGCGCTGATCCGCTGTAGAATGCAACAACTACATCATCATATAAAACCACACTTATGGCAGAAATAACTACGCAACATAAAGATTCTATTAAACGTAAACGCCTCTCGACACGGGTAGATCTGACACCGATGGTAGATCTGGGTTTTTTGCTGATCACCTTCTTTATTTTTACCACCAAACTAAGTGAAGCCCATGCCCTGAAACTGGCTTTACCGAATGACAAATCAAACGATTCCTCTCAGGCGGCGACTTCTAAAACACTTAATCTTGTTTTGGGGGGTGACGACAAACTTTGGTTCTACAACGGCGACAGTATTTCACAAATACGTACCGTCGGTTATGGGCCATCCGGAGTAAGGTATCTGTTCGAGCAAAAAAAGAGAGCAATTACCAGCATATTCGGAACGGCTAAAGATATGGTTGTCCTGATAAAGCCCACACCGGAATCGTCTTATAAAAACCTGGTAGAGGTATTGGATGAAATTCTGATAGTAGATATCAAAACGCACGTTCTGATGGAACCAACGAAAGAAGAAATAGGACTGATTCAAAATAAATCATCCTTATAAATTATCCGCAGGATATCTTAAATCAATAATACTCCGTACAGCATCCAGCGTTTCCATCAAAAGAATGGTATCATTCAATGAAGCGACCGGGCTTTCGGTGAGGCCTTGCTGAAGACAGGCGTTTACATGCCGGGCCTCATGCTGGTAACCGAAACCAGATTCATTTTTTACAGTAATAATTTCCCGCGTATCTGTTCTCCCGGAGTACAACTCAATGGTAGCGGATGGTTCGTAAAAGCGGGAGCTAAGCCTGATCCTTCCGATGGTTCCGCAAATATCGGCCTCGGTAGCCAGGTCTGTAAGAAAGGAGGAGAACAATTGGGCAACAGCTCCATTATTGTATTTAAACGTCAGGGCACATTGTTCATCCACACCTGAAGACGACATGGTTGCAGCAGCTTCTATCACATCAGGTTTCCCCAGTATACTCAATACCAGGAACACATTGTATATGCCGATATCCATCAACGTACCGCCGCCCAGCGCGGGATCGTACAACCTGGGTGCAACCGGCTCCATTGGTTTAAAGCCGAAATTTACCAGCATGCTTTTAACCGTACCTAAACGGCCCCCTTTAAGCAGTTCCTGCACTTTATTATAATGCGGTAAAAATTTAGTCCATAAAGCTTCCATCAAAAAAATCTTCCGCTCCCTGGCAAGGCCCGCCATTTCCTTTGCCTGCCTAGCATTGATGGCAAATGGCTTTTCGCATAATACGGCTTTGTTGTGCCGGAGGCAGAGCAGGGTATTATCGTAATGGAGATGATGAGGAGTTGCTATGTATATGACGTCCACTTCCCTATTAGCCGCCAGTGCTTCATAACTATCGTGCAGGTGGGATACAGGAAAATCTTTTGCAAATTCACTGGCCCCTTTCATGCTCCTGGAGCCGATAGCCACCAGCCTTGCATCTTTTACTAACCGGAGATCACCTGCAAATTTTTTTGCAATACGGCCCGACCCCAATATGCCCCATCGAATAACTTGCGCCATCGTTTTTGATTGAAATATAAATGATCGATTATGTAATTTTTAAATAATACGAATATACTTATAATCGCTTGTTCAACCGGTAGTCATATTAACCGGAAACGAATTTTAAGCAAAGACCTTCACGTTTAATTAACAGTTCCGTCTTTAACCTGTTATTTAATCAGAAGTCTTATTTATACAAAAACAAAATGTATGAAAAAGTTACTTTTACTTACGATCTTACTCTCCGGTGGAATGATGTATCAGTCTGCCATTGCACAGAAAAAAGTCAACGTACAAATCAATGTTAACAGTCAGCCCGATTGGGGCCCTGCAGGATACAATTACGCCGAATATTATTACCTGCCGGATGCGGACATGTATTATAATATCGCTTCCCATGACTATATATACCAGGAACGTGGCCGTTGGGTAAATGTAAGGGTATTACCTCCGCACCTGCGCAATGTAGACCTGTACAGAAGCTATAAAGTAGTAGTAAACGATCGCAACCCGTGGTTGCGTAATAATTATTACAAAAGGCAGTATGTGGTTAACAGGGGAAGGCCTACACAGGTCAACTGGAGAGACAGCCGCAAGACTTCTAAAAAGGTAGTGGTTATAAATGACCGCCGCCCCAACGCACCGGTTATCATTCACAGGCACAACCAGGATTACCCGCCACGTAATAGCAATAGAAGGTACTAAGCTGACTAACGATAGTACGCTGCCTTTGGTTCCATAAAAGGTTGCCGCTTAAATGCCGGCAGCCTTTTTTTATTTCGTTTTATTCGCTAAAATGATATCTTGTAGCTGATAAATCGCTATATGAAATATGTTATAGGTGCAGACATAGGTACCGGAAGCGTAAAAGCGGTGGCTATGAGCCAGGAAGACAAATCGATGCAGGTGTGTCAGCGGCATTATTCATTTGATACACCCAGGCCCGGCTGGTTCGAACAGGACCCTGAACAAATATGGGATGCCTTTAAAATAGTCATTAAAAACATGGTGACCCAAACCGGCTTACCACCATCCGGCATTGGCCTCAGCAGTGCCATGCACAGCCTGATAGCAGTAGATAAGAGCGGCAGGCCGCTGGCCCCGATGATTACCTGGGCAGATAACCGGAGTGCCGAAGTGGCCAGAACACTCCGGGCTTCGGAAAAGGGAAATGAGCTATACCATGCTACCGGCACCCCTCTTCATGCCATGTCGCCGCTCTGTAAACTGATCTGGATAAGGGAACATGATAACGGGCTTTTGAACAGGGCTCATAAATTTATTTCCATCAAGGAATACATCTGGTACCATCTTTTCAAAGAGTTCAAGATCGACCATTCCATCGCTTCCTGTACGGGTCTGTTCAACATTCATCGACGCCGCTGGGAGCCGGATGCACTCGCGTTGGCCGGCATAACAGAGCAAGCCCTTTCGGAACCCGTACCCACCGGTTATACCCGAACCTATCAGCCCTCAAACGGTGATCCGCAGCTTAGCTTCTTACCGGCCATTCCGTTTGTGATAGGTGCCAGCGATGGATGCCTGGCAAACCCTGGTAGCGGGGCTCATGAGCATGGCAGTGTGGCCATTACTATTGGAACCAGCGGTGCTGTAAGAGTGACCAGCAACCAGGCTTTGCCAGATAGGGAAACCATGCCTTTCAGTTATATACTGGATGAGAAAACATTTATCTGCGGCGGCCCCATCAACAACGGCGGTCTTGCGTTGCAATGGTGGTTGAAGAACATCAATCCACCGGGTACAGCAGATAATGATTATAACGTGATCTTTCAACAGATAGAAAATATAGATGCCGGAAGTAACGGCTTAATTTTTATACCCTATATTACAGGAGAGCGTGCACCTGTTTGGGACAGTGAAAGCTGCGGACTGTTTTTTGGAGCCAGGCTGCAACACGGTCAGGCTCATTTTTCAAGAGCGGTGTTGGAGGGCATCTGCTATGCTATCAAAGACGTGTTGGATACCGTCGGTAAAAATATGCCTCCTTTTACTCCTATTTATGTAAGCGGTGGCATGGTGCGATCGGAAGCCTGGATGCAGATGCTGGCAGATATCACCGGTAACAAACTGGTGCTGGTACCAACGGAAGATGCTTCCGCGGCAGGTGCAGCCATGATGGCAATGGGCATTGCCGGTATCAATGTCAAATACCCCTTATACGATCCGGAAGATGTAAAAATGATTGAACCGGATAAGAAGAAATCCGCAGTGTATGCCGGCAACTTTTCCATTTATAAAGCACTTTATCCTGTTTTAAAAGACACGATGCACCGGTTGTACCGGATGAACAGTTAAAATACAGAAATATGTCTTTACTGATTGTTCTTTTTGCCATAGCACTGCTCTGCACGCTTATCATTAAGAAACTAAGCCCGATGATTTCGCTGATGATCGTGTCCATACTGGCAGGCCTCTGCCTGGGGATGCCGATGAAGCAGGTAATTACGTCTATCACGAACGGCATCGGCTCCACGCTGGGAAGTATGGTAATGGTACTTTCCCTGGGAGCGATGATGGGTAAGCTTATTGAAGACAGCGGTGCGGTACGCAAGATCGTATCGGTGCTGATGCAGTCTTTCGGGCAAAAGAATATCCAGTGGGCCGTATTGCTCACAGGATTGCTGGTAGGGCTTCCTCTTTTTTACAACGCGGGTTTCGTGGTACTGATACCGCTGGTATTTGCCATTTCATCCGCTGCGCAGTTACCTAAATTATATATAGGCCTGCCTATGGCGGCCGCTCTATCGGTTACGCATGGCCTGTTGCCACCCCATCCCGGCCCTGTTGCACTGGCTGCACTGTTTAAGGCAGACCTCGGTAAAACACTTATTTACGGGCTTATTCTGGCGCTGCCCATCGCCAGCATCGCGGGTATCGTTTTTCCCCGTCTGATTATTAAAAAAACAGCTATCTCTTTTTCCGGTAAGGCCTACTTTGATGCAGAAACAGTATCCTCTTCCGGGTTTAAGAGTTTCCTGGTGGCTTTGTTACCCGTCCTGATCATGGCCGCGGGAACCATCGGTAGCAGCCTCGCTTCCAGTGACCATGCAGCGACGTTTTTTTCCTTTATAGCCGATCCTACTATTGCACTGCTTATTGCTGTTTTAATAACCCTGCTTATCCAGGATATGCCGATCGCCAGGGCTATGGAATCATGTACGGAAGGGGTTAAAAGCATCGCCATGATTATTCTTATCATAGCCGCGGGCGGTGCGTTTAAACAGATACTTACAGATAGCGGTGTGGGCAATACCGTTAAGGAACTTACGGCAACTTTATCATTGTCGCCCCTGTTGCTTGCCTGGCTGATCACCGCTTTATTAAGAATCACGCTGGGTTCCGCAACGGTAGCCTCTTTAACCGCTTCCGGGATAGTAATCCCTTTAATCGGGCCCGGCACTCCCGCCGAGCTGATGGTGCTTTCCGTAGGTGCCGGAAGCCTGATGTTTTCGCACGTGAACGACACTGGCTTCTGGATGTTTAAAGAATATTTTAATCTGAACCTCCGGCAAACCTTCAGCACATGGACGTTGATGGAAAGTATCATTTCGGTTCTCGGATTGCTTGGTGTATTACTGCTGAATGCCGTTTGAATAGTAAATACAGGCTGTCATTTAATTCCCGGTCGCTATTGCATTAGTCGGTAATTCTTTCTACTTTGCATTCGAAATTCAATATCATGTACCCTACTACGATCCCTACCGGCAGGCTTCTGCTTGCTTTTTTACCAGTTATTTTTGTTGGTTTTAATGCCTATTCCCAATGCGGAACAGAGCCCGTAAGCGGCACTAATACTGTTACGGGCAGCAATACCATTGTTAATTCCTATTATCCGGGAACTGCGGATGTAAGCGCAGGATCTTTTTCTATTACGGTGGGTTCCCGCGATACCAGGGGAAGTTCCACTGCCATAGGAGCGGGAGATCTTATTGTGATTGTGCAGATGCAGGGAACGGATATCGATACAGACAATAATGATTCTTACGGAGATGGCGTTAACGGCGGCAATGCCCATGGTGCGCTCAACAATCCGAATATGATGGCGGGATATTACGAGTATGCTACTGTCAGCAGTTTTTCGAGCAGTACCATCAATTTAATGTACGGTCTGGCAAGAAGCTACTATAGACGTCCATTTACCTCATCGAATGCTATCCGCAATTACCAGGTGATCCGCGTTCCGAGGAACTATAATCTTATCATCAACGGGGGCGCGTCCATCACTTCCCCACTCTGGAACGGTACTACCGGCGGAGTGGTGGTACTCGATGCGGCCAATACGCTTACCTTAAACGGCTCTTTATCGGTATCGGGCCGTGGCTTTAGAGGGGGCGGAGGAAAACGGTTTGCCGGTGCCGGATCCGGTAATACAAATGGTTCGGGAACACTTACCAATACTGATTACCGCTGGAATACCCCGGTAACGACGAGTGCCAATACAACGGGTGGCGTTAAGGGAGAAGGAGTGGCCGGAACGCCACCCTATACCTACTCACTAGGGAATACCACCACGCCTACCAGTTCTGCACTGGAAGGGTACATCAATGGTGCCATGGGGCGCGGCGCGCCGGCCAATGCAGGGGGCGGGGGAACCGATGGGGTACCCGTTGGCTCCAATAACAACCGTTTTAACAGCGGCGGCGGCGGCGGGGCCAATGCCGGCAGTGGTGGACTAGGTGGCAGCGGCTGGCATGGTGGTTCCGGAAATGTAAACAGTTATCGTACGGGTGGTTTTGGCGGCGTACCTTACCCCAGAAATACATTGCAGCAAATTATAATGGGCGGCGGCGGCGGTGCCGGTACAGCCAATAACAGCGATGCAGATAACGAAGTGAATTGCAGCGGCGGAGCCGGTGGCGGAATAATACTTACCAGAGCAAGAACATATAGCGGCAACGGATCCGTATCGGCAGACGGTGCCAGCGGACCGGGCGTTACCATAAACTATAGTCCCGCACAAACAGATGCAGCGGGCGGCGGCGGCGCAGGCGGTACCATCGTAATGGTCACCACAGTAACAGGGCCTGCCGGGCTCGGTTCCATCGCAGCTTCGGCTGCAGGTGGTGAAGGCGGAGATGTGACTACTTATTTTGATCACGGTCCCGGAGGCGGAGGCGGCGGCGGCATTATTTATACTAACGGTGCATTTGCATCTACCAATGTAAGTGCCGGCCAGAACGGCCTCACCCGCACAGGCACTTCCACCGGCCCGATCAATAATGCTTACGGCTCCACTGCGGGGACCAACGGATTGGTAATAACATTAACCATGGCACCCGTACTTACCAATGCTCTTGGTATTAACACCATATGCGGTGTATTACCCGTTGCTGTAAAAAACTTTACTGCAAGCATACGAGGCAAGGAAGTAGATCTTTCCTGGCAGGCAGAAAATGGCTTAGGATTCAGCCGCTTCGAGGTGGAATACGGCGCAGGCAGCCAATCTTTTTCACGGATAGGGAGTGTAAATTACAAACAGGATATTCACCAGTATAACCATACCCACGCTTCACCTATTGCTGGTAGAAACTATTATCGTCTTAAAAAAATAGAGAATGACGGCAAATATACTTATAGTCAGACCCTAACCGTTAACTTACAGGAAATACCTGCAGGTAAATTGCTGCTTTATCCCAACCCTGCCAGCAGCTCCACCACTTTGCAATACCAGTCGCAAGCGAAGCAATGGATAACCATACAGGCGTTTGATTATAGCGGTAAAACCGTGATCAATAAAAAACACCTGGCCCAGAAAGGCCGCAATAGCATCTCATTACCGGAAATAGCATTGCTCAATACAGGGTTATATCTGGTGGTGGTAGATGATGGTGTAAACAAGATCAACGAAAAGCTTGTTATAAAAAGGGGCGATCAATAGTATTGCCCTCTTACCGGAAAAAGATAAAGCTGTTGCACATTTTAACTTATGTGTCAACAGCTTTATCCCTGCTTAAAAATAGTTCGTTATTCCTGGCCATGCCTTAGCCTGCGAAATTGATATATTTAGGATTCGCTTCAACAAATTCTATCCAGTTAAGATCACACTCGTCGAGGTCCATGCCGCCGGCCTGAATTTTAAGGGATGCTTTCCCGTTCGCGGCGATTTTTACTCCCCTGCAATGAACAGTTATCCATTTATTGTATTCACCCGTATTAGGAACTTCAATGTAAGCAATTATTTTATCGTTGATGTAAATGTTAAATGCCTTTTTATTCATAGGCGTCGCTATCCTGATATTGATATCGTACACACCTGCCTTCACATCCACCGTATACTTTAACCACTCCCCCACGAAAAACCAGCCGATGGTGGGAGTTCCGTCGTTTGATTTGAACCAGGCGGGCTTTCCCGGCAGGTCAGTCATTCCCTTAATACCGGGAGCTTCGTCAATGCGGTAACCGCCTCCCTGGTTTTTCGTGGTACGGTCATGATAACCGGCACCCTCGCCTCCCAAATCAAAATCTTCCGCTTCTATCAATCCAGGGATGGTTCTTACTTTTCCACCATAAGGCGTTTGGGCATTTGCGGTAAAACTTACCACGCAAAGAAGCAGGCAAACAAAGACAATTTTTCTACTGTACATCTGATACATTTTGAGGTTAACAATCGTTATTATTTTCAAACTGTATAGTTAAGTAAAAAAAAAACACAAAGCATACACTATCTTACCGAAAACATGAACGATCTTATTCTGTTAAGCCAAAAGGCACATAAGAAAATCATATTTACTTTCGTGTAATGGAGACAGTGTAGACCATAATGAGTGCATCTGGTGGGGAGGTAACCGTTGTTTGTAGGCCGGGCTGCATTTATCGTAGCTTTCCTACGATGAGCAGTTTGCCGACGAACCAGGTATTTTCTTCGTAATCGAGGGGATTTGTAATAACGATATTTCTCTTGGCTAAAATAGCAGCTTTGTCGAACTGCTTGCCGGTTACCACGAAAGTGACTTCATGATCTCCTTCCGGCAGCTCTTTCAGCAGGTAGTTATGCGCCCTGTAATAATTGGCATATGCGTCGAATCGATATACTTCTATGGCGGGCTTTCCATCAACTATCACATCCAGTATACCGCTTGCCGGGCCCACCAGGTCATACACACCCAGTATTTTACCGCTGAACCTGATAGTACAGGAAGTACCGGGTGTTTTTGCCTTATATATTTCGGGCAAATACTTTACAAACATGGTACTGAGGGGATCTCTCGCAGGTAATAATTCCCAGCTACCCGTAGTAGTTACATCTGTCAGCGAAATCATCCGGGCTTCTTCCCAGTTATCCTGGATAAAGGCAGTCTTGAGTGCATGGGGCTTGTGCATGGCAAAGTCGGATAGCTTGGTCAGGCTTCTTATTACGGCCTGCGCATATATATTTTGCCCTGCAACAGAAAGAGGATGCGTACCATCAGCAGTAAAAACAATCTTACCGGGATGATCTGCGGGGTTACCGGTAAACACAAGTTTCCCTTCATTTAATAACTGAACCACCGGGATACCCATATGGATAGATGGGATGCCATAGTGTGCGGCGATTTTTTCCATGGCGGCAGCACTGGGCTGATAATTGCCGCCCTGTAACGCACTCAGGTGGCTTTCCAGTAAAGTATATACAAAACAGATATCGGCCCCGGGATATGTTTTCCATGTTTTACGCACGATACCCTCCATGCTTTTATAAATGGATTCCGCGGAACCGGCATCGTTCACGGCAAATTCTATAAATATAAGATCGGGATTATACTGAAGTACATCCCTGTCTATCCGGAACACACCCAGGGCAGACCCGGTACCTCCCATAGCGGCATCCACCTGCCGGAAGGAAGCTCCCGGATAAGAAGAATCCAGCCAGTTGAAAGTGATATCCCGCCAGCCATTCCGTGTTGCGGTAATACTGCCACCCAGGTAAGCTACGGTTACTTCCTTGCGTGATTTAACCTTGTTGAAAAAATTGGGCAGTCCCTGTCGGTAGTTGAATTCCTGTATTCCATCAGTAGGGTAAAGCGGTTCTAATACCTTAGAGGAACACCCCGCCACTATACATCCGCAAAAAAGAAAAAGTAAAGTTAAACGCATATGTTTTTATAATAATACATTATGTTCATTATTGAAGTAACTTCTGTAAACAGGTATTGTTACCTTACTTACACTTAATAAAAGGATAAATTTCATCAGGCAATGCGCTCCCGTTATGGTTTAACCCGTTGTAAACAGGCAAAAGACATCTAAGCAATAAATAATGTCCTGCGAGCTACGAAAAAACGAAAATCGAACCTAATTATTGCTTGTTTGAGCTTGTTTAAAGGGCAAATGCAGGAAGGAAAAGACGGAAGTCTATCAAGTCAGGGGAAATTACACGATTATGCAAAATCTTTAATCCTGACCTTAACGGCTGAAAAAAGTGACTACAGAGGGGTGATCTATTCTTTTACTTCTATGTAAGGTGGCTAATTACCTAGTTTTTGGGGACAAGCATTCCGGAATATAATTTAAGAGGATTAGATTTTTTACAAGTCTAACGTATATCGTCAGGGTCAAATACTAGTAAAGCCACTGCAAACAAATTGCAATGGCTTTATTTTAATATACAGGCCCCTACTGCCCGGTATAATTATTTTACTGTGCGAACTGAAGGCTCAGTGAATCGGGGACTGGCTTTTTTGTTGTATCAGTATCCGACACGATCGTTCTGTTTGAAGTGCTCACTACATGAGAATTAGCAGATGTAGTTGCTACCGTAAAAACTCCTAGGCCTATGCAGGCTGCTATTAAGATCTTTTTCATAATTTTCAATTTAGATAGTTTAAAATTGCTTGTCTGCTGTAATTATGTAATAACCGTGCCAAATGATGACGGGAGAATATTGAACAAAAAAAAATCCTCCATAGAAATGGAGGAACTTAACCCTTAAAACAACCAACATGAAATATTTAATGCCTGCCCATACAGGCTTTCGGCATTGTATAATTAAGATGCAACATCGAGATATAAAGATGCATATGTAATGTTAATGAAATGCAAATATGGTCATATATAGAGTGGACTTACCTCCTCGCCCACTGTGGATTTTCCATGCATCTGCGACGTTTACTCATCTTTACATTTACTGTTCTGCTTGTCTATCTTTCTTAGCTTTGAACTTTCGTGAGCCGTTCAGTCCGCTACAACATATATATGCTTGAGCCATTACCAAACAAGTCAGAAGGATTATCTTCCATATAAGATTTCAAGTCGGAACCAGGTGCTTGGCTTTTCTTCCCTATAAATCCGGCACTAAATTCCATTATCAATTCATCTGTCTTAAGATAGTCGGGTCCTGGATTTCTTCGTCTCTTGCCAGCAACAAAACCTTTGATATCAATTCCGCCGATTTAGGGTCGTCGTCTACAAAGGGAAGGAAGAGCCGGCCACGGTGCTGGGAATGGACAGGTAAAATGGACAGGTATCCCTGTCCCATTTTATGTACCACAGCACTCCCCAAATGAACACTATATTCACCCAATTCGCCTTTAATTTTCGCATGGCTTCCCGCTACTTCCACATTAGAGAGCTTAAATAGACGCATGGTTTCTTTGAGTAACACGCTACGCATTTCGATGGAAGAATGACTTGCCTCGGGATCTACTCCGCCTGCATGAGCAACGCTTACTACCAGGTCGATGTCGCGCATTACTTCACTAAAGATGCGCGCATCGATTAATTTGAATTCAACTTTTTCAAAGGTTTTCAAATCGGTAAATACGACGGTCTCCAGGGTGGGACTTTCCATTTCTGCAGGAGAGAACCAATCAGCCATTGCGTACATCTTAGCTGCAAACCCCTGCTTATGAAATACCTTTTGGAGGCCCTCTTCATAATTTACTTTCCAGCCCCTTGATTTAAGCAGTGCAACGGTTTGCTTGGGTTGAACCTGGTGACCTGCATACCTTCTCGAAATCGATTTTTCGCTGTGCTCGTCTTCCGTAGGCAGGTACAACTCCCGAAATATCTGCTTAAATGGCTGTTGCAGTTTTTTATCAAAAGCAAATCGCTGATAATCCGGCCAGGCTTTCAGCCTGTATAAGTCCGTGCAATGTGCTATCCGTATTTTATCCTTATCTTTCAAAACGCATTCCTGCCGCTTGGCATCGGTTAGTATACCATTGTTATAAAAGCCATGGGCTCCATCTTCTTGCGTTCCGTCCAGCATAAGTACGAGCTTCTCCAGATGTTTCGAGATAACGGGGTGAGAAAATAAATTCCTGATTTCTTCACAATCAAAAACGTCTCCGCGAACCATAGCTTCTTCCAGTCCTTTTTTGGATCGCTTAAATTGCTCGCGAAGGGTTTTTTTAAACCCATTCAGCTCTTCGATCTTTTTATCTTTTTTATACTTTGCCGGCACCGCCTTTAATTGTTTGTCATCCTTAAAAGCCACCACATCGGCCTGCCCTTCCTCATCTATCACCAGTCCTATTAACACATCATCGTATTGCACCTGGGTTTCTTTCGACAGGATAGTCTGCACCTGTCTGGTTTCCATAGCCCAGGTAAGGCGGATGGGGTCGGTATATCCTGCGTTGCGTGCGAGGTTCTCCATTGCTACGGAAATAGCACTGGCCTCGCTGCTTTGCTTCATCGCACCGAATTGCCTGCTTTCTTTTTTAAATTGCTGAAGGTATTCATAACGGTGAAGGATATCTTTTGCTTTACCGGTCTTGTTTAAAGGCACCAGTCCGTATATACGCAGATAATCCTGATCGCGTTTTGTATTGATCTTTTCAGATACATCTTTCAGGGTAAGATTACCTTGCAGCACATCGGCATATATCCTGGCGCGTCTATGACCATTGCCATCACTGATGTATTTAGCAGCATCGTAAACAGCGGGCCACCGCTCTTTACCTATTTCTTTATATGCCTGGAGGAACCACTCTTTATCTACCGCCCCCAGCTTAAATTCCTGCACATCTATCGATGAATAACGGGCTATTTCACTTTCGGCTTCCGCATTCTGAGCGGTAAAGGAATCTGTTTTCGTATGAGCGTGCATCCACCATATAGCCGAATCGAGTCCCTTCCACCCGAGATACCCGCTCACGAGTTTTTGCCATTGCGGGGCATACATGGCAGCTTCCACCAGCCTTGCTTCATGCACGCCCGTTTTCTTTATTCGCTCATCAAACATTGCCTGTGTGTCCGTGGCCAGGGGATGACAGCTCTTTAAAAGCGTACTGAAGGATTCCTGCTTGGTCCTGTCTCCGCCACCTCCTGAATAAATATAGCCCTTATATAAATTGGTTTTTCCGAGACCCGCGATAATTTCAGCAAACCGGTTCACCCCTTTCAGCGAACGAAGACCGGATGCAAGGAAAGTAACCGGTGTGGCGGAATCGCCCCTTTTCAATTCTATGTCAAGCAAATAATTCTGAATATGGTTAAATATCTCCTTAAGGAAAGGGAACCTGCTGAAATAATCATATTCATTTACATGACGCTTGGGGGCCGACAATAATTTTATATTATCCGGGGTCAGAAGACCCCTGTACATTTCATCCTTCGTGATGATGCCCTGCTCATATGCCCTGCAGAAGATTATCAACGGAGGGATACTGTCAGTTATGTTTTCGTCCAGTCCGGAATATTGCCGCCAATTATACATATTCCAGCAAGGGGATACGTATTTATCATCCAGTTTCTCCAGGTTAATACCCGTTAAAAACAGATTTAACTCGTGTACATGCTGCCAGCCTGTGCCGGCAGCGTAATAAAAATGATTGGTATCTCTCTTGTATTTTAGTACTGTATTGTCGAATGAATTAAATAAATGTATAGCCGCACCTAAGTAAAATTCATCCTTTTTGTCAAAGGGATGAATTATCATAAGGGCTTGAAAAATTTGCGATAGCGGATGCAGATATACCTGCATATTCCTAAAACGCCCAGGAATAATTTCCTCTGATGGAGGAAACTGAATACTTAGCACGCCGGCAAACATTTTATTTATAGGCTGAAAAGTTAAAGATAATATCCATAGATCGCCCGGACTCATATTCCACTTCTGATACCAGTTACGCCATACGTCGCCCAGCGGGTAATCGTTATAGTTTTCACCGGCCCCTGGAAATGATTTCCCCCAGGACAATTGCCGGAACACATTACCGAGCAGCACTTTCTCTTTTGTATTATCCCAATTTTCTACTTCATATTCAAAATCCCTATTTTGAATGAGCAGATCGTCCAGGTCTGCCACAGCCTCTTTTATTTTGTTGAAGGGAATTGAAAAAGCGTACCCGTTTCTCTTTAATAATTGTTCATAAATATTACCAGGATCTATGGCAGGAAGAACTGGTTTAGCCAGGTTGGCAGGATTATATAACCCATAGCCGTTTGCCGCGCTGATATCTTTCGATTCCTCTTCACCGGTAAGTTGAGAAAGCAGGATTTCCTCTTTGGTATTTATATTTTTTCTTTCCTGGAAAGCGGATATAAGTAACCGTGATTCCTTTAAAAGACGACGGTCCTTTTTCAATTGCAATAGTATATCGAGACCAGCGAGTCTTTGCTCCGGATCACCCTGTAGCAGCAGTTCGTCCATAACCCCGGTAATTACGGCGTCCTGCTGCTTCAATAGCAGCGTAATAATCATATTGCGGAAACCAGCCGCTTTTCGCTTAAGCAGGTCAGGAAATAATGCCCATTCTTCCGATTTAAAATAGGTACCGCATAATGCTTTGTATGCCGTCTGGTATTCGCTCCTGTCTTTTAAAAGCAGTATCGCATAACGACGCTGAAACTCCGTGAGTTCTTCCGTTTTTGTTTCGCCAGGATTATAGTTGTAGGCACTGTGCACGGGCAGAATTTTGGTGCTAAGCTGTCTTTTAACGTCGGCATCCATATCATCAAAGTAAGCCAGTATTATATCAAGCCTTTCCTGCATGCCTTCTACCAGGCAAAGCATCGCTCTCAAAATGGTTCGTTTTTCAAACCGGATTTTTGTCCAGGAAAAAACAAAACACTCGAACGTTTTCTCCTTTATTGTAATTCGCTGGTATGCCCTATTCAGCTTATAGAACAGGTCAGGGAAATAGGTATTGTAATACCCGCTGCCATCACTATAAATAACAGCGTTGTATATGAAGTTAACCGCACAAGCCATAGGTTCCAAGTCAATATCTTCAATGGCTATTTCATATAAAGGCATCTGTATTTTATAATGCCCGGTTTGTTCGGTAAACAGTAAAGCAAGTGTTCGTTTCTGAACATCTCCCGTGCGGTATAATTGATCCAGGTAGGGGATCGTTTTTTCCACATCATATACCCCTTGTGCCCACAAAGCCATATATACGTCACCATTATTTTCAGAAGCAATAGCTTCCGGAATCTTACCCGGGTTTTCCAGATAGTGCACTGCCTTTTCCAGGAAACTTTTTACCGTGGACTCCCGCTCGGTTTCCCATCCCAGTCCAGCCCAAACGTCAACGGCTCTTACTACAGAGGAGAACCTGGCCAACTGGTGATCGATTATTACCCTTAACATGTATTTCAGTGCCCCTATACTTGTTTCGTCCAGCGATTCCAGTACGGTTTGCCGTAGCCCTTCCTGGCGTTGGGCAGCCAGCAATAATTTTTCCACCAAAACCCATGCTTCCTGCCGGTCGCTGTTTAAAAGGGCCTTCAGGATACTTCTCGTTACCTTGCCTTCGGTGTCCTTATTGTATATAATATTTTCCAGCTCGGTAAATGCTTCCTTGTTGCCCATATCAATAGCGGCAGACCAGAGCCAAAACAAGGAAGGATTTGAATCGCCCAATGCATGACTATACTTTATCTGCTCAGGGATGGTAAAATCATAATAGGAATACACGTAACGATAATCGGAGTCGTAATGGAACGTTAACGACTGAGGTATTACCTTCACGATAAAGTTTATCTGATTACGGAGGTACATTTCCGGGTTCTCAGGCGATCTGAAAGAGCGCCTAGCATACCCGATCTGGTACATCTGGTAAGGCATTCTTTTCCAGGCATGCACGGCATAAGCCGCTTTTTCCGTACCCAGGAAATAAATCAGCAGGTTGTAATTCGATTGATCGTCCCATCCTTCTTTGCCAAGTAGTTCTTCGATGCGGTTGTACCTGTTACTCTTGTATGCTACTTCTTCGTGATAGGTCCGGCCGTTATTATCCCTGTACTCTGCCAATGCATTAATAAGTAATAATCCCAGTTCCGCATTCCGGGAGGAAAGCAGCCCGCCCGGTGCAGTTACTCCCAGTGATGATTTGATAATATTAACCAGGCTTTTCTGAGCGGACATCGCTCTTGCCTCCATCAGATCTGCCTTGAATTTCTCGAAAATATCCGGAATCTGCCTTTCTTTAAATTTAAGTGCTGTAAGCTCCTGTGTCATGGAAATAGGGTATTGATAAAGGGTATATTACCAGTAACTGCCTGCTAAAAAAGTTAGGCGTATAAAGGTTATTACGGTATCTTCTGTAATTGAAACAATTTGATGTGGTTTGGTAAACTCCTCATCGCCGGCAAACAAAACATATAATCCGTCTTCCATTGCCTGTATGGCTGTTTGTTGCGCTGCCTCTAAATCGGCTTCTGCATAATGATAGATGCTTCCGAAGCTTATCCTTCCATTAACTGCCTGTTCATCTATATTGTTTTTATCCAGAAAAGGCAGCAGGTTCCGCTCTTTCGGCTTTATGTTATATTCCATCACCTGCTGCCGTACAACAGCATTTATAAGCTGCAATACCGTTGGTGCCTCGCCTATATCATCAATCTCGATGATCATTTTATCGATGAGCGCATGTTTTTTACCCAGTTGTTTAGCACTTATTTTTAACTGCATCAGGATTAGCGATATGGACACAATGTATGCAATCAGTTTTATTTAAGCAACCCTCATGCTTTATTTTAGTGCATATTGGTGCCGGTATGCCTGGTATCATAATACAAAAAAGAAATGTCTTAATAATACCGAATAACATCGTTTTCATTATAACATAAAGGGTCATCTCCGCCGAAATTTGCTTTATAATAAATATACAATTATGACAGAACAACAAATTACTTCGGCCCTTGACGAGTTAACATCTATGGTTGCATCGGGTAAAACCCTGGAAGCGATAGAAAAATTTTATCATCCTGATCTTGAAAAAACAGATTTCATTACCGGTCTTACCTACAAGGGCAAACAGGAGAACGACAAGGCCAACCAGGAGCTGCTATCCAAGATCACCGCTTTTCGTGAACTCTCCGCTGTCGGAAAAATCGTAAAAGGCAACAGGAGCTTTATAGTATGGCATATAGATATAGACCACGCCGACAGAGGAACGATAAATGTTACCCAGGTTGCTATCCAGGATTGGAAAGATGATAAAATTATCAGCGAACGGTTCATTGCTTAAACATATACACTCACAACCTTTTTTAACGCTTATACCATGTATATATTAGAGGGAAAAACAGCAATAGTTACGGGCGGTAATAGTGGCATCGGGTTCTCTGCTGCAAAACTATTTCTTAGCCATGGAGCAAAAGTGATCATTACCGGAAGAAATAAGGAAGCAATTGAAAAAGCAGCAAGCGAACTAGGCAGTAATGCCTTTGGAATTGTCTCAGACGCCGGGGACATGCAACATCTAACTACCCTGCCCGGAAAGGTCAGCGAAATCACCCAAAAGATAGATATATTGTTCGTAAACGCAGGTGTTGGTTTATTTGTGCCTTTCGACCAAACCACCGAAGAAGTGTTTGATGCAAACGTGGATATAAATTTTAAAGGTGCCTTCTTTACTATTCAGAAATTACTGCCGATGATTACATCCGGTGCCTCAATCATTTTAAATTCTACCATTTTACTGCATTGTGGCTACCCGGGTGCGAGTGCTTACTCAGCATCGAAAGCCGCAGTGCTTTCGTTATGTAAAACGCTGGCCGTTGAACTGGTTGACAGAAATATTCGCGTTAACAGCATCAGCCCGGGACCAATCAATACTCCCATATATGATAAGATGGGCATTCCCCCGGACGTTATGCAGGAATTCGCCGCAGGTGTTCAGGCAAAGATTCCCATGCAGCGATTCGGTGCTCCTGAAGAAGTTGCTAACGCGGCGCTTTTCCTGGCCTCCGATGAAAGTTCTTTTATGACGGGTAGTGAAATAACAGTGGATGGGGGTAAGCGGATTACGTTTTAAATTAAAAGCGATTTTATGAAAATAATTTATGTCGTCGGGCTCCTTTGTCTTGCCTGCTTATTTTCCTTTCACGGCCTGGCTCAAAACGAAAAATTTGAAAAAGCAATGGTGGAAAACAATATCCGGTTTACAGCCAACGGAGACAGTGTCTGGCATTATTTATCAAATCTGGGAAACCTGCAATACCTGGTTCCCTCTACTATCAGGCAGTCCGTGCTGGAAGGCAGCGGAGTGGGAAGTAAGGTTACTTTAAATCTGCAAAATGGTGATAAGATCATCGAGCAGGTAACTGCATTGGATAATGAAAAGCGCGTGATTTCATATAGCATGATTCAAACACCTTTACCTATCCGGGATTATCTTGCATCCTTTGAAGTAAAAGAAATAAAGAAAGAAGTTGAAGTCACGTTCAGGGCAGAATTTTCCGTGCAGGAAAGTAATAAACAACGAAGAATAGCGGCATTTAATAACCTTCAACTGGAACTGCTGGAAAATATTAAAAGAATCAAGAGTACAAAATAGATATAGCTGATAATAGCAATATAAATTGGCTCAATAAACGCCTTCCATCTGTCCGTGATATATACATAAAAGTTAATAACCGACGGACTTTTATCCGAACCTCGTGAACCTTCACAAATACCTGTTACCAACACTTTTCGCCCGAAGGGCGTAGCTGTTTATAATCTGGATTAGTTTATCCATTAGGTGGATAGCGGACATAGGCTTAAAGTACGACTCACTTTATTAAAACCAGATCGCAACCTTTCTTTAATAGTAACAATATAATTATTGGAAAGAATGACGGAATTCCAAAGGCGAAACATTTGTTTTTGTCTTAAACAACTTGCTGAACGATTGCGGATGTTCGAAGCCTAATTCATATGCAATTTCACCTACCGATAAATCAGTAGTAGATAATTTTTCTTTTGCCTTTTCAATCAGTTTGTCGTGTATAAGTTGCTGAGTGCTTTGGCCTGTCAATGTCTTAAGCAAACCACTTAGATAATTGGGTGATATATTTAATGCCCCGGCAATGTATTGAACGGTGGGCAGGCCTCTTTTTTCCAGGGCATCGCTGCTCATATATTCAGTTACGATATCCTCCAGGCGACTAAGGATGTTGTGATTGGTTATTTTCCGGGTAATAAACTGGCGGTGATAGAACCTGTCTGCATAATTGAGCAGTAGTTCCAGTTGCGCAATGATTATATCCTGGCTGAATTTGTCGATGTTTGAATGATACTCCTGCTGAATATTCTGCATAATCCCCATAATGATTGTTTCTTCTTTGTCCGAAAGAAACAGGGCTTCATTAACCGAATAGTCAAAATATTCATACTGCTTTATGGTTTTAGCTAAAGGAGTGTTCCACAAAAAATCGGGATGAACCAGTAGCATCCATCCCGATTGTTTTAACGCTGTATCTTTTTCCACCTCGATTCTCAGCACCTGGCCAGGTGACATAAAAACCAGGATACCTTCATTAAAATCGAAATCCTGCTGGCCGTATTTCATCCTCGCATTAAAATTCTTTTTTAACGCAATGCAATAGAAATCCTTTATCAGTGCCATTTCATTGGCAGGCACTTTTTTTATCAGTTCTAAATTTATCACGCTGATTAAAGGATGCTCCGGCTTGGGCAATTCCCTGAACTGGTGAAATTCACTGATCGTTTTAAACCGAAACGTTTTCGTATTTGCCATATCACAATGTAACTATTGTTATTTAAAGGAGGCAGCAAATTCCTTTGCAAAGTCCGCCAACTTTACTTTACCCATAAATGCCGGCCTGTTCCGGAAATAATCTTCTGATAATAAACCGCTGTTAAGACCGGAATACAGTTCGACCAAACCGGCAGCAATTTCTTTATTCATACCGATTGCCACTAAACCGCTCAGCGTTTGTTCGTCGGTAACAAGTACCCATTTTAAATCGGGCTTTCCGATAGCGGCGCCTAACACACTTGCCGTTTCACTACCTGTTAATTCCTCACTTGCCACATACCGAACTTTCCTTCCAGTAAGCGGGGCTACTATCTCATCAGCTACTGCGGCAGCAATATCGATAGGCGAAACCCATGGTATTTTTTGACCTACACCATAGTTTGCTGCGATAAACCCCTCCGTTTTTATCATATCTACATATCCATACAAATTGTAGTAGAAAGAAGTCGGCCTCATGTGAGTAATGGCTACATCTGAGGGCAATTCGTTCAAAATATTCTGCACATCGTGAGCCCCGATTAAAATCCCCGATCCCTTTTTTAAATGAGCACCGATGGTACTCAGGTTCACTACCCGCTTTACACCCGACCGTTGAATGGCTTGTGAATAGTTATTACCAAGCCTCCTGTAATACGCCAGCAGGTCGAGGTTATGGTCAAAGTAGTTATTAGGGGGCACCATACAGTACACGGCGTCCGCGCCGGTAAAAGCGGCTGACAAAAAATCAACATCTTCCAGTGACCCAATAGCGGCAGTAGCACCCAATGCTTCGATATCTTTTTGCCTTTCGGCGTTGCTGCTGATAACGGTGATGGTATGTCCTTTTTGCACTAACTCCTGGGTTAGTGGCTTGCTGATGTGTCCTAACGAACCGGTAAGTACTATTTTCATTTTCTTTTAATTTAATAGTACAAAGCTCCGGGGTATTAAACAAACAGGTGTAACCTAATCTACTTTTATTGTAGTCGAATCAGGGTTCTTAATATTACATGCATTAAAAATAAAACGGCTGCTTCCGTTAGAAGACAGCCGTTGTATTTTAAAATACGGTTGAACTATGCAGGTAATAACACAGCGTCTACTACGTGAATAACTCCGTTACTTGCTTTAAGATCTGTTGCTGTAACAGTAGCCTTACCACCTTTTTCATCCGTTATAACCACTTTTCCGTTTTCCAGTGCTGCAGACAATTTACCTCCCGCAACGGTTGTAAGTACTGCTGTACCATTTCCCTTTTTAATAGCAGCCAATACATCTTTTGCTGAGAGATTGCCAGCCACAACATGGTATGTGAGTATACCGCTCAATTGCGCTTTCGATTCGGGCTTTAACAATGATTCTACAGTGCCTGCAGGTAATTTATCAAATGCAGCATTAGTAGGCCCGAACACGGTAAAAGGTCCTGCACCCTTTAAGGTTTCCACTAATTCTGCTGCTTTAACGGCAGCTACTAGTGTGGTGTGGTCTTTTGAACCAGCGGCTACGTCAACAATATCCGACTTCTTTTGTGCTGATAATGTAAGTGACATAACACTTACCGCAAAAAACAAAAATGCGCTCGTGATTGATTTCATAAACTTTGATTTTCCCTTTTAACAGGATGAATAAAAAAAAGTTGCGTTAGTTAGTTGCATTTCGACTATATTTTTTTGCAACATACTGTTCAGATCTCAGTATTTTATACATGTCATGCATTATTTGCATATGAGGGGCTGTGAGCACAGCCAATCCAAGAAATATGTAAATTACCAGCGAATCCATACTCATGAACATGAAACCGGATAATCCGAACAAAATAATACCGGCAGTGGCAATCAGGCTGTATATACCTATTTTCTTAACAATTACGATAGCCGGGAACGCATCGTCTTTCCGCAGGTAGCCAAATATTTTACTCATCGATAATAGGGAATGCCACACTATAAAATAAAAAGTGAAGCCAAGCATCATCGGCAGGCTGAATAAAATGACCGCCAAAAAGGCAAATTGAACTAAAAAGTACCCGCGGTCATCTTCGTGTATATTCTTGTCTTTAAAATAAAGAAAAGTACTCACAAAAAACAAAAGCACCGTAAAGGATAGAATCGTATATCTGAACTCTTCGATCCAGATCGTAACGAATGCATATTTTGTACCGGCTGCAAACAATTGCAAGAGCGGTTTTACTTCTGTGAAATGATGCAGTAATATTATTTCCAGGATAACCAACCCGTAGCTGGTAATAAATAGTTTACCAGTGAATGAATCGGTTTTAAATCGAAACAGATCAGTTTCCCCAAAGTGATACGCTGCAAAGAGGATGAATAGTACGTTACCGAATAAGGGGAAGCACCAAAGTACGGCAGCAAACAAAAGCAGACGCCCGAGATAATTAACAAAAAATCTTAACTTGGAGAATAACCGCTGTTGACCAGCGGTATTTTGCATCGCAATAAGCAAATCTGCTGCTCCATGTGGTATACCCAGTAGTACAATACCAACTAAAAAAATGACTGTCTGCGTGTGTGCAGAAAACGGTTCGATGAACTGTTGAACGGTCAACAATATTAAGCCCGTTAAGATGAGTAGCAATCGGATCATAACAGAAAGTTAAAAGCACAATGCTTAGGGCATTGTGCTTTTATTAAAATTATATGGCGACCGTTGCGGGGGACTTGTCTGACTGAGCCAGTCCGTAAATAACAAGACCGAAACCAATCTTATTGATGGCATCGCCGATATTATAAACCACGTCCAACGATAAGCCTTCAAACACTCTCATGCCAAACAGACCACCTTCTGTTCCTGCTATGTATCCAATTGGATATATTGCCCATCCTACCAGTACAAACCAGGCTAATGTCTTATTAGCCCTTGCAACTGCAGGTCCTGCATCTTTGGCCAGCCTGGCAACATCTCCAAACCAGATAAGGTATACAATATAAAAATAACCAAGGCTACTCACAAATCCCCATATCCAGCTTTGCTTTTCAGTTGGATAGATGGCTTCACCAATATAACCTGTTACCAGCATAAACACTGCTGCAGCAACCAGTTTCCATAAAAGACTTAACCGCGCACCTGCTTTTTTCGTGATCAGGTAAAATTCAACGCACATAAGCGGCACGGTTAATAACCAGTCAACATACCGGAAAAAGGTTGGCGACTGCCCCGTAGCGAGATTATAATCACGCATGTAAAAATAATGGACAGCAGCAATAAATGTGATAAGGCCTGAAACAAGAATAGAAGTGCGCCATTTCTTATCTACATTCCATGTTTCAAAAAAGAAAAATACCGAGGCGGCCAGCATAGCCATACAGCCTACGAAGAAAGTAAAGGCAACATAATTGCCATTGGAGATCGGGAGAATCTCAAGCAATGTGTAATACATATTAAATTGGTTTAAAGATGACAAAGCTGATCGAATAGAGAAATTGTTCTGCTTTCTCTGGGAATTATATTAGTTGAGTTAGGTGAATTATTTAGATAAACAGCATGTGTTAAGAAATTGTTGCAGAAAGTTAAAATAATTGTTAAATCTGATGAGAAGGGAGTATAACCTTTTCTCTCTATTCACCCGATTATTTCTTGTTCTGCTTTTGAGGGGAAGGCCATAATTGTTCATTCAATAATGTTTAATTGACCAACGAACGACTGGTAATACTGCCTGGACACAGGCAATACTTCATTACCAAGAATTACTAAATGGTCTTTGGCTATTTCGTCGATGAAATAAACGGATACTGCAAAGGAGCGGTGGATTTTTATAAATATATCGTTGGGAAGTTTGGCCAGCGTGCGGGATAAGGTTGATCGAACGAGGTAAAAACTTTTATCGGAAAGAAACACTTTGGTATAATTTCCTTCCGTTAAAAGGCACACTACATTTTCAGGATTTACGCTCTTAAGGACTTTATTCTGCCAAACGAAAAAAGGTTTTATCATCGGTGATTCAGCTTATTATTAAAAGATTTACTAATTTAAGAAATTGCTGTCAAAACAGCTTAGATGAATATCAAGATATCAACGTGTATCTCTATTTGAAAAGCCTTTCACTTTAACCTGCTCTTAATACAAAGGGTAGAAAAGAAACATCCCTCATGTTTTGATTTAAGGCTAAAGCGCCGGCCAAATACCTGGTTGAATCCGGGATGCGTCTTTAATTGCACCCCAGCCCGCGAACACCATTGGAACATGGTTGCCCTTTCACCTGTTCGAGGATTCTTCCCGTGACGGCCAGTATTTACAGGGGTTTCAGGTATTTTCCGAGGTAGCAATGAGGAGGCATTGAGGTAGCAATGAGGTCGCTTCGGGGTGTGGCCGGGGTAAAATTGTCATTCATCACAGGTTTTGTAAAACACCGCCACAAGTTTGATTTAACACCGTCACATTTTTGGAAAACGAGGCGAGTATGAGCACTATTTTTGTTCTATCAGTTCGCAGCTGCAGGAGTTCGCTCAGGCTACCGGGACGGGCGAACCCCGGGAACCTTCTTCTGCAGGCTACTACTGGTAAACAAACATTATTATTTAATCAAACAAAAAACACATTTTATGGCACATTCAGACAATAGTATAATTACTGGCAAATTCAAAGGCTCCCTCGGTAAGGAGCTCGTATTTCGCGAGTGGAACGGTAAAACCGTGGTGGCTAAATCACCCAGAAAAAGGAAGGGAGATCCTACCCCGGCGCAGGCAGAAACGCAGGAAAAATTCCTTATGGCATCGCGGTATGCAAAAGCCGTTGTATCATCAGACGACCAGGGCATGGCGGAGGCCTATGCCGGCGCGCTGCGGCCGCGACAGAACCTATACAGCCGGGCGGTGGAAGATTTTATGTCTTACCCGAAAATAAAAAGTATCAACACCCGTACCTATAAAGGCGCAGTGGGTGATAAGCTCACTGTAAGGGCTTTCGATGATTTCCGCGTCACCGGCGTACGTTTGGAAATTTATGCTGCTGACGGCTCACTGCTGGAAGAGGGTGAAGCGCAGGTGAGTACAATAAGCCTGGACTGGACCTATACTGCCACGCGGGTAAACAACCTGCTGGCGGGTAGTATCATTAAGGCTATCGCGACCGATGTTCCCAATAATGAAGGGATATTGGAAGTGAGGTTGTAAGATTTATATCAGAGGGGGTGTACCGGTTGTACACCTCCTCTGATTTTTAATTTATTGAATAGTAGCAATCGCTTTATCATTGGCAAAAGAAAAATCCTGCACAAAACGGTTGAAAATAAATCATTCTTTTACGTGATGATCAGATGAACCATTTCAAAATGAACGGCAGCCGTTTTTTGATACATGAATACAGCATCTTTCTCTATGCTAATTTCGAATAGCTAAAAAATCAATCGGCATACCTTCTCATCTCCTGGCCTTTATTACCCGTTTGAATAGTTAATATTTTGCCAGCAAGTGGTTGTGCCGCCTTTTCCGTAGCAGTTAAAATGCGCCGGGAGCTTGTAATGAAAAGGGTTGTACGTCCTTCACCACCAAAACAACAACTGGTGGGATGGGTAATTGGTAATTCAATTCTGCTGCATCTTTTACCATTGCTATCAAATTGAAGTATCATGCCGCCGCCCCACATGGCGATCCATAAATTTCCAGTCTCGTCAACACACAAACCATCTGGAAATTCGTGTTCACTAAATTCAATGAAGTTTTTGCGATTACTAATGCTTGCATCAGCGGGGTTATAATCGTATGAGTATACAACATGCCCGTTGGTATCTGCCAGATAAAATACTGTACCGGCAGGCGACCAGTCCATTCCATTACTTAGAAGCAGATCTCGCTCGATACATTGTACGGTTCGATCAGGCCGGAGCTGGAATAAATTACCAATGGGTTTCATTCCATTGAAAGTCATAGTGCCTGCTATAAGATTTCCCAGCGGATCTACCTTGCCGTCGTTGAACCTGGTTTCCGGAAAATACGGCTGTGGATTATTGAAAAGTGTTATGCAGGAATCAGGACTGATATCTGTAATTCCAAATCCTTCATGTGCCGCAAATACGAAACCGCCCTTTTGCCTAAGCGCAACTACGCCGATAGGCTGACCGATATTTCTTTTTTCAAATTTTCCGCTGGCCGGATCACCTGAATAAAAATCGCCCGCAAACATATCTACCCAGTATAAGCGATGGGTGATAACATCCCAGACAGGTCCCTCTCCATGATCGATGGTCAGGTCAAAAGGAGTTCCAATGATCATGGCGGATATTTTTAAGTTATATCGATTCTGCTAATTCCCTTTCGATGGCCAATGCTACGCCGCGCAATTCTGCCAGTCCTCTCAGCCTGCCGATGGCCGAATAGCCAGGATAAGATTTTTTTGTAAGATCATCCAGCATTACATGCCCGTGATCGGGTCGCATGGGTATTGACTCCACCCCGTCTTTCGCATCCATTCTTCTTTTTTGTTCCATAATAATCTCTTTAATGATCGCATACATATCCGCATCGCCTGCAAGGTGATTGGCTTCAAAAAAATTACAGGTACCGGGTTCTTTTTTTACCGACCTTAAATGGAGGAAGTGAATTTTAGCGGCAAATTTTTTTAGCATTGCTGGCAAGTCATTATCGGCCCTTGCTCCCAAAGATCCGGTACAAAAAGTAATACCGTTGGCAGGTGAATCAATAGCCTCAATTACTTTTTGAAGGTCCTGTGCTGTGCTTACTATGCGCGGCAATCCCAATAGGGGAAATGGCGGATCATCCGGGTGAATGCTCAACCTCGATCCTACTTCCTCTGCCACCGGAACTACAGCGCGTAAAAAGTGATATAGATTCTCCCGCAGCTTGTGTTCGCCAATATCCTGTTTATAGGTCAGTAGTATTTTTTTGAATGCTTCCAATTGAAAACGTTCGCCTGTACCGGGCAGTCCCATCAGGATGGAATTTTTGATATGTTCAATAACGCCTGCTTTGGAATTTTCAAATTTGTTCCGGACTCTTTTTACCAGTTCCTGTTCATAACCCTTTTCAGCATCGGCGCGTTTTAAAATGCAGATATCGAAGAGGGCAATATCTTCCCATACAAACCTAAGTGCCAGCGAACCATCCGGCATTGGGTAACTTATATCTGTCCTCGTCCAGTCCAGCACAGGCATAAAATTATAACAGATGGTATGTATGCCACAGGCAGCGAGATTACGGATTGTCTGCTGAAAAGCAGCTATGTGTTTTTCGCGGCTTGGTAAGCCCCGTTTGATATCATCGTGTATCAACACGCTTTCTACCACGGCCCAATGCAATGGAACCAGTCGATCATTGTCTGCTGCAATGATGCGCTGCCGTTCCTGGATATCTTCTACACTCCACACTACACCTGCGGAGTGCTGGTGCAGGGAAGTAACCACACCCGTGCAACCAGCCTGTCTTATAGCGTCTAAACTAACCTCATCTTGCGGACCGAACCACCGCATTGTATGTACCATGGGTATTGTGTTTATTTCATACTGCCTAATTTAATTAAACCAGCCGGCTGACCATTTACCATTTGCCATTAGCATTCAAAATTTGTTTTTTTCTTTTAAACTACTCTCCACACCATTCAATTTTTTCTTTTGCTCTTCCTTCACGCTGCCGGGAATTCCCACTCCAATACCGCCGTCGATCCTGAATGACTGGCCAGTGATAAATGCAGCTTTGGGAGAACATAGGTATACCACGAGATCGGCGATTTCCCCCGGCTGTGCTACTCGTTTTACCAGGTGCATGTCAACACTTTCCTGTTCTATCAACCGGGGATCAGCGGCCTGCGCCCAGGAGTCTAACACCATTGGCGTGTACACCGTACCCGGGCATACCGCTACGCACCTTACCGATGGTGCAAAATCCACTGCTACCGATCGGGTAAAACCCAGGAGTGCTGTTTTCGCCGTTACATAATGCACCGCATTGGCAGTAGCGACAAATGATTGCACCGAAGCAACATTTACAATACATCCGCCACCACCCCGCATTATGATCGGAAGGCAGTATTTAGTGCAGAGAAAGTATGATTTCAAGTTGGTATCCATCACCAGATCCCACTCTTCCTCCGTACAGTGAATTGCGTTGGAATACCGTTGAATACCGGCATTGTTTACCAGGAAATCAATTCGGCCAAAATGGGCTTCACATTCGTTTACTGCCCGTTGCACGGCTGCTGCCTTAGAAACATCCGCTTCGATGAAAAGCAGCTCGTCTTTAGAAAAATCTCTTTGTATGGCTTCCCCGGCTATAACATCCACATCTACTATGCAGGCATTTATTCCATCTGCGATAAACGCTTTTGCCACTGCCAGTCCTATGCCCTTAGCGCCTCCGCTTATAAAGGCTGTTTGTTTATGTTGTTCGCTCATACATGTAATATTTATTATCTAATTTTAAACACCCCAAAAAATCCTTTGCGGGATCTTTTCGCAGATGATGCTACAGCAGATTGTCCGTCCAGTAGCAGGTGGCATTTACCGTATTCAATGCACCTGCAAATAAATGCCGGTGATGCTTCAATTTTTCGCTGCCGGCACCTTCCTGCCGAAATAGTTTATCCATCTCCGGGTTGCAGTCTCCAAAATTAAAATGGTGCTTTTTCTGTACAAGTTCCATCGGCATATTCGCCAGGGGCTTTCCCCGGGTATTTAATAATTGAATTTCCGCATCCGACATGCGTATCAGTTTGATATCCGCCCTTGCTTTGGCAAGTACATCTTCGTTACTACTTCTTTGTTCTTTCAGCCATTCCCGCCTGCGGGGGGAAATCCCCCTGCTATCTGCCAATAACCATTGAGGTAAAAGGGCGAATGCCAGGCCCGAAGAAGTATGCGTAATAAATTGCCTTCGGTTATTCATGTTGATATCAATATTTAAGTTCAGGAAAATAGAACGCCTGTACCTTGCCCAGTAATTTTACACCATTGTACAACCCGCTGTAGGTACCGTTCCATTTTTCACCGCTACGTATTAAGCGGATCGTATATACTCCTCTTCCCTCCGGTATGGCAGCATCGATAGTTGGGTTAGCCGCAAAATCAACCTTTATTTGTAAATCCATTTGACTGCCTTTCAAGGCATACTTTACCACGTTGCCTTTCATCTTCCAGCCATATACAGGGGATAAAGCTTTGGCAGATGCCATTTCAAGCCGCAGCGGCTGATTCCATCCTGACCGTAAAGAATCGAAGAGTAAAATCATTTCGCCATCGTTTATATCTGCCCATTTCCACTCCCCTCCATGGGCATGCATCCTTAACGTATCGAGTTGGGGTATTAATTTTTCATGTGCTTCCTTATGCATATCCAGTTCGTCATTGTAATTTACCACACCATCATAAAAACGATCATTAGTGGATATATCCTGTACCCATCTGTACCAGGTAAATCCAACAATACCATCATGCAAAGCAGCATGCTGCAACGTGTTACTACCGGCCCTGAACATTCGTTCTTTTACCGGCAATGGCTTACTGACTTCACCGGCAAACGGAATATGCTTGAACAAGTCTGTATTCCAACTTATTTCGCCGATCAGCAGCGGAAGCCGGGTATATTGGTACAGGGTATCGTACCGTTCATATAAAGTAGGCCGGTAATTATTTACAGAAATTACATCCGTAAATGGTTTAATAGCATCTAACACATAGATTGGTGGCGGTGCGCCAAACCGGCAGCCTAATATCAAATGATTAGGATCGTATCGTTTAATTAGTTGATGTGCAATGGAAAAATAACGTGTTGCATATAATTTGGAAAAAGCTTCTGCATCTGCATCATACATCTTATTGCTGATCGCTATTTTCCCTTCATTTATTCTTTTGATATCCTGTATCGTTTTGACTGGTACTCCCCAGGAGGTGGAAAGCTTTTCAAATGAGTCGCCGTATCTGCTTAATAAAAATGACCAGGCCGCTTTACAGGCAGCCCTGGACGTATCCATCCCCAATACCAAACGCAACAAAGACAAATCAAACTGTCCGGCATTAAATCCAAGGTCAAAACCTGTATCATCCGTTTTACCAAAGCCAATCTCATTATCCGTAAAATAGCCTACCAGATCTTTTGAATACCGCAAGGGCGTACACAGTGCCCTCGCCTTGCTATCTGCATTAACCATCCAGGAAGAATCAAAAATATCGGGCAACCCCACCCTGTTGGAAGCAGAAGGTAAAAACGGGGGTTCCTTAAAAAATTCTATTATTTCAGTAAATGGCATACCCTTGTTAAAAAACTCTTCGGTACTCCATGCCCCAAGTGCATTAAAACCCAGCGAACGAAGAGTATTGAGCGAGGCATTCACAAAAGCATCAGGGCTTTCCTGATAGTTATATTTTTGATCGACGGTGCCGGCATATTTACCTGGCTTGGCTCTTCTGCCACCTGCCGTACCGGCACGGTTTACGGCACAGACGCCTTTATAATAAAACGGCTGATTATCGGCCTTAACAAACCACCATTGTCCCCTGTTGGTTTTAACCACCCTGAAAAAACCCTCCGTCCCTTTTGCTGAACTCCAGTCAAAATCGACCGATTGCGCGATAGTAGCATATATAGTCCCCCATAAAAAATACAGGCAAAAAAGAATTTTTGAATATTTTATCATCTTTGTACTTTTTATCATTTTTCTGCTCGTATCCATCTGCCACTATAAGGCTCCAGTTCAATTGCAGCAGGATCGATTTTTGCACCTGTAAGGGCATCCGTGAATTTTTTATACTGGTATCGCCTGCTGCTGAAAGCCACTTTTTTAAATGGGTCATCATTCAGAAAAAAATAATGATCCGCCTTTGGGGAAGCTTGCCGGTAAACGATGGCACCCGCGCAGGTATAAGGCGATTTCCAGTTGCCCATCGTATGCTTTAATGTCCATGCCTCCATAAAACCGCTTTGTTTTCCTTTCATAGAGAAAGAAGCATCCGGGCTGAGGATAACGGCCTGGCCTTTGCCCAGTTTGTTAACAGTAACGGAAGGTTTCCCATTTTGAAAACGTTCAGCTACCTGCGCTGTATTGGGTTTAATTTCTAATATAAACCCATTAAGCAAATGGTTGCCAATCTTAAAAGGAACATTATTAGAATACTGAAAATCGGCAATGGTGGCACCGAATATATTTTCGAAGGCAGACCCTTTGCCGGTAGTCAACACTTTTCCCTGCTCATTCCACCAGCCACCCGGTGCATCCAATACCAGCCTGCCGCCCCGCTGCACAAATGTTTGCAGCAGAGGAAATAAATCTTCGTTGATACTTACCTGTGCAGGCATATAAATTATTTTGTAGCGCTGCGCCAGGCCTTTTCGGATATCGGTTGCGGTTACATATTCAAAAGGAATGTTTGCATTAATGAGTGCCCTGCTGATGCCTACCCTTGCCATAACAGGATAGTTTTTAAAATGGGTTCTGTTGGGGCCAGCTAAAGCCGACCAGATAGCTTCATTATCCCAATTTACAAGTACACCTACATAAGGTTCTTTATGCGCTTTCCACAATTCATCGCGGTATAGATCGGCGGCTTTTGCAATATTGCCTGCACGGATAGCGCGGTCACCCGGCTCATTGTTCCGATCCAGCAATGCATATTCGCCGGATTCCCACCCTGCCCTACGGTAATTCCAGGACCAAAGTCCTGCACCTTTAAAACCTCCTGCCAGGTAAGATAAAAGCAACTGGGTGATTGTTCCGGCATTCACTGTATAACCTGCCGTACCTTCCTGACCTTTACGATCCCAACCCTTGCCCCCGCTAAATTGCTGCGGCCCACCGGTGCTTTCCCAGGTAGCCGCCCATCCACCCTTAAACCAATCGGTACACAAGGAAGACTGCATATAAATTGGACGGGTAACTTCGTAATCGAGCTCCTCATAATGCCAGGCAAGATGGATAGACGGATAGAAAGAACCAATATTTTTCATTGTTTCTGCAATGCCTTCCATATCGGTAGCACGGGAAGCAAAGGGAAGAAAAAGTCCCATCTCGCCACCGGCACGTACCGGCTGTTCGGGAAAGTCGCTTTTATTATTTTCTCTGATATTTCTTAAATACATATCTGCTTTAAACCGGAGAATATCTTTTACCCTGCCGTATTCATTGCCAACTGAGGGAACTATTTCATCGGTTCCCGCTACGGTTGAAATAAACGGGTCTTTATCAAAATCTTCCCAGGTTTTATAAGGCTTGGATGTAATGCCCACTTCATATTGGTTCCACGCGGTAGCCAGTTTTTCGATGCTGCCATATTTCTCCTTTATCCATTGCCTGAATAACACGATATCAGTCGTCCTCAGGTAAGCGTCGGGTTGATGATTGTAATGAAATGTAGAAACCGGCTTTGTTTGTTTCCATTTATCCCAATGCTTCCAAATTACCTTGTTTTGGTGAGCCAGCATTGCCGGATGTTTTCTGATTTCCGGCATGGATAGCGTAGCAGGTATAGCCAGTTGTTCCAGCAGTTGCGGTGTAATGGGTTCCCAACCTCCTTCGCCATACCAAAACGGTATAATGCCTTCTTCCATAGCGATCCGCAAAATCTCCCTTTCGCTCCACTCTGGCGTAGCCATCGTTTGTTTCAGGTTGGTAAAGCCCAGTTGTTTCATCATGCGAAAATGCCTACGCATGTCCTGCTCCGTGCACCCGGCCCATGGAAGAAATACCACACCAAAAGGCATAGGAGCAATTTGCTTAAACTTCTCCTGCATGGGACTCCAATGGAGCTTATCATACACCTCTGTAAGATACTCATCCTGCTGCTGCGCCTGCAAGGCGGCACCTGCATTTAAAAAAAGGATGGAAAATATGATTTTTTTTATGCCTGAATGAAACCGATTCATTGTTTTGCTATTGGCTTTTTATTTATGTTTGTCCGTCCATACCGTTACTTTACCAGGCTGCAATATTTTACTACCCAATAAAATTTTACTGGTATCAGGTATTGGTAGGTTAACTGCTGCTGATGTATAATTAACTCCTATCCAATACCCGTCCCGCCAGTTTACAAAAACATAATTGGGCAGGTTTAAAATACTTGCTCCGGCCTGCAGATAGATTTTTCTCAATACCTGTTTTTCCATTTCCCCATCGATGCTTTGCGTACCAAGGTAATATACTGCACCCTTGCCCATCCGATTCTTTACCACCGTTGCCTTACCTGCGTAAAACTGATCGTTAAAAGTAGCCCAGACCTCTGTGCCTTTTTCCGGAGTCAACTGATCGCCCCATACATTCCATGCATAGCTACTATCGCCCATTTTGACTGTTCCATTCGTCTGCGGGGGCAGATGATCGTATCCGTCTACTCTCGCACCAATCAGTGGCCATACGGGTTGCTGCAACAGCGTTTCCCATAAATGACCATTACTATCTTTCATACCCGTTCTGCAGGTAAGTACCAGGTGGCCGCCGGCTTCTGCATACCGTTTCCATTTTTGTATCAGTTGATCGCTGGTCATTTCAAAAGCCGGTGCAATCATAAATGGATATTGCTTCACATCAAAGCTGTCTGTTTCCTGTAGAAAAGTAACGGGGGCACCCAGCGTTTTAAGGTTTTCGTAGTAAGTGTAATAATGCTTCCAGCTATCCCATGCAGCATTGTGTTTACTGGCTTCCATACCCAATAAATTATCCTGCTTCCATAAAAAAGCCGTTGATCTGGACGCGACAGACCTGGGAATTTCTTTATCTATTTTGGGTTGTGCCGTCAATAAATTAATCTCTTTTATCGCCACCTCATATTCTTTACCTCCAGGAGATATGGTAACACCGTCCGGCTCCATAATTCCTTTGTGAAACTGTTCGCTGCCAAATAATGGCTGGCGGAAACGGTAGGTACACACAAACCGATCGCCCAGACCAAAGCTGTGCCATATCCACATTCTAACGGCACCAGGCAAGGGCTGAGCGTTCCAGGTGCCCCAGTTAATCTGACCCGGCTGCAGCTCCATTATCCCGGTATAACCTTTTATAGAGCGAGCCATTTCGCTGGAAAAAGAAAGTTCCATGCCACTGCCGAGGCGATGAGCAAGGATACCTTTCGGGTAATTTAAAAAAGTACTGAGCAGATACATGGTATGCGCTGCAAAGTCAAGATCATTTTTACTTTTAAAAAGATCGACGGAAGGTAAAAATTTATAATAGGCGAAATTAGTGGTAATCCATTGCAGTGGTGAAATACCGGCTTTCAGGAGTTTTGACTGAAATTGCAACCCTGCCGCGAGTGCCTCCGCGTTGTACCGCTGAAAATCCAACAAGGCATGCGGATTAATCGTATGTGTTTCCTTTGCATTGGGGATGCGTATTTGCCCGAAATTGTTGTAGGTATAACTCCAGAAGGCTGCACCCCATGCACTGTTTAAATTACCGATAGAAGCATATTTTTGCCTCAGCCATTTTTTGAAACCCTCCTGCGCAAATCCCGAATAATCATATAGCCCTTCAAAATGAGGTTCATTATCTATTTGCCATCCCCATACCGCCGGGTGATGGCAATACCGTTCAATCATTTTATTAACTATCCTCTCAATATATCGCTGGTAAACGGGGTTAGATGCGTTAGAATTCAAGCGAATACCATGTTTTACCTGTATTCCATCTTCCCCTACAATCAATACCTCCGGATGCTTTTCCGTAAGCCAGACCGGTGGCGCCGCAGATGGTGTACACATCACTACTTTAAGCCCGTATTTTGCAGCCAGGTTCACACAGGTATCCAGCCAGCCAAAAGTGAATATTCCTTCTTCCGGCTCCAGGCTGGACCAGGCAAATTCAGCGTAATGCGTAAAAGTAAATCCAATGCCTGCCATCCGCTTTATATCACGCTCCCACTGATCCCGTTTCCAATGCTCCGGGTAATAATACGCACCCACCGGCATAAGCTGTTTACCGATAGATGGTAAAACCACCTGCGCCTTTGCTTCTGTACAAAAAAAATGAATGGTCATTATCAAACAGCCTGCAATGTTTAACAACAGTATCATCTGCCGGTGTATCATAAGGTTAGAGTAGTTGGTATCGTTATGTTTTTGTTTGTCCCTGCTTCCGTTACTATAATATTTTCCCTTGAAACCTTTATAGATTTAACTCCTTTAAAGCCAGCTGGAATAGATAATAAAAAACAGTAAAATGATTTTTCGAAAGATTCGCCTGCATCCAATACCTGGAAGGATGCGGTGCCGTAAAAACGGCTATTGATAGCCAGCAATTCCTGGTAAGATTTACCGATACCGGTAGTGCCGAACTCCAGCCCTTTTGCCCATAAACGGTTGTTTTTCCATTGCTGCCAAACATTTACCCAGGGATATTCGCAGGTTTTCCAGATATAGCCCAACATCAGCTTTTCATTATTATTAGTAGCCGTAATCCACCCGATGCTATCATTGAATATGTGTGTAGAAACATAACTAAAGGGAGTAGCTGAAGACTTCAAATCAAACGACTTCCCTGTGCTATCGACCAGGGCATTGGGCCATGTAAATTCAAACCGATATGGATTGGGATATGACAACGATTGCAAAAACCCTCTACCTGCATTACACTCAATGATAGTGGCTGTATCCAGGAAGGGCGGGCCAATAGTAGCGTGCTGCACTATATTAAATAGTCTGGCAATAGTAGTGGTTGACCGTACTTGTTCGGTAACCTTAACTACCGGAGATTGTTTATCTATCACAACGTTTCTTTTAATCGTTACCCCATCCAGCGGCGCACTGGAATGCATTACCAATTGCTGTTTACTTATTTGCCTGTCCATTTGCCAGCAGTTATTTCCTGACTGTCCATTGTGCGGTACGCCTGCTTTTATTTCTCCATCGGTAGGCGCGCCCCATCGTCCCACACATAAAAAATGCCCTTTGAATGTGGCCCCCTGCCGGTTATTATCCGGCATGTCCTCCTGCTGAACTGCCCAGGTGAAAGGATTGATTTTACTGCCGGCCAATTGAAAGTGGATGAAGGCACCACCAAACTGATCAATCCCAAATGAAGCAACCTCATTCTTCAGATAATATACCTGATTACAAACTACCGCTGGTTTCGATATTAGCTTTGTCATGCTTTGTGCGGCCATATGAATTGCCGGAAGCAAGCATATAATAAATATCAATAATTTTTGCATCATAGCCAGACAGATTTGTTTATTCATGGTCAGTAATAACAGGCCATATTAATGATTCAACAAAAATTGCTTCCTTCCAACAACTATCGACTGATGGGAGGTCTGAGTTACAGCAGGATGCACTTCGCCGTTTTTTATAAGTGTTAATACAACGGATATATTTTTATCACAGCCTATATCAATCGCTTTACTGTATTTATACTTATTCCCCTGGAAGTAAATACCGGTTGTATTTTCTTTAGTTGTGCCATTGTAAGGAATATGGGAAATATTTATTTTTAGTGCTGTATTTGTTTGGCTAATTACTACTGCCTTCATCGAGCTGCCATCTGGTGCGGTGATCAGAAAGCCATCTGGTTGTAATAGCACCTGGTTAAAAGCGGGCGTATTCATTCGCCATGTTTTCCCATTTTCCGAAGAATCAATAACAATAAAAACAGCTTGCGCATCCGTACTGGTATGATAGTCCACTTTAAATATCCGTCGATGAGATAACACTCCCATACAACTGCCCGAGCCAGTAGTATTACCTGATCCATCGGGTTCAAATTCGTAGCTAATGAGGCGGCCGACCTTTCCGCTTTCATAACTTTTATCGAGAGGAATTTGTTCTTCCGGAAATAGGTTCGTTTGCCCCGCTTTCAGTGCGGTTCGTCCTGCTCCTATGGCCCAGATATTATTCAATCCCAGTATGCGAAAGCTAAGGTTATCGCCTGATTGATGGGCTTTTACTCTTTTTGCTGTAACGGTAAATGTCGCAACGATGTCATTACTGTCTTTAAATCTGTTTCTGCAAACGGTTACCCCTTGTGATGGATCGGCAAAATTCAACCAGCCGGCTTCTGTTGGATTTCGGGAGATTACGCTTGCATCATCGAACGCCATTTTTAGAAATAGCGATTTCACATCGACGATGCTTTCCAGGTATTCAGCAGTCCATTTTATATAGGCCAATTGCGCGGCAGGATATAACCGGAGGGCATACCAGAAAAAGTCAGCATCCACTCCCAAATTATCATCCGCCAGATCAGCCTTTATGCCCTTACCCTCCGCTGCTTCTACATTGATACATGCGGTGGCAGCCGCCCTTGCCGATTGAACGGCATGAGGTGCAAGTTGATTAATGGCCTTGCCTTTCAGGTATTTGCTATTTTCCAACGCAATCAACGCGGGGCTTATAAAAGACCAATTGTAAAAATGATAGCCCATGCTTTCCGCCGTCCATCCATCCGGGTTGATGTTTTGTTGAATATGATCTTTAAGGCGTTGCCTTGCATCCCAAACCAACGCAGTACTCAGTGAATTTTTATACCCTTTTACAATGGGTTCATCACATACCAGTGCTGCAAACAAAACGGTTCCGTAACGAACCCCCATCCAGTTACTTTCCTGTGCATAATTTGCCTCCACACCCATTACGGATTGCAGCGATAATGCCGCGGACAGTATCTGTCTTGAATATTCGACCCTGCGCCCGGTGGGCAGGGCATCGTAGCAAAGATCATACGCTATGGCAGCGGCTTTCAAAAGTTGTGCACGGGTTAGCCCCTTTACCATCGGTTGGTGAAAAACGATTGAATCGGTAATCGTCCGTTCCAGCAAAGCCATTACTTTATCAGCATACTTTTTATCTTGTGTAATAGCGTACAGGTAGGCAAAAGACTCCAGTAATTCTCCAGCGGCATAGGCATTTTTAATTGAAATGACATCATCCTGCAAAAGTTGTCGCATTGGCAGTTTATCTTCCAGTGTCTTTAGCGTGTTAAGATGCCCCATACCTGAAAACTTCGACCAGATAACTTTTTGGTCATTTACATTAATTAATCCCCTTGGATGGATAAACTCGTCATTTTTTACCGTCACCCCAACAGGATTTCCCGATAGTGCCCACGTTGTGTAAGATGATTCTTTTGCGCTTGCCGTGGCGATTAAGCCGCCATATAAAAGTATAAACCAAGCGGTAAAATCTTTCCACCTTCCTGTTACCATAACAATTATCTTCATTTTAGCGTATGGAATCATGTGTAAACAAATATCTCGCCTGCCCATGATAACCGGTCAACAGCCGTTCGTCAGCGATAAGCAAATCGCTGGTTATTTCCCCGCATTGGAGTTTATATCCGACTCAATATTAGGAATGGGAATCACCAGCGTTGGGCTTTTCCAATCCAATGGTGTTACACCCGTTCTGTCACCGGGAGGAATGGGTAGACCGATTGCCTGTAGATAGTACAGCCGGTCATCTTCAAAAATCAGTTCCCGCATCCTTTCCTGGTGTATCATATTCACCGTTAAGTCGGCGGCCAGTACTGTTGACAATCCTGCCCGCTGCCGCACTGTATTCAAGTCGGAAGCGGCGGCATTTCTGTCGCCCTGGGTAAATGAAATATAGGCACGGGTAAGATATAATTCTGCTGACCGCATAAAGGGAATACTGAATAACAAATTGCTGCCAACCGTATTCCTGTTTAATTTATTACACCAAACATAGGTACGGGTATATGCGGTAAACTCAGTGCGTGGATCGTATCCGGCAGGTATAGCCCTCCACAACTGCGCCAGCCTTTTATCGGTACTGCTGATAGTAAAGTTATTGGCGGTCGGTTGCACACCCGGCGGTGTTCCGGAAGGCAGATTAGTAATGGTTAACGAATTGGCAGACCAGCCTACCTCATTCAAAAAGGCATCGCTTGCGGAAATCAATCTGCCGCCGTTTATTGTGTTACTACCCCTGTTGGTAAATCCAAACATATAGCCAATGGGCGAAGACTTCCACTGTTGCTGTGCGGTACTGTATTGCACGTATTGCCAAACCACTTCATTTCCTTTTGCTGCCAGGCCAGTCTTGTTGAAAGCTTCAATCGGATCCTGGTTTAGTAAAAATCTATTGGAATTTAAAACGGAGTCTGAAAATTGTTTTGCTTTCGGTAGATCTTTCATTTGAAAATAAACACGGGCCAGTAAAAAATGAGCGGCAGACCGGTTTGCCCGATCCTGGTACTCGAGTGGATCAATACCCGCGCGGTAAGCAGATGGCAATAAGGTAGCAGCCCTGTTCAAGTCGGCTAAAATTTGATCATAAACCTGTTGAACGGTTGCCCGCTCCGGATTGGGAAATGGTTCTTTGGATGGATCCGTTTTCAGTATGATGGATTTAGACGTGTTGTCTGCTCCATAGGGAAGGCCATGCATACGCACCATTGTAAAATGTATCCAGGCCCTCAGGAAAAGTGCTTCGCCAACGATCCTGTCTGTCCAAAGCGAGCCGTACTGGTCTTTGAAAGGGCCATTTTTATCCACCCAACCAATAATCTCATTGCTAAGTGCCAGGCCCATATATGCGCCGCGCCACATATTTGCATACAGCGATACATCATTGCGGATCCCGATGTTCCGGTCGTACAATGAATTTTCAAAATCACCGGTAACGGCATTCTTATGCAGGTATCCCAGGTCGGATAGCAGGGCTTCATGGTTATGTTGCAACCCGACGATGCCCCGGAACCCTTCGTATCCGCTGATGCCATAATAGGCACCTGCAATTAATCTTTCCAGATCGGAAGTGCTTCCCCATTGATCGGTGGCTAAATTGGTTTGAGGCTGCGCTTTATCCAGCCATTCTTTTTTACAGGCGGTAAAAAATAAACCAGTGAGTATTGTGGAGAACAATAATATCTTTTTCATATCAATAAATTAAGTTAGTTAAAAGGTAAAGGATATTCCTGCGTTCATGGAGCGTACTTGTGGTATGGGTGCCGAACCGATTAATCCCTGGTTCAGGTTCCTGTCCTGCGAATTACCCGTCACGTTAGCAAATTCAGGATCGAAGCCCGGATAATCAGTAAAGGTAATCAGGTTATTAGCGTTCAGGTAAATTCTCACACCCTGCATTCTTATTTTTTGCACCCATGCGAGCGGAAAATTATATCCTATCTGTACGGTTTTCAGTCTCGCAAAATCACCTTTGTATAAATAACGGGTAGTTCTTGTACCCATTGTTTGCGGGGATGGTGTACCATTGGTGGGATTATTAAAATTGTCGCGCAGGTTCCAGGTAAGTTTTGGATAGGCCGCATTGGTTTTATCACTCTCCCATGTGTTGTTGTAAACGTCGGCAAAAATTACATTGGTTCCGGTTCGTACATAAGAATTGCTTTCCCTTAATCCATCATAAATATAATTTCCTCCGGAGAATATAAATAAGGCAGTCAGGTCTAATCCCTTGTACGAAAAAGTATTAGTTAAGCCGCCAAACCAGGTAGGTAATCCCTGCTTTCCTTTATGTACAATGCGATTGTTGTTGATATTGGTTTGCGTGGCCCGTATTACATTTTCTGTTTTGACCGTTTCACCGGTTTCCCTTAGAATTTGGGCATCTATCTGATAAATAGTTTCGAAGCCTTCATTGTCTAATCCCGCATATTCTGCTAAATAATAATTCCCCAACTGCGCCCCGATTTGTGTGATTCCAACGCCCTGCTGAATGCCTATTGCAACCGGATTGGCACCGGTTGGCAGTAATTTAAACTGCGGTGTTAAATCCAATACGTTATTTTTGATAAAGGAAATATTTAAATCGGTCGTCCATCTGAATCCATTGCTCGACATAATATTCATCGAGCTTAACTCGAATTCTACGCCCCTGTTCCGCAGGTCGCCGATATTGGTGATTACGCTTACTGATCCTGCTCCGATACCAACATTGGGTGCAACCGGCACATTCAGCAACATGCCTTTTGAAACCCGGTTAAAATAACCAACAGAGCCCTTTAATCTGTTTTGTAACAATCCGAATTCCAGCGCCATATCGAACTGGTTATTTTTTTCCCAGCCGATATTCTGATTTGCCAACACGCTAAATGCGAGCGCCGCAGATTGTCCATACACTGGCCAGTTTACATAGTTGTTGAGATACGCAAAACTTGGAATATTGGCATTGCCGGTTTGTCCATAGCTTGTCCTCAGTTTTAAAAAGCTAAAGGCTTGCAGAACGGGAGCCTGCTTCGCAAATTGTTCATTGGAAACGATCCATCCGGCTGAAACTGCGGGAAAATTACCAAAGCGGTTTTCAATACCAAAAGGAGTAGCCCCATCCCTTCTGAAACTGGCACCCAACAGATACCGGTCTTTAAATTTGTAATTGGCACGTCCAAAGTAAGAAGTGAACCTGCGATCCGGAAAAATACCGGAAACCGCTGTAATAAATTGTGTTTGACCGTTTGCAATCTCTCCTATTTCCTGTTGGGTGCCCACCAATCCTTCAAAGGCATAATCCTGCCTTCTGGATTTAGTATTTTGTGCTTCCGTACCTACCGTAAGCGTGATATTATGATTAGCATTAAATGTTTTATCGTAATTCAAATAGGCGGTTCCACTATAGTTCTGGATAAATCTTCCTACTTCATCGGCCCTTCTGTTATAACGAATAATATCGCTTGCCCAGCGAATTGCATTAGAGTTCAGAAAGTCCGAAGATGCTTCTAACCTCAGTGTTAACTCGGGCAACAGATCATATGCGGCAAAAACGTTTGCTACAAACCGGTTTTGGTTTTCCTGGTCGCGATAGTTGGAAGGATCGTTACCAGCCACCGTATTTCGTCCGCGCAATGGGTCGAAGTAGGTGCCATCGAGATTATAAACCGGCATAATAGGCAAAGCACCGCTGTTAACCTGGCCCCAGCCACCACTGGCACCGGTATTACCCCTTCCGACAGCACCCCCATTACCACCGACGCCCAGTTGTGGAATTTTAGAATCGAGGTAACTAAAAGAAAGCCTCGCACCTGTCCTTAGTTTACTGGAGGGATTAAAATCAATATTAGATCTCACAGAATATCTTTTCAGGTCATTATTTCTGATAATCCCCTTTTCGTCCCGCATTTGCCCGGATAGGTAAAAGCTACCTTTATCAAACCCGTTGGAGGTAGAAAAATTTACTTCAGTCAGCTCGCCGTCCTGCAGAAGCTGGTCCTGCCAGTTGGTATTAGTTTGATCAGCCAGCGCCCTTGTCCATGTAGTGTTTGGCCCAAATTGTGCCCCGCCAATTCCGGCCGGAGTTGGCAAATTATTGTTTACCAGGGTTAACGGATCAAAGGATACCAGGTTGGGGGCGATGCCATAATTAACACTATTGGTGCGTGCTTTATCCACCATTTCAAGCCATTGCGGGCCGCTAACGTAATCCATGGTCTTGATAGCTTTTGTAATGCCCCTGTTTACATCCAGCGTAGTTTTCCCCTGACCTTTTTTTCCGGTCTTGGTTGTTACTAACACCACTCCATTGGCACCACGTGAACCGTAAATGGCAGTTGCTGCTGCATCTTTTAAAACTTCTACCGATTCTATATCGTAGGGGTTTATGTTGATCAGCGGATTCAGCCCGCGGGTACCGGTGAGATCCTGAAAAATAATCATACCATCCACTACATACAGTGGCTCTGTTCCTGAAGATACCGAACTGGTTCCTCTAACCTGAATTCTGACGGGGCTACCCGGAGTACCACCCGCCTGTGATACCTGTAAACCAGGAGCCCGCCCCTGTAAAGCAGCGTCAAATGAACCTACCGGAACACCTGACAGTTTATCTCCGTTGATAGTAGAACTGGCACCGGTTCGGTCAATCCGTTTTTGAGTGCCATAACCTATCACCACTACGTCATTCATTTTTTGAATATCCTCTTCCAGGATAATTGTTAACTCCGATAAGTTGCCTGTTTCCACTTCCTGCGGAAAAAAGCCGATCCCCGAGATTAGTAATTTAGCCGTTGCTGGTACGGCCAGTGTAAACGAACCATCTGAACCCGAACTGGTTCCTTGCTTCTTTCCTTTCACCAATATACTGGCGCCCTGTACAGGTGCACCATTTGATCGTCCGACAATTTTTCCTGAAAAAATACGATCCTGCGAGAATGCAAAGATCGATAAAAAGCATGCACAGCCAAGCAGTAGATACTTCATACAGTAAGTTTTTAAGTCAATCGTTATTGTTAATATTAAGTGTCTTTTAACACTTAATAATTTAAAATTAGATGTAAAAAAAGAAATCACAAAATTTCTTAGTAACTATTTTTAAAAATATTTTAACGATAAATCGCAAGCAGGAAGCTATTGCCAGAGATGCAATACACAGGATCACATATCAAAAAGAAAACCTTTGTCAAGAAGAACCTGGTACTTTTTTTTATTAAGGCAGAATAAAAAGGATCCCTTTTTAGAAGTATCCTTATCCTTTTCGGTAAGCTTTTTCAAAATGCCCATTTGCATTACTTTTCGTGTGAAGTTTCTTTTTTCCAATTCTCTGCCCAGTACAGATTGATATAAATTCCTTAAATGAGTCATGGTAAATTTTTCCGGTAATAATTCAAAACCGACAGGCTGAAACCTGATTTTTCTTCGTAGGTCACTCAAAGCTTTGTTTAACATAAATGAATGATCATACACCAGCAATGGAACTTCTGAAACAGGAAACCACGTGGCGTCAAAGGTTTTAGTCAAACTTAATAACGTTGGCTCTATCCGTATAAGAGCAAAATAAGAAGTGGTAATCACCCGCTCGCTGGGTACACGGTCAAGATCACCAAATGTGTGTACCTGCTCCATATATACATTTGACAGACCGGTCATTGTTTCTACGGTTATCCTTGCAGCTTCATCAATATTCAACTCCGGTTTAACAAAACCTCCGATTAACGACCAGTGGCCCCGGAATGGTTCATAAGGAAACCGGATCAGCAGGACATGCAGTTCCGACCCCTGAAAACCTAAAATTACGCAATCTACCGAGTGGAGAATACTCTTTTCGGCAGCATGGTATAAAGCGGGCGCAACCAGATTAGGCAAATGATTATTGATTCGGTTCATAACAAACTACAAGGTTTAAAAATTGATTTTATCTAAAAGTTGTTATGGTAAAACTAATGATAATAAGGGAAATTTATTTCAAGTGTTTTAAACACTTTTGAAACTTAAAATTTTAAGCGGAAGGTAGGTATCCTTTATGCTGATGGAAGATTAGTCGGGCCTGGAAAACAAGGGTCAGATTGTTTACTGATAAGTTTTTGTAATCAATAGCTTTAGTTTTACGGATACTCCATATTCGTTTCGTCTGGATTTTATAGAAAAAGAGTACCTGAATGAATATTAGAAGCAGTGTTATTACCACCAAAGAAAATATTTTAAAGCATCATACATTACATTGTATGAAAAAACTATCAGCCCGCAAGTAAATAAGCTTCTTAAAACTTTAAAATACTTTCGCCCGCACTCTGCTTAACGTTTCTCTCGCTAGACCTAAATAAGACGCCAAATGTGTAACACTGACCCTACTGTCGATTCCAGGACGTTGGATTAACAAAAGTCTGTACTTTTCGTCAGGATCTTTATTCTGTAAGAGAAATTTATGTTTTATCGTTTCATTCAGAATGCTTCTTACGGTATAGGCTTCTATTTCTTTAAAATTCGGATATAAATCATACAATTCAGCTAAATCATCATTATTGAAAACCAGGATTTCCGACTCTTGTACGGCCTGAATATGTAAATCTTCCTGTATTTTGGATAAAAATTTATCACAGTTGGTTATAAAATCGGGCTCTAAAAAGAAATGGGTTGTCAGCTCCAATCCCTTTTCATTCACATAAAACATTCTGAAAGTACCATTAATAATAAATAAAGACCGCCTGCCGGCAAATTTACTTTGTTCTATTAGTTCACCGGCTTTCATTTTCTGATAAGTACTGATGGATAAAAAAGCCTGCAGGTCCTTCTCAGTAAGGTCAACAATTTTACAGAGTTGATGTCTAATTTGTATTTCCATAATTCAGTCGTAAAGATAAATCTTTAAATTTCTGATTCGCATTTTTAGTTATTATCCCGCCGTGGCCAAAGCACGCTATTTCAAAATCAAACTGGCAAAGATGTTTAATACTACTTATACCTGCCCCAGGATCTTCATAAAGCGGAGCAGGTCGTAAACCAAAATTATTCACCACTGTATCGCCGGCTATCAGGATTTTTTGCTGTTCAAATAAAAGGGCAACATGCCCCAGCGAATGTCCGGGTGTATGAATAACTCTTAAGCCAGACAAGACCGGTATTATTTCATTACTACCTATTAGTGTAACAGAAGTAACAGGTACAATACTTTTTGGTGCGGTGAGCACAACCAGCGAGAATAATAACCGGTTCATAATTCCCTTGGTTACTAAATACGGCATTCTTCCACATACGCCCATTTTCAATAATTCTGCATCAAAGGCATGAGCAAAAACAGGAATTTGAAGTTCTTTTTGTAATGTACCAGCACTGCCTGAATGATCAGGATGGAGATGAGTAAGGATAATTTGTTTGATGTCTTTGGGTCCTTTTCCAATTTCAGATAAGGCCCTGATGATTTTAAGTTTGTCCCTGGGATAGCCTGTATCAATCAATGTAATACCATTGTCATCTATCATGAAACAATTAACCATACCCAAATTTATCTGGTAACACCTGGATGCAAATTCCTTAATCTTCATTTGATTCATCTTTTAGACTTATGAAAGCTTTGGCCATTCATTTTCCAACAATATCCATTCGAAGGCTTTGGAAAAGCTGCACCAATTCATTCCTTTCCTTCTGAGGTAAAGACTGGCTTACAATTGCATTGCTGAAATCTTCCATAAACGCATCAAACTGCATATTAGTAATCATCATTCCAGTATGGGTAACAATCATAGTTCTTCCGGTGTAATTTTGCGTGCCACCAGAAAGTTCGCCAAGTTGATCTATTAAATTTCTTCTTAGCATTCCGGCCCGCGAAGGATCCGTTGCCAGTGCTGCAAAGAAAAAATTGATCCGATTGTCCGTTACAATATTGGTGATAGTTTGATCAACGATGGCGGTTACCACTATCTCTCCGCCAATTCTTACATAAAGGGGAGGATTTGATGAATCATCCTTTTTGCAGGATACCCCGAGCAGTTGAGTGATAATTAGTAAAGCGAGAAGAAATTTCAATTTTTCCATTGTAGATATTTTTAGTAATAAAGACTCGTATTCTAACGAAAACAAAACACCATTTTTAAGTTGGAGATAAATGAAAAATATTCAGCAGGTACGGGGCATTTGTTCCCGGAATAACTGGTAAGAGAATTAGTGATCAGAAAGGATAGTTTTGATGCATTCAGCATGCTTTTCCATTCCACATTATTTGCATCGGACTCATACAGGATCGCTATTCTTAAAGCCCGTATACTAATTGATTTTACACCCTTTATTTTCATTAATGCGTGTCTTAAAGCAATACTATCCGGCCGGTTAATTACATTAGTCAATTCGAACATCACAATTTTGGCAGGTGTGGTTTTGTATCTTTCAGAAAGCTTGGGCTCACTCCAGTTTGCCCAGGTTAAAATAGCAAGGAAAACAACTACAGTAATACTAAACGTGATTTTCATAATGGTTGTATATTAGTCTTCATGGTAAAAAAATGCTTATAAGTTTTGAAAAAGGCGAGGATCAGATAGATATTTGAAAAGAATACAAAAATGCCGGCAGGAGCACCTTGCGGCCAGAGAATAGTGTTGAACAAAGCAATATTAAGTGTAACGGGAAAAATAAGAATCAGCGCAAAGGGGACAAACCTGTTTGTAAGCAAAAGTATTCCGGCTACTATTTCTGTAATTTTAATAAGTTGCCATTCATAACCCGAATCAATCAGACTGTTTATAAAATTTTCGGCTGGTGGATTGGACGGGGGTAGCTTTACAAATCCAAATAATATAAGAACACCGGATAAAAGTAAATTAATACCCAATAAATTTCTTACAATCAGAACAGGCCATTTACTAAAGATTATTTTTTTCATCATCTACTATTCTTTATGCATGTAAAATTTCGATATCGCTGTTTTACTTAAAATTCAATTCAGCATTACGATTTTTAAGCTCTCTGAAATATGATGTAAAATAATTTGCATAAACAAAACAGGCTGTGATTTAAATCACAAAGCGTGATTCCTGAATGTATAAATGAGATTAATAAAAACACGTTGCTTTACCGTACTGAAATCTTATTATCTATATGGTAATCTTGCGCCAATTCAGTCTATTTTTAATGGATTTGACTGAAATTATCTCTATAATTAATGATGAAATAAGAAGAAGAATTGACGAAAAAGCGTTACTGGAAGCCATTTATCATCTGAACGACCAGCGTTAATGACGGTTTATGGGAGTAGAAGAGTAGGCAAAACATATCTGAAGGATGGAAAAGGGTTACTTCCCAATACAAAACTTCCCAAATATATACCCCAACTGCTCTTCATTCGTTATCTCCCCCGTTATCTCCCCGATATAATGTAAACACCTCCGTATGTCCAAAGCAAGCAAATCGCCGGGGAGTTGATTTAGAAGTCCCGATTGTATCTCAGTAAGCGACTTATGAACTTCCTGCAGCGCGTTGTAGTGACGGGTATTGGTAACAATGGTGTCTTCCGTCTGCACCTGGCCTTCTGTTACCATGCTTACAAGGCGGTCCTTTAAGGTGTCGATGTCTTTGCTGCTATGAGCTGAGATGAAGGTAACCTCGCTTACGTTGAGAAACCGGATGCTTAGGGCAGCTTCGCTTAGTGTGTCTGTTTTATTGCCGGCCAGTACATACTTTATTCCGCGCTCTATAAAATCTTTTTCGATCCGCATCAGCTCGCCCTCTTCAATTTCTTTTACATCGAAAAGATAAACGACAATGTCCGCTTCGCGTATTTTATCATAGCTGCGCTCCATGCCGATGCTCTCGATAATATCGGTAGTGTGTTCACGTATGCCGGCAGTATCCACCAGGCGAAAAAGAATACCCTTTATATTGATCACTTCTTCGATGGTGTCGCGCGTAGTACCGGCGATGTCACTTACTATGGCGCGGTTCTCGTTCAGGAGAGCGTTGAGCAGGGTGGATTTACCGGCGTTGGGTTTTCCTACAATAGCTACCTGTACCCCGTTCTTGATCACATTCCCCAGCCGGAACGATTGCAATAGATGCAACGTGGTGATGCACGCGCCATCGATTAGCGTATTGAGTTTTTGACGGTCGGCGAATTCTACATCTTCCTGGGCAAAATCGAGCTCCAGTTCTATAAGGGCGGAGAAGGTAAGGAGCTGCTCGCGCAGGTCCTTGAGCACCTGGGAGAAGCCTCCCCTGATATTATGCAGGGCACTTCTGCGCGAGGCCTCGGTGTTGCTGGCAATTAGGTCGGCTACGGCTTCTGCTTGGGTGAGATCAAGTTTGCCGTTCAGAAAAGCACGCTGGGTAAACTCACCCGCCCTGGCTAATCGCGCGCCATTCTCCACGCAGGCAAGGATGATCTGTTCCTGAATAAAGGGAGAGCCATGACAGGATATTTCTATCACGTCTTCCCCGGTATAGGAGCGGGGGCTCCTGTACAAAGACAGCACCACTTCGTCGAGTGTTTTTTGCTGCTGCTTCAGCAGACCTACATGGAGTGTATGAGAGGATTGTTCTATAAGGTGTTTGGAGGGGAAGAGTGCGTTTACTATGGGGAAACTGTGTTTCCCGCTTAACCTGATTACACCGATGGCACCAATGCCGGGTGGTGTGGCCAGTGCCACGATGGTATCGTCCCAACCTGTAAGTTTTCCCTGCATGCAAATGGTTTGATCAAAAGTAACTAAATAAAAAGAGGCCGCCGGTAGGGCAGCCTCTTTAAAAATATTACCGGAATGTATTTAAGATGTTTCCAGTTTAAACGTGATCGGTTGTTTTTTGTACGACTTTACCTGGCGACCGTTCTGGATGGCGGGAGTCCACTTACCGCTTTTCTTGATAACGCGGATCGCTTCTTCTCTTAATCCACCATCACTGGGTCCGGAAATGGCTACCACATCACTTACGTTACCATCTTTATCCACGATAAACTGCACTACTACCGTACCCTGTATCTCGTTATCCTGGGCTTCGGCCGGGTAACTGAACGTTTTATTCAGGTACCTTCTCCAGGCGCTTTGTCCGCCCGGGTACTCCGACTCTATCTCCACTTTGGTAAACGTTTTATCCCAGTCTTCTTCCGACTTGGTAGGTGCCGCTACCACTCCCTTACCTGCATCGGTTACAGGAGGTGCTACGATGCCTTCATCCTTAATACCTTCCTGGCTAATGGCGCCGATTTTTGTTTCAGCGAGCTTTTCCTGTTCTGGTGGTTTTTCTTCTTCTTTTACTTCCTCATCCTTTACAATTTTGGGAGGAGTAAATTTGGTCATTTCCACTTTAGGCGGCTCCGGTTGTGGCGGAGGCGGCGGTGGTGGCGGTTCCTCTTTTTTCTCTTCAGGCTTCACCTCTTCCAACTGAACGTCCTGCACGATCATTTCTACTGCTTCATCATCTTTGCCGAGGAACTGGGAAACATAAGAGCCGATGAAAAACAGTAACAATACGGAGACAGTAACTACCATCGCGGTCACCATCCGTTTATTATACGTTTTCCGCAACTCATAAGCCCCGTAACTTTTGTTCCTGCCATCAAAAATGATGTCCAGAACATCGGCACTGAGTATTTTATTTATATCCATGGTAACGACTTTAATGAATTAATATTTATTGCCCACCCTGTGTGGCCTTTATCAGTTGTCCCTCCACCGGGGAAATATCCACCAGCGCATATCGTTTTACATCGTCTATGGTCATTTCATTCAATATGTCCACAGTATTTTGATACCTGGAAGCTGAATCGGGTTTAATTACCACCACAAAATCGTCCGGGCGGGTGGATTTTTTCTTCTTTAACACCACATCCCTGATTTCCCTGTGATTAGTCGTTTTAAAATTGGATCCATCCGGCAAGAGTATCCCTTCATAATAATAAATAACATCTTTGTCCCCCAGCAATAGCGTTAGTGCCCCGGATTCCTTGGCCTTATTTTGTTCTTCCGGCTTATCGGTATCTTTAGGCAGGTTCAGCTGCATAGCTGTTGCCTCACTCATCGTAGTGGTGAATATAAAGAAGGTAATAAGTAGAAAGCCCAGATCCACCATAGGGGTGAGGTCTACCTTTGTAGATTGCTTTTTTGACTTCTTGACGCCGGGCCCTTTTTTATGACCCCCGCCCGAGGTATCCAGTTCTGCCATGACTAAATCGTTTTATTAATTTAAAAATATTCTTACCTGGCCTCCCAAAACAGTTAGCTTTTCGGGCGTGCCATATTACTTTTATATAATTCGCTACCCGTTGGTACATTCTGCGGATTGGTTACCATCTGGAATTTCATCAGATCGTTCTTTTTAAAAGCGTTTACTACACCCTTGAAAGATGGATACCTGGAATCGTTATCACCTTTCAGCAGCAGGTTCATCTTCTTCCCTTCAAAAGCACGGAAAGAGGCACGCATCCAGTCGGTCAGTTCATTATTGAGCGTATCCGTTACCGGTATACCTTCTTTTTGAAGTAGTTGCTGCTCGAGCGGAAGATTAAGTAATCCCTTCAGTTTGCTGAACGGAACACCTATAAACTGCGACTTCACAAAACTGTTCATTTCCGCTTCGGTAAGTCCCAGGCTTTTCTGTTCGTTTAGATTTTCAATTACTTCACGCTTGGGGCTGTCGTCAGAAATGGAATAAAATACTTTCCCTGCTTTATCGATAGTAACTAGCACCAGGTCGCTCCCGGGAGCTACTTTACTGGATACAGAACTGGGAGTAACCACCTCCAGTGCCTCCGTAGGTTTAAACTTGGTAGTGAGGATGAAAAAAGATAGTAACAGGAATGCCACATCGCACATCGCTGTCATGTCCACACTGGTACTTTTACGAGGTACTTTAACTTTAGGCATATCTAGAAATTAATTCTTTTCGTATAGATGCAGTCTTTACCATATTCCATAAAACATTTACGGAACAACTGCCGGTAAAAATTATTTATACAATGAAGCGAAACTTTGTGTTAATGTGAAACCGCTCTCGTCAATACCATAAGTGATAGCATCGATACGGGTAGTAAATACATTGTACATGATAATAGCCAATGCGGAAGTACCGATACCCAGAGCGGTATTGTACAGGGCCTCTGAGATACCTCTTGAAAGCTCTCTTGCAGCGTCACCACCACCGGATTCTCCCAGAGCGGAGAATGAGGTAATCATACCAATTACCGTTCCCAACAGTCCAAGCAGGGTAGCTACGGAAGCCAGCGTCGAAAGGAATACCAGGTTTTTTTCCAGCATCGGAAGCTCGAGAGCAGTAGCTTCTTCCACTTCTTTCTGAATAGAAATTACTTTTTGCTCTGCATCCAATTCGGAATTGCTCATCATCTCTTTGTACTTGCGAAGACCCGCTTTCATTACGTTACCTACGGAACCTTTCTGATTGTCGCATTCTGCCAGGGCTGCATCTACATTCCTGTTCGCCAGGTGATATTGCACCTTGCGGATGAATTCAGCGATATTACCCTTGCCGGTAGCTTTGCTGATAGTAAGTAAACGCTCGATAGTAAATGTAATTACGATCAGAAGGCAGGAAATAAGTATGGGCACAATAACACCACCCTCATACATTTTCGCAAAACCCGATTTAGGACCTTCATGCTTAGGGAAAAAACCACCAGCGGCATCAGGACGTTCGAAATTACTGTCGGCACCCATTACAAAGCGCCAGATAAAGAAGCCCAGTACCAGGCACAATACCGGGGCAATCCATGAAATCACATTACTACTCTTCTTAGGTTGAACCGATGTCGCACTTTTTACAGTCGCAGATGGTCTTGTCTCAGCCATGATCGTTTGTTTTTTAGTGTTTTAATTATTTGAAAGCAAAATACAAAATTACTGTTGCAACGCTTTTGAGGACACAAGTCTAATGAAAAAATAGATTCAAACCCCAAATTGGAAATTAAATTTTAATGAGGGGAGCACAATATAGGAATTTCTTCCAACATAAAACCGCAGGTTAACCCGTTTTTCTCATAGAAAGCGGAACAGTAGCTGCCCAATTACTCATACCGTAAAGCCTCTATGGGATTGAGCCGCGAAGCTTTCAATGCCGGGTACAAACCGGCACCCAATCCCACCATCGAGCAGATAAAAACACCGAAAGCCACCCATGCCCAGGGCACTACGAAACCGGTGTTCATCAGCAGGCTCACGATATTTCCCAGCAGAATCCCCGCAACTATTCCAAAAACTGCGCCCAGCAGGCTGATGATGACGGATTCGAACAGGAACTGCTGGCGTATATTAGCCTGTTTACCCCCGATGGCTTTTATAAGACCGATCTCTTTGGTTCGCTCGCTGACCGCTACCAGCATGATGTTCATAAGCCCGATAGCAGCACCTATCAGCGTTATGAACCCGATAACCAGTGCCGCGATGGTGAGCATACTTAGCTGCTTGAGCAGCATTTCCACAAAACTGTCGCTTTTATCCACTATAAAATTGTTCTCTTCCAGCACGGTAAGGCGGCGGAGCGGACGGAATATACTTTCAGCTTCTCCGATAGCAGATTCCAGGAGACTTACATTTGCCACTTTAATACCAACGGAAAAAGAAGCATTGTTATCGTTGGGGAAATACCGGAGCACGTTTACATAGGATGTAACCACGCTGTTGTCCCAGCTTCTCCCCAGTGTGGAACCTTTTGGACTGAGTGTTCCTATTACTCTGAAAGCTATATTATTGATCCGCACGATTTTGTCGATCGGCTTCTCCAGGTCTTCCCCAAATAGTTTCACCGCCACATCCTTACCAAGCAGGCATACGCCTGCCCCCGAGGAAATATCTTTTACGCCCAGGTTACGACCGTGGGCAATGGTAAATCCATTAAGATCCGTATAGTTCTCATCACCGCCGATAACATAAATATTGGGACTTGTTTTTTCCGTATTATAAGTCACGGTGGCATTTCGTTTTCCCGGGCAGGAAAGGCTTACCTGGGCAGGAAATACATAACTCTCCTTAAAAGCTTCGGCCTGCTGGCGGGTGATGCGTTTATCGGTATTCGATTTTTTTTCTTTTCGTTTACGATTGTCTTTTTTTTCGACACCCCTGTTAAAATTGACCGACCAGGACGGTTTATAACGAATACTGAAGCCGTTGGCCCCCATAGCGGAAAAGCTTTCGGTAAACTTCTGCGTCATCGCCTCTATGGCCGTTCGGATGCCGATCAGGGCGGCAATGCCTAGTGCAATGATAGAAACGGTGATACCGGTCCTCAGCCGGTTGCTGCGGATCGTACGGTACGATAATCGGATAACATCGGGCAATTTCATGCCCTAAAAATACAACTTATAAAAAAGTATTTGGGGAAATATACCGAGAAGAAGAATAAGTGCGGAGATAATTAACAGACCGAATTTAAACGAGCTATTGACTTCCAGAGGCTGTTGTTCGCCTTCTTTAAAATACATAGCCTGTATTACCCGGAAATAATAATATACGCTGATGGCTGCACAAAGCATGGCTAGCACTATCAGCCATAGGTATTTTCCACCGGTTCCCAAGGCAGCGGCAATCATGTAATATTTACTGAAAAAACCAGCTGTAAGCGGTATACCTGCAAGGCTTAATATGAAAACAGTAAGTAGTCCTGCCAGCAATGGCTCCTTTTTTGCAAAACCATAAAATCCATCATAAGTATAATCCTCCATTTTTACAAGTACAGCAAAAATGCCGATGGTTGCAAGGCAATAAGCAGCCGCATACAATGCAATACCCTGCCTGGCCATTTCATTAAATGCAAACAAAGCAAACAACATAAAACCCGCCTGCGATATCGAAGAATAAGCCAGCATCCGCTTTACAC
>JANNOM010000039.1:0-25981 GCA_031399065.1 Chitinophagaceae bacterium
AATGTCTCCTTTTACCTCGGCCAACCTGTCCAGTAAATAATGGATGTTTTTTTTGGGAGAAATCCGGGAAACAAAAATTACTTTCAGCATTCCTGGTTCTTTCAGGGATAAGATAAGAGGGGATACGTGCATCGCCGGGAAATCATTAACGAAAACGACCGGGGTGCTTTTACCAAAGATATTCCTGATATCGAGCTCCTCCTGGCTGTCCGTGGCATGGAAAGTAATCCGCTTCTGCAAACGCAACAACCGGAAAGCTTTTAAAAAGAACTGTTTTTTTATTTTTTTAAACTGCAACGCCCCCTCATGTAGCATACCCCTGGGTGCGAGCACAACTCCCGACCTTGGGGCAGGAGTATAAAGAGCAGCCACTATGGCCATAATAGTGAAATGCAGGGAGAACATACTGTTTAGATAAATACTGTCTGGCTTAACGTACTTTATAACGCTTTTTATAACAGCATACCGCATGTTTTCAGGCGAAATATAATACATCTTATACCCGTAGGCACTTTCAATCCATATGTCCCTGCGAATCCCATCATACGGTTTTCCATCGCCCAGGTCCCGGTCGCTGGTCACCACATATATATCAAGATCATCCTTAAGTGCGGCAGCAAGGTTGGCACAGGATTGTATCTGGCCTCCTGCTTTATAACCCGGAAGGTACCAGTCGACGAAGATCATTAGCTTCTTCATAACGGAGTTTCGGCCATCGTTTGGTAAAGTGCCAAATACATATCAGCTATTTTCTGGGGCTCAAAACGGGCACAATTGGATTTTCCATTGTTAATTAGTTCTTCCCTATACATATCATCATTAATAACACGGGATATACCGTCCCTGATGGAGTCAGTATTGAATGGATCTACCAGGCAGGCTGCGTCGCTGGCAACTTCTGGCATGCTCAGTATATTGCTGGTTACAACCACTCTTCCCACGGCGTTGGCCTCTATTATTGGCATACCAAAACCTTCATATGTTGAAACGAAACTGACTATATCGCACTGACTGTATGCTTTAATAAGTTCGTCCTCGCCTACATCTTTATTGGATATAAATTCTATACCATAAACGTTGAGCAATTCAACATGTTCCGGTGCCAATTCCCCAATAAACTGAATACTGCATTCTATAGCTTTAACAGCTTCAACAAGCCTTGCAATGTTCTTATTGACGGTAGTGCCTACTTGCAGTATCCTGGGTTTTTTCTTGTTGAACGGCTTGGGATTAAAAACATAAGATGTTGAAATGGCCACTGGTATAACGTGTATGTTTTCTCCCGGATAGTTGGCGTATTTAAGCAATTCACGCTTTGTCGCTTCAGATATCACTGTTACGTACCGGCAGAACTTCAAAGGCAGCGTAAACCAAAAGTATTTGAGCAATGCATGCTTTATCCCTTTAGAATCGGATAACATCCGGCAATCCAGCACCGTAATCAGTGTATTTCTTTTGGGCAGACCAATAGCTGCAAAATGGATATCCCCGGTAATGTGATTGATGGTCCCCTGGTTCCTGTTAGACTCCTTTATGATACTGATACGGGGGAATATTCCCTTGCTAAATTCAGTAAATACATATTTTACCGATTCTATGGATTCAGGCATTCTTTGTCGTACGTCATCAAAAATAAACTCCAGGCTTTTATGAAAAGGATATGGTTTACGCTGAAAGAAAACCACTTTGATTCTATTGCCCATCAAGATATTTTTTATTTCTTTGTTCCTCTTCCAGCATTATATCAATCACTTTGAAAAAGTCCATATCATAATTCCATCCTAGTTTTTGTTTGGCTTTAGTATTTGTACCGTAGATGTCCTCAATATCGGTAGGCCTGTATAATTCTTTATCTATCTGCAGTTTATCAGCAGATAGATCGAGTTGCTTAAAAGTGTATTCAATGATCTCCCTCAAAGATAAAGAACGGCCGGAACAAACTAAATAGTCGCTTGCTATCTCCTGTTGCAACATGAGCCACATCACTTCTACATATTTTTTTGCGTACCCAAAATCTCTTTTTATATCTATATTACCTACTTTCAAAACCTCCTGGACACCTGCTTTCACACGTAGAGAATCTCTAAGTACCTTTTTTACAAAGAAGTTCTCGGTTCGCAAATATGATTCATGGTTAAACAATATTCCACATGCTGCGTATAGCCCGTACGATTCCCGGTAGTTCACCGTAATCCAGTGTGCAGAAGCCTTTGATATCGCGTAAGGACTTAATGGATGGAAAACAGTATTTTCGGAAATGGGCAGTTCTTTCACCAACCCGAACATTTCACTGCTGGAAGCCTGGTAGAATCTGATGCTTTTTTCGGCGTTCATCATTTTAATGGCTTCCAGCATATTTAACACCGAAATGATATTAAAATGAATAGTTCCTATTGGCTGATTAAAAGACAGGGAGACGGAGCTTTGTGCGGCCAGATTATAAACTTCGGCAGGACTGTATTTGCTGAATATTTTAAGTACCTGCGATAGATCCGTAAGATCACAATCTTCAATACTCACTTCATCGGCAATACCGAGATATTTAAGATTTCTTTTATTATCCTGGTTAAAACCCCTGGTTAGCCCTACAACTCTATATCCCTTTTTAAGTAATAATTCAGTAAGGTAGGCTCCGTCCTGACCTGTAATACCAGTTATAATGGCTGTTTTCATCCTTCAAACATTTAATTTTTACTAAGCTCCAGAAGTGATGAAATAATGGCAATATTGGAATAATGGCTAATAATTTCCAATGATCTTTTTCCCATATATGTTCTTCGTTCCCCATCCTCCAAAACTTGCCTGAGACAGTCGGTAAGGTGAGAAATATTCCCTGTCTCAAAAACATATCCATTCCCATTGTTACCTTGTTGAACGAGATCATAGCTGCATCCGGTTGTTTCCGATACAATTATTGGCAAAGAAAAATTCATTGCTTCATTCACAGACAAGCCCCATGTTTCGCCCAACCCCGAGCACATTACAAATACGTCAGCAGACTTATAATAGTACATAATTTCTGTCTGATTAATAAAACCAGTCAGTAAAACCTTTCGCTCCAATTGATGCTCCTTTATAAACAGTTCCATTTCTGGTCTTAATTCTCCTTCACCCATCATAATAAGTACGGAGTTGCCATTATTAAGTTCATAAAAAGCTTTCAAAAGATCGAGGGGCCTCTTTTTATTGATGTACTTACCGGAATAAAGCACAACCAGTTTATCATGGTCCAATTTCAGATAAGCCCTTGCCTCCTTTTTGGAGATACTTTCTGCGGACGTTTGAAACCTTTTATTGTCCACTGCATAGGGAGTGAATAAAAGATCGTTTTCACTGACTTTTAAATAGCGATAAAAATCTTTATTCTGGGAGCCGATATATAAGAATTTATCTACGAACAAAAAAAGTATTCTCAGGTACCAATGTTTAAGGATGGTGATATACTTATTTTTCATCAGTTCCTGATGCAGGGGAGTCTCTGCCCGGATACAAACTTTATGCCCGAGTAGCTTTCCGAATATAATGGAGATAACATTCGTAAAATACCCCCAGCCATGCACCACCAATATTCCTGAATTCCGCCTCCATAGTACTTTGATTACACCGGGATTTACCAAACCCCAAAATCCATTATGAATAGATGCTTTAGGTGAATAGTTTCTGATAAAAAAAGACTTATATCCATCCAGTAGCGGTATATCCCATTTTACTTTTACTCCAAATTCTTTATCTACTTTACCTTTAACACTTTCATCGGAACAATAAATAACTTCTATATCGAGATGTTTTGCTGCTTCCTGGTAAAGAGGTACTTTATACTGAATAGGATGGGAATTTAAAAAAAGTATCTTCATTCCTGCTTTTGTAGCTTTAGAACAGAATCAATTATACTTATCCATCTTTCTCCATAAGCATCCCATGTATATTCCTCTGCTTTTTTACGGGCGTTGTTTCCCATGCTTATGATGCTATCCGGGAATTGGTGAAAATGTTTAATGGCGTTAATCAAGGCCTGGTCATCACCTGGTGCAATTATAAAACCTTCCTTACCATCCTCGATGATATCGGGTCCTACGGTTGCCGTGGTGGTTATTACAGGAAGACCGGCCGCCATTGCTTCGAGAATTACCAGTCCGAACCCTTCAAAGAAACTGGGGAAAATGAAAACGTCGTTGTTATTGAATATGGCAGGCAGATCCGCATGTGGCACTTTACCAGTTATGTAAACATTAGTTAACCCTTCTTTTAAGATGAGCCTTTCTACATCGGGAGAAACGGGGCCCACTATGGTGAGCTCTATGTTTTCGAGAAGTAGCAATTTCCATATCTTAATTAGATGAGGTATCCCTTTTCTTGCATCTACCAGTCCCACAAATAAAAACCGGATTTTATTCGATTTATTTTTCCTGTTTATTCTAAATTGCGAGCTATCCACACCGTATGGGTTCACAAATATCTTAGATTCATCTACACCGTTCTCAATTAATGTTTTTTTTGTAAATGTACTGGCAGCAATTATCGCAGTACTTCTTTCGTATTCCATTTGCTCCAGCTCAATGAATGACTGCTTTTTCAATTCGATGTTGAATTTCCACTCAGGGTATTTACTTTCTAAAAAGTAGTATACGCTTTGTTTAGACAGTGAATGTGCGATGCTGACATCAAGCAGAAACGGTACTCCCATCTGCACAGCACGTTCTGCCACTAACCAGGAAGATGTATCGAAACCGATAACGATATCAGACTTTTTTATCAGCCCTTCCTTAACCTGCTCCTGAAACTTCAGATTACGATCGAAGAAAATATCATTACTGGTATGTTTCTTTTTTACCCTCCTTAATGCCTCCATTTCAGCACGTGGAAATATTTTCAATTTCGATCCATTCAATTCTCCCACAACCCGCTGCTTTACTTTATTCTTAACGGACGAAGGCAAAAATTCAATTAATTTACCCAGTATACTTTTACCGGCTACCGCAATACCGGTGATAAACAAAAAAAGATACCCCTTCCTATGTAGTTGTTTTGCCAACTGGTAAGAATATTGAGTACCTGGATGAATTAAAATTATTTGGGGGGACTTTGACATGATTTTATACCAAGGAACTAACAGATGAATTAGTGACAGACCTTTCGGCGTTTGATACAGCACTTTTCTCCAAACGATAGCTCTTATCCAGAAGCATAATTCCTATGAAAAGAAATACCACGTTGTATACATTGAAAACAAGCGGGACAAAAATAAAAATATAGATTAGTAAAACAACTTTTGAGAATTTTGGTATCACAAGATGTCTGTAAAGGAAAGCAAACAGGAAAATTTTGAAAAAGAACAATACAAAACCACCTTCTAATACAATTCGTTCCCACTCCTCTTCATAATAGCCGTAATTTGTTAGATAAGCTGATGTACCAAATAACGCAAGAGCACCCTGATACGTGGAACCAAGTCCAATGCCCAATAAAGGATAATCACCCCTGAAAAAAATTGTCTCTTTTATCGGTTCTAATATCCTGCTCTCTTCTTCTCCGCTACTCCTGGTCGACTGAACACGCCCACTGAAATTAGAGTAGGATATACCTACTTTCTCCTCAACACCGAACCTATCTCCTAAAAAGAAACTAACCGATATTGCAATAATCCCAATACCTAAAGCCTGTAAAACTAAGCGACGAACAAGAGTTGTACTGCGGCCCTCCTGAATAAACATTAACAAAGAAAACACGATGTAGGTAAATACTACTGATCGGGATCCGGACATGAAGGAAGCAACGAGACCGCCTATTATTAATACAAGTAACAATAAACCATTATAGTTCCTTCTCAAAAGGGCCCATATTAAAAAGCTATAAAACATCATAAAAGAATAATAGCCGCCGAGGTAACTAAATGTCCCTGTTACTCTAACGCCATCACCAACCGTTGCTATTCCGCCAGTGATTTGTTTCATATCAGCATAGCGATTCAGAAAATGCAAAGGAGATAAGAAGTATTGAATATAACCGAGAACGATTTCAATTATTGCCAGCACAATCCCTGCTTTGATTAAAACTTCCACTTTGAACAGATCTGGATTATATATGTAAAATCCCATGATGACCCAGAACCCTAAATGTAAAAGCAGCCCCAAAATCCCATGAAAATATGTTAAATTCATTGGATTAAATGCCAGTAAAATTAATAAGAACGAATACCAGATAAATATCGGGCGTTTAAACGGATTCTGAATTTTGCCGAGCAATAATACAAACACAAAAGGACAAACAATCTGCATAAATAAAATGATATTTCCCACAGCACTATTATCCACGAATACCCATTTGCGAAGCGTACCGCTAAATGTCGTGAATAATAAAAGTGAAAGCGTAAACTTCGTTAATGTACTTTGAAGTGCTTTATACTTTATAATGTTCAAGATGACTCATTTTTATTGAATACCAATAGTATTTCCCTTAGTTTCCGCCTGTAATTCTTCGAACTAAATTCAATTGCCCTTTCTTTGCAATTTTCAGTTAACTGCTTTAAATGCCCATAATTATCAAATAAAAAAAGGATTTTATCTGATAAGTCATCACTATCAAAGCTCTTAAAAATTAGACCGGAACTCCCTACCGCTTCAATCATTGCCGGTTGATCTGATGCAATTACCGGCACCCCCATGGTAAGGGCTTCAGCGATTACGAGCGGACTTCCTTCTATATGTGTTGTTGAAGGGACAACTAACACTTTAGCCTTTCTGTAAACATCCATCAAATGATGTTTTTCTAACCTCCCGAGAAAGTTGACTTTGATGGACTTCTCTTTCGCATAAGCCTTTAACTCCTGTTCTTCATCGCCCTCCCCTGCATAACTCACAATAAACTCACGGGGCTTTAATTTCGAAAGCGCATCAATCAAAAGAAAAATTCCCTTACCTGCAATTAATCTTCCAGCGAATAAAATATCGTATTCTTTTAAACTTTTGGTAGAGCCATTTTGAGCAAATATTTCTAGCTCCTTGTCTATAGGATTTGGTAATACGAATACCTTTGTTCGCCACAAATTAAGCAGTGTTGCTGCGTAATTGCTTACGCAAATATTTGCCACTGCATAGTCAGCAAAAAATCGCCTGATATCATTACTTATTCTATTGAAAACCCCGGTACCCTGTCTTAAATAAATGGATGACATCTGGTAAATAACTCCATACTTTCTTCCGCGCAGAAATGCCGGTAAACATACTTTAAGCGATAACCCACCGTTGATCAGTACGTAGTCATTTTTGCTAATATAACTTGCTAATTGCAGCTTACTCTTACTTCTAATAACCTGAAACGGTAGTGGCTCAATTGTTTTCGCAAGTGTACCCGTGAACAATGTTACATCGTAACCTTCTTCTTTGATTGCCATTGCAAGTGAGTACGTATTGCGCTCAAGCCCGCCCATTAATGGCCAGAAGCTTTCAGAATATATTAATACTTTTTTCAAATTACCTTATCAAAACTTGCTAATGTATATCCTGAGTAAACATCTTGCTTATAAATGGATGATATATAACCGGCATTCTTTAATTTATTTCTTATTCCATCATTTTGCTCATCGGTACCATGAAGCTCAATGATCAATTGCTTACAATTTGTCAAAACATTCATGTAATTATCAAATAAATCAAACTCGGCGCCTTCGATGTCTATTTTAATCAGGTCAAAATACTCATTACTTATATTTTCTATATTAATGGCGGGAACCACCGCATTTTTACCGCCGGAACTATTACCAATCGTTGATGCCAAAAGGTTTTTACTTATTCTAAGATTGACATTACCAGAGATTGGTCCTGCAGCACCATTTAAAATAGTATAGTTCTTTATGCCAAAATTTTTAAGATTACTGTCTAAACTGGAAATAATAAAAGGATTGGCTTCTACCAAATAATAATCAGGCTGCGCGTAACCTTTATAATTGATGTAGTCGGAACAAAGCATGGTAAAATAACCGTAATTGGCGCCCAAATCCAAAACAGGCCCTGTTAACGTTTTGAGCCTGCTTAGTGCATCCCAGTAAAAAGGATTTGTATAAACATCCTGAAAGCTTGCCAGATGATGCTTGGAAGATAGTGCAATGGTTCTGTTTTCCGGAAACCGGAATGTGCATGTAATTAATGCAGCTAGTCTTCTATAAAGGAAACTCCTGACGTTCATCAACATATTTATTTTACATTATATGCGTCTACAATTTTGTCCCAGGAAAGATATTCCTGCCAGAATTTATAACTTTCATTGTTGTATTCTCTATGAAGAACTACCTCAATTATACGGTCTGCGATAGAACTCGCATCATTTCCATCCTCCAGGTAAAGTGCCTTATTTCTACTTAAAAGTTCGTTATTCATATCCCCTTTTATGCCTATTACTGGCAAGTTCGCCGAAAATCCAGCGGCGATAGCCGTACTTTTGTTCGAACTGCCGCCCATGCCATTTGGAGTTACCTCATCTGGTATAAAGAAAATATCACTACTCGTCAAATAAGTATAAACTTCAGGAGAAGAAACGAAACCGGTTATGAAGACGCTTTTTTCTATTGCCCGGTATATATCTTTATTTTTAACTACCCCACATACCAATAATTTAAAATCTGGATTTTTTTGCAAGACCAACTCGAAAACTTTTATCAGCAACTGGTGATCTCTTATGCCAAATGTAGAAATGATTTTTTCTCCATTGGGTGCCACCTTTAACCGCGTTCGTTGAATCGAATCAGCTGGTGTATCAACCGGTAATATATTAGATCCGATTGGAACAACTTCTGTTTTGGTAGTTGAATATGCATCAACGAATTTTTTATACAAATCGGTACTGGCTACTATTTTATCAGCTTGTGCTCCTAGTTGCTTTATGATCCATCTTTGCACAAGTCCCAGGAAGAGAATCTTCGAAGGCCAAAACTGCAATCTTATAAAAGGCTCATGTATCCTTATTGAAAGTTTGGTGTTTTTTCTATCGATATGTTTTAAAGCAGAAGGCAACCATACCGGCATCCCTTTTTTCTGATACGAGTGCGGAACATACTGAAGTAACACCCAATCAGGCTTTAAATCGTTGACTAGCTTTGTAACTTTCTTAAATTCATTTGAGTTCCACTTAGCCACTATAGGAAATACCGTTGCTCCGCTTTCAGGAGCAGTTTCTATTTTTTCGTCTTTAAAGCATATAACGGATACTTTATTGCCCCGGCGGCAATACTCGTTTACCAGATTATATGTATAATCGCCAACTCCATCCGTTAGAGGTGGATATCTATCTACAATAAAAACTAGTTTCATTACTATTTAATCATATTCCTCAAAAAGAAAAGCAACTTTGCGGGTAGTAGCCTTGTAAATGCGGAATGTTTCCTAATCTGATAAAAGCTTATTCTATATCTGATAAGTACTTTTATATAGCGAATCACATCAGATAATTTCTTTTCATTCCACAATTCAAGAAAATAGAGTTTTCTGGTTTCATGTTTTAAAACATAAGCTTTAAAGAACCGGCTGGTATAGCCTCCTTTTGCAAGCTCATCTAACATCGATGTGGAGTTTTTCAGCAGCTCTCTCTGTTTTTTAATGGTTCGTTCTTTATTGCTATTGGCAGTATAATTATTGCCATGTATATTCCATACAGACAGGGGTTCTTTAAAAAAATACGAAGCTCCCTTATTTAAAACAGCAATTATCAGAAACTCATCTATGTACATATTTACGGTTCCTGGTATGTTAATACCTTTAAGCACAGAAGCCCTTGCTGAAAAAGTGGAGCCACCGCCGTAAAGAATATTTTCATCGTAGAAATACTCAAGCAACTCTCTACCATCATTTTTTTTTCCTAAAATATCTTCGGGTATTTTCTCCACTTCCTCCTTACCACTGGCAAGCTCAATTATCTTAGCTGGCGAAGCAATGTGCACCAATGCCACATCTTGCTCATATAAATGAACGCACCGCCTAATTTTTCCAGGTAGAAAGACATCATCCGCATCAAGGTTAAATATAAATTTCCCTTTAGATAGATTGATTGCCCTGCTGGTAGCGGCAGCCTTACCCATATTAGCCTGATAAAAATATCTGACTAAGCTGTTTTCAATAAACGGTTTTAACACATTTTCAGTATCATCGGTAGAACCATCATCTACAATTACAATCTCTATACTCTCAGAAGGATAATCTTGTTGCAAAATGCTATTAACGGCTTCACAGATATATGACGCATAATTGTAAGTAGGAATAATAACAGAAACCAATGGAAAATTCACGATACAGTAGGTTTTTTGTAAGGCAACGATTACTACTTCTCCCTTCTTAAGGTAAATTTAAAGTTTTCCCGATAGAATTTCAGGTTGAAAAGTATTCTTCTAAATAAACAAAAATACAATGCAAATGAAGAATATTCTAGCCTAAACATTAGTTTAAAGTTTTAATACATGAAACGCTGATGGCTTGCCGTATTAATCACTCTTTTGGCTAAAGCCTCCGTCGAATTTTCCATAGCCCATTTATATGTATTGCCTAGTAAACCTTCATATTCAGAATCACTCACATTACTGATCTGCGTCATTAAATCAGAATAGCTTGTATATATTATGCAATTACTTCTATTCAAACCATGTGGAGCATTACTCTCTGGCTTTTTGTCCAAGTCTTTAAAACAAAGTACCGCACCGTTTGCCGAATATTCATAATGCCGAAGGCAGTCCCAGCCGGCTCGCTTAGTTGTAATTCCAAACCTGCTTGACTGAATATCTTTATAATAGTCTTGTTCATTATTGAATTTATATTCTGCTTTTCCCAAAGCGGTAAAAACGGAACCCGCTATATTTTTTTGTACTTCTAGATCAACGATACTGCTGGCAAATATTTGTGATTTGCTTTCAGCTGATACTCTGGTAATCTTAGATTGCGGTATTGAAAAACTAATTGGATAAATAATTTTTGGAAGCCTTTTTTTGATTGAGGCTAATGGAAGCAGCTTATTACTGAATCCAAAATGATTTTCAAAGGTTTCTCCAAGTTCCCTCTTGAAATATTTTGTTTTAGGGTGAATGGAAGCAAAAAGCTTGAGTGGGTTTTTTTTTAGTTCGCTCAAATAATTATTAAAGGGAAATATCCTGCTTGTATCAATTGTATCTAAAACGATTATTTTTTCCGGCGGGACGTACTTAATTAACTGTTTATATGTATCCCACATCAACCATATATCCGCAATAACATAGAGATCATATTTTTTTATACCCGTAAACCAGATAAAGAATCGTTCCTCAGCAAGCGACGGAATATCGTCAAGTAATCCGTAAAGAGTAAAACCATTTCCCCGCAACTTACTTCTCATGCCTTCGGTATATGGCTTATACATACAGTCATATCGAGGTAAATCAACGCAGTCGCTTCCAAGAACAGAACGCATCCCATGAAATAGTCCTGAAACTAAATAATCAGGCGCATTAGTATGCAAGAAAAGAATCTTCATTTATTACTATATGGATCCCACAATAAGGCCTTCTATACTAACTTTTTTCTCCTTTAAAACAGCAAAGAAATTGGAGTACTCGAAAAATTCTCCGTACAATTTGTAATTAAAGTTATAAAGTCCTCCTTTTCTCAGTATGTAAACATCATAACCTTTACCTACCAAATAGTCAATTGCATGTATCAATGTACTTCCGGCAGATGCCCATGGCTTATTATACTCAAATTGAAGAAAGCTAACCTTTTTATTTTCTAGGCTTGAAGCGGCACCCCTCAATACATGGTAATCAAAACCTTCTACATCAATCTTCAGATAATCAACTTTTGCAATATTTAATTGCTGTAACTCATCATCAATAGTTGAAACAAGTACCCTAACCCTTCGTGAGCTATCACTACTAAACGAAGAAATTAGTGAAGATGTTTCACCAAAGTCGGGCTCTTCAAAAAATAGAGCATTTCCTCTTACATCGGATATCGCTTTGTTGATAACCTGAACACTTCGGGAATCAATAAACCTTTTATTCAAATAAGTGGATACCTGGTAAGAAGGATCATAGAGTACTGCTTTAATATCAGGCTTCTGTTTAAGGAAATAAGCTGTCCACTCTCCTTTATTTGCGCCAACGTCAACAATCTGACTGCATTCATGCGCTAATGATCTAATTATTAAGTTCTCTCCGTTTTCGTCGGAATTGGGAGAATTGGAAATATAGAATTGTATTACCGAATTACACTGATTTCTAATTCTAATCAATATTTTTACCAAGAACGCTGATTTAGACATTAAATGATGCAGCTCATTAAGAAGATTATTGATCATAAGGACATAAAATTGAGACTTTTTTCCTCCGCATAAAAATCGTCAGCGGACTTTTCGAATACATTTAAAAAAAATTACCATTTTGAATATTTGCCCAAGTTTACATTTATGCTCTGTATGCGTCTCTCAGAGCTTTCCCCTTAGATATCAGTAACCAAAACGCATAAAAAAAACATGTTAAATGATACAGGGACCATTTGAAATGAAATCGAAAGAATCTTTTGAACGCAGCTTTAAGATGCATGAACATATCAGCCATCAAGATTTCAATAACGTTTTTTGAATTGTATTTAAGCTCGAACTTTAACCAATTTTTCATATCCATTGGAATTCGCGCTATTTTTCTAACTACGCTTACTGTCCTTACAGGATGTATCACAAAAGCTTTAGATACGAATAAAACCATCGTCATTTGTTTCAACCTTGCATGCATATCTTGGTCTTCCTGTGCAGCATTCGGAAAGGATTCATCGAACCCAGAAACTTTCTTAAATATGCTTGTATGAATACAAATATTAGCCGACCAGAATAAGCCTCCTTCTTTATTTACAGGGCATTCCGCCATGTCAGCATTCAATAATCTCCAGTCATCTGGAAGAATGCAACCTTCAAACACCAATGTTCCTGGGTTTTTCATAATTATATTCTTGTATTCATACAGGAGCCGTGTGTCCGGAAGGCAATCATCATCAATAAAGACTAACCAGTCACCACTAGAATTCCTTGCGCCGTTGTTTCGGTTTGCCGCGGGGCCACGGCGTGGCCCTTCTAACCAAGTAACCCATGGATACTGCTCCTCTATTAACTTCCTGGCAGGATGTTCCTTTCCGTCGTCTGTTACTATTACTTCATACATCTCTCCCACTTGCTGCACTGTTGGAGCAAGCAAATCCAGACACTTGCCTAGCAAATCGTTTCTGTTACAGGTAGGAATTATAATAGATAGAAACATTTTTCTTGATTAGATCATTACTTGATTCTATTATAATTATGCTTTTAAAGAAGTTACACGATGTCTGACCAGCTTATGAACCCAAAACCAGCATTGTTGCCACCAGTTTAACTTAATTACACGAGTATTGAGGAATAATACATCCGAGAATTTCCTTGCGGAATAAACGATCATCAAAAACCCCATTTTTTGTAATCGTTTTATGGAATCCATCGTAGCTGCTTCAAGAGAAGAATCAAGGAACTCATGAAATTCAACGGTAAGCTGGGGAATTTTTAATAGCTCTTTATCCGTAAGACTTTTCAGCAAAGGAATTTCAGAACCTTCAATGTCAACTTTCAACAAATCAACACCATCAATCCCCATTTCTTTTTTTAAACTTTCCAATGACCGGGTTTGCACATTAATTACTTTATTTTTTCCCCAAATGTTTGCTATAGTGGAATTAAAACTATTGGATTCATTATTATCAGATAGTGTAAATTCCATCTCCCCGTCTTTGTCAGCGACCGCAATATTATATTTTTTTATTCTATCGCTTTCAGGAATTCGTTCAAAAAGAGCGGGATCAGGCTCTACGCAATAGCACGAACATTTAAAACGTTGCTCCATTTCACGCGAAAAATTACCGAGGTTCCCACCTAGATCAATAATAATTGCATTCTTATCTATATAATCTGGTGCTATTAGATGGCCCGAGATATATTGAAGTCCCATCTTACGACAGGATATATAGATTAACTTAAGCTGTATCTTATCTGCGATACTTAGATTCATATCACTTATTGAGTCTATTAAATATGGTTATTACAGATTTTTCCTGATAATATTTATGTAATCTGCTTTAAGATTATCCCACGAATATTTTTCCCAGGCATATTTAATCAGTTCTTCTGCTTTTATATAGCTACTATCCACATCATTCAAAGCATATTGCAGTGAATTTTGATTCAATAAATTTTTAAATATGCCATATTTACCCAATGTTTGCCTGGTAACATCATAATCATGAACAATCGGTAATAATCCCGTACTCAACGCTTCAGGCAGCACTCTTGGCAATCCTTCCTGTAATGATGCGAGGATAAAATAATCAGCCGCAAATAGATAATTTGCTACTTCTTCAGTTTGCGCCTGAGCGATAATATACGAATCCTGCTTTAATTTTTCCCGAGCCAGTGCTATTATCGATTTGCCCGCTTCATCGATATGACCGAGAATGATCAGGAAGTATTTTTCAGGATCTAGCATAGCAAACTCCATGACAACGTAATCCATTCTTTTATGATAGCTGTTTACTGCTCCTACTGAAATAATAATTTTTTTATCTGCGGGCAACTTTAGTTGTTTACGGATTTGTGATTTATCTGAAAATTGTTTTATGTTTTCGTGAGCAGAAAATTTAATCGCATAGGGTATTAAGGTTTGTTTTCCATCAGGAGTTTTTCCGGCTTTCGCCGCTTCAATGTAAAGAGGCAGTAGTTGCTGTATGTGGTCTGTCCTGATAAACGGAGGTCCGTTGGGAGCACCATTAGAAAACAATAGCTTGTATTTGAATTTTAGGAAACGACGTAAGTGCCACAGGAAAGTGCCCAATATAAAATCACTAAAATAAACAAGTGCTGGTTTTTTTTTGATTAAAAGAGGCAGCATTGCAATACAAAAAGACAACTGTTCTACAAAATAAGCGTCCTTCTTTAAAACCCTGCCAAGCCAATGGGCGACTTTATGTTGCCTGTGGATATTACAGACGGCTATCTCTTTTTCAGCATTTTTTCCCCCGCCTTTTATCAGGAACAGATCAAAATCTTCAGCCTCTTTCAAAGTATCAAAACATTCGCGGGCGAATGACTCGTAACCACGATTGATGCGACCCAGGCCCGAACATGCCAGAAATACCGCGGGCTTACCCAACCTCATTTATCAGTTTTAATTTTAGCCGCTATTATTTGTCTATAAAAATCTGCAAGTTGTAAAGCAAGTGTATCCCAGGAATATTGGTGAATAATTTCCAAAGGAACTTTTGGTAATTGCCTATTCATAATAAAATCGATAGCGGCGGGCATTCCTTTCACCCACGCATCTTTTTGGTTAGGGCCTACTACTATCTGCTCCATTTTTTTCCCTATTAAAGCGATTTCGCCAACATCCGAAAGGTAAACAGGCGTATTAACAGTGAGGAAATCAAAAAATTTAATTGGAAACCTACTTTGATTAAATAAAGAATTGTCAAGAGGTATCAATCCAAGATCTGCTGCTGTCGCTATTTCCCTTGCTTCGTTAGGTGTCAGGGAGCCCATATAATCTATTCCCGACCTTTTCTCAATGGGAAACTCGTCAATCTGTGTTTTCGGAGGGCCTGCAATCAGCAATCTGACATCTGATCTTATCTTTCGCATAACCGTCAATGCATCAATAATCCAGTCCAATTCCCCGGCGGTTTTCCCAATATAAGCAATATAGAAAGTATCCTCCTTTAAATGCCACTTACTTCTCATTAAAGACTTCTGAGGTACCGCTTTTGGCCAAAAGCCGTTACTGATATTTTTACTTAAAGTATCTTTCGGTAGTCTGTTATTCAGAAACTCGGAACAGACAGTTACTCCGTCCGAAACTTCTGGTATCCGTCTCTCCAGTAATGCCGTTACTTTCTGTATATATTTTTGCCGTATACTATTAGTTTTAACAAAAAGTCCATTCGTCCATAAATCGTCCCAATCGTATATAAAAACAGCTTTTTTATTTTTACTCCTTAGGTTTTTCCATGGGATATAAGCCTGGAGAAAAGGTTGAAAAAGGTGATAAACCTGGTATTGTTGTTCTGGTAGGTGGAACAATCTTCGTATCGCTGAAAAAATATCGTTAGGTTTATAAAGCAAACGAGTGGATATCAGGCAGGGCACAATATAATAGTCTATTCCGTCTCTGCGCTCCTTTCTTATGGATGCATTATAGTCATGGTCACCCGCATAAATATCCACCTGGTGGCCGGCGTTAATCAGGCCCAGCGCAAGATTATGCCATCTAAAGTATGTTCCTACCTCGTGGGAGTAATTTGTAAAGAAGGCAATTTTCAACTTAATCTCTCTATGTGTTTTATGTTATCACTCGCATACGCTAGTATTTGATGCAGTATCTCTTCTTTGCCTATGGAGGGTTTCCATCCCCATATAGATGTTGCTTTTGAGTAATCAGTTATATACAACGGAATATCAAAGCCACGATTCTCTAAAACAGAGTTAATCGTTTTAGTTTTACTAATATGTTCTTTACAAAATGCGTCCAGTTGGGCAAGGCTATAGGTGTTATTACTACCTCCGCCTATATTTAATACTTTGGGAGAAGCTTCAATTGGTTCATACATCTGCTTTTGAATCATTGTAAATACATCATACGGGTGAAATAAATCTCTTGCCTGTAAACCTGTTCCCCCGAATCCAATATAAGAAAGCGGCTTATTCAAGAGGTACTGGTACACCCAAAAAGAAAAAATACCCTGGTCTATTTTACCAAACTGACCAGGACCTGCTATTACTCCACAACGGTTGATCCAAACAGGAAACCCAAAAGTGTAATGGTATTCAAGTGCTAATATCTCGCTCGCCAATTTGGTAGCTCCGTATAAAGAAACAGGAGCTTCTGTGCTAAAGTTTTCTGCTACTCCGTCGACGGAAAAACCAATTTGAAAATCCTGATCAGGATTAATGGCAAAAGTATCAGTCGTTGTATTTAACGAAATATTATTCAACGCGTTGATGCTGTAAACACGACTGGTGCTCAACATAATAAATCCAGCCGCGTCTCGTTTGCATTTCTCCAATAAATATACACTCCCGACAAGGTTATTATTAATAAGAGGTAGTGTTCCCCCATTCAAACCAGCCAGAACAGAAGGATTTGCCGCGCAGTCTATTATCCAATCTACTTTAGGCAGTTCATCAATATCTTCTTTATTACGAATGTCCCCGCAATAAAAATGGCAATTTAATTCTTTAAGTAAAGGTAAATTGTATTCACTTCCACGACGAGAGAGGTTATCTATACCTATTAATGTAATATCCTTATCGCTTTCTCTAAAAAACTCAACTATTTTGCTCCCTACAAAGCCTGCCGATCCCGTAATTAATATTGTCACTTGTTGCTATTTTAACAATCTTCTTTTTTTAAGATACTCCTCATTAATAAAAAGAGCGTTAGCAAATAATAATTCTGTTTTTTTTCGATAATGGTAGAGATCATACAAACCATAAAAAGTAAATCCTTGCTTTTCAAGAAAACCAGCAATCGATTTAAATGGAGTATGACGTTCGTCATCATCACAAAAGCCGGCTTCAATTAGTATACAACCAATCTCATTATCCCGAAAAAGCTTATCAGCTCCAGACAAAACTTCCATTTCAAAACCTTCTACATCGATTTTTAAAAAATCAACCGGCTTTTTTCCATTATTACTATTGTGCAAAACATCATCGATTGTAAATACGTTTACTTCGATGCTATCTACAGCTTCCGCCTCATCACGATCAATATTCTTAAAACTATTTAATTCTCCATTATCAAATAACTTAAAAGTTATAATAGATTTTTCTCTTCCGATTCCGCAATTCTGAAGATTTACCCTTGAATTATTGATGAAAAGAGACTTAATATGGTTAAAGGAATGAATGGAGGGTTCAACGGTTATTATATTAGCATTCGGAAAAATCTTTAGAAAAAGTTGGGTCATTGTTCCATGATATGCTCCTACATCCATTACAAGTTTAAAATCGTCCAGCCGGATTATGCTAGCCAGATCACTTTCAAAATAAATCCCCTTAGGCATAAAGCCTTCTTTAAAAAAATGATATCCTCTTTTTGTTAAGAATTTTTTTAATATTTCTTTCATGTCATAATCTTTTAGTCCAGGCCGATACTATCTGCTTAATTGTTTCTTCAAGGCTAATTGTTATATCCCATTGAGGATAATGAGATCTCATTTTATTCAGGTCACTATAGTAACAGATATGATCTCCCTCTCTATTTTTATCAATATACTCGAAAACTTGTTTTTTATTGCTGAATTTCTCCGTAATTGTAAATGCTTCAATAATAGAGCAAGTATTGTCTTTTCCCCCGCCGAGATTATATACCTCACCCGCCCTTGGAGCATTTATAAAAGCTTCCATAAAACAGGCAATATCATATGAATGAATGTTATCTCTTACCTGCTTGCCTTTATATCCAAAAATAGAATACTTTTTGCCTTCAAGATTACATTTTACCAGGTAACTTAAAAAGCCATGAAGCTCAACGCCCGTATGATTTGGACCGGTAAGGCATCCGCCACGTAAAGCACAGGTAGGCATATTAAAGTAAAGTCCATATTCCTGAACCATTATATCACTGGCTAACTTCGATGCACCAAACAATGAATGTTTAGACTGGTCTATGGTAAATGTTTCCGCAATACCATTTACATACGCCAAATCATCGAAGTCCCATCTTGTTTCTAACTCCCTCAATTTTATTTTATTCGGCGCATCACCATATACTTTATTGGTACTCATGTGGATAAAAGGTGTATCCTTAGCAAATTGTCTGGTAGCTTCCAGCATGTTTAGAGTGCCAACTGCGTTTGTATCGAAGTCATCAAAAGGAATACTTGCAGCTCTATCATGACTAGGTTGCGCCGCGGTATGTATGATTACATCAGGCCTTATTTCTTTTACCAGATTTAATATGCCTTGCCTATCGCGGATATCAACTTCGTGATGTTGGAAACTCTTTAAATCTTTCTGAAGCCGATGCTGATTCCACCTGGTGTCACCTTGAGGGCCAAAGAAAACGGCACGTTGATTATTATCCACACCGTGAATTTCATATCCCTTTGCTGCAAAGAAAACACACACTTCGCTACCAACCAGCCCCGATGAGCCTGTTACTAAAATTTTCCTCATTGTTACATGGAATTAATAAATACAAGTTATAGAGAAGCTACAAACAAAAAAGTATTGGCTTCATCAGCAGTAGTAGCATCTATCGCTTTAATATCTGTGAGTAAAGGCAGATAATGAAACTCCGGTACAGGGTACTTCATTAATCTCCGTATATATTTCTCTAACCTTATTAACCAGAAACTATCTATACTTCTTAATGAATTTTCTATTACTTCAAAAGCATGCTCTTGTACGTTCACTACCTGTCCCATAGTTTGCAGAGATTTAGTGTAAGGCGTTAAAAGTGCCACAAATTCAGAAAAAATCCATTCCTGTATATGAAATGGATTTTTGTATTCGCCGCCAGGTTTCCTGGAGTAATGCAAAGCATTCGGGGTACTTATAAGAAGCACCGCCTCCGGGTGAATAACATATTGTAAGGCTTGCAAGAATTTAACTGGGTCGGGTAAATGTTCTATGTTTTCAAAAGAAATGATCAGGTCAAATTTTTCCTCGATATTTTGCAATTGCTCTGCATTTAGTTCCTTATAAAAAACCTTAGCATTGCGGTTCTTGTCATTAAGGACTTTTATTAAATTTTTATCATAGTCAATAGATACGATTTTTTCAGGCTCGTATTTCAATAATATTTCTTCCGCGTAACCCGGTCCACATCCTACATTCAATACTCTTTTCCCTTTTACAAATCTGCTCGCAAACTCATATCGTTGTCTATGCATATACCCTGTTCTGAACCATACCGGGCTATCCGGTTCATTAAATTCCTTGGCCGCCATATATTATGAATAAAATTATCAAAGTTTCTATTGAATGAACCCCCGCATAACAAGCACTGTTTTGCAATACGATTAACTGAGTGCTATCAACTACGGAACAGGCGTTTCAAAAATAACCAAACGGAAATGTTCTCTTTACGAAACCCATGCCAGGAGGCAAAAAAATATAAAACAATTACAAAAAGGGAAGTAATGAACGACAGCAATAAAACCCCATGAGTAGTGGAAACATCCAGAAACTGGATACCAATTACCTGGCAAATAATAACTCCGCTAATATAAGCCCAGGTTCCCCACCAAAATAGCCACTTTCGTGAGCTGTTCATTACCCAAAACACACCTCCAATAAAATTAACAGCGGCTGTAGCCATAATTAACACTAATTCACTTTCCAAATGATAGTATTTCTCCCCTAATATGAATAAGTAGAATCCTGGGAAAATTTTAGCACTTAATACGAGAAGTAAAGCTACAGCTAAAGCCGAAACCAAAATGGTAAAGTATCTTTTGGGTAACGACATAACAGAGGATTTAGCAATGAAAGGGCCTACAAGTACCCCATTAAAAGCGGATAACAACATAAATAATTGAGAAAGTCTGCCAAGTGCGGCGACCTCCGCTATACTATTGCTCTTGCCAAAATAAGCTATTATAAATACCTGAAGCTGCCCATATACTGAATTGAACAATAATCCGGGAATAAGAGGCGAAAGATATTTCAACATCTCGTACCGGGCTTCTATTTGTTCCTTCTCGTCTTTGAAGTCTGTTGTGAATACTTTAGCACTTTTACGAAACAATACACTATTGAAAAAAAGTACAATAGCATTTATTAAAAGCGTAGTAAAAGAACTGATCAGCCCGGAGATATAAAGTATAAAATTTGCAAATAATCTAAACCCTGAAGATAAGATTTGCGGCAAATACAGCTCATTTATTTTTTTATGAATCATCAATGGTGCTGAATATATACTGGCATTTGCCTGCCAATAAGAAGCAGCCACCACTGGCAGCATATTTATCCAGAATATAGAGCTATTCCAATTTTGCTTATTCATTAATAACGGATATACAAATACACATATAAATACTCCAATCAAAAAAAAGATATTTCGTAGTCTTTTAGCACCATGAATATATTTTTCGATTACGGAATTATTCTGATGATTGTTCGACACAAGTGCAATAATACTTCCGCTAAACCCTAAATCACTAAGACTACTTAGTAAAGTTTGTACGCTGAATGCGATACTGAATAACGCTTGCTGCTCTAAACTTAGCCATCGTAATAAAAAAAAACCGTTTACGCTATTAAGCAACTGTAGTACCAGTTGGCCGGATAAGAATTTTGTAAGAATGGGAAAGATCTGTCTAAATCTACTTAGTTCTTCCTGCATCAGTTATATATACTTACGTATTCCTAAATTTCATATAAAATAATTCATCTATTTTTGGAGGGGTTATTTCTATTTCCAATTAAATTAAACCATTTATTTTTTGATTTATCTTCTTCAAAATATCCATCCCCTTTTTTTCCCTTCGTAGCGTAACCATATCCATATCCGTAATAGCTACCATACCCTCGTTTAACTTGAACATCATTAAGAATCATCAACAGCTTAGGGAGCCTTTTATTTTCAAGAATTTCTGTAATTAATGCTGCCTGCTTTTTAAAAGTATATTGCTGCCTTACCAGGTAGAGCGTACAGTCAGCGAATCGGCTTAGTATCATAGAATCACTTACAATACCCACCGGAGCCGAGTCAATGATGATAACATCAAAATTCTTCTTAAGCCACACCATTAATTCATCGAGCATGGGATCCATCAGAATCTCCACGGGGTTGGGCGGAAGCGGTCCGCAGGGGATTATATAAAGATTATCGACATCGGGAACTTTCACCGGCAATTCTTCCGGACTTACGCTTCCCATTACGTAGTTTGTAAACCCTTTTCTTCCTTTAAGATCAAGACCGGCCATCACTTTAGGTTTCCGGATATCGAGCTCCAAAACAACGGTTTTCTTTCCGGCGATTGCCATTACTGCCCCCACATTGGTGGAAACGAACGATTTTCCTTCCCCTCCAAATGAGGATGTAATAAGTATTACAGGGCACTCAATTTTTTTCAGTATAAACTGAAGATTAGTTCTTATTATTCTGAACTGCTCGGAAATATAGGTTCTGCTTGATGGTTTAACGATCATCATCTCTCCGTCGTCAACATGGCCTATTTCGCCCAGTAAGGGAGTGGGTGTAAGGCTTTCCAGATCCTCCCTTGATTCAATTTTATCATTCAGATATTCTTTAATTGCTATAAAACCAATAGGAATTATCAACCCGAAAAAGAATGCCATAAAGTACATAGCTTTTCTATCCGGCTTTACAGGTGCCCAGGAAGCAGACGCAGGCTCCAGTACCCTTGAATTGGCAATAGTCGACGCAGATGAAATAGACGTTTCTATCTTCTTCGTTAAAAGAAATTTATACAGTTCTTCCAGTATTTTTTGCTGCCTTCCTATCTCTGCCTGCTCCTTACCTTTTCCGGGTAAAGACAGTAGCCTTGATTCCGTACTCTTGCTATAGCCTTCGAGACTATTCAGTTGAATATAATATGCTTTTTTTACGTTGTTAAGGTTTTCAATGATATCCTGTCGTAGATTTTCAATATTTACCTGCAAATCTTTTATACGCTGATTCCCTTCCGGCACAGTTTGTAATTTGGTCTGCAGTTCCATCTGCATTTGATTGTAGCCATTTATCAACGGAGGCAGTGTGGGTTCTTCTACGTCCAATACGTTTGGAACGAGCTTGTTGTTATTAGTGGCACTGCTCAGATAGTTGAGCAGGTAGTTGAGTATATTTATCTTCACCTGCTGCTGCACTATCTGGTCGGTAGATTGCGAAAGATTTTCTATGTAAACCTGTGATTGGCTCTCCAGGTCAACGGAACCGCTGCGTTCGGCAAATCGCTGTAAAGTTTTTTCCACCCCTGAAAGTTCAGCTTTGATAGTATCTAACCGTTCGTCAATAAACTGAACCGTATTAACCAATGTCTGCCTTTTTTCCTCTACGTTCGAATAGTTATATTCCTTCATTAATTGGTTAATGATGTCGGCTGCCATCAAGGGATGTTGTGATTCCAGACTTATGCCAAGGATCGTAGTATTTCCATTTACGATAGATACGTCCAGGCTCCCATTTACAAGGCCGGTGGCTGCGCTTTTAGGCATCCAGATAATGGCGAATTCCTTACTTTCAAAACCTACAGGATTACTTTTAGCCGTTAGTTGTATCCGAATGGTGTTGTTCGCAAACATGAATTTCTCTCCAAAAAAATACTCTTTTGTTTCTCCTTTAATGGTAAACCTATTTTTGTCGGTAACTATTATAGGAACAGTAAAACCTACAGACGAATCTTTTTGGTTTACAATCTCGAGCCGGAATGGAGAAAGGGTGTATAAGACGAAATATTTTACATTACCAATATTATGATACTGGGTCTGAAGATTTAATGCAGTCACTACGCTGCCTGCCAATACCGAAGAATGAAGAACTTCTACCTCGTTACGTATGTTAACAGACTGTTTGTTCTGTAATAAATCCTCCAGTTTATCCCCTCCGGAAGGCCTGCCTTCCGACCGGATAAGCATGGTACCGGAAGCGGAATAATAAGGCATACTGTACCGCAGCTTCAACCAAGCCAGCGTAAGGGCTACCGCCAGGCAAATAAGTATAAGCGGCAGAAACCTGATATATTTAAAGATAAACTCCCGGGGAGTAGTTTTAATACTCTGTTTAGAGGTTACAAACCCTGGTTCCTGGATTAAAGACATGTATTAGTTGCGTATTAGTGTTATCAAAATCGCTAAGGTAGAAACGATGGTAGCAGCAAGACTTATATTTCGCAAGGTGGTCTGTTCGGAAGCGGAAGGCTTTTTTCGTGAAGGTTCTACTAATACAACATCATTTTGCTGTAAATAATAATAGGGCGATTGAAAAATCTGCGGACTGCGCAGGTCCAGTCGTCCAAATATGCGCTTTCCGTTTTCTTCTCTTATGATCAGTACATTGTCCCTTTTTCCATATATTGTAAGGTCACCGGCCATGGCCAGCAATTCCAATATGGTCAATTTCTCCTGCGGAATAATGTATACATCCGGTTTGGCTATTTCGCCGAAAACAGCTATTCTGAAGTTCAGAAACCGAATATCGACGTAAGGGTTTTTTAGGTAAACGGTCAATTTATCCGTAAGTATTTGAATTAATCGCTGCTTTGTAAGTCCTTCCACTTGCAGTAACCCCAAACTTTGGAAATGTATGCTTCCCTGTTGATTAACCAGATAACCTGCTCCCGTACTGCCACCCGCCGCAACCTGGGGCTGATTAAATAAAGTACTTGCTTCTGTATTATCGCTGTAGACTGTTATACTCAGAATATCTCCTTTTTGAATAAGAGGTTCTTTAGCCAGCACGTCAAAATTTGGTAAAGTATCCAGGTTACCCTGTAATAACAGCACCTCGCGCTGTGCTTTTTTAGAAGTACCGCATGAAATAAACGCCATACAAACAATTACAAAAAGCCATTGCCAATTACATAAACGGAACTGATGACTCATGCTGTCAATATTAAGTATTTTTCCGCGGAAAAATTTGATTTTAATAGTCATATCCGATCTGCCGACGGCAGGGCTTCGCCTGCTCAGTCACAATTTCAAGTTGTAAACGACTGATTATGAACACTTTAAAATTAAAATGACTTTTAGATTTCCCTAAAAGTCAAAAGGGAATAAGAGATGATCCTAAGATTTATCAATTATTTCCCCTTCTGGTATTTTTGTAAATTAAAATAAAACAATGAAAAATACTTCCCTTTTTATTCACCTTGATACTGTTTTGGGTATGTACAGGTAAGCACCTTTTACATGGCCAGGATTAAATCTTTTATGAGGTAAAATCTCTCATTTTTACCAGTGATTGCAAATATAGGAGATTTATATACTTTAATTTATACTTACAGATTTAAGCGATATGATTTGTGTTTCCATATTTATACTAATGACTGCAAATTAATTCCCTAAAGCCCATTTCTAACTAATTTACAAGTATGCAGGCCTGTAAGGTGTTGAAATTATCCCGTATCTTGTCTATATTGCCCGTTAAATAACAAACAAATCCATGCTCTTGACGAAAACGACCTACCGGCACTCGGTTATTATCCTTTTCCTGTTTTCCCACATAATTTCCAGTGCGCAAAAAAACAATTCCTCCGGCAGCCCGCTGAAAGAGGGTATTTATTATGCGTACGATAATAAATATTCGCAATACTATAAATATATTGTAAAGGGAGACGAACAAGTGGAATACAATCTGGATAAGGGTGATACGACCTATTATAAAATAAATTACCTGAAAAACGGTGCCTACACACTTAAGTACCAGTCATCCACTGATAAAAAAACAGCATCGCATCTAAACCTGCTAAATAATCACCTAATTGCTTATGAAATAGTAAGTGCTACTAATAATTACTTTGTTTATAGAATATATCTCGATCAGATACCCGACAGCAAGGCTGAAAGCCGCTATCTGGCCATGGATACGATGTGGATGAAAGAGCCACCGCGTTTGCCCCGCCAGATACTATTCGGCGAGCTAACGGAAAATCTGTCATATCTCAAGAAACACTTTAAAGATACTTCCGGCTATGCTATCGTATACTTCTACCGTCCCGGCAAGTTTATGGCAAAACTGAATGAATATTATGTATACGGGGAAAATAATCTTGTCTATTGGGCACGCAATAGCACCCGTTATGCGATTAAAGTATTCCGCGAAGGTCCGTTCAACCTAAACGCCAAGAGCGGCAACACCGAATCTAAACTCGTGCTCGACGTTAAGCGCGGACGCAAATATTACGTTCAGTGCCTGATTCACCATAAAGTAAGCAAAGCCACCCCCGAACTGCAGTTGGTGGCAGAAGCCGAGGGTAGGGAAGGGTATGAAAGTAGT
>JANNOM010000082.1:0-25327 GCA_031399065.1 Chitinophagaceae bacterium
CCATGAATACTTGTGCGGGATAGGAGTTGTACCATAAGAACCCGACACATGCGCCCACCATGGCCCCTATAAATATCGACAGCTCCGCCAGGTTGGGTATATACATGATATTGAGATAATCGGCCAGCCGTATATTGCCGCTCGCATACGCAAATACGCCAAGACATACGGCTATGATGGCACTTACACCAGTAGCCAGTCCATCCAGTCCGTCCGTTATATTCGCCCCGTTGGATACGGCGGTCACAATAAATATCACCACGGCTATATATAATACCCAGCTAAAGCCCCGTATCGCCTCGGGCAGCAGCTTGGAATAATTGAATTCATGGTTCTTCACGAAAGGAATGGTGGTGATGGGTTCTTTCGCTTCTACGAACAACCGGTCGCTGCCGTTATACCGGATGGCCTTTAACCCTGCGGTGTTCGAAGGTGGCGTAGTGCCTATAAACTCCCTCCATACTTTTGTATTATCGTTCATCAGCAGGGTAAGGGCTACCACTATGCCCAGTACCACCTGACCCAGTATCTTGAACCATCCTGCCAGTCCGTCCTTATCGCTTTTTTTATAAGCCGCTCCCATCCGCTGCGCCATTCGTTTGGATTTCAGTTTCAGGTAATCGTCGATAAAGCCTATGATGCCCAGCCAGATGGTACTGAATATCATTAATCGTATATAGGCTTTATGCAGATCGGCCAGCAGCAGGGTCGGTATCAGTATCGCCAGTATAATCACCAACCCGCCCATGGTAGGCGTTCCCTTTTTCTGCTGTTCGCCCGCGAGGCCCAGGTCGCGCACGGTTTCCCCTATCTGGCGGCTTCGCAGAAAATTGATTAACCTTTTTCCGAATACGGTGGTGATCACAAGGGATAACAGTATGGCCAGCAGCATCCGGAATGTAATGAACTGGAACAAAGTGCCCCCCGGTATCCGGATACCCGATTGTTTAAGCCATTCAAATAGTTGATACAACATTATTAATACTTTGTGTTGCTTATTTACCTAATAGTTCAAATAATTCCATTAAAACCTTCTTGTCGTCGAAATGATATTTTACGCCTTTTATCTCCTGGTATTTCTCATGTCCCTTGCCTGCTATCAATATAATATCTTCGGGTTTGGCCAAACTAATGGCTGTTTTTATAGCTTCCCTCCTGTCAGCAATGGAAATGTATTTTCGCCGTGCCGCCGTATTCAACCCGGCTTCCATATCTTTCAATATTTCCAGGGGGTCTTCGCTTCTTGGGTTATCTGCGGTAAAGATGGCCCGGTCGCAGTTATCGCAGGTTACTTCGGCCATAATCGGGCGCTTGGTCTTGTCCCTGTCGCCGCCGCAGCCCACTACGGTTATCACCTGCTCATCTCCGCGCCTCAGCTTCTTTATGGTGGTCAGCACATTTACCAGCGCATCGGGTGTATGGGCATAGTCGATAATGCCGATCACTTTTTCATTGGGAGATACGATATAGTCGAACCGTCCTTCTGCCCCGCTCAGCAGACTTAAGCAACGCAGCACTTCCAGTTTATCTTCTCCCAGACTGATAGCCGCCCCGTACACCGCCAGCAGGTTATAGGCATTAAATTCTCCTATCAGGCGAAAATGCACTTCCTGGTCGTTGACGGTCATGAATAGACCGGCCAGGGTATTCTCCAGTATTTTACCTTTAAAGTCTGCCAGGGTACGCAGGCTGTAATAGTATTTCCGAGCAGCGGTATTTTGCAGCATCACCTGTCCGCGCTTGTCATCGAGATTGGAAATGGCAAAGGCCGAAGGGGGCAGATGATCGAAGAACATTTTCTTTACCCGTATATATTCATCAAAGGTTTTATGATAGTCGAGATGATCATGGGTAATATTACTGAACAGGCCCCCGGCAAATTGCAGTCCTGCAATCCGGTGCTGGTGTATCGCGTGCGAACTCACTTCCATAAACACATGCGAGCACCCCGCATCGGCCATTTGTTTCAGCAGCCGGTTTACGCTGATGGCATCGGGGGTAGTGTGGGTGGCACTGATGATCTCGTCCCCTATATGATTCTGAACGGTACTTAGTAACCCGCATTTATACCCAAGTGCGGTAAACAGTTTATACAATAAGGTGGCGATGGTCGTTTTCCCGTTGGTACCGGTAACGCCGGTAAGCTGCATACCGGCAGAGGGTTGTCCGTAAAAATGGTGTGCCATCCAGCCGGCTGCTTCCTCGCTATCAGCCACCTGCACATAGGTAATGCCTTCGTGTATGGTAGCCGGCATTTCTTCGAATATAACCGCCACGGCTCCGTTTTGAATGGCGGTATCTATGTAGGCATGACCATCCGTACTTACACCCCTGATGGCTATAAAGGCAGCACCGGGCGCCACTTTCCGGGAATCGATCTGGAGATCGTTCACACCGGTATCCATGCTTCCGTTTATGGAGCGGATGCGGGTCTTATATAATATGTCCTGAAGTATAGCCATCCGTTATAAACAATTAATCAAGTTGTATGATGATATATTCTCCCCTGCTGAAACTGCTTCCGGCGTTTAATGACTGAGACGCTACTTTACCCCTTCCCTTTACAATTACCCGCATGCCCTTATTCTCCAGCAGGTACAACGCATCCTTTAAACCCATGCCCGTCACGTTCGGAACGGCTTTGTCCTGCACCGAACGCACCTGCATCACCGGCTGAAAGTCGCTGGCGTACAGACTGCTCCATTCGCTTTGTTCGGAAGAATCTTTATACTTTACTGCCAGTGTACTCATCACGTATTTCACGTTGCGCGTGTCTCCTGCATAATAAAACCCTGTACTGTCTTTTTGCAGGTTGCCTTCTCTTTTTTCCGCCGGATTTTTATCTATGTTCAGTGCATATAACTTATCAGCAATTTCCTTAAAGACGGGACCGGCTACCGCTGCCCCGTAAAACTTCTTTGCATGTGGCCGGTTCTTGATCACTACAATGCAGGAGTAGCGGGGGTTGCCGACGGGAAAATAACCGGCGAAAGAAGACTGGTATATATGATCCGCATAGCCCCTTTTTCCATTGGCCACCAGTGCCGTACCTGTTTTCCCGGCCATTTTATAAAAAGGATTCTGCAATGTTTTGCCAGTGCCGTTACTCATTACTCCTTCCAGCGATTCCTTTAACTGGCTAAGGGTTTCATCGCTGCAAATATGTTCTTCCAGCACCACCGGCTCATTTTCCTTTATGGGAATCCCGTTCTTCTGGATGGTGTTTACCAGGTAGGGTTTCATCATCGTCCCGTTATTGGCCACGGCGTTGTATAGCATCAGGGTTTGCATAGGACTTACCAGTACTTCATACCCGAAAGCCATCCAGGGCAGCGTAGTGGCACTCCAGGTTTTGGAAGCCGGTGTTTTTATGATGGGTTTTGTTTCACCGATCACACCTACATCCGTGATCTTGTCGAGGTGCAGTTTCCTGAGGTGCTTTATAAACCCGCCCGGATCGCTGGAATAGTACATGCTTACCAGCTTTGCCATACCAACGTTGGAGCTTTCTTCAAAAGCCTCTTTGATGGTGACGTCATACTTTCCATGATGCTCGCTGTCGTACACTGTTCTTCTCCCTACTTTCCACTTGCCTCCTTCCAGGTTCACGTGTTGGTTGATCGTTACATATTTATCTTCCAGTACGCTCAGCATAGTGGCCAGTTTAAACGTGGAGCCGGGTTCGGAAGCGCGGATGGCGTAGTTAAGATTTTCCCAGTAAGTACCGTCTTTCCTGCGGCCCAGGTTGGCGATGGCTTTTACTTTCCCCGTAGCCACTTCCATTACAATACAGGTACCGTGCTCGCATTCGTTTTCGGTCATCATGGCCAGCAAAGCATTCTCCGCTATATCCTGGATATTTACGTCGAGGGTGGTAATAATATCTTTCCCGTTTTCGGGATCCACTTCATACCCTTCGATGGGTACACTTACGCCACCTGCTATGAACCGCACCAGCTTCTGACCGTCTTCTCCTTTCAGCAGGTCGTCGTAAGTCCGTTCCAATCCTACATTCTGTGCATTTTCGCGTGCCAGACCGATCGTACGGTTGGCCAGCAGGCCAAAAGGATTCAGGCGGGTGCTTTTCACTTCCGCTATGCACCCGCTTTTATTTCTGCCCTGCCGGATCAGCGGAAAGCCGCGCAGCGTTTTATATTGATCAAATGATAGCTTCTTCTTGAGGGAATAATACCTGTTCTTGTTCTTATAAGCCTGCTGCAATTGTTTTTTATATGCCGATTTATGCTGGTCTTTGAAAAAAGCCGCCAGGTGCCAGGATAAGGAGTCTATATTTTCCCTGAACCGCTTACCGTTCTTCTCTCTTAAACCATCTGCGCCGAAGTCGATATAAATATCGAAATAAGGAATGGAGGTACTCAGCATACTTCCGTCTTCGCTATAGATAGTACCTCTTTCCGCGGCCAGTTGCACCACCCGCTGATGCAGGCTGTCGCTCTTGCTTCTCCAGTAACTGCCTTCCGCCTGCTGTATATAGGCGGCCTTACCGATAATGATAATGCTGATCAGTATGATGCCCAGAAAGCTTAGATAAACCCGCCATAATATGTCTCTTTTTACTTCCAATGAAATTGGTTTTACGCCGCTGCCCTCCGGCTATCTGATCTGCTGTTACCGAAACATTATTTATTTTCCAGAGAATCGTTTAAAAGAAAGGGAGGCTCCGCGAGTTCCTTAAGACCCAGTGGCTCCACCGCTTTGGCCAGTTCACTTTGTTTGCTCCTGAACATTACTTCGCTTTGCAGGGTCTTATATTCGTACTGCAACTCTTTAATTTCCTTTCCTGCCTTATTGATATGCTTAATCGTTTTATCCGAGTAATGACCGTTATAGATATACAGAACGGTGAGTGCCGCCAGGAAGATGAAGAAAGAGATATTCTTAACCATCCACTGGTAGTTAAACAAACGCTTCCATTCGTACCTCGCTTCTTTTGGCTGGTCTGCCTGTTTCATCCTGCATCCTTTTTTATAATGAGTTACTACGGTTCAGACCGCTCCTTAATGCCGGGGGTTAATCAATAGAATATTAACATTTCACAAGGTTTTTCGACGCAAATCCTTCACACTATTGCATTATATCCGTTCCCCGATCCGGAGCTTCGCACTCCTTGCCCTGGGGTTCAGCTTTAATTCCTGTTCTTCGGCCACGACGGGCTTTTTAGTGATGATCCTGATCTGTGATACGCTGCTGCCCTGCCCGAAAGGATTGTCCTCTTCTTTCTCTTCCACATCCCCGTTTTTTAAAAACCGCTTTACTATCCTGTCTTCCAGTGAATGAAATGTAAGTATCACCAGCCTGCCTCCCGGCTTCAGCACTGTCAGCGACTGCTGCAGCATTTCCCTTAATGCTCCCAGTTCGTCGTTCACTTCAATTCTAAGGGCCTGAAAAACCTGTGCGAAATATTTATTAGGATTGCCTTTTACTACGGCACTTACCGCTGTTTTAAAATTGCTGATCGTCTTCAGCGATACGGTGCTGCGCACGCTTACGATCGTGCGGGCAAGGGTTTTAGAATTGGTTACCTCCCCATACTGTTCAAACAGCTTATGCAGCCTGCTTTCACTGTATGTCTCGATAATATCCCTTGCCGTAAGGGTTTGCCTGCGATCCATCCGCATATCGAGATCTGCATCGTAGCGGGTCGAAAAACCACGGTCGCCCTCATTGAACTGGTGACTGGATACACCCAGATCCGCCATGATGCCGTCTACCTTGGTAAACCGGTTCACCCGCAGAAACCGCTGCAGGTGCCGGAAATTATGCGGCACAAACACCAGCCTGGCGTCGTCGGGCACATTCACCCGGGCATCTGCATCCTGGTCGAAAGCCACCAGCCTGCCTTCCGGGCTCAGCCGCTTCAGTAGCTCGCGGGAATGGCCTCCGCCGCCAAACGTACAGTCTACATACACTCCCCCGGGATCGATCGACAAACCTTCCATTACTTCATTCAGCATTACGGGTATATGATACCCGGTCAAAGAACTATTTTCTTCACTATCCAGATTGTCTTTTCCGGGCGTTTTACCGCTCTTATCTTTCTTCATCTGAATTAATTTCCTGTCTGTGGCGGCCCGGCAACACTATTTCTTCCCATCACCTGTCCGGCCAGTTTACTGAATTCCGGGTCGTCCGAGTAAGAATCCAGCAATTCGTCGTACGCTTTTTTGCTCCATATCTCAATCTTGTCAATCCGCGCGATCAGTACGATATCTTTTTCCAGCCCGGCATAATCTTTCAGCACCTGGGGCACCAGTAGGCGGCCAGCGGAATCCAGTTCCATTTTGGTGGCGCCGCTCAGGAAGCGGCGACTGAATCTGCGGGCGTCCGCTTCGAAATCGTTTAATTGGCTAATTTTGGCAATAATGGGCTCCCAGACTTTTATAGGATACAGCGTAAGGCATTTATCGATTCCCCGGTTCATCACGAACTGGGCATTCCCATCTTCCGGCAGTTGCTTTTTAAAGCCCGACGGTAGAAGGAAGCGACCTTTAGCGTCCATTGTAACCTCATATTCACCGAGAAAATCATCCATTAATGGTCATTAAAAAATTATTACCACAAAATAACACTTTTTCCCACTTTCCTCTCTCAATTTAGGATTTATATTTTGTCCACATCTATTTTTTGAGCTGAAACACGCTGCTGGTACGCTTTTGCGATGTAAACATGGTGATAAACCCAGTAAAATCGGCTAATTGAAGTGCATAACCTGTGCATAAGCGGTGAATAACCTACGGATGGCTAAACACTGATATTTTTGCATTTATTTTTATTGACAGGTATAATGACGCCATTATTCGTCTATTTTAGGACCAGACATCCAGGGGACTTGTCCGGGTATTCTCCGGGTCTTCTGCGACTTTCTCCGAGTCTGAGTCGGAGAAAGTCGCAGAAGACCCGGAGAATACTCGCAGAAGACCCGGAGAATAGTCGGAATTTCAGGTAAATTGCCGCCTTATATGATCCATCCTAAAAATCTGCGCATAGAAGATTATACGTACGAGCTTCCCGAACATAGTGTAGCCGGGTTCCCGGCGGCGGAAAGAGATGGAGCGCGCCTGCTGGTATACAGGGATCGGCGCATTGTAGAAAGCTGTTACCGGGATGCTGCCACCCACCTGCCGGAGAATGCACTGCTGATATTCAATAATACCAAAGTGATACAGGCGCGGCTTTTATTTCAGAAACCCAGTGGGGGAAATATTGAGCTGTTTGCGCTGGAGCCCCATGAAAAGTACCGGGATATTACCGGTGCCATGCGTCAGACAGGCGGCGTTTGGTGGAAATGCCTGGTGGGCGGCGCTGCCAAATGGAAACCGGGACTGGTATTGGAAAAAAAGATCCTCGTTCCGGGTGGGCAGATCAGAATAGAAGCGACCCTCCTGCAAAAAAATGCCGGCAGTTACACGATCGAATTCCGATGGCAGCCCGCGGAAAAGAGCTTCTCTGAAATACTGCAGGCCGCGGGCACCATGCCTATTCCCCCCTACCTGAAAAGGCAGGCCACCCTGCCCGATACCGAAAGGTACCAGACCGTATATGCGCTGCACGAAGGCTCGGTGGCAGCGCCTACTGCGGGATTGCATTTTACCGATGCGGTATTCGCATCGCTTCACGCGAAAAACATAGAGTATGATTACGTTACACTTCATGTAGGAGCGGGCACTTTTATGCCGGTAAAAAGCGATACGATGGAGGGCCACGATATGCATGAAGAACTGATAGATGTAAGTGAAGCCCTGATACGGAAAATAGCGGCGCATCCCTCACAGGTGTTTTGCGTGGGCACTACCTCGCTGCGTACTGTCGAAAGCCTCTATTGGATGGGGGTCAAGTGTTTGGCAAATGCATCGGTAACATATTCGGACCTGAGCATCCGTCAATGGGAAGTGTATGAATCCCTGTCAGGTTCCGAATCAAGTCCTGCACCAGCATTAAACGCGCTATTGAAGTGGATGCAGGATAATGATATGGACCGGCTTGTTATTAAAACACAGATACTGATAGCTCCCGGTTATCCGTTTAAGTTAGTACAAGGCCTTATCACCAATTTTCATCAACCACGCTCTACATTGTTGCTGCTGGTAGCGGCATGTATCGGAGATGACTGGAGAGAGGTATACCGGTATGCGCTGGACAATGGATTCCGTTTTTTAAGCTACGGCGACGGCAGCCTGCTGTTTTTGCAATAAAGGCATTTCGATGGTAAACACCGTTCCTTTACCCAATGTGCTTTCTGCCTTTATCTTACCATGATGTGCATCTACGATCGTTTGTACATAGCTGAGTCCGAGCCCGAACCCTTTTACATTGTGTATATTACCTGTATGAGCGCGATAGAATTTTTCAAAGATCCGTTTAAGCGTTTCTTTGTTCATCCCAATACCGTTGTCTTCTATTTTTATAATGATACTCTTCGCATTGCTTTGAGAAGATATACGGATCAATAAATCTTCTTTGGAATACTTCACCGCATTTTCCACGAGGTTGAAAATAACATTGGTAAAGTGAACTTCATCGGCTTCAATTACATCGGAAAGTGCCTGCAACTGCATATCCAGCTTGCCGTCGATCTCTTCCAGCTGCAGGTGAAAATTATCCAGTGCCGCATGAATTACATCGTGTACATGAATCTCTTTCAGGTTAAGCTGCAACTCCTGCCTTTCCAGCAGGGCCGCCTGAAGAATGGTTTCCACCTGCTTGTTCATGCGTTTGCTTTCTTCCTTGATGATGCCGCTGAAATATTCGATCTTATCTCTGTTCTGCAATACCTTTTCATTCTTAAGGGCATCTACGGCAAGGGATATGGTAGCAAGCGGTGTCTTGAATTCGTGCGTCATGTTGTTGATGAAGTCGTTCTTGATCTCGCTTAATTTCTTCTGACCTACCAGTGCTTTGACCGTTACATAAAACGCCGCGATGATGATGAGGGTAAACAGTATGGATCCGCCCAGCATCCAGCGCATCTGGTTAAAGAGGATATGATGAATATTGGGAACAATCAGTGTGAGTTCCTCCTCCGGTATCAACCCTTCGAAGTTACTACCGCTCGGTACCTGCAGCGGAATACTGAAGGTGCTGATGCGGTTGCCTATCGTATCGTCTATAAGGTTAATAAATTGGGGGGAACGTTTCTCGTACCGGAACATATTGACGTTGGAAGTAATGGCAAATTCGAAGTCGGTATTTTTCAAACTATTCCGGTTAAACGCTTTGTCGAGCTTTTCTTTTATTTCAAATTCGGTAAACTTTTCCGCCACAGTTGCCGGGCGCATCAGCTCAAGGGAAAGCTCATCGGAGGGCCAGCTAAACTGTGGGCGGATGCGTGAGTTTTTTAAAGGTGGCAATGTACCTCGTTCTTCCATCAGTTCGTTGCCTACTTCCACCATCGACCGTATTACGCGCTGGGCCAGCTCTTCACGTTTATTTTCCAGCATGGTACGGAACCAGGAAACCTGTATGAGAATAATCCCTATCAGCGATAGTGAAATAAGCACGATGATTATAGGGAAAATTTTCTTCACGGCAATATAATTATGGGGGCAAAGGATTTTAACATCAGACAATGTTACAATGAATTTTTAATTTTTCACTTTTAACTATTAACTTTTAACTTTATGATATGACACCCGCACAAGGCATATTACTGATAGCGGACCCGTTTTTAAAGGACCCGAACTTTATGAGAACGGTGATCTTTTTGTGCGAGCACCAGGATGAAGGCAGCTTTGGCTTCGTCCTGAACCGTCCTTACGAATACACGCTCGACGAACTGGTAAGCGGCGCGGAGGGCATGCGGCTGCCGGTGTTTAAAGGCGGACCGGTGCAGATGGACACCATTCATTTCCTGCACCAGTATCCGGAACTGATACCGGGCGGTTTCGAGGTAATAAACGGGGTATACTGGGGCGGCAGTTTTGAAACGGCGATAGAAATGATCCGGGAAGGAAAAGTAAGCATCGACCATATCCGTTTTTATGTTGGCTATTCCGGATGGGGTGAGGGCCAGTTAAAAGATGAACTTCAGGAAAAATCCTGGCTTACCGTGGAAGCCACGCAACGCATTGTATTTCACCAACCCCTCGAAGAAACCTGGAAGGAAGCCCTGCGTTTGATGGGAGGTGAATACGAGATGCTGATCAATTTCCCGATAGACCCCCGCCTTAATTAAAAAGCCGCTTCCGGACAGAAGCGGCCTTATACAATTCTTATGTTCCAAATATTATAATGGAAAATAAACCCCCGCGTGTATACCCCAGTTATTTAGGTTTGTCAACCCCTCGTATTTAAAAGGCATATAGTTATAATTGGCTCCCAGCTTTATACCGGACGCAGCAGTCAATTTATTGAAAGGGATATTAAGACCTGCGCCGGCACTCAGTGCAGGCTTGAAAGAAGCTTTTTCGCTCCCCGTAAATTCACCCAGGTACTGCGTATAGCTGATGATGTTGAACCCGGCCCCGGCTCCTATATAAGGGCGTATGGTGGCATCAGGCAATAGTGTATATTCCGCTCTAAATAAGATGGGCGTGGTTTGTATGGAGTTGGTAATTACAGCAGAGATATCACCGTCTTTCCCGCTCACTACCTGCCTTCCCAGCTTTTCGTAGAAGTCATTGTATGTTACCTCCGCACCCAGTCGCAACTGTCTGCTTACCGGGAAACTCAGCGCGGCATTAAAGCCACGGAACGAATTTTTTCCCATACTATTCTTAAAATCCCCGGCAGGCAATGCGGCATGGTAACCGATCGTCAACTGCGGACTTTTTTGCGCATATCCTTCATTGATAAAGAAGGAAAACACGAAGGCAAAACTTATATATCCTATTATTATCTTTTTCATATTCATTTGTTTTGTATGTTAGTTAGTGGAACGCAGATAAGGTGACTGGTTGAAAAATGATGCTACCTGGCTCTCTGCATTACCGCTGCTGAAAATACCGGTACCTCTTGCGAGGGCACTCCATACCGGTTTAATGGTTTTGGTGATCGCTGCATTCTTAAGATCCAGTATATCGATGGAAAGTGATCCCTGTGTTACCTGGTAATAATCATAATAACGTGGCCCGTAATAGATAGGGTCAAAGTACCCAAAGCCTCCGAAACCCCAATAGAACGGGTCGTAGAAGCCTCCGTAATAGTCCCAGTAAGACGGATAACTGACCACCCCGGTAGATGTACTATAAACACGGGATACGTTAATACCCAGGTCGGGATTGGTCTCTCTCGCTACCAGTTGAAAACCCCGCTGCTGCATGGCTGCCTTAAACGCGTCAATTACTGCGGCATCAAACGCGGAGCGTTCTTTTCCTGTTCCCTTTCCATCTTCTATTACTCCCGCAGAATCTGCGATACTAAAAGTGCGATATGCGGAAAAGTTTACAGTAGAGTCGTGATTAGTAACGTATATGCGTGATTCATCTGCCCTAAGGTTATCGATGGGATCTTTCTGACAGCTCGCAAGCGAAAGGACCATCAGTCCGGCCCATCCCGCTGTTAAAATCTTCTTCATATATTTTCGTTTATGTTGTTGAATTTTTAATACCTCATTAGATGCCGTATGTGTTGTTAAGGTTGTGCCCGGGCTTCCTAAAGAAATCTTAAAATAATGGGCAAACAAAAAACCCCGGCCGGAGGCCAGGGTCACATTCTATTTTTAATAAATACTGATCAGCTCATTCCCTCTACCAATACGGTGGTCTTGTTATCTATCACTTCCACAAAACCACTTTGGATAGTATAATTGACCGCAGAAGCCGCGGACTTATCTTTTAATACCTTCATGTTACCGGCTTTCAGGGCGGCTACCAGCGGGGCATGGCGTTCAAGTATTTCAAACATGCCATCGGTACCCGGCAGTTGTACACCATATACCTCGCCGCTAAAGACCTTTTTTTCCGGTGTTAATATCTCCAGATTCATACTTATTATTTTATCCCTGCGCCTGGGCCATTAATTTCTTACCTTTTTCTATAGCGTCTTCCAGCGTACCAACCAGGTTGAAAGCGGCTTCCGGATATTCATCCACTTCGCCGTTCATAATAGAGTTGAAAGCCCTGATAGTGTCCTCTATGCTAACATATACTCCTTTCAGTCCCGTAAACTGCTCGGCCACATGGAAGGGTTGCGAAAGGAAACGCTGTACACGACGTGCTCTAGATACGGTCAGTTTATCTTCTTCGCTTAGTTCATCCATACCCAGGATGGCGATGATATCCTGCAATTCCTTGTAACGCTGAAGAATCAGTTTTACCCTGTTGGCGCAATCATAATGTTCGTCTCCCACTATCAGCGGGGTAAGAATCCTTGAAGTGGAATCCAATGGATCCACGGCAGGATAAATACCTAAGTCAGCGATTTTACGGCTCAGTACGGTAGTAGCATCTAAGTGAGCGAACGTAGTGGCCGGGGCGGGATCGGTCAAATCATCCGCAGGTACATATACGGCCTGTACGGAGGTAATAGAGCCGTTTTTGGTAGAAGTGATCCTTTCCTGCATCAGTCCCATTTCCGTGGCCAGCGTAGGCTGATAACCCACGGCGGAGGGCATTCTTCCCAGCAGGGCCGATACCTCGGAGCCCGCTTGTGTAAAACGGAAGATATTATCCACGAAGAAAAGGATATCGCGTCCCTTACCCGTTCCGTCTCCATCCCTGTAATATTCTGCGATGGTAAGTCCGGAAAGGGCCACCCTGGCGCGTGCTCCGGGTGGTTCATTCATTTGCCCGAAAACGAACGTGGCTTTGGATTCTTTCAGTTCGTCCAGGTTTACTTTGCTAAGGTCCCATCCGCCTTCTTCCATACTATGAATAAAAGCGTCGCCATACTTCATGATACCTGCCTCGATCATTTCGCGCATCAGGTCATTTCCCTCACGGGTTCTTTCTCCCACGCCGGCAAACACGGAAAGTCCGCCATGCCCTTTGGCGATATTATTAATCAGTTCCTGTATCAGTACCGTTTTACCTACACCCGCACCTCCGAAGAGGCCGATCTTACCGCCTTTTGCATACGGTTCAATCAGGTCGATCACTTTAATACCGGTATACAGTATTTCGGTAGCGGTGCTCAGGTTTTCAAATAAAGGAGGTTTATTGTGTATAGGTCGTCCATTGCTCTTGTCGACGGCAGGCAGTCCGTCGATAGGGTCTCCCGTTACGTTGAACAGCCGCCCGCGGATGCTTTCCCCGATGGGCATTGCGATCGCCTTGCCGGTGTCTGTCACGGGTATCCCGCGCACCAGTCCTTCCGTGCCATCCATGGCTATGCAACGCACGCTGTCTTCTCCCAGGTGCTGCTGCACTTCCAGTACCAGCGTATCCCCGTTTTCGCGTTTTATTTCCAGTGAGTTGTAGATTTCCGGCAGGTTTCCTTCGAACTGCACATCCACTACGGCGCCAATGATTTGTTTGACTTTACCTTGATTCGACATATTATGTAGATTCTGAAATTTGCGGCAAAGGTAAGGGTTGCAGGCTTAAAAACAAATGGAAATTAAGGAGATATGCCGGGGATACGAACCGTATCTCTCCAGGCTCTCAGATCCCTGGTATCGAAGTTTTCTTTTTCCATCAGGTCAATGGTAATATTGATCATCACCATCTGGTTGTCCGTAAGGGTTTCCGGCTCGTCGAACTGGGATTTATATGCTTTTTTCACATGAATATTCCCGGCGATCACCTGCACTTCTTCCCCGTCTTCTTTATCATAGGCTATTACACGGAATACCGCTTTGCCGGTTACGGTAAGCGTAAGCAGGCGGGTACGGACGATAAGGGGTTTGGTGGCAGCGGGCACTTCGAAAAAAAGGTCGCCATCCACTTTTACCGACCGCGGCGCCGGGAAACCGGGCAGCGGGGTTATCTTCGAATCACCGATCACCAGTACGCGTGTGCTGTCGCGCAGTGTACGTGCCCCTGAAGGCTGCGGTATTTTTTCCCGATTGTCGGGGGGAGTGTATACAAACGGAGTGTCTGCTACGGGTGGTGCCGTACTGGACTTGTGTGCAACGAAGAGGTAAAGAACCGCCGCTACCGATGCGGCAAGGGCTGTAAAAATAATAATTTTGATGGGGTACCTGCGTTGCGGCATACTGCAAGAATAAGAAAAATAAAAGAAACCAATGCTGTTACCATTGGTAAGTTACTGGAATGCATCTTCTACTGGGCGGTTAAACTTAACGCTCCCAACTACCAAAAGCTGTCCGAGGATTACGGTGTACAGGATTTTTACAATCAAATCCGCTTCGGTATATTGTAGAATGGTTTACTGTTTATTAAGCAACAGCCTAAACCCAAACTGAAATGCAGTTGCGTTTTCAAGTGTACTTGAAAATGCTATTCCGTTTTTAACGCTTTTTATGCTTGATGCCCCATTTTTTGTATTTTCCTTGTCCTGATAAAAATAAAAGTCTATCAGTGACCCGAAAGCAATTTCTAATTGTAGTTTTTTATTTACGGAATAAGACAATCCCGGATATGCTGAGGCAGACATAGTCAATGTCTTAATTTTGATATAATCGCCCTGATCATAAGTAGTTTCATTTGTTGATATTTCAGCAAATAACACTGCGTGTCCAAATAAGGAAAATTTATCACTTATTCTTTTGTACCTGCGTGCAAAAAGCCCAGCTCCGTAACCCCTCTGCTTTTTCTCTGATGTAATAGCGTTTTCAATTTTCCCTGTTTGCGTAAGATATCCCAATACAATTCCCACAACCAGGTTATCCCGAATTGCCTTCCCTGCAAGAGGCCTGATGTTAAGACTAAATTGTGAAGCCTCAGGACTTAAAGCATCCTCTGCTTTGGTCTTTTCTTTGGATATCGTAAACGAACCTCCAATTAAGAAAGCACCTTTTTTTATTTGAGCGTTCGATATTTCTGAGATGAGGATTATACTATTAATTATCAGCAGAATCTGCTTCATTTAAATTAAATTCTATGTATAAATATTTATTAATTCAGCCTTCATTCTTAAAAACTATCATTTTAATGATAAAACAGAGAGAGAATAAACGTATGTGTTAAGTAAGAAGATACTTAAAATAACAAAAGAATGGGTTGGATAAGGTTTGCATTTTATTTTAAGAACTCTATAAATAAGGCTGTTACTCTTAGTCATAACATAGGTTTAATAAATGTAGTAATTAATGACAATATTAAAGTTAAATTATTTTACAAATAAAACAATATGTTTCCTAAATATTGTCACTGATAAGCTACTGTATTGTATCTTCAACTAAGTCGTGAAAGTAAATATTAGCAGGACAAGCCAATTTAATTCTGCATTTTTGATAAAAAAAGGGCCATGCAACTTTTGGAAGTGTTGGACGATGCCGCAGCCAGGCGATTTATTCAGGTGAATGTGGAGATAAACAGGACTGTAAAAAACTATATCCGCCCGCTGGACAAGGATATAAACGAGGTATTCGATAAGGAGAAAAACAAAGCATTCCGTTTTGGTGAGTGCGCCCGCTGGATAATGACGGAAGACGACGGCCGCCTGGCTGGCAGGATCGCCGCTTTTACCAACAAAAAATACAAAAACAAAGGCGATGATGTACCCGTGGGCGGTATCGGATTTTTCGACTGCATCGATAACCAGGAAGCCGCGGACATGCTGTTTGACGTAGCCAGGCACTGGCTGACGCAACGGGGTATGGAAGCGATGGATGGTCCCATCAATTTCGGAGAACGCGATAAATGGTGGGGGCTGGTAGTGCATGGCTTCATGGAACCTATGTATTGCATGAACTTCAATGCCCCCTACTATCAGAAACTGTTCGAAGACTATGGGTTTCAGAATTTCTTCAACCAGGTATGCGTTGGCATGCATCCGAAAGCAAAAATGTCCGACAAATTATACGCCCGCCATACGATGTATGCGGATAATAAAGACTATTCGGCCGTGCATATCAAAAAGTCCGCTCTTGAAAAATACGCGCATGATTTTACAACTATTTATAATAAAGCCTGGGCGGGTCATGGGGGGTTGAAGGAACTGAAGAAGGAGCAGGTGGTGAGCATGTTCCGTAAAATGAAACCGGTAATGGACGAGCGGGTGATCTGGTTCACCTATTATAAAGAAGAACCTATAGCCATGTTCGTGAATCTTCCCGATCTGAACCAATACTTCAAGCACCTAAACGGGAAGTTCGGCATTTTACAAAAACTGTATTTCCTCTGGATGCAGAAGACCCGTCCCAATTCCCGGCTGGCCGGCCTTGTGTTCGGGATTGTGCCCGAGTACCAGGGTAAGGGCATCGATGCGTTCATGATCATCGAGTGCTCCAAAATCATTCAGCCCTATACACATTACACCGAATACGAGATGCAGTGGATAGGCGACTTCAATCCCAAAATGCTAAACATCGCTGAAACCCTGACTGAAACGCACCGGAGCAGGATACTTACCACCTACCGGTATTTGTTCGACCGCACGAAGGAGTTTAAGCGGCACCCGGTTTTGTAATATATTTCCTGAGCGAAAATTCTTAATATAACCTTTTGACACATACCCCTGGGTTCAAGACCTGCTAATTCCTTACTTTTGTCCCAACGCGCAATTATGGAAAAATTCATCGTTTCGGCCAGAAAATACCGTCCCCAGAACTTTTCTACGGTGGTGGGACAGGCGCATATTACTACTACACTAAAGAACGCTATAAAGAACAATCAGCTGGCGCATGCCTTCCTGTTTTGCGGACCGCGGGGAGTGGGTAAAACCACCTGCGCGCGCATACTGGCCAAGACGATCAACTGCGAAAACCGCCAGCCGGACGGGGAAGCCTGCAACCATTGCCAGAGCTGCGTATCGTTTAACGATGGGGCTTCTCTCAATATTCATGAACTGGATGCGGCCAGCAATAACTCGGTGGACGATATCCGCTCCCTGGTGGAGCAGGTGCGTTTTGCGCCGCAGGCGGGTAAATACAAGGTCTATATCATAGACGAGGTGCACATGCTTACCAGCAGTGCTTTTAATGCCTTCCTCAAAACCCTGGAAGAACCGCCTCCCTACGCTATTTTTATCCTGGCCACCACGGAAAAACACAAAATACTTCCCACGATCCTTTCCCGCTGCCAGATCTTCGATTTCAAGCGCATCACCACCAACGATACGGTGCTGCACCTCGAAGAAATATGTGAAAAGGAATCCATTACTGCCGAACGCCCCGCCTTGCAGGTGATCGCGCAAAAAAGCGAAGGCTGTATGCGCGATGCACTGAGCATACTGGATAAGATTGTAAGTTTTACGAATGGCGAACTCACGTACCAGAATACACTCGAACACCTGAATATACTGGACGCGGATTATTATTTTAAACTGACGGACTGCATGTTGCAGCAGGATCTTTCGGGTGCGATGCTGCTATACGACGATATCAACAAAAAAGGCTTTGAAGGCGACCTGGTATTGAATGGCTTTGCCGAATTTCTGCGTAATATACTGATATGCAAAGATGATAAGGTAGCCGACCTGCTGGAAGTAGTGGAGAGCTTTAAAGACAAATATAAAAGCACGGCTTCGGGAGTAAGCCTGGGTTATATCATCAGCGCCCTTAACCTGCTGAATGAAGCGGAGATCAATTACCGCGCGGCACGGAACAAACGACTGCATGTAGAGCTGGCGCTTATCAAGCTCTGTTACCTGCAACAGGCCATCGAACTTTCCTCCTCCGATAACGGGATAACAAAAAAAAAACTGGTTGATACCGCAAAGCCCGTCGCATTCCGCCAGTTTGCTATGACCCCGGTAACACCTGCTTCCTCTTCTAAAAAAACAGGCGATGGTAATGTTAAATTGGCAAAACTGCTGATAGAAGAAGAGGCGGAGAAAAAACTAATAATGACAGGCAGCGGCACCTTCAGCAAAGACCCGGTTCTTATACCAACTGGAACCCATGAAGCGGAAGTAAAACAGGCAACCGCTACGATGATCAAACCCCCGCCGGGTCAGAAACTGGGGGCACTCAATAAAATACGGGAACAGTATACCTCCCCTACGCTGGCTTCGCCGGAAACGGCCGTTAAAGTGCTGGACAATGATTCACTAAAAGCATGCTGGGCCGCCTACGTGGAAAAGCTGAAAGCGGCCAGGAACCCGGCTGTGCAAAGCTTTGAACTGGCCGTACTGAATGTAAATCATGAAAGCGGGTTTGAGATAGTGTCAGGTAATAACCTCGAGCAGAAATTTATAGAGCAGCAGCGGTTGCCACTTACGGAACATGTTCAGTTATGGTTCAATAACCGCCAGCTTACCTATTCTTTGCTGGTAGAAGAACAGCCCGGCCGGCTGGACAAAGCAGACATCCCTTTAAGCTCCAAAGAACAATACCAGAAATTGATAGCCGAATACCCGCTCGTAAAGGAATTAAAAGACCGGCTAAGACTTGAGCTGGATTATTAGATTCCGTCATTCACGGATTTTTTGCTCTTTTTGCATTAATTTCGAGGCTCTTTTTGAAAGCAACATAACAAACAGCAATCATATATTATGGCAGAAGTGATCTTAATGCCCCGATTGAGCGATACGATGACAGAAGGTGTGATAGCCGCATGGCATAAAAAAGTGGGCGACCCGGTAAAGAAAGGGGACCTGCTGGCAGAAGTGGAAACGGATAAAGCCACTATGGAGCTGGAAAGTTATAAAGACGGTACACTGCTGCATATCGGCGCGGAAAAAGGAAATAAATTACAGGTAAACGACCTGCTGGCCATCGTAGGCAAGGAAGGAGAAAATGTGGAGGAGCTGATAAAAAGTAATAGCGGAGGCGGAGCTGCACCCGCCCCGGAAAAGCAGGAAGAAAAACCAGCCGCTGAACAACCCGCTCCGCAAAAGCAGGAAGCCCCCCCCACTCAGGCGGCGGCACCATCGGGCGAATCGATGGACCTCAGCAAAGTAGAAGAAGTTATATTGATGCCCCGGTTAAGCGATACCATGACGGAAGGCGTAATAGCCGCGTGGCATAAAAACGTAGGCGATACTGTAAAAAAAGGCGACCTGCTGGCCGAGATCGAAACCGATAAAGCGACCATGGAGCTGGAAAGTTACAAGAACGGGAAACTGCTGTTTCAGGGAGCGCAAAAAGGCGACAAAGTGCCGGTGAACGCGCTTCTCTGCATCATCGGGGAAGAGGGTAAAGTGGATGTCGATAAAATAGTGGCGGCTTCCAAAGGTGGCGGTGGCTCCGTAAGCAATACCCAGGCTGATAAGGAAGTAAGAACGCCTTCGGGCCCTAATGCCGAGCAGGCATCCGAGCCGGAAAGGCAGTCGGATACCGGAAAAGGAGAAGAGGTAACTCCCTCCGAAAACGGTGGCAGGATAAAAGCATCTCCCCTGGCAAAAAAACTGGCCGCTGAAAAAGGAATTGATATTGCCCGTGTGAATGGCAGTGGTGATAACGGACGGATCGTAAAAAAAGACGTTGATAATTTTGTTCCCAAAAAAGAAGAAGCTCCTGCAGCAACCGCTGCCCCTAAAACAGCCACCGCTCCGCAGGGCCAGGTGAGTTTCGATGAAGTGCCCGTTTCGCAAATGCGGAAAGCCATTGCGAAAGGCCTGGGTGCTTCCCTGTTTACCGCACCGCATTTCTATTTGACGATGCTGATAGACATGGACAAAGCAGTGGAGAGCCGCACGAAGATCAACGAGATCGCTCCTGTTAAGATATCGTTCAACGATTTGGTGCTGAAGGCATGCGCCGTGGCTCTCAAACAGCATCCCGCCATTAACAGCAGCTGGCAGGGCGACACTATCCGTATCAATCATCATGTGCACATAGGCGTGGCAGTGGCTGTGGATGAGGGTCTGCTGGTACCCGTTATCCGCTTCGCTGATACAAAGCAGCTCAGCCAGATTGGAGCCGAAGTAAAAGAATTTGCTAAAAAAGCGAAAGACAAAAAGCTGCAACCCGCCGACTGGGAAGGCAGCACATTTACCATCTCTAACCTGGGCATGTTTGGTATAGATGAATTCACCGCTATCATCAATGCCCCGAATGCATGTATTCTTGCGGTGGGCGGCATCAGCCAGGTACCCGTGGTAAAAAATGGTGCCGTGGTACCCGGGAACGTGATGAAAGTTACCTTAAGCTGCGACCACCGCGTAGTGGACGGAGCTACCGGGGCGGCATTTCTTCAAACGTTGAAGACGTTGCTGGAAGAGCCGCTGAGAATGCTGGTATAATAAGGTAAATATGAAATGGATCCCTACCGTCTTATTGTTCCTGGGAACATCCCTGCAGAGCTTTTCCCAAAACTATCATGCCATACATGGTTCTTCCTACGTAGCCAGCCTGAATGTGAACAATAACCCGGCTTCCATTCTTAACAGTCCTTATGCCTGGGACATTGCGCTGTTCGGAACCCAGGTAAAGAGTATCTCCAATGCATTTACCATTTATAAGTACTCCCTGCTCTCCAACCCCGCTAATTCAGAATATGCTGTTAATAATGGCCAGTACGCTCGCTATTCTTATATTAACTTTAATACAAACCTGTTAAATGCCCGCTTTGCACTGAGCAGAACCAAAGGCCTGGCTTTCGGCATCAACCTGCGTGGCTACGGGCACCTGGATACAGACCCTTACAATTACATAGATACCATTAGGGATATCAATAACTTTCTCCAGATCAACGATAACCGCACGAGGTATGACGGCGATTTTAAAAGCAGTTCCTGGATAGAGTTATATGGCACTTACAGTCAGACCCTGTGGGACGACTACCGGGGCCGCTTAAACGGCGGCGTTACCCTGAAAGTGAGCAGGGGCATCTCAGGGGCTTTTGCCCGCTTCGAAGATGTAACGGTGCAGAAAGACATAACACCCGTCCGCACCAATTATCTCCTGCAATCAGGAGGTGTCGGCTACGGGTATTCTTCCAATTTCGATCGCTGGCAGGATGAGAAATCGACTTCACAGAACATCCAGGATTTCATCAGGTTCACGGAGGGAGGTGCTTCCCTGGATTTCGGCCTCGAATACCTGGTAAAAACGCAGGCCGTTACTTCCTTCAACGACGAGGACGACGGCTATTACGAATACGAATGGAAGATAAGCCTCTCACTGATGGATATAGGCCGCTCCGTTTATAAATATGGCACCCGCAGCCGCATTGCCACCAATCCTGTAAGTAATGTAACCTCTATATCTTTGGAAGAAAAATTCCGTAACCTGGATGATGTAGACCAGTTTAATGACAGTCTTGCCACATTGGTAAACAGCTTTGCAGCATACAACGGACGGTTCAACATAATACATCCGGCCCGTATGATCCTGAACGTGGACCGCTATCTTGTAAACGATTTTTATATCAATGGTGAACTATCCCTTAACCTTTCGCCGCTGGCCGGTGAAAAACGCTTATACGTAAATGAACTCAATCTGCTCACCGTTACGCCCCGCTGGGAAACCAAACGCCGGGGAGCTTACCTCCCGGTACAGGTAACGCATGGCGGCAAGTTTTGGGTAGGTGGGGCTTTCAGGGTGGGACCGGTATTGTTCGGTGTGCATAATCTTGCCAATATTTTTGCCAAAAACAAAATGCAGAACGGGGGTGGCTACCTGGCGATCATTATCCGCTCCGGGAAGAAAAATCAACCCAGGGATTACGACAAAGTCAACTGTCCGTAACACCCATATTAACAGTTATGATCTGCTATAATCGTTACCTTTACAGCAGATTATTATCGCATGAACGCATCGAAAAAAACACTGGTACTAGGGGCTTCGGAGAATACTTCCCGCTATAGCAATATCGCCATCCATCGCCTGCGCAACAACGGGCATGAAGTGGTGGCCATTGGCAAAAAAGAAGGCCAGGTAGGCGATGTTCCCATATCGGTGCAGAAAGAGACGATCGAACAGGTAGACACCGTTACTTTATACCTCAATCCCGCCCATCAGAAACAGTACTACGATTATATTTTATCCCTTCATCCGAGGCGCATCATCTTTAACCCGGGAGCTGAAAATGATGAATTTTACGATATCGTGCAGGAAAAGGGCATACAGCCCGTAGAAGCCTGCACGCTCGTTATGCTCAGTACCGGGCAATATTAAGCGCAGAACAGGCATACCAGGGCCCCTCGTAAGGCTTTTCCTCTATACTATAATAAGTGTCATATGATCTTTTCCGGAACCTCCAAGCCCGGAGCAATATATTTTTTCTATTCCCGTTTGTTATAGAACAGGTAGCACTGTTCCTATTGTGCATCTGTGAATCCAAAATCCAAAATTTCAATCCATGAAATGCCTTAAAACCTTTACGTTACTGGTATTGATTATACCCTGTACCAGCGTTGTTTTTGCTCAAAAAACAACTACAGGCAATATACTGGCCCCCCGGCAGGCAGTGGCAGAGAAACCAAAGATGTTCGACCGGCTTCCCGAAAAATTTAATGTCAGCCAACTATCATTGGACCATCTTTTTACCACGCAGAACCCCGCTGTTTCCGTACCGGTAAAGGACGGCCTTTCGCTGGAAGGTTTTATTGTCGAAAAAGTGCAGCAGAACCCGAACGTTATAAGTATCAATATCCGCCTTTCCGGTTACGATAGCAGTCTGTTAAATATTTCCCGGATCATGGAAAGCGATCTTACCGTGAGTTACAATGCCCGGGTAATGAACATCAAAAGCGGGGATATTTTACTATTGAAAAAAGAAAACAACCAGTTCTATTTCACCAGGGAAAAACAATCCCTGGTTACAGTAGAGTAAGTATAGCAATCCAATATTTTAAACGCACTGCCTTGCAGCGCTGAAGCCAAACCCGGTAGTTATGAAATTAACACTTCTACTCACCCTACTTACGGCGTTACTGATAACAGCGTCCGGTGTAAATGCACAGGTGCCCAAACTTAGCAGCTATCCTGCCGCACAGGCTACCTTGTTTATAGATTTTGACGGACATACGGTAACCGGTACTTCATGGAACTGGGGCGGTCCCATTTACGCCCAATCTATCGGCTACACCAATGAAGTGATCAATGAAATATACGACCGGGTGGCGGAAGATTACCGGCCTTTTAACCTGAATGTGACCACCGATTCCGCGGTATACCTGGCAGCCCCTTTCAGAAAAAGAATGCGCATCATTGTAACGCCTACCAGTCAGTGGTACGGCAGTGCAGGCGGCGTGGCTTTCGTGGGCTCCTTTATATGGGGCAACGAAACGCCGGGATGGGTATTTGCCGCTTTACTGAACAACAATACCAAAGCGGTAGCAGAAGCCATATCTCACGAAGCAGGGCATACCCTGGGCCTTCAGCACCAGAGCGATTACAACGCTTCCTGCCAGAAGACGGCAGAATATGGTGTTGGCTCCGGTACCGGGGAAATAGGCTGGGCTCCTATTATGGGCGTTGGCTATTATAAAAATCTTACTACCTGGCATAATGGCCCCAATACCGTGGGATGTTCCAATTTGCAAAACGATATGGAAATCATCGCCGGCAATCCTAACGGATTCGGATTCCGGACAGACGATCATAGCAATACCAGCACCCTGGCCACTCCCATTTCACTCGCGGGCCAGCAGTTCCTGGTAGATGGAATTGTAAACAGAACGGCGGATATAGACGCTTTCAAAATGGTTATTTCCAATAACGCCAATTTTAAACTGAACGCCATACCGGAAAATGTAGGTTCTGGTAATAGCGGGGCTAATATGGATATCCGGGTTAGCATTCTTAACGAAAACAATGATACCATCGGGATTTATAACCCGTCCACGTTATTGGACGCCGGTATCGATACTACGCTCAATGCCGGCACCTATTATGTGCTGGTAGATGGGGTGGGTAATATCAACAAGTCAAACTACGGAAGCCTGGGTTACTACTCTATGCAGGGCGACCTGAATATCGTTCTTCCCGTGCACCAGTTCAGGTTAAGAGGTATTGCCTCCGGGGCAGATCATGCTTTAACCTGGTCATTCAGAGCCGATGAAGAACTTAAAAACATCGTTGTAGAGACTTCGGATAACGGCACGGACTTCCGGCCGCTGGTGGACCTGCACGCAGATGCACGTTCTTTCAGTTATAAAGCGATGCAGCCGGTTACCTGGTACCGCTTAAAAGCCGTTACCGCCAAGGCGGAAAGACCCTTCTTATCCAATGTTCTTACGTTGAAGAACAGTAACACGGCCGGCAAACAGGTTCAGATCTTCTCCAATATCATTGCCGGGACGGTGGATATCAAAAGTAACGGTAACCATCCATACCATTTATTCGACGCTGCGGGCAAACTGCTCTCTTCCGGCACCCTGATAAGCGGCATTAACAATATTGCAGTGCCGCAACAGGTAAAAGGATTGCTCTTCCTGCGCTTAAAGGACGGACTAACGGAGTGGACAGAGAAACTGATCAAACCCTGAAACGCATACCCAATACACCGACTTAACAATTAATTTCCATTGCAATAAATAGTTTTCCGTAAATTCGGCAAACCCATTTAATATGTTATGGAGAAAATTTAATGGCGAGCCCATCGCTTTACCAATCGTGGAAGCGGTAGAATCTGCCATCAAACGCGAAAGAGCGAACGGCTTCAAACTGAAGGTATGTATCGGTACCGATTCGCAGGTAAAGGGCCTGGATACGGAGTTCGCCACCGTTATCGTTTTCCTGCGGGAAGGTCATGGCGGATTCATGTTCATTCACAACGAAAAAACCAAGCGCAAGTTCAGCATCAAGGAACGTATGCTGCTGGAAGTGGCTAAAAGTATCGAGATAGCCTATGAACTCTGCGACCTGTTTACCGTATACGATGTGGACATGGAAGTACACGCGGATATCAATACCAATCCCAACTTTAAAAGCAACGATGCACTGAAAGAGGCCATGGGTTACATACTGGGTATGGGATTCGCGTTTAAAGCCAAACCGGAAGCATTTGCCAGCAGCAGTTGTGCCAATAAAGTAGTTAACTAAGGCTGGTCCTGGGTATTGAACTGCTTATTCATCGTATCAATTATACCCAGTATCTTATCACGGCCCATCTGCTTCATTACACTGCTTACCACGTGCGCAGGTAAAAACTGCCAGGTGGCCCGCATTGTATTCAAAAAAGCTTTTACGTTTTTACTTACTACCAGTTGCGTTTCTTTATCGGCCTTTGTAAATACCAGTGCAAACGGCACTTCCCATCTGCCCAGGCGGTCGATAAAGTCCAGGTCAAGCTTCTGGGGCCCATGCCGGCTATCGACCAGCACGAATACCTGGGCCAGGTTCTCCCTGTTGCGCAGGTAATCTTCTATCATCTTCTCCCATTTTTTACGTTGCGTCTGCGATACTTTGGCAAAG
>JANNOM010000094.1:0-30830 GCA_031399065.1 Chitinophagaceae bacterium
GCGCCGGACAGCGATGCACCAGTACCCGCCGGTTGATTATTCATGAAAAAGTATACGATCGTTTTAAGGAAAAACTGGTGAGTGCTTATAAGCAATTAAAAATCGGCGACCCGCTTGACAGCAGTAACCATGTAGGTCCGCTCATCGATAAAGACGCAGTAAACAATTACATGCGGGGCATAGAAGCCTGCAAAGCACAGGGCGGCCATTTCATCATTGAAGGTGGCGTGCTGGAAGGTAAGGGCTTTGAAAGCGGCTGCTATGTAAAACCCTGTGTCGCTGAAGCAGTCAACGACCTGGCCATCGTACAGCATGAAACATTTGCCCCCATCCTGTACATTATGAAATACAGTACCCTTGATGAAGCCATTGCCCTCCAGAACGGGGTGCCGCAGGGTTTATCATCCTCCATCATGACGCTCCACCTCCGCGAAGCGGAACAGTTTCTGTCTGAAGCAGGTAGCGATTGCGGTATTGCCAATGTGAATATAGGTACATCCGGAGCGGAAATAGGCGGTGCGTTCGGTGGCGAAAAAGAAACGGGCGGCGGTCGGGAGAGCGGATCCGATGCCTGGAAAGTATATATGCGCAGACAGACGAATACCATTAATTATTCTACCGGTCTGCCGCTCGCACAGGGTATACAGTTCGACCTGTAAATAATTCCTAAATTTTACGAACGGTTATGTATTTCAGAAACTAATGCTCATATTTGATTATTGAACAAAATATAATATATGAAAAAAAACTTATTGGTAACAGGTTTAGCAGTATGCCTGTACGCCACATCATCCTATGCACAGGGAAACACCGCTAAAACTTTACCTCAGGGATGGCACCTGCTCGATAAGGAAAAAGACGGGGTGTATGGCATCAGCCTGCAGAAAGCGTACGATTTTGTGAAAGGTAAAAAAAGCAAGACTGTGATAGTGGCCGTGATAGATTCCGGCATAGATACGGCGCATGAAGATCTGAAAAACATATTATGGGTAAACCCCAAAGAGATTCCGGGAAATGGCATAGACGACGACAAAAACGGGTATATCGACGACGTAAACGGCTGGAACTTTATCGGCGGTAAAGATGGTGCCAACGTAAAGGAAGATTCGTATGAAGCTGCCCGCGTGTATCATAAGTTGAAAGATAAATTTGAAGGTCAGTCTATCGACACCGCTACCCTCACGCCTGCCCAGAAGGAACAGTATACGATGTGGTCGAAAGCGAAAGACAATGTAAAAGGAGGTGCCAGCGAAGACGGTGCGGTGAACATGGTATTCCTGAAAAGGGCTTATGAAGCTTTTGTGAAAAATGACAGTATCCTGCAAAAAGCAATGGGTAAAGAAGTATATACCGGTAAGGACCTGGATATGTTTGCCCCTACGGATGCTGCCGTTAAAGCAGCCAAAGAGCCGCTGATCGGCTTTATGAAGGCTAATAAGATGGAAGAAATGACCACCAAGGAATTTCTGGAAGGAATGAACGACTACATAGGAGGCCAGGAAAGAAAAACGGAAGCGGTAAGTAAAGGTCCCCGTGAATATCGCGCAGAAATAGTAAAAGATAATGAAGCAGATATTAACGACAAATATTACGGCAATAATGACGTAATGGCCTCCACCCCCATGCATGGCACCCACGTAGCGGGCATTATAGGCGCCGACCGTACCAATGGCACGGGCGCAAACGGTGTTGCGGACAACGTACGGATAATGGCCGTACGCGCGGTACCGGATGGTGATGAGCATGATAAGGATATAGCGCTGGCCATCCGCTATGCAGTGGATAATGGTGCAAAAGTGATCAATATGAGTTTCGGTAAAAGCTTCTCCCCGGAGAAATCCTGGGTAGATGATGCGGTCAAGTATGCAGCGTCTAAGGGAGTTTTACTGGTGCACGCCGCCGGTAACGATGCAAAGAACATTGATTCAGCCGATAATTTCCCCAATGCCGTAATGCTGGGTACAAAGGAAAGGGCCAGCAACTGGATCACTGTAGGTGCCAGCAGCGATCCACTGTCGGAGCCGGGTTACGGTAGCCTGACAGCTTCTTTTTCCAATTACGGTAAATCGGAAGTAGACGTATTTTCTCCCGGTACGAAGATCTACAGTACCCTGCCTGGCGGCAATAAATACGGTAATCTCCAGGGAACCAGTATGGCATCGCCGGTGGTAGCAGGCCTGGCAGCTTTAATATTGTCTTACTACCCGGAGCTTACACCTCAGCAAATCAAATATGCTATTGAAAAGTCAGCCTTTGTACCTCCTATATCGGTAAAGGTTCCGGGCAGCACAACCAGCAGCCAGTTGACAGATATCAGTAAAACAGGTGGTATCATCAATGCTTATGAAGCCTTAAAAATCGCGGCTACTTTGAAAGGAGACAAACTTCCTAAGTCCGTTCTGAAGAAAGATAATAAGAAGGGATAAGAATTTATCCGGTACTTTATAAAAAAGGAATAGGGCTTGCCAGTTGGTAAGCCCTCTTCCTTTTTTTTTATAAAATATTATCTGTATTTATTTGTTGGCAGCAGCGATGTTTTTTTGCGTTACCATATCATTCACAACATTCACCGCTTCATTGAGATATATATCGTTGCGCAGATTCTTCATCCATGCTTTAAAGCGTTCCGCTTTTGCGGTATCGGCTCCGTATTTATTTTGCTCCCCTGCCAGATTGTTTACGGCCAGTTCTTTAGGCAGTTTGTTGAGTGTTTCCAGCTGTTTGTTGGTAGCAATAATGGCACTCTTTTCCTCACGGAACTTATCCAGCTTCAGGGAGTATACTTTGTCGTTTTGCTTTGCCAGCCATTCCGTATTGGTTTTGATCAATTTAAATGCTTCGTTATTATTAACACGCAGGGTGCTGGTCGACTGTATCCCTTTCAGATCGAACCCATACTTCCAGGTATTATAATCTGCCTTTTGAATTTCATCCCATGGTAACGCATCGGGATCATCTTTTTCGCGCAGCTTGGCATACTCGAAAAAATCAGGCAGCACCACATCGGAACTCACACCTTTTAGCTGGGTAGAGCCTCCGTTAATTCGGTAGAATTTCTGAAGAGTGAGTTTAATGGTTCCCAACTCACTATTAGGAGACATGAATCCAAGCTCCTTATCGAGCCCTATATTGCGCTGTACCGTCCCTTTACCATAAGTAGACGTACTGCCGATGATAATGCCTCTTTTATAATCCTGTATGGCCGCTGCAAATATTTCAGACGCGGATGCACTGAACTCGTTTACCATTACAGCCAGCGGGCCATCATAAAGAATGGACTTGTCACGGTCACGCAGCACGCTCGGCTTACCGTCGCGGTCTTTTACCTGCACTATCGGGCCATCTTCGATAAATAGTCCTACCATCTGCACCACATCATACAGTGAACCACCCCCATTATTACGGAGATCGAGCACCACGCCCTCCACGTTTTCCTGCTTCAGTTTCACCAGTTCTTTAGCTACATCTATTGCACAACGGGCGCCTTTAGGGTCTTCAAAATCCGCATAGAACTCAGGAAGATAAATATACCCTATTTTGGATTTACCGTTGGTTACAATAGCACTTCTTGCAAAGGTTTCATCCTGCACTATTTCATCGCGTATTAGCGTGACCACTTTTAATACACCGTCACTTTTTTTGAGGGTCAGTTTTACTTCAGTACCTTTTTTTCCTCTTATCAGTTTTACGGCATCTTCAATTACATATCCGGTTAGGTCTACAGGTTCTTCTTTTCCCTGCGCTACTTTTTTAATAATGTCTCCGGAAGTTACTTCACCGGATTTCCAGGCGGGACTTCCCGTAATGAGTGATCCCACTTTAATATTGCCATCATCCAGACTAAGTGCCGCTCCTATTCCGTAAAACTTACCACTCATGCCCTCATCAAAATACCGTTTATCTACCGGTAAAAAGAAAGACGTGTGAGGGTCCATGGAAGTAGTAATAGTGTTCACGTAATTGCTGAACTGCTCATCGTCATTTACCTTGAATTTATACCGGTTATAAATCCTGTCCATTAAAGCCAGCACTTTTTCTCTTGACTCTTTTTCCATTTGCAGGTCATTCTTCACTACAAATCCTTCTTTGCCTTTATTCTTTTCCTGCGTTTCTTTCATTTCAACCATGCGGTCGAGCACCAGGTATTTCATCCGTTTGCGGTAAAGTTCTTTTCTTTCCGTTTCATTTTTTGCAAAATCGGTTTTATCGGGATCGATCGCTATCGATTCGTCTTTACTGAAATCGAATGGCTGGCTAAGTGCTTCTTTATAGATCAGCTCTGTCTCTGCTACACGCTTTTTAAATATTTCTGTGACAGCCGGTACAAATTGCACCGTACCTGTTAATATTTCATCATCCAGCTTCGTTTCATATTTTCTCAAAGCCTGAATATCGGAAGACAGGAAAAGTGTTTTTTCGACATCCACTTTTTCGAGGTACTTTTTGAACACTTCCTTAGAAAAATTATCATTGATATCTTTGGGGCTATAGTGTACCTGGGTAAGAAACTCCCCTACATTCTTCAGGATCTTCTCATATTTGGTTGGCGGGTTTCCTCCGCGGGTGCCGAGAGAACTGTAACCGATAAAAAGGCCGGAGGCCAATAGTAATATTAAAACCGGCAGATTTCTTCTGTTTAGCATATATCGTAAAACTTTAGACATTAGATCAAATATAACGATAAAAATAATGGCATGTTGTCCGCCAACAGGCTAATTAACATTATAAAAAACTACAAAACAAGGGGCGGCAAGCCGCTTTAAATAAGTGCAAAAATCATCCCTTGGTGATTGAACTGCTCTTTAACGAATCATTGCAGTCATTTTCTGAAGTAAAGAACGAAACGGTCCTTTGTGTTCAGCCAGCCAGTTGAAAATAAATATACCTGTAAAAGCGGTGAATACGCCGGCTATTACGTCCAGTATGTAATGATGGGTAGTATACACAGCGGAAAAAAATATTCCCAGCACAACTACCGTAAATAATACATTTATCCAGCCTAATTTGTTTTTAAGGCCATAATATAAAACGATCAGAGGGTAGGCGGAATGAAGAGAGGGCATAGCGGCAAAAACGTTCGAGCTCTTTGAATAAAGCGAATCGAATAGTTTGATACCGAAAAAATCATCGAAGCGATGCAGTCCGGCGGTATTGCCCGGTGTAAACGAGTGAAATACATAACCATACTGACGTACGTACCATGGCGGGGCTGCCGGATATGTATAATAGATAACAAACCCTACCATATTTACCACCAGGAAAGTAAAAGAAAAATGAAGAAACTGCTCCCGGTTCCGGAAGTACATGTATATGGCAAAGGCAAGGGGCACCGGTACCCAGCATAGGTAAAAAAAGCCGGTAACGATATCAAGGAACTGGCTGGAATGCAATATCCAGTATTCATTTGGCGTAATAATCTCACCGCCGTTTGTAATACCGAATAGGTATTTTTCCGCATCATATAGACCCTGTATATGCACAGTATTAAACCGGTAATTAGGGAAAGCTTTCATAGAATCAAAAATGATCCAGTATACGATAAATACAGAAAAGCCCACTATAAACTTACGGCTGGCAGATGACAGGTAATAAAGCACGTTAAACAGAATCACCAGTACCCATTGCTCCGTTTTAAAGCCTACGAGTATCTTGGATAATAACAGGTAAAATACAGACATCGACGTGGTTACTGCAAGATCTTTCAGGGATATAAACCTGGGTGCCAGGTCGGTAGAACTAACTGGTTGCCGCATCTTTATTTTTCTTTGGAAAATCGGAATGGAAGATTTTGTCCCACAATGCAGAACTTACCCCATATCCTTTGGAAGAGTCGTCGTAATGATGCAACATATGGTGCTGCTTTATCTTTTTCCAGAACGGGCTTTTGAAATTATGATGGTGCAGTGCGTAATGAAGCATATCGTATACAAGATATCCTGTAAGAAAGCCCGGGAAAAAAGCATAAAGCTGCAACGAATTTTCCAGCAAAAGGCTGAACAGGAAATAGAATGCAAGGGCCAGCGGAATGCTGGCGGAGGGTGGCATTACCAGACGGCGGGCATCCCTGGGATAATCGTGGTGTACGCCATGAAAAATAAAATGCAGCCTTAATCCCCATTTGGACTTTGGTACAAAATGAAATATAAAGCGGTGAAGAATGTATTCCGTAGCGGTCCATATCGCGAGCCCCAGCAAATAAAACAATGCAAAGGAACTTAAGCTGATCCCGCCCTGCAACGTACGGATGGTAAAATAGAATATAACCGGCACATATATGAACAGGGGAACTGAATAGTGAACTTTGGAAAGGCTCTCCATCCAATTACTTTTAAACATCCGCACCGACTGCGTGGAGTTCGAAATGTATTGCTTTTTCATAAAACGTTCTCTTTTGATCTTCCTTTAATGTAAGGCATCTGCTATATCTTAAGGGTTCCCGTAACCGGTGCACCTGTTAACGGATCTTCGGCGTTCAGCTCCACAAATTCAATATTGGGCGACCAGAAAGAACCCCCGCTTTTGATGTGGATGAATATTCGCTTAAGTACCGACAACTTTCCATTAATCACCGAATAAACCTGGAACCTGTTATCTTTTGCTTTCATCAGGTATAGCACATATCTTTTATACGACGTAAACCGCAGCTCGTATTTATCTTTTTCCACCATCCGGGTGTTTAAACCATAAGCAAATTTGCGTTGAATATAACTTAATTCCGCACGCTGTCCGTTTTCACCATATCTTATCCAGAAAACGTGTACCGGGTTTTCAGCATCCAGGATACCTGCTTTCAGGTTCAGCTCATACACGATGGTATTGGTATTAGGGCTTCGCTGAAGGTAAAAAAGCTGGGAGGCATTACCGGTAGGCACCGGGTAATTGCCCTGGGCCATTGCCGCTACGGTGAACATCAGCATTGTAATAATGGTAAATGTTTTTTGCATAGCATGCCGGCGAATGGCCGCCATTCCCATTCTAATGGAGATCCTTTTCATCCAGGAATTTTTTTGCATCCATCAATCTTTTAATAGCCGTCATATTGGTTAAAATAGCCATCACCGTAAGAGGTATCGTAAATACCGACATCGTTTCAAACACATGAAAGGAAATACCGGGTATGTATAATTTGTAATCTCCTCCTATAATTCCCGAGGTAAGTCCGCAGGCAATGGCAGATACGCCCACCAGCACTACCCTTTCCGGCCTTTGCATCAATCCTCCTTTGTTCTCCACACCCAGTCCTTCGCTGCGGGCCCTGGTATAGCTTACCATCATAGAGCCGATGAGTGCCACAAACGCAAACAGCGAACTGAAAAAATAATGGTGAGCCACGAGGTAATAACAAATGCCCAGGAACATGACCATTTCACTGTAACGATCCAGTACGGAATCGAACAGTGCGCCGAAAGTGGAACTCATATTACCCAGGCGGGCCACTCTCCCGTCCAGCATGTCGAAAAGCCCGGCAAACAGCACTAAAGCTCCAGCCCAGCCTACATAGCGCAGGTCGCCCCGGTTACCATCTTCTGCCCCACTTACGAAGATAAACGCCACACCTATGTTCAGGGCAAGTCCCGTAATAGTAACGATGTTGGGAGTAAGCCCTATTTTAATAAAGGTTTTCACCACGGGGTCAATCACCTTATAGATCACCTGTTGTAACTGGTCCCGTAATAATTGTTTTTCCATATCGCTCTTTTAACGTTAGAAATCAAATCTAACCCTGCTGCGGATCCCCCATTTCGCCACTTCGGGATTTTCTAAGTAAGTAAGCCTCTTAACCAGGTCTACCCGGAACAGCTTAAAAATATTGGCCACTCCCACGCTCACTTCCATATACGGTTTGCCGTCCGGCACAAACGTGATGGTTTGTCCCATTGGATTGGTGGGGAATTTAAACGCATCGGAACTTTTATCCGGTTTGTTCTCGTTCCTAAGTCCGCCGTACATAATCTTGAAGCTGGCCGCTTCCCTCAGTTTCAGTTTCTTTAGTAAAGGTATTTTATTAAATATAAACCCGTTAAAAGCATAGTCAATATTATAAGCAATATAGCGGTCGCTCACAAATTCCATAAAATTCATTAGATTATAAGCATTCTGCTGGTAGGCGTATGTCTGGTTGGCGCGGTGGATCGTCAGTAACGGGTATGGTACTTTCCCCGTAAGGTATCCTGCTTCCAGCCAGGTATCGGCATATCCCAGTTGCGAAAGATAAAAGCGTTTGAAGATGTTCAGGTTAAAATTACCGTAATTGTATTCTCCGCCAGCAAGTCCTTTAACACCTGCTATATATCGAAGCCGTATAATAGGATATTTGTTGAAAAAAGGAATGCGGTATACCTTACCCTGGTAAAACTGCTCATTAGGTGCCCATCGAAATTCTGCCGAAAGCTCCGAAGTGGTTACGTCCGGAATAGTGCTGAGAGAGCCTCCCACTACTTTTTGATAGGTAATGCTGCCTGCAGGGGTTTGTTTCCAGTACTTATAACCCAGTGTATAAGACATATTCTTGCCGAATTCGCGCACGTATTCTGCTTTTGCTATATTATTATATAGCCATCTATCGTTGGTACCCCTTTTAAAAGACAGCAGGAAATTATCTTCCGTTACAAATTGCAGTTCCTGGCCGGGGATTTTGGTATCTCTCTGGTAGCTTAACCTCAGATAATTAAGCGGGAAAGAATAAATGGATTTGTGATTAAAAGAATAGGTTCCGGCGGCAAAATACTTCCAACGCTGGTCTTTAAAGCCGTAGGCCACATAATTTTCGAAATAGATATTCTTGTTGAATTTCGGGGTAGTACGTCCTCCCACCCGCAGGCGGAACCCTTCGATATTATTAAAACTGTAAAATGCATTGACAGGACCCAGTTCCCATGGACCAAAATTGCTGTACCCGGCGAGTATAAGCGTAGCCAGGTTCATGAAGCGTTTAAAGGAACGCATATTCTGCAAGCTATCGATATTGGTGTACACTTTCGCTTCTACCGCAGAGAGCGGCTCGGTTCTTTTTTCTTTCCAGAAGCTATCGGGCCGGTTTTCAATAGTGGTGGCGGCCACTTCTGGCCTTTCAGTATATATGCTGTCGGGCGCAGGCGTATTAATAACGTAGTTGCTGAGCGATACCGTTCTTTCCCCTACAATGCCACCGGATGAATTCTTGTTAAGGGCAAATTCAGCAATCATATTGGTCATGATCACATGATATTTGCCGTCGGTTCCTTTCTCAAATGCCTGTTTAATTTTAAGATCGCGTGTCCAGTTAAGGTTAGCGCTTTTGCTTACTGCCAGGTCTATTTTCTGAACTGCGTAATTACCGTCGAGGGTGATGAACATGGTTCCTCGAAACAGTAAATCGGTAGGATTGCGGGGTGTAAAATACAGACGTACCAGCTTGATACCATCCTGCTCCACGGTATCGCGGAGATAATACTGGTAAAAAGTGGGGCCTGCATCTGCTATAGGACTAATGAACTGGTTGGTAAGCAGGTAGATATTATTCTGGTACACATCTATGTCCTGGTACATCCTGTTTAGATAGGTACTTAAGCCGTTGTTGTCGATAAACTCACCAAAATTGACCCGCTTATTACCCAGTACATAGGTTCTTTGCAGGGAGGGGTCTTTACGAAAGTATTTCTGAGATGCTTTTTCTTCCAGGAAAACGGGCAGCAAGGCTTTGCCATCTAGTTTGGTGGTATCCGTATTTTCGAGAATGAACTTATAATTTTTAAAGAGTTTTTTCTGGGTCAGTTTCTCCGGCTTGGTAAGAATAGAGAAAGTCATTTTTTCATACTGATTATACTGGGCATAATCATAGGAAGTAATTTTATTGTTTTTCTTATTTTCTATGACATGCCTTATCAGCTCCACCGCGGGGTTGTCCTTATTACGGTATCGTTCTCTTTTGCGCGTTACCACCACTTCTTCGAGGGTGCCTGTTTCCAGTGCAACATTAATGGATTGTGACCGTCCTGCACTTACCGCTTTGGACTGCAATCTGTAACCGGTAAAGGAAAATTCAACTGTTTTAACATCCGTACGGTTAGTCTCCAGATAATATATGCCGTTGGCGTCTGTTACCACGCCGCGGCCACCCTTAAAATAAACACTCACATACTGGATAGGAGAACCCGTAGAAGCGTCGGTCACCGTGCCTCTTACAATTGTCTGTGCGCTTGCCGTCATATAACTACAAGAGAGCAAGACCAGCAAAAGCGCCCTCCCATTCAAGATAAAGTTCATATACTCATTAATTATTATAAAAAACGTATCTCTTTTGCAGCGGATAATTATAAGCCAGCGATACAAAAAGAGATACCATCAACTTGGAAACGGCTATATCGATTCCAGCCACTTTAACTGCCAGGTAAACTCCTGCCGTGTTCAGTAAGAGATTACCCGTCCACACCAGCACATATCTTACAGCCTGCTTACTTATTTTATTACCGGCAACACGGAACACCCATCCCCTGCCCACAAAGAAATGTATTATTCCACCGAATACAGTTCCTGATATGCTCGCCGCAACCGGATCGACCCTTAAAAAATAGACAAGACTAACAGTTAGCAAATAATCCATTAAAGATGCAAATAAAGAGGCAATATTTGCTTTAATGAAGGTTAACATTCACAATAATTTATCATTCACCAAAATCGCCAGCACAATATGGGCATATAAACCCGCCAATATATCGTCTGCCATTACCCCCCAGCCCCCGGGTAGATTTTCCGCTTTTTTGATATAAAGAGGCTTTAGAATGTCGAAGAACCGAAATAGCAACAATCCAACTAATAAATTGTTAATGGTCACTGGAATAAAAACGAGGGTCACCATCATACCTGCCACCTCGTCGATCACTACTTTATTGCTGTCTTTACCCCAAGCTGCCTCCACTTTTCCGGAACTATATACGCCGAGGGCGGTTATTGCGATTGCCAGTATCGCGGACAGCCATCCCCCATCCGATATAATGGGTAAAAGATAACAGGCTACGCACAGGGCTATAGCAGCAATGGTACCGGCTCCCTTTCCGATGAAGCCGATACCACCTGCAGTAGTAATCCATTGATGTATTTTTATCATTACGACACTTCCACTTCCTGCTCGTAATAATCGAGTCCCAGGTGAGTGATCAGATCTTCACCCATCAGGTAACGGAGCGTATTTTGCAGTTTAATGAGCTGCTTGAATATATCGTGTTCCGGCCGCAGGCCCGGGGCAGTTTGCGGAGATTTGAGATAAAAGGAAAGCCACTCTTGTATACCGCTCATATTGCTTCTCTTCGCCAGGTCGATAAACAGGGCAAGATCCAGCACGATCGGCGCCGCCAGTATGGAATCACGGCAGAGAAAATTTACTTTTATCTGCATCTGGTAACCCAGCCATCCGAAAATATCTATATTGTCCCAGCTCTCCTTGTTATCGCCATGCGGGGGATAGTAATTGATCCGCACTTTATGGTAGATATTTCCGTACAGTTCCGGGTTGGACTCCGGAAGAAAGATATCTTCCAGCACACCCAGTTTGGATACTTCTTTTGTCTTAAAATTATCCGGATCATCCAGTACCAGTCCGTCCCTGTTACCCAGGATATTGGTGGAAAACCATCCGTTCACGCCCAGTGCCCTTGCCTGCAGGCCTGGAGCCAGTATGGTTTTCATCAGTGTCTGACCTGTTTTAAAATCCTTACCCGCTATCGGCGTGTTGGTTTCTTTAGCCAGCTCCACCAGGGCGGGGATATCGCAGGTAAGATTAGGCGCACCGTTCACGAAGGGTATGCCCATTTTGATGGCCGCATAAGCATATATCATGCTCGGAGAAATATCCGGATCATTGTTCTTCAATCCGCGTTCGAAGCTGTCGATCGTAACGTGTACGGCCTGTTCGGTAAAATATATTTCGGTAGAACCGCACCATACCAATACCACCCTGTTCACCCCCTTTTCTTCCTTAAAGTTTTCGATATCTTCAATAACCATGTTCGCCAGGTCCCATTTGGTGGGGGCCTGCTTGATGTGGGTGCCGTCCAGATTCTTAACGAATGTTTTATCGAACACCGCTTTCATGGGCTTAATGGCATCCAGTTCCGGTTTGATCTGGTTCAACAGGTGCAGGTCGAGTACCTTTGCATTTACCGCTGCTTCGTACACCGTGTCTTCATACACGTCCCAGCCACCAAATACCAGGTCGCTTAAATGAGCCAGGGGCACGAAATCCTTAATCAGCGGGTTCCTGTTCTCGGTTCGTTTGCCCAGGCGAATATTACCCATCTGCGATACGGATCCTATTGGTTTAGACAATCCTTTATTAATAGCGTATACACCGGCTATAAAAGTGGTGGCTACTGCACCGAGTCCCGGTAATAATACGCCCAGTTTTCCTTCTGCTTCCTGAATGTGTTCTTTCATATCTTTTTTTTTACTGCTTGATAAAGATTTTGTGTATAATAAAATGTAAAATATCCCTACTCATAACCAGTGCTTTTGCCGGTACCAGTCCAGCGTTTCGCGAAGTCCTTTTTCCAGGTTATATTCCGGTGCGAAATCCAGGTCCTGCCGGGCCTTGTCTATATTGCAGGCCCAGTTTACACCGGTAAGTTCCAGTAGTTTTTCCCTGTTAACTACTGCCGTTTTGTTAAACGCACCGTATATTCTTTCCATCGATGAAGCTAGCCCGTGTACAAGTGCCGGCGACAGGTGAAACCGCAGGCTTTTCTTATTAAGATAGGATTTTGTAATATCGGCAAACTCATATTTGCTATATGCGTTACCGTCGGTGATATTATAGGACTGACCTTTCACGCTGCTAAACAATGCGTTTACCGCGAGACGGGCCAGATCTTTCACATATACAAAACTAAGCTTTTGTTCCTTTTTACCGATATATGCTTCAATACCCCGGCTGATCATTTTAACCAGGATAAAAATATCCCTTTCCCCCGGGCCATACACAGCGGTCGGGCGCAAAATGATCCAGGGCAGGTTAAACTCCGCCAGTTTCTGCTCCGCCAGCAATTTACTTCTTCCATAGGCGGTTACCGGGTGCGGCAGCGTATCGCCTGTGATGCATTGCCCGGTATCGTTTAGCGGCCCTATAGAAGCCAGGCTGCTGATAAATACGATTTTTTTCAGGGGAGTAGCTGCCTGCGAAGCGGCTTTTGCCAGGTTATACGTATACTGACTATTGATATTGTTATAAAGATCCTGCGAGCCGGCTTTGGTAGCACCGGCGGCATGAATGATATAATCAAGGCGATTTTCATCCATCATTTGCCGCATGGCGGCCGTATCGGTGTAATCGATATAAGTATGGGTGACCGGGTATTCGCTCAAATGAGCTACCGCGCTGCTCTTCCTGATGCCGGTATACACATCCAGTCCCTTTGCCAATGCGGCATCCAGCAAATGAAGGCCTATAAAACCGCTGGCACCGGTTATCAGGACTTTCTGCTTCATAATTGTTTTTGATAAATGCGGTACCGTTTATACGCAACGCCGTTGATATTCTGGATACCTTTATTCATCAGGGCGTTGTGTTCCAGTATCCATGACGCTTCGCCGCCTATCATATTTTTATCCATGCTTCTTTTGATAATGGACGCGTAAAAGCAGGCTTCGATACCCAGTTTGCGGTACTCGTCTATCACGCCCAGGGCCAGTACACGCATATAATTCACCTTCCTGATGCCTAACAATAATTTCAATATGCCAAAAGGCAGTAATCTTCCTCTTTTTACCCTGCGGAGTGCCTGGTTGATATCGGGCAATGCAAGGGCAAAACCGATTACCCTGCCTTTATGCTCTGCCAGCAGGCAGAAGCCCGGGTCCAGGATCAACTTCAGATCCTTCGCCATATAGTTGAATTCCGAATCGGTAAAAGGCACGAATCCTGAGTTATCGTCCCACGCAAGATTATATACTTCTTTGATCTTCGCCACTTCGTTTTTGAAGTCCTTCATATTGATCGCTCTAATATGAATATCCTTCGTTTTCAGCCTGTTTAGTAAAGCATCCTGCAGTTTGAGAGAGCGGTCGTTGAGTGTACTCACGCGGATATCGTATGCAAGCATATCCATTTTTTTCCCGAACCCTGCGTTTTCAATCAGCCTGGCATAATATGGCTTGTTGTAAGTGGTCATTACCACCGGTGGTTTATCGAACCCTTCTACCAGCAGGCCGCAGGGCTCGTTGGTGGAAGGGTTAACAGGACCTATCATATTGTTGGTTGCCCCCTTCGACTTCAGCCAGTTTGAGGCCTCTGCAAACAGGCTATCTGCGACTTCCTGTTCATCCACGCAATCGAAAAAACCGAAAAAACCGTCTTTGGTCGTATTGAACGTATTGTGGTTATTATTCAGTATAGCTGCTATTCTTCCTTTCAACGTGTTATTACGATACACCATAAACAACTGAACTTCCGAGTGTTCGTGAAAGGGATGCTTGCCGGGTGTAAGCAGGTCGCGCTGTGCAATAAAAAGTTCTGGAACATATTGAGCATCCCCCTCGTAAAGTGTATGTGGAAAATCGATAAATTCTTTTAGTTTGCGTTTATTATCTACTTTTTCAAGTGAGATCATAGTTCCTGGTTTTGCCGGATGTTTTTAAGACCTAGTTTGGTGGCTACCCGGGTTAATTTATCTACCGCTTCTTCGATTTGTGCGAACGTATGGGTAGCCATCAGTGAAAACCGGATTAAAGAAGAATCCGAAGGCACCGCGGGAGATACAACGGGATTTACGAATACCCCTTCTTCCTGCAGCATTTTGGTCAGTAAAAAAGTAGTGTAGTTATCTCTAACATATACAGGAATAATCGGGCTCTCGGTGTGACCGGTGTCAAAACCCTGATCCTGTATCAGTTGCATGGCGTACCGGGTATTTTCCCAAAGTTTCTCTATTCTTTCCGGTTCTGATATGATGATGTCGAGGGCTGCTATTACACTGGCAACGGCCCCGGGCGGCATACTCGCACTGAATATAAGTGACCTTGCCTTGTGTTTAAGATAATCGATGGTGGCTTTATCGGCTGCTGCAAATCCTCCCAGGGACGCAAGTGACTTACTGAAGGTGCCCATCATGATATCTACCTTATGATTCAGATTAAAATGAGAGGCCGTACCCGCTCCCTTGTCACCGATCACACCGAGACTGTGCGCATCGTCGACCATAATATTGGCTCCGTATTTATCGGCAAGGACTACTATTTCGGGTAACTTTACAATATCTCCTTCCATGCTGAAGATACCGTCGACCGCAATCAGCTTGATGCCCTCTTCCGGAAGATTTTTCAGCTTTTTTTCCAAATCCTCCATATCATTATGACCGTAGCGGATAACACGTGAAAACGAGAGGCGGCTGCCGTCGATGATGGAAGCATGGTCGTATTCGTCGAGGATCAGATAATCGTTGCGACCGGTAAGTGCCGAGAGGATGCCCAGGTTGGCCTGGAAACCAGTACTGAAAAGTACTGCGGATTCTTTGCCGGTATATTTTGCCAGTTTAGCTTCCAGCTCCAGGTGAATGTCCAGCGTCCCATTCAGGAAGCGGGAACCAGCGCAGCCTGTACCATATTTGTCGGTTGCTTTTTTTGCCGCTTCTTTTACCAGGGGGTGATTGGTTAGGCCAAGGTAAGAATTGGACCCGAACATAAGTACCTTTCTCTTATCCAGCCATACCTCCGTATCCTGTTCCGATTCTATTACCCGGAAATAGGGATAAACACCCATTTCCTGTATTGCCTGAGCCTCTTTAAAAGAATTGACCCTTTGGGTTAGTTTTTTCTGCATTTGTCGGGTTTCTTATCTGAATTTCCTCAAAAATTAATCAAAATTTAATCAAACAACAACTAAAATGCTGCAAAGTTGAATTAACTTAAGCGTTAATCAAAATTTGATAATAGCTTAATATATAAAAATACTACCTCTTTGCGAAGTTGAGAGTTAAATATTACATTTTTTTGTGTCCGTCGCCTCAAATCTTTCAACTTAGTGTGAAAAGATTGTTTTTAAAATAAAAGCAGGAACCCCTTATGCAATGCGTGAACCTGCTGCATCTTCCTGGTATAAATATTTCTATTTTACCAAAACGACAAAGATGTCTGCCTCCATTCACCTTACTATTCCGCAACCCTGCCACGAGAACTGGCATCAAATGAGTGCCGATGAACAGGGCCGTTATTGCAACGCATGTCAAAAAACAGTGATCGATTTTACTTCCATGAGCGACCAGGAGATGCTGAATCATATCAGTAAATCTACCACGCCGATATGTGGACGCTTAGGGGATGACCAGATAGACAAGGAGCTATCCTTAGTGGTAAAAAGGAAATTTCCTTCCTGGCTTTATACCTGGAATGTTTTCCTGGCTGTCAGTTTTGGAGCAGTTCAATCCAACGGACAATCAAAATATCAAAACATAGACAGCGCTTCAAAGCAAGCCAGGCTGACTTCAGAATCATTTAAAATAGGAAAAGTGATCAGCCATACTGGCGAGGATAAGCAAGCGGTAATTTGGCAGATAGTAGATCGCAGCACGAAGTACCCGGTAGCCTACGCATCCGTTACCATTAAAAAAAAGCATTATTCACTGGCAGCCGACGCTTCCGGAAGGTTCATGCTAACCAGGGCAATGGTGGGTAAGTCGGCTAAAGTAGAGATAAGCGCTATCGGATATAAACAATTAGATAGTAACCTGCATTTCTCAGGCACCGAACAAATTATTTATATGGAACCAATGGTTACGGAGATGAAGGAAGTATTGATCAAAGTTGGCGCTACCAGAAGGCGAACGATCTACGGAGGGGCTATCGTTATGGTAAGAAAAGATACTATTCTCAATAAACTTGCGAAGGAATGTAAAGAATGGATACCCTTTAAAAACGATATCAGGATTTATCCAAACCCCGCTTTCAAAGGAAGTATGATAAATATAAAACTTGCTTTGAAAAAAACCGGTAATTATGCGCTTGAACTACTGACGGCAGACGGAATGCTAATGCACAAACAGCATATTGTGATGGAAGTCAAAGAAAAGATGGTAAAATTGCCGCTGCCAGGTTCCTTTGTTCCCGGAATATACTGGGTACGCATTTCTGGTGTAGGCGATGGAAAAACATATCAGGGGAAAATGGTCGTACTATAACCATATACAAAGTCTATTTACTATTTCGTTCCTTGATTTTTTTCAATAGTTCTTCCGGGAAGCCGTGTTTTTCAAGGAAGGCTTTTGACTCAGCAACTTTTTTTGCCACATAGGGATCTTCGCAATCAATATGTTCAGGAATATCCTGGTTTATTTTACCCAACCCGTTGTATTCATTTTCCATTTTATTCTTATTTAACTTAAAATTACTACTATTTTCGGGCAACTAAAAATGCTTCGTAGTGTACGGATGGTTTAAATAGTTCCCATTGATCATCAATAAATCCATATACATTTAGTTCAAGATTTATTTCGGAATGATTACGAGCGATTTGCATCTGGTATAGCCTGGTTCTTGCAAGAGTACTTCCTTTTACGTATACTATAAAATCCGGAAAATAAGCAGTGAATTCCAATGTAATAACTGCAATGGTTGCTAATATTTTGTCTCTGTCCTCATTATTTGATCTTGAAATATCATTAATGTGTCCCGTTGTTTCATCTAAATCTCCAAAAGCAAGATTAAAGTATGTAACTCCATTTGCATTTTCCGGTGTAAACCTTACTCCCTTGGTAATAATACCTTTGGGGCCGGAACTATTAAACCGGAAGTTAAATAAATCCTTGTTGGTGCTATAAACATATCTCTCTAAATTCATCGTAAAGCAAAAATAGTTTCCTGCTTTACCTGGCTTAAGGGTTAAAACACCCTATTTCGCAGTTGTTTTAACCCTTTCAGTCATTAACACATTACCTGTATAATGACATATGGATAAAATAAAAAAGCGCCTATATTTATAGACGCTTTGCCTAAACCCGGGTGGCTGAAGGGGCTCGAACCCTCGACCCTTGGTACCACAAACCAATGCTCTAACCAACTGAGCTACAACCACCGTTTCAGAGCGCGAAAATAATGTAATTTGATCTTGCGCCAAAAAATAACTCGAAATTTAAACTGAATATTGCCTCAGGCATAGCGGTAATGGGAATTAGTTGCATCTTAGCAGATTAATCTGCTTAAGAAAAAAGCAGAACCACTTTAATTTGTTTACATGAGTATCTGGATTATCGCGATTCCTATTATTTCTGGCTTTATCGGATGGTTTACCAACTGGATCGCCATTAAAATGCTTTTTCACCCCAAACAACCCAAACGATTCCTGGGCATTACCATACATGGTATATTTCCTAAAAGACAGCGGCAGTTTGCCGACAAACTGGGCAAGCTCGTAAGTGAAGAGCTCTTATCTTTTCGTGATATCGAATCAAAAATAACCAGCCCGGAAAACATTCAGAAGTTAATGCCGGACGTAGAAGAACATATCGACCATTTTTTGCGGGTAAAACTCAAAGAAGTAATGCCGATGATCAGCATGTTCATTGGAGATAAAACGGTAAATGAATTGAAAACCGTATTCATGTCCGAACTGGAAACCCTGTTTCCGCAGATCCTAAAAAAGTACATGGTAAACCTGGAGCAGCAACTTAACCTGGAAAAAATAGTAGTGGAAAAAGTAGCCGCTTTTTCATCGGATAAACTGGAGGATGTATTGGTTCAGATTATGTCCAAAGAATTCCGATTCGTGGAGATCATAGGCGCCGTGCTTGGATTTATTATTGGTGTGCTGCAGGTTTTGCTGACTGCCGCAGTAAAATAAGACATGGCTTTATTTTAACATCCGGTAAAGCTGGATGAGCGCCGACAACACGAATACAGATCCTACCGCAAGATTAATAATGCGGTGACTCGCCCTGAGTCTTTGAATCATCCATTTACCGGCAAATATAAAAACAGCCAGGGCTATCAGTGTGCCGATGCCTATACCCGCAGTGTATGTATTGTATTGAACCTCTTTCGGCAACAGGAACCCGTTACTTAACAGGTAAGTGCTCCATATAAACCAGAAGGGGATCTGTACCGGATTAATGGCACTCATGGTAACACCCAGTACAAAGCGGTTCATATTGTTCCGGAACACTATATTTTTCTGATCTCCCTCTTTGCGTTGGGCGGCCCGGAAGCTGCTGATGGCGAGAATCACAAAAAGCAGGACCGTCACCCATTCCAATATACGGAACAGGGATTGATGCTCCATAACCCAGTTCATTCCCTTAAGAGAAACACGAACGTATATGATTTCCACCACGGCTACTCCCAGTGCGAACTGTATGGCTCTGCGGGTAGTTTCCTGTATCGATAGTTGCATGGCAGATACATTCAGCGTGCCAAGGGGAAGGGTTCCCAGGAAGCTGATCAGCATCCCGGTAAAAAATATGCGGATAATATCATACATTTTGCGTAGCGAGTATTTTATCTATTCTGGCATTATCCTCCAACATTTTACGTCCTGTTTTAAAAGACGGATAAGGAATGCCGAGACAGTGCTGCTGCCTGCTGATCCTCCATAATATGATCCAGTGCCGTATAATTTCTTTCCAGGCAAAAAATACGGAATGGCGTGCATCATACATATGCGTTGGCTCCGAGCCCGCGCCGTTCAGTTCTATTACAGAGAAATTTTTACCCTGTTTCAGTTCCTCCCAGGTATTGAAGCGGATATCCAGCCTGCCATAATGAAAATCTTTCACCTGCAGGCATATATCGTTGACGGTGCGTGTTAACTGCGCATCCACCAGGTGTGAATGATCAGTGAATTTAGCGCCGCGGGCATGGTTGCCATAAGGCACCAGTTCTTTTATTTCACCTGCCGGCAGTACAATAGCGAGCTTTTCACCATACACTTTTTCCAGTTCTGCGAGCTGGAGAATGTAGCGTTTATCTTTATGGCATAGGGTTCTGATATCGGATACCCCATCGCCTTGCACAGACAGAAACTCCTTGCTCACAATACCGGAAATAACACCGTCCGGCATATCCGGGTAACGGTAATAAAAGATACCTACTTCATTGGGCAGGGGAACAAACTCCTGCACCAGGAAATCCATCTTGGAATGATAAGCGTATTCTACCACTTCACTGTCCGAGTATAGTTTTTTCACTCCCCTGCCCCTGCCGCCGATGTCTGGCTTGGCAATCAGCGGGTACTCATATTCTTCATCCTTCAGTTTGTCAAGCAATATATCCGGTATGGTGTCGCGCGCAACGTAAAGCGTTTTGGGATAAAATTCCCAGGGCATCAGGTCGTATATTTTTTTCTTGGATTCCATTAAAAACCCGCCATATTCGATAGACGGATTAGAAGCAAAAAAGAAAAAGAAAGACCGCTCACGTAAACAGAGCCAGAGCCATACTATACTGATGGGAGCGTATATAACATTAAATGACCAGTATTCCCAGTTAAACAATTTAATGAAGAACGGCCTGTGGAGCATTCGCTGGAGTAAGTTCATTTGCTATAAGTATTCCTTCGGGTTCATTGGTTACAGCGGAAGATATTTATTTCAGGTCGGTGTATCAACGAAGATAGGCAAATATAATTCCTTAGTTTTACGCAAAAAAACGGATGCAGATACCTGTAATGGCCGAACTGGCAGCTAACGGAGAAAGTCCGGAGATCCTCTTCTGGGTAGGGTGTGCGGGGAGCTTCGATCAGCGGGCACAAAAGATTACCAAAGCGTTTGTAACGATCCTCGATAAACTATCGGTGAAATATGCCATCCTGGGAAAGGAAGAAATGTGCACCGGAGACCCTGCGCGCCGCGCAGGTAATGAGTTTATGTTCCAGATGATGGCTTACCAGAACATACAGGTACTGAATAATTACCAGGTAAAAAAAATAGTGACGGCCTGCCCGCACTGTTTCAATACGTTAAAAAATGAATACCCGGAACTGGGCGGCCACTATGAAGTAATACATCATACCTCCTACCTGCAGCAACTGATAGATGAAGGCAAAATAGTAATGAAAGAAGGAGGGACGTATAAAGGACGGCGTATCTCCTATCACGACAGTTGCTATCTCGGCCGGTCCAACAATATCTACGAAGCACCGCGTAAAGTGCTGGAAGCCCTGGATGCAGAGCTGGTGGAAATGAAACGCTGCCGCAGCAACGGACTGTGCTGCGGTGCCGGTGGCGCGCAGATGTTTAAGGAAGAAGAAAAAGGCAGCGTGCGTGTAAACATAGAAAGAACCGGTGAAGCATTGGCCACCGGTGCCACGGTAATAGCTGCCGCCTGCCCGTTCTGCAATACCATGTTAACAGATGGGGTAAAGAACAGTGAAAAGGAAAACGAAGTGAAAGTGATGGACATAGCCGAACTGGTGGCGGAGAGCATGCAGTAAATAAAAAGATAACACTCCCGAACGATAGAAGATTTGCATAATTTTGCTGTATGAAACAGGCAGCATTTGAGTTTACACATTTATTACCCGTGGACTTTGCTCCCGACTCCCGCGTATGGATCTACCAGAGCAGCCGGCGGTTCCTGATGGGTGAAGCGATCCAGATAGAAGATATGCTGCACGCATTCATAGATAACTGGAAGGCGCACGGAGCCGGGGTAAAAGGCTTCGCGACTATATTCTTCGGACAATTTGTGGTGCTAATGGCAGATGAAACCGCCACGGGTGTAAGCGGATGCAGCACGGACAGCTCCGTACGGCTGATCAAGGAAATAGAAAAGCAATACAATGTTCAACTGTTCGACCGCCTTTCCACCGCCTTCATTATAAAAGATAAAGTGCAGTTATTACCGCTTTCGCAGGTGCAATATGCCATCGACAACGGATTTATAAATGCAGATACCCTTTATTTTAATAACCTGGCAGATACCAGGGAAGCACTCGAAAACAAATGGCTGATACCGCTTAAAGAAAGCTGGCTGGCTAAAAGGGTGAAGATCAAAACAGAAATTTAATGTTAATTTCCCTTGCTTTGCGCGCTTTACCGCCGCTGCCATCTTGTCATTTCATTCCTAATTATAGTATATTTGCCGTTCAAAAAGGACGGATATGCCGGAATTGGAAATGAAAGTACAGGATGAAGCCAGGCAGGGAGAGGCCTTCGCACCTTTTACACAAGGGGTGAATGAATCCACTAAAAAATTCTACATAGAGAGCTATGGTTGTGCTATGAACTTTGCCGACAGCGAAGTAGTGGCTTCTATTTTACATACGGAAGGTTTTGGTGCTACCCGCAATGTGGAAGAAGCTGATCTTATCTTTATTAATACCTGCTCTATACGCGAAAAGGCCGAACTGACGGTACGCAAGCGCCTGACTGAATTCAAGCGGCTTAAAAGGGCCAATCCAGGCATGCTGGTGGGTGTTTTAGGGTGCATGGCCGAACGGTTGAAATCGAAATTTCTGGAAGAAGAAAAACTGGTGGACCTGGTGATAGGCCCGGATGCATACCGGAGCCTGCCAACGCTGATAGAAGAAGCTGAAACAGGACAAAAAGGAGTCAATGTGCTACTGAGTCGTGATGAAACCTATGGCGATATAGCCCCGGTGCGATTGAATAGTAACGGTGTAAATGCCTTCGTAAGCATCATGCGGGGATGTAACAATATGTGTTCTTTTTGCGTGGTGCCCTTTACCCGGGGCCGCGAACGCAGCCGGGACATGGTTTCCATCATAGACGAATGTACCGGCCTTTTTAATGAAGGTTACCGGGAAGTGACCCTGCTGGGTCAGAATGTGGACAGCTATTACTGGATAGACGAAGCAAACAATGAACACGTTACTTTTGCGGCACTCCTGGAGAAAACGGCGCTCATCTCTCCCCTGCTACGGGTAAGGTTTTCTACTTCTCATCCCAAAGACATTACCGATGAAGTGCTGTTCACGATGGCCAGGCACGAAAACATCTGTAAATACATTCACCTGCCTGTACAAAGTGGAAGCACGCGGATGTTGCAACTGATGAACAGAACCTATACCAGGGAGTGGTATATAGCCAAAGTAAACAGGATCCGTGAACTGCTGCCGGAAGCGGGACTATCTACCGATATGATAACGGGTTTTTGCACGGAGACCGAAGAAGATCACCAGGCATCCCTCAGCCTGATGGAGTATTGTAAATACGATCTGGCATATATGTATTTTTATTCCGAGCGCCCCGGCACGCTTGCCGCACGCAGGTATCAAGATGATGTGCCGGTTGAAATCAAAAAAAGGAGACTGCAGGAAATGGTGGACCGGCATCGGGTACACTCCCTGCAAAGTATGCAGAAAGATGTAGGTAAAATATTCAAAGTGCTGATAGAAGGTGAGTCCCGAAAAAGCATGGATCACTGGGCCGGACGTACCGATCATAACAAAGTGGTGGTATTCCCAAAAGCTTTTTACTCCCTTCAGAAAGGAGATTATGTGATGGTAAAAATAAACGAATGCACGGCAGGCACCTTGCTGGGTAGCATCGCGGCATTATAACAAGCAATAAAGATGGATCAACAAAGCATTAAAAACAGATTCGGAATCATAGGCAATTCACCGGCGTTAAACCATGCACTCAATACCGCTATACAGGTGGCAAATACAGACCTGAGCGTACTGATCAATGGCGAGAGCGGCGTCGGCAAAGAAGCATTTTCACAGATCATCCACTCCTTGTCCGCCCGCAAACACAATCCCTTTATAGCCGTTAACTGCGGTGCCATACCTGAAGGAACGATCGACTCCGAACTGTTTGGTCATGAGAAGGGCTCCTTTACCGGTGCCCTGGATGCCCGCAAAGGATATTTTGAAACAGTGAATGGCGGTACCATCTTCCTGGACGAAATAGGTGAAATGCCTATCGGCACGCAGGCACGCCTGCTGCGCATGCTGGAAACCGGGGAGTATATACGAGTGGGATCCAGTAAGGTGCAGAAAACGGATGTGCGCGTAATAGCCGCCACCAATAAAGATTTGCTGGAGTTTACGCAAACGGGCAAGTTTCGCGAAGACCTTTATTACCGCCTCAGCACCGTGCCCATACGCGTACCTGCACTGCGGGATCGTAAAGAAGATATCTTCCTTCTTTTCCGAAAATTTGCCGTTGACTTTGCTGAACGCTATAAGGCAGCTCCCGTACAACTGGACGATGAAGCCAGGAATATGCTGGTGAACTATCCCTGGCCAGGCAATGTACGCGAACTGAAAAACATCGCGGAGCAGATTTCAGTACTAAGCCAGGATAAGTTTATAGCGGCTAACGATATACGCCAGTTCATCCCCGAGCATAACACCAACCGGCTGCCTATACTCGCATCCCGCAATGGATCTTCTGCCGGGGCCGAGTTTAACAATGAAAGGGATATCCTGTACAAGCTTTTTTTCGATATGAAAAAAGATGTTACGGAACTTAAAAAAATGTTTGTCGATATTTTACAGAATCCTGGCGGAGCAGACGCAGCAGCCTCTTATGCCAAAGAAACCCTGTTGCGCGATTATTCGGAATTGAAAGACCTGCAGCCATCAGCCGGCAATACGTTCGTACAACAACCATCTGCCGTTACTTACGGGCAGCAGAACCAGCCCGTGCTGATCAAACAGAACGATATTCATGATCATGAAGAAGTGGAAGAGTCACTTAATATTATGGACAAGGAAAAAGAACTGATCATCAAAGCACTTAAGAAACATAAAAGCAAACGTAAAGATGCTTCGCTTGACCTGGGCATCAGTGAACGTACATTATACAGAAAACTGAAAGAGTATGACATTGAAGAATAACCTGAAAGCCCTTTTTTATCTTATTGTAATGTTGGCTTTTTCCAGCTCCTGTAATTATTCGTTTAAAGATGTCTCTATACCACCGGAAGTAAAAACCATCAAGATTAATTACCTGGATAATAAAGCAAGATATATTAACCCGCAGTTAAGTCCCCAGATTACGGATAAATTAAGGCAGAAGATCAATAATCAAACCCGCCTCACGCAGGTTCAGGGCGACGACGCGCATTATGAAATCACGGGGTATGTATCCGATTACACCATCACTACCGCAGGTATCGCCAACTCACAATCGTCCATCAACCGGCTGCGCGTGGCAGTCCATTTTGAACTCGTCAACCGGCTCGATGATAAAAAAAGTTTTGAAGCGGACGTATCCAGGGATTTCGACTTCAACGCCTCTTTAAGTTTGCAGCAGGCGGAGGCATCGTTAAGCGAACAAATCATCCGTAACCTGACGGATGAAGTTTTTAACCGCATTTTTTCTAACTGGTAATTTGCACTTATCTTGCCGCTCATGATGGATATAACGAACATCCTGCAACATCTTTTCAAGAAGCCGGCCCTGGAAGAAGTGTCGCTGGCCTCCCTGCAGGAAATGGTTGAAAAATATCCCTATTTCGCCCCGGGTCATTTCCTGCTTGCAAAAAAACTGAAACTGGAAAAAGAGAGTGCTTCAGAGGAGCAGGTGCAGAAAACCAATCTTTATTTTCCCAACACTCTGTGGCTGCATCATAACCTGGAAAACAGCAAACCGGCACCCGTTAACATATCGGATCATTCGTACGATGCTATTATTTCCGAGCAACTCAATGGCAAGGTTTTTACGGAAACAGTCGATGAAACGGCTAATGAAATAACGCCGGTAACAGGAGTAAGTACTCACGAAGAAATGCCTCGCCCAGGTGAAATGGAAACGATCTCTGCAACAAGAGTAAGTTCAGATGAGCATTTGAGGGAGGAAATTTTTGTGGAGCCAAATCGTCCAAACGAAGGGTTTTCCGTCGAAGAATCTTTCGTGGACGAACATTTTATTAAAGAACGTCCCGTCGAAGACTCTACCGCTGAAGAACATATCGAAGAGCTTACTGCACACGAGCTTTATACTCAAAAGTCCCTCAACGAGCCGTCAGCCGATAAGCAATATGCTAAAGAATTGTCTAACGAAGAGGCTTTACACGAAACGTCTTATGTTGATGAATCATCTATCGAAGAATCCTTAAACGAAACGGCCTATGCTAATGAGTCAACTATCGAAGAGCCTTTAGATAAAACGTCTTATTTTAATGAATCATCTATAGAAGAACCTTTGCACGAAAAGTCTCATGATTCATCTATCGAAGAATCTTTACATGAACCGTCTTTTGCTGATGAACCTTCTGTGGAAGATTCATCAGCAAAAAAGCCTGCTATTGCAGATGCTTCCCGCTTAGAAACGGAGATATTGAATAGTAAAGAAGCAAAAGAAAGTATACAGGAAACTGCGACAGCCGCAAAGCCCGTAGTGCAAATGTTACCGGGTAAACCGGCTTTCGCGAAAGGCGAACTGGATTTTGATCCCTATCACACCATCGACTATTTTGCCTCGCTGGGCATACGCCTTAGTCAGGACCCACGGCCCGACGATAAACTGGGGCAGCAGTTAAAAAGCTTTACCGCCTGGTTGAAAACTATGCGCCGGCTACCGGAAGCCTCCGGCACGGAAACCGTGGAAGTAAACCAGGCCGATCTGAACGCACATATCGAAAAGATTGCGGCCCATTCGCTGGTGGACAGGGAAGTGATTACCCAGGCGATGGCGGAAGTGCTCGTGAAGCAGGGAAATAAAGAAAAAGCAACGGAGATCTACCACAAATTAAGTTTGCTGAATCCCGGTAAAAGTGCTTATTTTGCAGCGAAAATAGAAGAACTTAAACGGTATTGATATGATATTTTTTGTGATCCTGATTATTCTTGCTTCCGTAGTACTCGGGCTTGTGGTACTTGTTCAAAATCCTAAAGGTGGCGGTCTGGCTTCCAGCATCGGCGGTATCAGCAACCAGTTTATGGGAGTTAAGCAGACTACAGACGTGCTCGAAAAAGGGACCTGGATATTCGCGGCCATTATAGCATTACTCTGCCTGTTTTCGTCTGCTTTTATACCCCGGGAAGGCAATCCCGGAGAGAACCTGCTCGAAAAAGTAAATACCAGGCCTGCCACCGGTACTACACCGGCCGTACCGCCTGTTGCCCCGGGTGCCACCGCGCCGAAGACGACTACTCCTTAAACATTGGGTTTTAATATATTATAAACCTGTTCATATTTAATGAACAGGTTTTTTTTGCGTTCTTTGTATTCTATGAAGAAACTAATCCTGATTTCCGCTATCATCCTGTTACTGGCTGCAACGGCCATTGCGTGGCTGCTGCTGGCACCTGCCCCCGGCTTTACCGGCAAAACAAAATACCTGTACATTCCCACGGGGGAAACAAGAAAACAGCGTATTCTTGAACTCCTCGAAAAAGATTCCCTGGTGAAACATACATCCGTTTTTGGATGGGTGGCAGGAAAAATGGACTACTGGCAGCAGGTAAAACCCGGGAAATACAAAATAAATACCGGCGATAATATCATTCACATAGTTAGAATGCTTAAGAACGGGCGCCAAACACCGGTGAACCTGGTGATTACCAAGCTGCGGACAAAGGAAAACCTTGCATCCCTGGTAGGTAAAAAGTTTGAATGCGATTCCGCCTCTTTTATAAATTACCTGCTTAACAGGGATACGCTTTCGAAACTGAACCTGGATAGCAATACAATCATGACCGTAGTGATACCCAACACGTATACCTATTTCTGGAATACCAGTCCTGATCGCATATTTGAAAAGCTATATGGTGAATACAAACAATTCTGGACGGAAGAAAGAAAAGTATTGGCGTATGCGCACGGACTTACACCTCAAAGCGCCTATACCCTCGCCTCTATCGTGGAAGAAGAAACCAACAGGAACGATGAAAAAGGTAATATAGCCAGCGTATATCTGAACCGGATGCGCAACGGGATGCGGCTGGGAGCGGACCCTACCGTTAAGTACGCTTTACGCGATTTTGGACTGAAGCGGATCTATCATAAACACCTGGCTGTGGAATCGCCTTATAATACCTACCGCGTTGCAGGACTACCCCCCGGCCCCATCTGCACACCTTCGGCCACCACCATAGATTCTGTTTTACATTCACCGGAAACCAGTTATATTTATTTTGTGGCACGCAGTGATTTTGCGGGGTACCACCAGTTTACCACCAATTATGCCGAGCATCTTAGGTATGCACGAATATACCAGCGGGCACTCGATTCGTTAATTAAATCAAGATCAGCAACAAAACCCGTGGAATCCGGTAAGCCTCAATGAATAAATTACAGCGCATCATATTGAACACCCTGCCGGCTAGGGTCGCAGTACACAAAAGCAAGAAGCTATTGATTCCTGGTTTTCAAAAAATGGCATTGTACGATGTGGTAGTGTTTTTCCTAAGCCAGGTGCGTAAACTGGGGTTGAGCGACAGGGCTGCATCTATCTCTTTCCAGTTTATGCTCGCCATTCCCCCCGCTACTATCTTCCTGTGCACACTGATTCCGTATATGCCAGGCACGGGGCAGATCACTAAAGAACTTTTTTTACTGACCGATGATCTTTTACTTGACAAGAATGTAAACAAGCTGGTGAAAGACTTTCTGCAGGACTTTCTGAATACCCAGCGGGGCGGATTGCTGTCGATCGGTTTTCTTCTCGTGGTGTTTTATTCATCCAATGCTATGATGGGCATCATGCGCAGTTTTAACCGGTCGCTTATATATACCACCCGCAGAACAGGACTCGAGTCAAGATGGCTGGCCATCAAACTGACAAGCCTGTTGATAGTACTCGTACTTGCCACCGTAATTTTGCTTGTTACACAAGGCGCCTTATTCCGGTGGATAATGGACCAGACGGGCATCCAGGATGAAAGTGTACGATGGCTGATTAAGCTATTGCGGTGGATAGTGATCGTGAGCCTGATTTTTTTTATGATCGCCTTTATTTATAAATATGCTCCTGCGGCTAAAAAGCGGTGGAAATTAAGTTCACCCGGTACCATCCTGGCTACCAGTCTGATCATATTAACCACCATCCTTTTTTCTTATTGGGTAAATACGTTCGGAAGTTATAATAAGGTGTACGGCTCTATCGGCACCATTCTTATCATCATGCTGCTTATTTATATCAATTCTCTCCTGCTACTGATCGGGCATGAGCTAAACGTAAGCATCAATTCATTAAAGACGATTGCTGAAGAAAAAGCAGTTGCAAAAGTGAAACACAAGGAATAATGAAGGGTGAACGATTTACAGGCCCATGCCCTGCTTTTTCTGCTTGAGGCTGGCGAGAGAAGGATCCATCTCTATCGCCTTATCGCATAGTTGCTGCCCCTTGGCGGTATCTCCTTTTTTCTGGTAGCTGAGACCAATCATATAGAGGGCACGTGCATTGGTTTTATCGTAGATCAGTATCCTGTCCCAGTATTCGATCGCTTCTGTATACTTCGCTATTTTATAATGGGCTTCCGCTACATTGTATAATAATACGAGATCAGCCGGTTTCTTTTCCAGCAGACCTTTCATCAGGTCGATCCCTTCCTGCGCGCGCCCGGAAGCCAGGTATGAATTAGCGAGGTTTTCGTAATAGTCGTTATCGGTTTTATAACCGCGCTGTGCTGCCAGGAGGTAGTATTTTATTGCATTTTTTTCATCGGGTATGGCACTGAAATTAAGTGCGCATTCATATACCCTACGGGCATTGGTGGTATCCAGCTTGATCGACTGCTCCATGAAGGGTGCCGCAGCCCGGTAGTTACTCATATCTATAAAGCCCCTTCCTATCAGGTAGGGTATTTCAGCATTTTTAGGGTCTTCTTCGAAAGCGGCGTTCAGGTGTTTGTAGGCCTGACCGTAATCCTCCAGTTCGTAATAGCTTTTGCCTAAAATATAATTGGCATTTTTATCCGACTTAAGCACCTGCATCTTTTTCGCGTATTCTATGGCCTCGTTCCATTTACGCAGGTTAAAAGAAAGATTGGCCACGTTTTCCACGGCATTTACATCATTTCCTTTAAGTTGCAATCCTTTCAGAAAAGCGTTTCGTGCAATATCGAACTTTCTCAGCTCCACTGCCGCGCGGCCCAGCGCCATCTGAGCATCGCCGTTTTCGGGTTTAAGCTCCACCGCCTTTTGCAGGTAATTGTAAGCCACCTGGTAATGGCGGGCATCGTGCTCCGTTATTCCTTTTTTATATAATACATCAGAACTATCTGATTGTGCGGAAGCTAAGATGGAAAAAAAGGAAAAGAAGAGCGTGAAAGATGTGTTTTTCATAAACTGGACAATTTGGAGCCGACAACCAATAACGGTCATTTAAGTACTATAGCTCCTAACGCTGGCAGATGCACATTTATTTCAACGCGTTTCTCCTTTTTGTCGTGTATCGTGATTTCAGGCGCAGGATTGTAAACATCCCCCGTTCCCCAGTATTTTTTATCGTCGCTGTTGAATATTTCTTTCCAGTTTACCTTACCGCCCAGGTGAATTCTCCAGTTCCACCGCACCACCGGCGTCATATTGAGTATTACCACCACATCATCTGCCGGATCATGGCCCTTTCTCCGGAACACGATCACCGATTCCGGGCGATGATCCAGATTGATCCATTCAAATCCATCCGGACTGAATTGAAGTTCGTATAAGGCAGGTTCATTTTTGTAAAGATGACAAAGATCGCGGATACAGTCCTTCATTTTGCGGTGCGATTCATGCTGAAGCAGTTCCCAGGGTAATTCGCTTTTATAGTTCCATTCGGAAGTAGCGGCAAATTCATTTCCCATGAAAAGCAGTTTAGCCCCGGGATGAATGAACATATAGGTATAGAGCAGCCGGAGGTTAGCGAATTTCTGCCAGTTATCGCCAGGCATTTTATAGATCATGGGCGATTTACCATGCACCACTTCATCATGGCTTAAAGGCAGCATAAAATTTTCATCATAGTAATACATC
>JANNOM010000106.1:0-2214 GCA_031399065.1 Chitinophagaceae bacterium
GAAACAATAAGCAGAAGCATTTTTACTCTGGGAAAAAGAAACGGCATACGTTGAAAAGTCAGGTGGTCGTGGATAAGAGAACAAAAGAAGTGATCTGCACGGCCTTTGGGAACGGCAAAAAGCATGACTTTAGATTATTCACTCATGTTACGCAGCCGCTGACGCGGCCGCATAATGTGGGGCTAAAAAAATCTTGAAAAAGACATTTGTGAGGCATAAGTTATTTCCCCTTTAGGAGGGGACTTATGGCTCCAGATTTGCTCGATATTTATACCGATTTTCTGATCGTTCAATCGCAATACGCCACAGCAACAAGTTTATCAAGCCTCCTTGAAGGATCGATCAGTCACGATCGGTTTACACGATTCCTGAACAAAAATGCATTTAACGCTAAGGACCTTTGGCAATATGTAAAGCCAAAAGTGCGACAACAAGAATTAGAGCAAGGAGGGGTATTGATTATTGACGATGCAATAGAAGAAAAACCTTATACAGATGAAAATACTATCGTGAATTGGCACTTTTCTCATGCCAGAGGAAGATGCGTCAAAGGTATCAATTTGCTTTCATGCCTTGTACGATATGGTGACTGGGCGGTTCCAATTGGTTATGAGGTAATTCACAAAGATCTGTATTGCTGTGATATTAAAACTAAAAAGACCGTTAGAAAAGCGTCTGTTACAAAAAACGAACATTTTAGAAATCTTGTGCAGCAAGCTTGCAACAACCAGGTTAAATTTGAATATGTTCTTGCAGATAACTGGTTTGGATCAAAAGACAATATGGAGTACATACATTATGAACTTGGAAAGAAGTATATCTTTGGATTGAAGGCAAATCGTCTAGTAGCGCTCTCGGAAGAGGCAAGAAAAAAAGGTCAGTACCAAAATCTTAATACATTGGAAGTTAAGGATGGAGAGGCGCGGAAACTTTGGCTAAAAGACCTTTCGCTACCTGTATCCCTTATCAAAAAAGTCTTCAAAAACGAAGACGGTTCCTCAGGGACTCTATACCTTGTTACCAATGATCTTGAAAGTAGTGCTGACCGAATCTACGATATCTATCAAAAAAGGTGGCGAGTAGAAGAGTATCACAAATCGATAAAACAGAACAGCAGCCTTGAGAAATCTCCTACGCGAACAGAAGGTTCGCAAAAGAATCATCTATTTGCATCACTGATAGGGTATTGCAAGTTAGAATTCCTAAAAATGAAAACAAATTTAAATCACTTTGCTCTCAAATATAAACTGATTCTGAAAGCCAACCAAATGGCCTATTTAGAACTTCGTAAACTGAGGGTATCAATGATTTGATCGATTTAATTTTTACCCTCATCTTGCGACCGCGTCAGCGGCTGCGTAACATGAGTGAGTTAAAAATAGTTGTTCTCAAATTCATATTGACAGATCCAGAAATTCTGGATCTGTCTTTTTTATTAAACTTTTTTCAAAAGTCTATTTTCTGCAAAATTCGTCAATAAAGTTAGCAACAAGAGCGCTCCATCCTGTTTGGTGTGATGCGCCCAGGCCCTGCCCCGTATCACCATGAAAAAATTCATAAAACAGGTGATGGTCTTTGAAATGATTGTCCGCCCAGGCTGCCTGTTTGCTGTCATGGTATTGAAATGCACCCGTATCATTCCTTTCAAAGATCTTTAAAAGCCTTTTGGTAAGCTGGTTGGCGATTTGTTTCAGGTTCAGCATCTTGCCGGATCCGGCCGGAAATTCAAAAACGTACTGGTCGCCATAATATTTATAATATTTCCGGAGCGAATTAATGATGAGGTAATTGAGCGGAAGCCAGATAGGCCCCCGCCAGTTGGAATTGCCGCCAAACATGGAGCTGGAGCTTTCTCCGGGTTCATACTGGATACTGTAATTGCTGCCCTGGTATCCAAACGTGTAGGGGTTATCCTTATGGCTCCTCGATAAAGAACGGATGCCATAGTCTGATAAAAACTCCGCCTCGTCCAGCAGCCTTTTCAGCAGGTCTTCCAGCCGGTCATTGATCATAATGGCAAATAAATAATTTCCATCCGGGTTCTTATTTTCAATATCTGAAATGATGCGGGTAAGGTCGGGCCGGGTTAGGCGGATCACCTCCAGCCTGGTATTAAATTGCCGCAGTTTTTTAAACAGGTCACCATGAATGATTTCAACGGCCAGTAACGGGATGATCCCTACCAGCGAACGGATCTTCAAACGCTGGCTGGTA
>JANNOM010000018.1:0-8767 GCA_031399065.1 Chitinophagaceae bacterium
ATAGTATAGAGTACCACAATCTTCTTGCTGACCGGCATAGTTATAACAGAACCGCTTTATAATATTTCTATCATGGTCCGTTATAAGAGCTAATCTTCCCAATGCGTCATAATCGTAAAAGGTCCTGTTGAAATTAGCATCCGTTTGTGTAGACAATAATCCGTTTTTATAGGTATATGAAGTAAAATTGGAATTATCTTGTCTTTCAACCCGAAATTCATCTATGTAATTTCCGTTTGAATTCAACTGTACATTTATACCTCCACCGGTTGCGGCTTTATAAATGTCCCAATCTTCCTTTTCGGAAATCTTTGTAAATGTTGTTATATTAGAATATGATGGACCTGTTTGTAAGTAAGGAATATTACCACCTCTGGCTACTGCAACATAAAAGACTTGACTATAAACCAATTTCTTCAGCCTTACAACACCGCAATAGTAAGCATTACCACTAAATGCAGCACCTACTGTTGGCGCACCACTCGGGGACGATGGCATATAAATAAAGTTGTCTTGCTCGTCCATTTCCATAACGGGAGATCCATTAGAATTAAAGTATCGCTGTTGCTCAAAGCTTGTATAGGCCCAGAAAAAAACACGGTTTGGATCATCGTCTTTGGACTTTGCAATGGCTAAAATGGAGTTATTTCTATTTCCCCTTACATAGATTATTTTATCTTGATTTTGCCTTATGATTTCTAATGGATGATTGGCATTGTCGTATTTAATTATCTTAGCAACTTCTTTATAACGACTGTCTTTTAGATATAAATTTGAAATAGAATTAAAGTCTCTTGTATTGGGTACCGTAGGTACATAAGTATTGTAATCAAAGGGTTGCCCTGATTGAAGTTGATAAACAGAGTTTAACCAAGGCATCTTCCTATATCCTGGAACAAGACTGTACTCATTCAATTCACCAGAAACAACTTTTTGAACATTCGTTTGTGCGTCTTTTTTTAATCGTATGATTTCCAAAATAGCTTTAGGCTTAAATTCCTGAATGATTTCCATCATGTAATTATTGGAATAATCGTGCGCATATTTATACAGATCTGTCAATTCTTCACCTTCACTATTTGTTGTAATAGTTTTGGTGATATATTCATGTGCGGGATTTTCATAAAAGTTTTGTTTTTGAACTATGAACGGATTTAAAGAAATTTCATCATATGTTATTTCGGATTCGATATCCGGCACGAAACGATAAGTATTAATTATATGTGATGTCCCAAAAACAACTGTTGCTTTGGATACTTGAGAACTCTGCCCGGTAGCAGTAGTATTAAAATAAGACCCTTCTATACTAGTTATTCCCGGCTTTGAAACGTTACTCGGTTTATAAGTTGTGGTTTGTGTCCGCTTTAGAAAGTTACTGCTGCTATAATCTCTTTTTTCTATTAATTTACCTCTTTTAAAACTCATACTTGTATACTTCGTGAAGGGAGAGTTAAAAACATCATTGATTGACAGCTGGTAGTCCTCATCTTTATACCCATTATCATGGTTGGAGAATTTATATATTGAATACGAATTATCTGAATTCTTTTCTACTACTTCCGAGTAACCGATATGATAATCGTCCATAGCTTGATATAGTGGTTGACTGGACACCACAGAGAAGGTAGTAGTTCCAGATCCTTCGTATGTACCTATATAAGGAACATTGGAAGCTGACCATAAATATTGAGGTTTAACATTTAGTACCCCGCTTGAAACTAGTTGACTTACTTGTGTTTCACTTAACGCGTTATTAAATCCCGTCTTATAAATAAACTCTTTGGCATTAAATGAATTATTTGAAGTGATATCCTTATCGATAATCTTTTTTATTCTTAGTCCGCCACACAAATTATTACCCACTACATCAGGGTTTAGGGTTCTATTTGGTTTTACCACCTTATCATATTCATTAGGTTCATAAATAAATTGTGTATTACCGCCTGTTGGATACTTTATTCTCGTCAGCACTCCGGGGTATAAAAATTCAGATGCAGTCCCCTTATATGAGTACAAATTATTAGGATTAGCTGTAATACTTGAATTTCCATTCCAAAAACCCCAGTGGTCGGTTTGTGTTGAAAAATATTTAGGTAAAATCTTCGTGTTATCGTATTCAAATCCGTACTCATATAAATCCTTATTACCATCATTTTTTACTATCTTCTGCAGCATTAATCTCTCAGAATTATCATTGTTATATAAGAAATTATAAAGAATCGATATATTATTGTGTTTTTTTATTTTGATTTCATCTAATTTATTCCATTTTAGCCCCCCCTTGTAAAAAGCGTAGGTTTCACAATTATAGGGAAGACTCACCAATCCTGGAGTTGCGGTATTCAAATAAAAATTTGGATTACCATCTTCGTATTTCAACTCGTTGCTTACTGAATATTTAATATCGACTTCAAATATATCTGAACTAACCTTTGTGAGATTTGTGGAATATATTAATCTTCCGCCTCTGCTCAGCGTACTGAAAAAGGGATAAGACGTGCCTGTGCTATTGGCACTAAATGTACTTAAATACATGTTTGTCTGAAGACCACCGCGCGTATACTCAAAGTCGACCTTCTTGTCATCAGGATATACGATTCTGGTTACATACCATGCATCAGCCGCCCAATAGTCGGACCCTAAATCATAAGCGTCAATTCCATACTCAATTGCACTTAAATCAGGGATGTGTTGAACATTTCCTATATCAATATCTCCGGCCGTCTTCCCAAAAAAGTACAAAACTCCTTCTTCATCCCTAATGATAAACCCTGCAATTGTTCGTGGATATTTTTGGTATCGCTGCCAGGGTGAAAGATTATAATACAAAGCATCTGTTGTCCCGGTTGGTCCGTTATAATCAGGAGGTGTTAATTGAGCAGGGACTGAATTAAAGCCATTCTCAGAAGGATATCCGTTTTGAAAACCATTAAGAATGGTTACTTTTATTTTTTTGTTACAAACAACATTAAGAACTTGAGAAGTCGAACCCGGAGTCAGATAGAATTTACCCGACAGGCCCATTACATTAAAACTAAATTCGTCTGGCAAATTGTCTTTAATTCCACTGCCGTTCCAAGCGGCTAATCTTTCACCTGAGGCCAAATCAGCCTTTGCTAACCAGTAAAAAGTAGTGGCGAATGTCGGATAAGAGTAGGTCACATTGTCCCAAAGAAACGGAAGGGTATGAGGAACCGTTGTCATGTATGACGGATTTGTACATATAGCCGTGTTTGACGCACATATAAGTGGTTTGGAAGTTGAAAGGATAGCTTCTTTGCTAAGAACATTGCTATAAGGATTGGAATTATTTAAATAGCCGTTGAAATATTTATATATTGATATACTTGCAGGGTTTGTATTATAATCACTTACGCTCTGTTCAAAATAAAATTCATCTGTCAATCCTCTTATCTTGCGGGTCACGACCCCTCCCAATTTAAGATTCCATCCAAGCCCGGTAACTCCAGGATGTAAATCCGGACGAACACCTCCGGCATTATAGCTCAGTTCTATAGGAATAATATGTTCATCCTGAATAACCTGGTCAAGTGTCACATTGATATCCGGTAAACCAGTAAAATAAGAAACAGGCATTTTTCCGTATTGTGTGAAGTTCCATGCCTGAGGACTTGGAACACTAGTGGGTGCTTGCGGAATCTGCCCAATTAACTTAACTACAATTAGTAGTGTAAAAATGACATAAGAAATAAATCCTTTAACGAAATTAACCCAATCAATTTTGTACATAAACATCGTATTGTAATATTATTATTTTAAATTATACCCTACCCTAAATACCACGACGTTTCCTCTTGGCGTCTGCTGCCTCCACAGCGCATCGTACAGGATCTGCGCATTCCCCTTCACCTTCTTGCTCACCTGGTACTTCTTGCTCAACCCCACCAGCGCACTGCGCTGCCAGGCAGAGTAGTCCTTCAGCACTTCTACCCGGCTGAACCGGCTCCGGTAGTTCATCTCCGCCCCGCCCGTCAGCCAGAAGCTACCCTTGATCTTATAGTCCATATACGACCGCAGTCCGATCCCTTCATGAGTGAAGGCGATGTTGCGCAGGCCAGTGCCCAGGCCCAGCCGGTAGGAACTGCCGATGCCGATTACTGATTTTTGATTTAGCTTGTAGCCTACATTGATCGCGATGTCGCTCGTAGTCGGGAAGTAGCGGCTGTTCTTCACGGTCTGCAGGTTGGTAGAGTATTCCAGTCGTTGCATGAACGTCTTCGTCTTTTGGGTATTGGGTACAAAGTCTGGCATCTCCAACTCCCCGCTACCTCCGCCCAGTTGGTTGATCTTATCTTTAAGCTGGCTAAGTTGGGTTTGTGCCGCCTGCAGGTTCTGTTGCAGCATCCCTTGCGAGTTCGGGCCGCTGCCAATGCGGCCGGCTATTAATTGCTGTACCTGCTCCCGTGTTTGCAGGCCCGCCAGGGCTTCAGGGGTGCCGTAACCCGCCGGTACCGCAAACAGGCCCGCCAGCATTGAGTGCTTTTGCATAAACGACTGGAAGGCCGGTACCTTGCGCAGCAAAGCCAATGCCTGCTGCTCGCGTTTGGACGGGTCTTTCCACATCGCTTTGTACTCCTGTACCTGTGCTTTGTAATAGTATGCCTGTTTATTAATCTCTCCGTAGCCTTTGGTGAGGCCTTTAGGTAGTTGGGTGTATCTCTTAAGGGTGGCTCCGATCTGCTCTTTGCGCTCTTGCAGGAAAGCTTGTACTTCTTTACTCTGGTGCAGGTTGTTCTGCAGGCGGTGCACTTCTTTAAGCGGTTCCGTGAGTGATTTACCGCCTTGGGCCCGTAGCTGCGGATGCTTGTCCAGGAATCGCAGCGTGCCTTTCAGGGAATCCAGGTAAGGGAGGTACTCACCCCGGATCGCTCCCGGGTCCTGGTCGGAGAGCCGGGTGGCCTTGTCAGTAAGTGCCGTGTATTTATCTTGCGCATCATCGAAGAGAGTCTTGGCAGCTGTGGAATCGACTTGCATCAACTGCCTGCGCATTTTCTGCTCGCGGCGGCGCATCCTATCCAGGTAGCGAACTGTCTGTTGTTGGAGGCGTTCGTTCAGGGTTTTTGTTTTTTTGTGCAGACCGGTTATCAGTTTGTCCGGGAAAGCCAAGGGTTTATCCACCGCGTCCGGCGATGGTTCCTGCGCCATAGCACAAGATGCCGCCAATAGCATCAACAAGAGGAAGGTAAGTAAAGGTCGCACGTTGTGGATCATATAAAGGGTTCACGTATACTAAGATAATAGGCACTATGACATCGCGAAATGTTTATAACTACAGCTAGATTCCTGCAGGTGGAATATATCAAAGCAAGGCACACACGACTAATACCTACTAAGCAGAGGAGTAATCGACTTGCTGCACTGCATACCATTAACATTAGGATAGCATCTGTATAACACCACTGTTATCATACGCACTCAGCATGCTTCGCCATATATATTAATAATTTCTTTTCCGTCCGGGTCTATATAACGAAGCGGGTTATTAATCGTATAGTTATATGGACTCCATCTTCGGCTTTTGTCCGAAAGCGGATCTTTACTATGCCAACGACCGATTTGTGGATCAAGCTTTCTTGCCCCAAAATCATAATGTTCTAATCCGCTTCCATCACTGAACTCGCCACTATTTAATTCGTTACCTCCGAACTTGTATTTGTTAGATTGTTTCTCCGCAGCCTTACTACTTATCCCCGCCATCGTCAACCCAAACGGATGATAATCATCCTCCTTATTAATGATCATTCCGGGTTTTGGGACAGCTAATTTTTATTCTGTTTAAAGAGCTTTAGATGTCAAATTTACTTACACCAATTCCTATTAAAATCTTCACGCTCTTTCCTCTGTTGAGTACAATCTAATATTATATTACTTTAATAAGTTTTATTATTACTTTTTATTATTACTCATGAACTGCATTATTTTACTAATGAATAAGCAGAAAATACAATTTCTTCCACAAATTTTTCCTCTATTTTAATATCTTTTTCTGGACAATTATAAGAGGCAAAGATCAACAACCCGGGTTTACGAAAAAGACAATATTTCCAATGTTTCTTAGTTTCTTTATCCAAATAATATGCCTTGACAAAATCAGAATTAATAACTGTTTGTTGGTCGTAACGCTCATCTATCAAATCTGAGAGTTCGGACTCCAGAATTAAACTTGATGAATTAGGGACATTAAAAATGGAGAACTGTAAAGCCCCAACACCATCTACTGAATTATAAAATGATATTACACCATTTTCATCTGACGACGACCAGCTTTTGGGAAAAGCAGTCTTAAATCTACCTCTTTCAAATATTTGGTTTTGCATTTATTAATTTTTATACTTTTTCGGATCGTAATAAATTACTCTTCCATTTTGACCAGTAGCCCTTTCGTATTTAGGAAGTTGTTTTGCGCCTCTAGCTTTTCCACTTGGTGTATTAGGTTTGATTTCAATTGGATGACCGCTTGGGGTGACTATATCTGTACGAACAAGCTTTCCTGTTTGTGGATCAGTCATACTTTGTTCGACTTTCCAACCTTTTGCTCTAGCTTTTTGTTGAATATCCGCATGAGCCTTTTTCCCAATTTCAATTGACTCTTTTACTTTTGGATTTAAAGTTCCTTTTCCACTTTTAATTTCTGGGGCTTTACTTCCTCTTATTAATTTCTCTCCCGCCAATGCTGTACCAACTTCTAAAAAGTTTCCAGTAACTATTTCGGCTCGTGTCTGAGCGTCACCGTTTACAAATGCTACTGCATCATCGGTTTTAGTGATTGCAGGAGCTAATAATGAGGCTATGGGTTTTAAATCTCCACTTAACGCAGCAACTGTGACCTCACCTAAAGTAACAAGCTGAGGCTTGCCAAGTGCTTTGACAAAATTTACTCCTGCATTTCTAATCCCTTGCAAAATACTTCTTCCGGGGGGATCACCGTCCATATCTTCAGGCTCTCTACCATCAGGATCATTAAATCTAACTGGATTATCATAACTAAAATGATAAGGGCTTAAGGTTTCCTGTCCTCCTTCATCGGTCATTGGATCTATCTGTAGAAATCTGCCGATCTGCTGATCATAAGTACGTGCATTGAAGTCGTACAATTCTAATCCACTCCCATCTGCAAACTCCTTACTCTGTAATTCATTGCCGTTGTATTCATACTTATTCTCCAGTTTCCCCGCCGCCTGGGAGCTTATGCCTGCCATGGTGAGTCCAAATGGATAGTAATGCGTTTCTTCGATCAGTGGCCCCTTGGTATGTACTACCTGCACATTGTCAAAGAACACCTTTACTGGGCTTTCGTTGCTGCAATACACATAAAGATACCCATTTTTAGTGACCGGGATGTTGTGTAAAATCCCATCAGAGGTATAGTGGTCTTTCCGCATACCGACTCCACCTACCCGGCTATAGCCCCCGCTCACGAACTGGAACCGTTCATCGAACAGGATGTAATTGATATAGGCTTTGGGAGTTGTGCCGGCTCCCCGGCCCGGATCGCTTAAGTAATTGGTCAGCGCGGTGGCCAGGGCCGACATACCACCCAGCGTGGAGGCGGTGACCCCTTTAGCAGCACCCATGCCCGAAGGTCCGCCCAGGAACCCGCTTAGCAGGCTGGTCACCGGCAGGCTCTGATTGGTTTGGTTAGTGTTGTCGACATTATAATACGATTTGCCGAACACGTTGATCTTATCCCCGCTCATCACCCGCAGGGTAATGCCCAGCCCGGTCTCCGCTTCGCTACCCGTGGCCTGCAGTCGGTACATCTGCTGGCTATTGGCTCCCGTTGCACTCGTCGGGTTCGGGTTCGCTACTGCCGGTTCGTTGCTGTTCGTATAGGGCGTTACTCCCGAAGGCGTGGCTTCGATGTTATCCAGGTTCATCGTATAGTAAAACCGCTCATTATATACCCCGTTCGGCAGGTTGTTGCTCGACACATTGCCTTCCAGGGTAGCCGCCGGGTACACGGCGTCTTCCTGCTCGTCGGTCAGTACCATCCGTACATTGCCCAGGTGGTCTTTCAAAAAGTAGTCGTTCACAAACTTGCGGGCTACTGCATTATTCTGGGTGGAGATGAACCGGATACGGCCCTCTTCATTGGAGATATACTGGAGCGTGGGCGATACCTGCGAATAAGCTGTGCCCGGTGCCAGGAAAAGGGCATTGCCGATATAATACGTCCATGTAAACAATTCCTCGTAGGATTCGGCCACCAGTTTCGCCAGCTTCGTTCCGTCCGGCATATAAATATAGTTCACATCCTGAAATGCGGCGTTGCGGTTCAGCTCGATCTGGTGCGGCAGGTTCAGGTAATTGTACTCAATGTGGTAGATGTCTTTATTCTTGTCCTCTTTCAGGTTGCCGTTATCATCGTATAGGTAATCGGTAGTGGTGGTGTTTTTATCGGTAAAATCCCCCAGTTTATTGTCCATCGCCACCCCGTCGGCCACGGCCTGTAGCTTATTGCTATGCGGCTGGTAGGTGTACGTCAGCTGGTCGACTGGGCTGCTGCCCGGGAGCTTCAGCCCCTGTTGGGTCATGCTGCCGATATTGCCGTTGGCATCATAACTCAGGTTGCTGACACTGAAGTCGACACCCGCCGTTTTATCGAATAGGGTACCCTGGTACTGGTTGAAGTTGGCCCCCGTTAGCCGGTTCACCGCATCGTAGTTAAAATCGTATTTGCGCTTTTCAGGGTCGCCCATGCTGCGCCAGAGCATCCCGCTGATATTACCGTTGTACTGCGGGGCGG
>JANNOM010000055.1:0-13245 GCA_031399065.1 Chitinophagaceae bacterium
CAAAACAACTTGCAACAGAGCCGGGAAGTACAGGCTTTCCTGCAAGAGCGCAAACAGCAGATCGGGGCAACCCTCAAGAAGTATATCTGCTTATTGATATCTCCATAGCCTTTGGTGAGGCCCTTGGGTAACGTTGTATACTTCTTGAGGGTTGCCCCGATCTGCTGTTTGCGCTCTTGCAGGAAAGCCTGTACTTCCCGGCTCTGTTGCAAGTTGTTTTGCAAGCGGTGGACTTCCTGTAAGGGTTCGGTAAGTTCTTTACCGCCTTTTGACAGCAGTTGCGGGTGCTTGTCCAGAAATTGCAGGGTGCCTTTCAAAGAATCCAGGTAAGGAAGGTACTCGCCCCGGATCGCTCCCGGGTCCTGGTCGGAAAGCCGGGTGGCCTTATTAGCCAGTGTCGTGTATTTATCCTGGGCGTCATCGAACAGGGCTTTCGCCGCCGTGGAATCCACCTTCATCAGTTGACTGCGCATTTTCTGCTCGCGGCGGCGCATCTTATCCAGGTAACGAACTGTCTGCTGTTGCAGCCGTTCGTTCAGGGTATGGGTTTTTCGGTGCAGACCGGCGATGAGTTTGTCCGGGAAGGCCAGTGCCTTATCCACTGCATCCGGCGATGGTTCCTGCGCACGGGCGCACACGCTTGCCAGCAGCAGGAATAAGAGGAGGGTACACAATGGACGCACGGTGTTGGGCATATAGAGGTTTCAGATATACGAAATAACAGGCATTATCCAACCCTGTAATAAGAGCGATAGAATACCTTCGCAGCAGGGCATATACAACTAGATACCTCTTTACCAGAGGAACCATCGGCTTTGCCGCACTACGGGCCGTTAATACGGGGTAAGCATCCGCGTCATACCGCTGCCGTCCTACGCACAGTGCATGCTTACGAGTAAATGATGAAAAATAAATGGGAGAGATCGGATACCAGCCTCCAGGAATAGAAACTGGCTATCAGGGTTCGTTAATACAGGATGTGTTGGGTTCTTTTATGATGATCGGTTAGCTGGTTAATGCCGTCCGATGATTATTGCCTTTCTGCAGTGAAAATAGCTTTTTTATCGACATGGTAAAATGAATTAATTGTTAACAGGTGAGTGAAACATTAAAAAAGAAGGGGACATTTACAGAACCTGACCTTGAGTGGCCCATGACATACCAGAAACGAGACTCCTTTTTTGCCATTTTTACCGTTCGTCTCTCCTTCGCCTCTCATTCGTCTGTCGTTCGAAGGGCATTTTGGACGAACAAATCCAGTTCCTAAACAGAAAATTCAGGATACGACTTTTACGCTTCAATACGGCCAAAAATAAAATATTTTTTCCAGATCCTACCATCTGTCCTTTACGACGAGACATTCGCGGAATTCCTCCAAGGCATGTTCGGGTCTTCTCCGGGTCTTCTGCGACTTTCTCCGACTCTCTCCGCGGTGGAGTCGCAGAAGACCCGGAGAAGACCCGGAGAAGACCCAGACAAATCCCGGGGATGTCTCACCTAAAACTGATCAGGGAAACCGGACACGGCTACTATCAACCCTTTTGCCACAGAAACCCTCCATCAAGATAAGTTGCATAATTTTTTGTTTTTTAGACTTTAGGCACTTACCTTTGCCGTCCTAAATAAAAAAGGTAAGAATGCCTACAATTCAGCAATTAGTACGAAAAGGTAGAGAGATTATCCGGGCAAAGAGCAAATCAAGGGCTCTTGATTCCTGTCCTCAACGCCGTGGGGTTTGTACCCGTGTTTATACTACCACTCCCAAGAAGCCAAACTCGGCGCTGCGTAAGGTGGCGAAAGTGCGGCTTACCAATAAGATCGAGGTGATCGCCTATATTCCGGGAGAAGGGCATAACCTGCAGGAGCATTCGATCGTGCTGATCCGCGGAGGTAGGGTAAAAGATCTGCCAGGTGTTCGTTATCATATCGTTCGCGGCAGCCTCGATACTGCCGGTGTAAAGGACAGAAAGCAGAGCCGTTCTAAGTACGGTACCAAAAAAGATAAGGGCGGTAAAAAATAATTCGAATAAATTCTTATAAATCTTCAAATAAATGAGGAAAGCACAAGCCAAAAAATTGCCTCTTTCACCGGACGCAAAGTACAATGACAAGCTGGTTACCCGCTTTGTGAATAACCTGATGTGGGAAGGAAAGAAAAGTGGTGCTTTCACCATTTTCTATGATGCGGTAGATAAAGTATCCAAGATCACGAACGACGATGGATATGAGGTTTGGAAAAAGGCATTGTCCAATGTAACTCCCGCGGTAGAAGTGCGCAGCCGCCGTATCGGTGGCGCTACGTTCCAGATACCTGCCGAAGTACGCCAGGATCGTAAGGTATCACTGAGCATTAAATGGCTGATACGCTATAGCCGCGAAAGAAACGGCCGTAGCATGGCAGATAAACTGGCCAACGAAATAGTAGCCGCAGCCAAAGGGGAAGGCGGTGCTTTCAAGAAGAAAGAAGATACGCACCGTATGGCAGAAGCCAACAAGGCGTTCTCTCACTTCAGAATCTAATAAAAAATCAACTAATTTATACAGGCCACTCTTCTCAGGGTGGCCTTTTTTAGTATCTTCATTTTTATAAAATGTTATTTGCCAATGACCAACAGAAGAAATTTTATAAAGCAATCAGGCGTATTAGCAGCAGGCTTAATGATGAATTTTTCCTGTAAGCCCCGAACGGCTTCGCAGATAGGTATACAGTTGTATACGCTTCGCGACCAGGTAGGCAACGATCCCGGCGCGGTATTCAGCAAAGTGGCCGCTGCTGGGTATGGGAAAGTAGAAACATACGGATACGAAAACGCCCGGTTCTTTGGCAAAACAGCGAAGGAGTTCGGCGGGCTGTTGAAGAATAATAACCTGACCAGTCCCAGCGGCCACTATGGCATGGACAAATTCCTTTTCGACAATGGCAATGGCGACGATGTAAAGGAACTGATAGACGTTGCCAATACCCTGGGCCAGGAATATATCGTAATTCCGCACCTGGAGGAACAGAGAAGAACCACCATTGCGCAGTACCAGCGTATAGTAGGTAAAATGAACGAAGCAGGAACCTTGTGCAAGGCAGGAGGGGTGCAGCTGGGGTACCATAATCACGACTTTGAATTTATGCCCTTGGAGGGCAGCAGCGGTTATACCGTTTTGCTGAAAGAATCGGATCCTTCCCTGGTAAAGCTGGAGATGGATATTTACTGGGTGGTGAGAGCCGGTCAGGACCCTTTAGATCTTATGACGAAACACCCGGGCCGTTTTACGCAATGGCACGTGAAGGATATGAGCAAGACCAACCGAGACGAAAACACGGAGATCGGCAACGGCACCATCGACTTTAAAAAGATCTTTGCATCGACTCAATTATCGGGCCTTCAGCATTTTTACCTGGAGCAGGAAAGTAATTACAAGCCGGATGCTTATGGAAGTATTGCTGCCAGTGCACAATACATCTCTCAAAATCTTGTATAATAAAAGAAGAATATAAAAAGCAGAAGCTTACCCGGGAAGGTAAGCTTCTGCTTTTTTATGCCTGTGATGTGCTTATTTTTTAAGAAGCAGGATGTATTTCACCATTTGCTCGGCATCTTCTTGCGACAATGTCGGGTGCGGCGTCATGGGTATGGCGCCCCATACACCCTGCCCACCTTTGATGATTTTACCTGCCAGCATCGATATATTAGCATCTGTGGCATCGTACTTATTGGCTACATCGCGGTAAGCGGGCCCTATGTTTTTTTCCTCCACTTTATGGCAGGTGAGGCAATCTGAGCCGGCTACCAGGGCTAATCCCTTCTGATAATCCGGGTTGGCACTCAGGTCCACCACTTTGGGAGTAGTGTCTACCGCGGGCGTCTCCGTTGTTGCGGCACTTCCTTCTTCTTTTTTAGACGCATCCTGGTTGCCGCAGGCATATGCTGCAAAACAGATGGTAATGATAATTAAAGTCTTTCTCATGATTGTATACATCGTTATATAAAAATTTGACACTGTAAAGCTCGTAACTAATTTAATGTAACCCTAAAATATCACGGTTAAATTTTTCATTGGCTCCTGTACCGGCAAAATCGTCGAACGCCTTTTCCGTTACGCGGATGATATGGTCTTTAATAAAAGGAGCTCCTTCCCTTGCCCCTTCTTCGGGGTGTTTGATACAGCACTCCCATTCCATTACGGCCCAGCCTTTATAATCGTAGGCGGCCAGCTTGCTGAAAATGCCTTTAAAATCCACCTGGCCATCTCCCAGCGAGCGGAACCGGCCGGCCCGGTTGATCCAGCTGGAATAACCCCCATACACACCCTGTTTACCCGTGGCATTAAATTCCGCGTCCTTAACATGGAACATGCGGATGCGTTCGTGGTAATAGTCGATATACGAAAGATAATCCATGCATTGCAGCACAAAATGGGAAGGATCGTACAGCAGGCAGGCGCGTGCGTGATTGTTTACTTTTTCCAGGAAAAGCTCGTAGGTTACGCCATCATGCAGATCTTCGCCCGGGTGAACTTCATAACAAAGGTACACACCCGATTCGTCGAATGTGTTCAGAATGGGCAGCCATCTTTTGGCGAGTTCGGTAAAGCCGGTATCTACCAGTCCCTGCGGCCGTTGCGGCCAGGGATATACGGTATGCCATAAGAGCGCGCCGCTGAACGTGGCGTGGGCGCTGAGGCCCAGGTTTTCCGATGCTTTTGCTGCATACTTAAGTTGCTGTACTGCCCACTCCGTGCGGGCCTTGCTGTTGCCATGCACTTCTTTAGGGGCAAAGCCATCGAACTGTGCATCATAGGCGGGATGCACGGCGATGAGCTGGCCCTGCAGATGGGTGGAGAGTTCAGTGATCTCCAGTCCTGCACCGTTGATGATGCCCCTGAGCTCGTCGGCATAGGTCTTGCTTTCGGCCGCTTTTTGGAGATCGATGCAACGGCTGTCCCAGGTGGGGATCTGCACGCCCACGAACCCAAGACCCGCCGCCCAGCGGCAGATCGTTTCCAGGTTATTGAATGGGGGCTTGTCGCCCATGAATTGCGCCAGGAAGATGCCCGGACCTTTTATCGTTTGCATTTGATCGTTATTTTGATTGGTTCGCTATACGTTGAATTCGATCCATTTACTTTCGCTTTTTCCGCTGGCCACTACATTCTCGATAAAGGCCATTCCACGGATGCCGTCCTCGATGCCGGGAAAATCGAGCCATTCCGCTGAAGGCGTCTCGCCGGCTGATACCGCGCTGGCGGTGAGTGCGAAGTTGCGGTAAAGGTTGGCAAACGCTTCGAGGTAGCCTTCGGGGTGACCGGCAGGTGTTCTGCTGTTATGCGTGGCATAGGTACCCAGGTAGCCTGTTCCTGCACGAAGCAGTTCCGTGGGTTTGTCGGGCCATTTTAACAACAGGCTGTTGGCATCTTCCTGTTTCCATTCTATACCTCCCTTATCGCCGTACACGCGGATCTTGATATTGTTTTCTTCTCCTGCCGCTACCTGGGTGGCAAACAGTACCCCGCTGGCACCGTTGGCGAATTTGAGCAGCACGGCACCGTCGTCGTCCAGTTGCCTGCCTTCCACCACAATGTTTAAATCGGCGCACAACCTGCTTACCCGCTGTCCGCTTACATACTCCGCCATGTTAAACGCATGCGTACCGATATCGCCCATGCAGCCGGCGATGCCGCTGCGCGAAGGATCGGTGCGCCAGGCAGCCTGTTTGTTATCGCTTCCTTCGAGAAAAGAACTTAACCATCCCTGCGGGTATTCCACGTATACTTTCTTCACGGTACCCAGCTTGCCGGAAGCCACCAGTTGCCTGGCTTCTTTTATCATGGGATAGCCGGTATAGGTATGCGTAAGGCAAAAAAGCCGCCCGGTATTTTTAATGATATCCTTTAATGCTTTGGCTTCTTCCAGGGTAAAGGTAACCGGCTTGTCGAGCACTACGTCGAACCCGTTTTCCATAGCCATCTTAGCGGGTGCAAAGTGCAGGTGATTGGGGGTAACGATGCTTACGAAATCCATCCGGGTATGTTCAGGAATTGCTTTTTCTTTTTCGATCATTTCCTGGTAAGATCCGTATACCCGGCCCGGCTTCAAGAAAAGGCTTTCCCCGCTTTCCCTTGATTTAACGGGGTCGCTGCTGAACGCTCCGCAAACCAGGTCTATCCGGCCATCCATGGCAGCCGCTATGCGGTGTACGGCGCCTATGAAAGCTCCTTTGCCGCCGCCAATCATTCCCATCCTTAATTTTCGTTTCATTGTAGATTTATTGTTAATCTGTAAAATGACGATTCATTTTTAAAAATAAAAAATTATATTTATAAAATTTTTTAAACAAGCTGTAAACGGGATCGTCCGCTCAAACGACAGCATGCACTCTAAAATAACGATATGCAAGCCACTATTCAAAGAAACAAATTATTTGTAGCAAGCTGTTTGGCATTATTGGTTACTTCTCTCTCCTTTGGCATCAGGGCTGGTATACTGGGCCAGTTGGGTAAAGAGTTCGATCTGAGCGTAAGCGAGTTGAGCATAATAGCCGGTACGGCTTTCTGGGGTTTCCCGCTGGCCGTGGTAATAGGCGGCTTCATTGTAGATGTTATAGGTATGAAAAGGCTGCTGGTAGCCGCTTTCGTGCTGCACCTCGCCGGTATTATTCTAACTGTATTTGCCACCGGTTTCTGGTCGCTGTTTATATCCACTCTTTTTATAGGTATGGCCAATGGAACCGTGGAAGCATCCTGCAATCCATTAGTCACCAGTCTTTTTCCTGACAAGAAAACGACCAAGCTAAGTCATTTCCATCTCTGGTTTCCGGGTGGTATCGTTATCGGGTCGCTGATCGTATTCGGTTATGGACAACTGGGTATCGGAAGTATAGCCGGCTTACAACCCTGGCAGGTGCAGGTAGCCGTTATGCTGATACCGACCCTTATTTACGGGTACCTTTTTTCCAAACTGGATTTCCCGGTTACCGAAAGGGTTTCTTCTGGTGTATCTACTTCGCAGATGTATAAATCCATTACCAGTCCCCTGTTCATATTTATGTTCGTTCTGATGTTCGGAACAGGCATCACGGAACTGTTTACCGGTCAGTGGATAGAAGTACTGCTTAAAAACGTGACGGAAAATTCTATACTGATACTGGCACTTACTGCCGGGGTGCAAACACTGGGGAGGGCACTCGCCGGTCCGTTATTGCATCGCCTCACTCCGTCCGCCGTTTTACTGGGGTCCGCTATATTGTCGGCGCTCGGACTTTACCTATTGGGCAGCGTTTCCGGCAATATGATTTTTGTAGCGGCCTTTATATTCGGTATGGGCGTTACTTATTTCTGGCCGACCATGCTGGGCTTCGTTTCTGAAAACATTCCTCAATCCGGCGCGTTGGGCATTAACCTGATGGGTGGCGCCGGTATGTTTGCCACCTCGGTATATATGTATTTCATGGGTTCTTTTTACGATGGTATCATCTCCAGGAATCTGCCTGCCGATGCTTCGCTGGATGCGTATCGTACGGCGGCTCCCGGTACACCCGAAGCTGCCGCTTTTTCCGGTGCGCAGTCGGTTGCCGGTCCGGAGATCATCAACGCCACGCTGGTGATCCCTGTTATACTAGTAGCCGCATTTACCATATTGTATTTTTATATGAAAAAACGCCCGGCTGCGGAACATAAAATACCGGCAACGCTCTGATAACGATTATAAAAAACCAGGTATGACAAATCATTCAAGAAGGAACGCCATCAGAAATATCGTTACGGGTGCTGCGGCGATCGGTACCCTGCCATTAACGGGAATGGCCAGTGCAAAAAAGAATACAGAAAACCATTTAACGTTGAAAGGAAATATCAATCATTCCGTTTGCCAGTGGACCTATAATTTCCTGTCGCTGGAGGAGCTTTGCAAGGCAGTGAAGGAAATAGGCTTTGGTGCCATCGACCTGATTGCACCCAAAGACTGGCCTGTGCTACAAAAGCACGGTATTTACAGTTCGATGTGTTATGTGGCGGGAGATGTAAGTCTGGTGAATGGGTTTAACGATACGAAGAACCATGATAAACTCATTAAACAGTTCCAGGAACTGATTCCACTGATGGTGAAAGCGGGTTATAAAAACGCGATCTGTTTCAGCGGTAACCGCAATGGAATGGACGATGAAACAGGACTTAAAAATTGTGTGCTTGGCCTGCAGAAAATTATGCCCCTGGCGGAAAAGAACGGCATCACCATTAATATGGAATTGCTGAACAGCAAAGTGAATCATAAGGATTATATGTGCGACAAAACACCCTGGGGAGTGGAATTATGTAAACGGCTGGGGAGTGCCCATTTTAAATTGCTGTACGATATCTATCATATGCAGATAGATGAGGGCGATGTGATACGCACGATCCGTGAGTATCATACCTATATCGGTCATTACCACACGGGTGGTGTACCCGGCAGGAACGAGATCGACGAATCACAGGAACTATATTATCCCGCTATCATGAAAGCCATTGTTGCAACCGGTTACAAGGGTTATGTGGCCCAGGAATTTATACCTGCGCAACAGGATAAACTCGCTTCTCTTAAAAAATCGATACAGATTTGTGATGTATAAATAAACTCAGGTGATATGATAGAAAATACGTACGACGCGATCGTTATAGGATCGGGGGTGAGCGGAGGATGGGCTGCAAAAGAGCTTACCCAGAAAGGATTGAAAACAATTATGCTCGAAAGAGGAAGAAATGTGGAACATATCAAGGGATATGTGAATGCCAATAAAGACCCCTGGCAGTTTCCACACAGGGGAGGCAGAACAGAGGATATGATTAAGGACTACCCCGTGCTTAAAAGGGACTACCCGTTAAATGAAACCAATCTGGATTTTTGGGTTAATGAAAAAGAAAGTCCATACACGGAAGTAAAAAGGTTCGACTGGTTCCGCGGGTACCAGGTGGGCGGACGCTCACTGACCTGGGGCCGCCAGAGCTATCGATGGAGCGATTTCGATTTTGAAGCCAATGCCAAAGAAGGCGTTGGGGTCGACTGGCCTATACGTTATAAAGACATCGCAGACTGGTACAGCTATGCTGAAAAATTTGCGGGGGTAAATGGTTCTAAAGACGGATTGCCGCAACTACCGGACGGAGAGTTTATGCCCGCCATGGAAATGAACTGCGTGGAAAAAGATGTAGCTGCGCGCATCAAGGAAAAGTATAAATCGGCCCGCACCATGATCATGGGCAGGAGCGCCAATCTTACGGCTCCGCATCACGACAGAACACAGTGCCAGTACCGCAATAAATGCTGGCTGGGATGCCCGTTCGGGGCCTATTTCAGTACGCAGTCAGCCACGCTTCCTGCGGCCATGGCTACAGGTAATTTAACCCTGCGTCCTTTCTCTATTGTTACTAAAATTATTTACGATAAAGACACTAAAAAGGCAAAGGGCGTGGAAGTGCTGGATGCAGAAACGAACCAAACTTACGAGTACTTCGCGAAGATCGTTTTCGTGAATGCTTCTTCGCTAAACTCTACCTGGTTGCTGATGAATTCCGCCACTGACGTATGGCCGGAGGGACTGGGAAGCAGCAGCGGGGAATTAGGTCATAACCTGATGGATCATCACCTGGGTGTGGGTGCTTCAGGGATAGTGGAGGGTTATGAAGACCGGTATTATTATGGCAGGCGTCCAAATGGTATTTATATTCCGCGTTACCAGAATCTGTTTGGAGATAAGCGGGATTACCTGCGGGGCTTCGGCTACCAGGGAGCTGCCAGCAGGCAGGGATGGTCGAGGGAAGTGGCTGAACTGAATATAGGCGCCGATCTTAAAGAAGCACTTTCTGAACCGGGTACATGGAAAATGGGAATGGGCGGCTTCGGAGAAGTGCTTCCGTATCATGAGAATAAAATTACCCTGGATAAAAATACGAAAGACAAGTGGGGACTGAACGTACTTGCCATAGACTCCGAGCTGAAAGAGAACGAAATGAAGATGCGAAAAGATATGGCCATCGATGCCGTGGAAATGCTGGAAGCAGCAGGAGTGAAAGAGGTGAGTTCTTATGACTCCAATGGCTTTCTGGGTCGGGGTATTCACGAAATGGGTACCGCACGTATGGGCAGAGACCCTAAAACATCTGTACTGAACGGCAATAACCAGGTATGGGACTGCAAGAACGTGTTTGTAACGGACGGGGCATGTATGACATCGGGTGCCTGTGTAAATCCGTCACTCACTTATATGGCTCTCACTGCCCGGGCGGCGGATTTTGCGGTGAAGGAATTGAAAAAAGGAAACATATAATTTAATTATAACTTATTTTATTATGAACAGAAGGGAAGCAATATCTGCCGTCAGCCTGCTGCTAGGAGGTACACTGATAGGATCGGATTTCTTTTTGTCGGGCTGTAAAACCGGTGATAAAAAAGCGAGGGAACTATCTTTCAGCAAAGAAGACATTACATATCTGGATGAAGTGGCCGAGACGATACTGCCAGCCACCGGATCTCCCGGAGCCAAAGCGGCCGGTGTAGGTACCTTTATGACGGTGATGGTAAATGACTGTTATGAGGAAAAAAACCAGAAGATATTTTTTGAAGGAATGGAAAAACTGAATGAGGCAAGCGATAAGAAATACAGTAAATCGTTCCTGGAAGCGGATGCCGCGCAGCGGCATGATCTGCTGGTAGAGCTGGATAAAGAGCAGAAAGCGTACACGAAGAGTAAGAAACCGGAAGATCCGGCGCACTATTTCCGGATGATGAAAGAGCTTACTTTACTGGGCTATTTTAGTTCCGAACTGGGAGCTACCAAAGCATTGCGTTATATTCCGGTACCTGGCAGGTACGACGGCGATATTCCTTATAAAAAGGGAGATAAGGCATGGGCTAGTTAAGCATAACAAAATACCTCATATAATAATAAAGGCTATCGGCAGTAAATGCAAATAGCCTTTTTTGTTTATTTATGGTTCTCTTTAGCAACAGATTAACTACAGATCATCTTTTTCATAGTCTATCGATTCATCTTCGGTAACCGGCGTAGTGGATGTTTCTTCAGCCGGAGTAGGTTCGCCTACTGTTGTTACCGGTTTTGGATCTTCGACAGGTGCTGGTTTAGGTGCGACGTTGGTTGCCGTTTTAGCTTTTTTCGGGGCTGTTTTTTTCGGAGCCGCTTTCTTTGGAGCTGCCGTCTTCGGAGGAGCTGCTTTTTTGGGGGGAGCTACTTTCTTGGGAGCTGCTTTTTTCGGAGCTGCTTTTTTCGGAGCCGCTTTTTTCGGAGCCGCTTTTTTGGCTACCTTTTTGGCCGCTTTTTTCGGAGCTGCTTTCTTAGCTGCTTTTTTTGGAGCTGCTTTTTTAACGGCTTTCTTAGCTACCTTCTTCGCTGCTTTTTTAGCAGCTTTCTTCGCCGCTTTCTTAGGAGCTGCTTTTTTAGGCACTGCTTTTTTAGCTGTTTTTTTCTTTGCAGGAGCCTTTTTTTTGCTGGCCATATTGGTTGTGAATTTTAATTGGTTAGTAATGATCATAAATTTACGGAAGCCTGATAGAATTACAAATATATTTTTTTTAAAAGTGTTAAAATTTATAAATTAAACCGGCTCTGTTGACTGCAGGTTTGCGAAGCCTGTTGAATAATAGGATAGCAGGGCTTTGCAGCTTCTTTCTTTATTTGAATATTCCACCTCAAATCAGTACCTTTGCGCACGAATTTTTAATATACAACAATGGGAGATTTAAGATTTCAAAGAAACTTTGGTATTGCCGCTCATATCGACGCAGGTAAGACCACCACTACAGAAAGAATTCTGTATTATACGGGAGTTAATCACAAGATAGGGGAAGTGCATGATGGTGCCGCAACGATGGACTGGATGGCACAGGAGCAGGAAAGAGGGATCACTATCACTTCTGCCGCCACTACCTGTTTCTGGAACTTTCCGACGATACAGGGTGTAAAAGGACCTGATACCAAGCAATACAAGTTCAACATCATCGATACACCGGGCCACGTGGACTTCACTGTGGAAGTGGAGCGTTCCCTTCGTGTATTGGATGGCCTGCTGGCTTTGTTCTGTGCCGTATCCGGCGTGGAGCCGCAGTCGGAAACCGTTTGGCGCCAGGCGAACCGTTACAAGGTTCCGCGTATCGGCTTCGTAAATAAAATGGACCGTTCCGGTGCTGACTTCCTCAATGTGGTAAAACAGATAAAGGAAATGCTGGGTGCCAAAGCGGTGCCTTTGCAATTGCCGATCGGTGCAGAAGACGATTTTAAAGGCGTAGTGGATCTTATAACCATGAAAGGAATGGTATGGGACGATGCTACGCAGGGTATGACGTATAAAGAAGTGCCTATCCCTGCAGATATGGTGGAAGAAGTGAACGAGTGGAGACAGCATCTCATCGAGGCGGTGGCTGATTACGACGAAAAATTACTGGAAAAATTCTTCGATGATCCTAACACTATCACCGAGGATGAAATACACCAGGCGATCCGTAAGGCTACCATCGATATTTCCATCATACCAATGATGTGTGGTTCTTCCTTTAAAAATAAAGGAGTACAGACAGCACTGGATGCCATTGTGCGATACCTGCCCGGCCCCCTGGATATAGAAGCGGTAAAAGGAACCAATCCCGATACAGGAGAGGAAGTGCTTCGTCATGCCGATCCCAAAGAGCCATTTGCAGCATTGGCATTTAAAATTATGACCGATCCGTTCGTGGGCCGTCTTGCCTTCTTCCGGGCCTATTCCGGCAGGCTGGATTCCGGTTCTTACGTGCTGAACACCCGCACGGGCAAAAACGAGCGTATCAGCCGTATCATGCAGATGCACGCCAATAAACAAAACCCGGTCGACTTTATCGAAGCAGGTGATATAGGTGCAGCAGTAGGATTTAAGGATATCAAGACAGGAGATACGCTGTGTAATGAGAACTTCCCGATCGTATTGGAAGCAATGACCTTCCCGGAGCCGGTAATTTCTATTTCCGTGGAGCCTAAAACACAGGCCGACGTAGATAAAATGGGTATGGCGATCGCCAAGCTGGTAGAAGAAGATCCAACCTTGCGCGTAAAGACCGATGAAGAGACCGGCCAGACCATTCTTAGCGGAATGGGAGAGCTGCACCTCGAAATAATCGTGGACCGTATGCGCCGTGAATTTAAAGTGGAAATTAACCAGGGTGCTCCCCAGGTTGCCTATAAAGAAGCGTTCCATAATACCGTTGAACACCGTGAAACATTGAAGAAACAAACG
>JANNOM010000011.1:0-6065 GCA_031399065.1 Chitinophagaceae bacterium
TCCGGAGCAGGAAGGTTTGTATAATCGGGAAAACGATTTACGCAAAGCGGAAAAACAGGTAAATATTATACGCGGCGGATATCTGCCCCCAGTTGCTGCAACCGTTGATCGATGTACTGGTAACCCCGGTCGATCTGTTCGATATTCTGGATCCGGCTTTTGCCTTCCGCGCTGAGAGCGGCTATGAGAAGGGATACGCCGGCGCGGATGTCGGGACTGCTCATCGTAATGCCCCGGAGCCGCTGGCCCCGGCCCAGGCCGATCACCGCCGCGCGGTGGGGGTCGCATAATATGATGCGGGCACCCATGTCGATCAGCTTGTCCACGAAAAACAGGCGGCTCTCGAACATTTTCTGGTGTATCAGCACACTTCCCTTTGCCTGGGTGGCTACTACCAGCATAATACTGATAAGATCGGGAGTAAACCCCGGCCAGGGGTGGTCGGAGATCGTAAGCACCGAGCCGTCCAGGAAGGTCTGCACTTCATACACGTCCTGCGCGGGCACATGAATATCGTCGCCCTGGAAATTAAGCTCAATGCCCATTTGCCGGAATTTCTCCGGTATAATACCCAGGTTTTCTATCCCTGCATTTTTGATGGTGATATCGCTATTGGTCATGGCGGCCAGTCCGATGAAAGAACCCACTTCGATCATGTCTGGCAGCATACGGTGCTCCGTGCCGCCCAATTGATCCACCCCTTCGATTACCAGCAGATTACTGCCAATACCGCTGATGCGGGCACCCATGCGGTTCAGCATTTTACACAACTGCTGGATGTATGGCTCGCAGGCGGCATTGTAGATGGTGGTGGTGCCGGTTGTCATTACGGCGGCCATTACGATATTAGCGGTGCCGGTTACGGATGGTTCGTCCAGCAGCATATAACAGCCCTTCATACGCGTGGCTTCCAGGTGAAAAAAGCCATCCTCTACGTTGTAATTAAACGTCGCCCCCAGCCGCTCGAAGCCTATAATATGCGTGTCTAGTCTCCGGCGCCCGATCTTGTCGCCCCCGGGTTTGGGAATAAATGCTTTTTTAAAACGGGCAAGCATAGGACCAGCCAGCATCACCGAGCCGCGTAGCTTGCCGCTCTTGCTTTTAAATGCGTCGCTGTGCAGGTAGTCGATGTCTACGTCATCTGCCTGGAAGATACAGGTATCCCGCTGCGGGCGTTCCACTTTTACCTTCATATCTTCCAGCAGCTCTATCTGAAGATTTACATCTACTATGTCGGGGATATTGCGTACCGTCACTTTTTCCGAAGTAAGCAGTACGGCGCTGATGATCTGTAAGGCTTCATTCTTGGCGCCCTGGGGCGTTATTTCGCCATGAAGCTGCCGGCCACCTGTAACCTCGAATGAATCCATACCGGTGAACAGTTATTTGAAACGCTTCTTGTTGAATTTATTATTATTGGTGCGGTTATTATTACCGCCCATGCCCATACCACCGCGGTTTTCCCGCATATCATTACCTCCGTTGCCACGTTGAGGGTCGCGTGCATCGTTGCCACGGCTGGTACCGCCGCTGCGTGCCTGAAATTTCGGGTTGCGTTTATTACGGTAATCGTAAGCGCCGCTCCTTTCCCGCTCACGGGCTTCATTGGGACGGTAGCTTTTTACGAAAGGTGTATTGGTGAATTCAAGCTGTCCGTCAGTAAGCACGGCCAGTTCGCTCTGAATGGCGTCGTCGTGCACGGTTTCCTTATGCCAGTTGGTATAAGCCAGCTTCATATAATAGGCAATCGAATTGGCAAAGCCGTTCCTTTTTTCCGGGTTCTCTTCGCTGAGTGCTTTTTTAATCACCAGCTCCAGGTTTTTACCCATATGCGAAAAGCGCGGGTAGCGTTTGGGGTATTTCAGCTCCATCGGGCCGGCTTTCAGCGTTTCTTTGGTAGGGATGGGATACGGAGATTCCACCTCCAGCTTAAAGTCGGACACCAGGAAAAGGTGATCCCACAATTTATGGCGGAAATCTTCCACATTCTTAAGATGGGGATTCAGAAATCCCATCAGCTCTATCACTGAATACGCGTTGCTCTGACGCTCCGTGGGATCCTCTATAGTGGTGATGTATTCGATCATTTTCTGAATATGCCTGCCATATTCTTTCATCATCAGATGGTTCCTCGTGGTATTGTATTCCATCGATTCAATATTTTTCATAACCAAAAATAAGGAATTTACGGCAGAAGCGGTAAGGCGCGGGTCACAAGTTTACCACTTATGAGCCGCGCCTTACCGCTTTGCTTGTTTATTTAACGATTTATTTCATAAAAAGCTTGTTCACATATACGCTGCCCGTACGCTTATCGGTCGCGCGCAGGTAGTACATGCCGGTACGGAGAGGATTGTTAAGGTCCACCGAAGCCGTTTTGCTTTTAACGATCTTGATATCTTTCGTGTACATTCTCTGGCCGGTGACGCTGACGATGTCTATGCCGAAATCGCCGTTCATTTCCGCATCGAATTGAAGCGACACTTTATTGATCGCCGGATTAGGGAAAACGCCCACCGTATTGCCGGATAATTTCAGTTTATCTAGGCTCACCCTGTTAATGGAAGAATAAGTGATCTTACCATTAGGTTCTGTTTGCTTGATGCGGACATATAAATTCTCGCCTGCACCGGAAGGAATATTATACAGGAACTGGTAAGCATTTGAGTTGCCGCCTGCTGCCTGAGAAGGTTGTGTATAAACAGTTTTATAATTTTGACCGTCTGAACTTACCTGCACTTCATAGAGGATATTACCTACCTGGTTATCCGATGCCCATTCTATCTGCACGTTATCATTCTTTAACTTGGCATTAAAATCACGGATATTGCGGGCAAGTACACCTGCCGGACACCAGTAATAAGTAAGTATATACACCCCTGTAGTGAACGTAGTAATCTGGGCGTTATAATTTAATCCTCCCTGTGTAGATATAAATCCTCCACTCTGATTTTGGCTCATAAATGCATCGCCCGTTCCCAGGTAAGATGCCAACGAACCTACATTGGTAGAACCTACCCAGTTTACTACTTGAATAGGTCCGTAAGTAGTCGAGTCATCGATAGATCCATATTTACCCAATGAGTCTGGACCAAAAAACGTGTCAAAAACTTCGTCAGCAGAAACACCTGCGCCGGATATGGTGTTCGCGACAGTTAATCTAAATCTATATCGAATTCTTGCAGTCGTATCGGTATTCCGCACTCCGATTCGGGAGCGTGAACTAACTCTATAGTCCAATTTAGCGCAGGTAAGCGTACCGATAGACGGATCGAACTTAGGAAATTTAAATGATATGGAAGATGATGAAGTTGGCGGAATACTGTCTTGGTATGCAACCGGTGTAGCTGGATCGCCTCCCGGGCAGTTACACTGTGAGTAACCCGTTTGAACGAAGAAAAAACATGCAGCCACAAGCATGCCGGTGAATAGGTAGAGTTTTGTTTTCATAAATATTGATTTTAGTACTCTGGATTAAAGCATAAAAGTAGAGTGAAAAAATTCGGGATCAAAACGGGTTAGTCCTCGATTTAGGGTACCGTATTTTCCGTAAAAAAGGGGATTGTTACGATAATGCCTGGTAAGTTTACCTTTGCTGGATGAAATTTGGGGTCAAAAAGCGGTGGTACGATACAATAAAGCTGCTCTTTCAAAGAAAAGGCGCGAAAGTGCCATCTCCGTTCGTCGCCGACCCCGCAGCGGTGCCGCTAAGCTGGGAGCAAAAAGAAGTGATAAAAGACAGGTATACGGAGGACCGGGAGTATTTTCTGTTCGTTGGAGATATCGATCCTAAGCGGCATCAACTGCTAATACTTTTGAAAGCATTTTCCCAGTTTAAAAAGTGGCAGCGTTCGGATATGAAGCTGGTAGTTGCGGGTAATAACACCCGTCGGACACCGGCATTTAAACGGAAGCTGGCCAGTTACAAATACAGGGAAGATGTATTAATATTTGAAGCCCCTCAACAACCCATTTTACTACAATTACTGGCATCGGCTTACGCGGTATTGTATATAGACAAGAAAGACATCATTTCTATTGATTTGTTAAATGCCATACAGTCCGGGGTACCCGTTATTGCCGGTAAAACGCCGTTATTAGAAAAATTGATTTCCAATAATGGCATCTTTACAGCATTGAACGATCCTGAAGAACTCGCCAGGAAATTATTACTTATTTATAAGAATGAAGATTTAAGGGCAACTTTGATAAATAGGGGGTGATTTAGGAGCAAGCAGCTGGAAATTCTTCCAGTAGATGAGCTTATTAAGGATGCCAATGCGCACATTTTTTCGCTTTTGGGAAGGACGGCACATTTCAGGATAACGCTGGAAGGTCGACAGCATTTCATGGGTACGGTTGATAAACTTTTTTACTTCTTTCTCAGTCCATTCCCTATGTAGGTATTCAACGATCTGGCTAAAAGTCTGTTTAGCCTTATCCGTCCACAAGACTTCCACTACTACCGTTTCAGCCATTTCCTGTATTTCTTCATGACTTCCGTATGCGGAGTGAGCTTCCCGGCTTTCATTTCGGCCAGCGACTGGTCGATCGCCTGCTGTTGTTCCTGGCCAATCTCATCCCACCAATCCTTTTGCTCCGCCGCAAAGCTTTTTACTACACCTAACACCGCCTGCTTTTCCTGCGTACTCAGATAGGAGAAGTGTTGCGTAACACACATTCTTCCATGCCTTCTATTAACTGGATCGTATCGGGTTCTACCGGTGTAAGATTAAATGTTTGTATGGTGCCGGGGTAATATTCAACACTGATCCCGTCCCAGTAATCGATACCCAAGCGGACGTCACATCCCTTTGCCAGTGCAATACCAAAATGTCTTCAATATATCTTACTATATTTAGATGTATTTCTAAAACTAAAGCTACTATTGCTATCATTTTTTTTAAAGGTAAATGAAAGAGAAGATAAAAAGTATTTTGAAGCAATTCAATATCTATCACCCGCTTCAAAGTGGGTATCGTGATTTGATAGAATCGATTAATAAGCTGTATTATAGAATAAAATACCTGAAATATCGGGGAAAAGGGTATATATGTAATTTCTGCTGGTCAAAATACACAAAATTTATAGCGGAGCATCCGTCTGCTAATATCGCTGACGCAATATATAGCAATAATGTAGTTGCTGGCTTTGGAGAAAACGTTTATTGTCCAAATTGTCTAAGTAAAAACAGAGAGCGACTTGTGAAAGCCGTACTTGAAAATTTACATGGTGTTCAAAATAAAGACATCTTACATTTCTCACCAGAGAGACATTTGTATAAATATTTGAATGAAGTCACAAATGTACAGACCGTTGATATATTGCCTGGCTTCTATAAGAATATTGATAAAAAAATTCTTTATGGAGACGCTACTAATCTTCAATTCAACGATTGTAGTTTTGACGTCATAGTTGCTAACCATATCCTCGAGCATATTCCGGACGATACGCGCGCTATGAGAGAAATCTTTAGAATACTTAAGTTCGGCGGCTTTGCAATATTGCAAATTCCTTATTCAGAAACTTTGATTAATACCATAGAAGAACCTGATATAAATGATCCTAAAAAGCAGGAACAATTATATGGCCAAATGGATCATGTTAGAATATATTCTTTACAGAACTACCTTCTTCGACTAAAGGAGGCTGGTTTTACAATAAAATTATTACTCCCTGAAGAACTACTGCCTTTCAAAATGTACGCCACACAGGAAAATGAAATTGTTATTATGGGTTTTAAATAAGTAAGTCAGCTCTGAGCCATACTAGAAGCATACGCATGGCCCGCAAAGTGCTGCACCAGGCTGAGGTCATGGCCCTGCTTTAATAACTTAGCAATCACACGCTGGCGGATCGTTTACGCATTCACCGTTCTTCCCGGCATGAGCATCCCATACGGATAATAATCCTGCGCACTCACCACATCGGCCTTATAATGATCTATCAAAGAACTGTTGCTGGTAGAAGCCACCCCGATCTTCTTATCACTCACCGTCGCCAGCACATTGCCCAGGTGGTTGCTGAGCTCATATTGCCGCAGTCCGGTCAGGTGCCGGTATACT
>JANNOM010000019.1:0-93198 GCA_031399065.1 Chitinophagaceae bacterium
ACCGGAGATATGACCCAGGTAGATCTGCCGAAGAACCAGCGCAGCGGACTGGAGAAAGCAGTGCGCATATTACAGGATGTGGATGGCATCGCTCATATAGAACTGGATGAAGAGGACGTGGTGCGTCACCGCCTGGTTAAAGCGATTATACGCGCTTACGATAAGGAGAAAATTAAAGAAGATAAAAGTTAACACAAAGTTATACTTCCTACCCGATTGATACAATAGTACCCCAGGGGGGCCGGAGCCAGCAGGTTACGGCCCCCCTGCTATTTATATATAGACGGCAACGGGGCCTGCAGAACCATGGTGCAGGACAAGTTTTCCTTTTTGACTGTACTGTTTTCATTAATTTCGCAGCGTAATAGCTAAACATGAAGTATACATTGATATTCTTTTTATCGCTGGCCTTTTTCGTTTCCTGCAACAATGCTGAATCCGGTTACCATAAAGCTGCCAATGCTGAGGAAGCAGGCAGTGAATTCATCCGTGCCTCGTTGGACGGGGACTACGACAAAGCCCGTTATTTTCTTTACCAGGATTCCACCAACACCAACCTTACCCTGCTGGATCGCTGGAAAAGCAATTACAACCGCCTTGCCGAAGAAGACAAGGTAAACTATAAAAATGCAAGCATAACGGCACTGACCATTTTACCGGAAAATGATTCTACTGTAAACTATACATTCACCAATTCTTTCAAGAAAAAAGATACTACTACCCTTAAGATCGTCCGGATAAAAGGCGAATGGCTGGTAGATTTTAAGGATCTTCATTAATAACGTAAGCACTTAATTTTTATATGATGCAACCAGTACTTCACCCATGGCATAGTGTGCCAACCGGAGAAAATGCTCCTTCCATAGTAACAGCAGTGATAGAAATTCCCCAGGGTTCAAGGGCCAAATACGAGATTGATAAAGACAGCGGGCTTCTTAAGCTGGACCGCATCATTTACTCTTCCTTTTATTACCCCTGCAACTACGGATTTATACCGCAAACGTATGGCGGAGATAAGGATCCGCTGGACATACTGGTAATCACTTCTCTTCCCGTGCGGGCGATGTGCCTGATGGAAGCTAAAGTGATCGGCGTAATGCAGATGATAGATGGCGGTGAGGCAGATGATAAAATTATCGCCGTTGCCAATACCGACCCAAGCATGAACCATTACAACAATATCGAAGAACTGCAGCCCCATTTCTTCTCGGAACTGCGTCATTTTTTCGAGGAATATAAGAAACTGGAAAACAAGACGGTAAAAGTGGAGGAGTTTCAAAATAAAGTGAAAGCCATCAAGATAATAGAAGAAGCTATTGCCCATTATAAGGAAACCTTTATAAAGTAATATTCCGTTTGAAACAGGAGGGTCTATTTAACGATAAAGGAAGAGCGATGTCGCCACAGGATATTATAGTTATTATACTTATAGGAATAGCCGCCGGCGTACTGAGCGGACTTGTGGGTGTGGGTGGAGGCCTTATACTCGTGCCGGCCATGGTCTATTTCCTGGGTTATAATCAGCACCAGGCTCAGGGTACTTCGCTGGGCGTGCTTACATTTCCGGTAACAGCTCTCGCCTTTCTTACTTATTACTATGACTGTAAAAAAATGGGATCTCCCATCGACTTTAAAGTAGTGGCACTGGTGGCTGCGGGATTTATCGCCGGAGGATATTTCGGCAGTTCCCTGGCAATCAAAATCGATAAAGAGGTCTTAAAAAAACTATTTGCCGTACTTCTTTTTTACACCGCGTTTAAAATAATGGAATGGGATACGGCTATCGTGAAATGGATTAAAAACCTGTTTTAAATTATCAGTAACAAATACCAACATATTACGGATTCCGGACTGCTGGATCTTTACCGGGGAGATCACGACAATAAATGGCTGGGTATTCTGCTGGAACGTTATACACTACTTCTATTCGGTGTGGGGATGAAGTATTTGAAAAATGAAGAAGAGGCAAAAGACGTTGTACAGCAGGTTTTCCTGAAAGCTATCACCGAGCTGGAAAAGTATAAAGTGGAGCATTTTAAGAGCTGGATCTATATGGTGGCAAAAAACCACTGCCTGATGAAGCTCCGCGATAAACCCCACAGGTATACCGGTGAGGTATCTGAAAATATGAAAACGATTGTTCCGGAGGAAGAAAGCGAAGCCCGGAGATCAGTCATAGAAAAAGACCGGAAACTGGAATTACTGGCTATTTGTCTTGAAGAACTGAACCCGGGCCAAAAACTCTGCGTAACTTTATTCTACATAGAAAAAAAATCTTACCAGGAAATAGTTACCATAACCGGCTTTTCGCTTTTGCAGGTAAAGAGTTATATCCAGAACGGAAAGCGAAATCTTAAAATGTTGCTGGATCAAAAATTAAACAATAGCTGATGCCGGATGATCTGCTGAATATATTATCGGATAGTAATAAAGACATCGACAACCAGTTGCTGATGGACTACCTGGCCGGGAAACTTTCGGCCGAACAAAGGCATGAAGTGGAAAAGCAGATAGCCGATAACGAATTCGTAAGCGATGCAGTGGATGGACTCGAAACGGTTACTGGCGATAAGGATCTTCAAAAGGTAGTGGCACAATTAAACAGCAGCCTCCATAAAAAACTACGACAGAAAAAAACTAGGAAGGATAAACGGAAGTGGAAAGATCAGGCATGGCCATACCTGGCTATAATATTAATTATCCTGCTCGCTGTTATGTCTTTTTTAATTATATATAAATTAAGAAATAACTGATCTATCGTACCATTTATGAAGCGCTTAACGGAATAAAAATCTCCTATTAAATTACTGGTACTGAATATATACGGGTTGCGGTGTGAGGGCAAGCACTTCCTGGGGAGACATTACATGGCTCTTAGCTTCCCTCAGGTCGTTCTTATAAAACAGCTTGAAGCCGGCAAACTGTACTGGCTCCCTTTCTACAAATTGTTTATAGGTGTTCATTTTTCTTGCCTGGTGTCCCCATCCATCCATATCAATCACTACCTGCACTTCGGGCCTTAGTGTGATTTGTTTGTAGTTAGTAACCATCGGGCGGGTGAAACGGTGAATGACCAGCATTTTTGGTGGAAGATTGTTCTTTCTCACCAGTTTAGCCAGGTAATCGGTAGTATAATTGATATCTGCTGCATCGAACGTACCGATAACAGACCCTGGTTTAGCACCTGTTTTCATAGAAAATTCCGGATCTATACCGAAATGAACATGGGGCATCAGAAGATACTTTTCTAACGCAGGCAATTCTTCCTGGAGGGTACTGAGTCCTACCTGGATGTCTATAAACACCAGGGCATCCAGTTCTTTTGCCATGCTGATCACGGAATCGATCTGGTGAAAAGGCATCCGTAACCGGTATTTGTTACCCTTACCCGGGCTTCCCTGGGCGGTGATGGCAATATAGTGCAAAGCAGGTACTACTCTGATGGTGGAATCGGCTGCCTGCCATAGGGCCACTTCCTCCTTCAGCTTTTCCAGCATTTCGTTACGGGGTAGTTCACCCAGTATACCCATTTTTTTAGAATAGAGATTACCATAAAATGAAACAACTCTGTTAAATGGTAAAATGGCTCCTGCCAGCGGATAAGGACTCTTCACCGGCCAGCGACCGGACGAATCCCCGTTAGCTACATATTGCGATAAATGATCGTAAGAAGCAGAGTCAAGCACGGCAGTGGAACCGCTGGCCGCAGTATCTACCGGCAGATTGGAAGCGGGCTTACCCGTACTATCGATTGCGGTAGTGAGTACTTCCCCGCTGCTTTTGCGGCTGATAAGAACGAATGTTACGATACAGCCGACAACGAGCAAAATAAATCCAATGCTGAGGCTTACTTTATTTTTACTAAGGAATGTACTACCCGCGCCGGTAGTTGTGGTTGTGTTGATCATAGATACTGTTAAACCGCTTTAACGATTTAACCCGCAATATATTATGAAGAAACTGCTTTTTCAAATTCTAATGTTTCATTCCTGAATACCACTACCCCGTCGAACACATCCACTATTACCGGGCGGCTCTTGTCGATATCCCCCGCCAGCAGGCGTTTGCTTAATGGATTTACCACCTGCTTCTGGATAAGCCGCTTAAGAGGCCTTGCACCAAATTGCGGATCGAACCCGTTTTCAGCCAGGTAGTCGATGGTGTAATCGGTGAACCTAAGTTCGATTCCGCTTTGCGCGATCATCCCTTTAAGTTGCTGCAACTGGATACGGATAATACCGCGTATTTCTTTCTTCATCAACGGCTGGAACATGATCACTTCATCGATCCGGTTCAAAAATTCAGGACGGATATTTTGTTTGAGCAGGCTCATCACTTCTATTTTGGTTTTCTCCACCAGTTCCTCCCTGTTCGTTTCAGACACTTTTTCGAAATTATCCTGGATAATATGGCTGCCCATATTGCTGGTCATGATGATGATGGTATTTTTAAAATTAACTACCCTTCCCTTATTATCGGTAAGCCTTCCATCGTCCAGTACCTGGAGCAGGATATTAAATACATCCGGATGGGCTTTTTCTATTTCGTCCAGCAATATTACACTATACGGCTTCCTGCGAACAGCTTCCGTGAGCTGCCCGCCCTCATCATATCCGACATACCCGGGAGGCGCACCTACCAGCCGGCTTACCGAATGTTTCTCCTGGTATTCGCTCATATCGATACGGGTCATCATACCATCATCGTCGAACAGGTAATCAGCCAGTGCTTTAGCGAGTTCGGTTTTACCTACCCCGGTAGTGCCTAAGAATATAAACGAGCCGATGGGCTTTTTAGGATCCTGCAGACCTGCCCTGCTGCGCCGGATAGCATCCGAAACGGCTTCTATGGCTTCTTCCTGTCCTACTACCCGTTCATGCAGTTCCTCTTCCAGGCGAAGTAATTTCTCTCTTTCACTCTGCATCATCTTCATAACGGGTATACCGGTGGCCCTGGCTACGTTTTCTGCGATATCTTCAGCATCCACTTCTTCCTTCAACAGTCTTTTTTCGGTGCTCTGTTCCAGTTCTCTGGAAAGATGCCTTATAATCTCTTCCTGCTCTTTTACTTTACCATACCGTATCTCGGCCACCTTTCCGTAATCCCCTTCTCTTTCCGCCTTTTCAGCTTCTGCTTTCAGATTCTCCACAGCAGCTTTGGCGTTCTGTACTTTTTCCACCAGTTCTTTTTCCTGCTGCCATTTGGCCTTAAAAGTATCCCTTTCCACGCTTAGCAGGGAAATATCCTTGGACAGCTCTTTCAGTTTAGATTCATCTTTTTCCCGTTTGATGGCTTCGCGTTCTATTTCCAGTTGGCGGATCCTGCGTTCGAGCTCGTCGAGTTCTTCCGGCATGCTGTTCATTTCGAGGCGCAGCTTGGCGGCACTTTCATCTATCAGATCGATGGCTTTATCCGGCAGAAAGCGGTCGGTTATGTAGCGGTGCGATAATTCCACCGCGGCAATAATGGCTTCATCCTTGATCCTCACGTGATGGTGCGTTTCGTACCGGTCTTTCAGTCCGCGTAAAATAGAAATAGCATCTTCCACGTTCGGTTCATCTATAAGCACTTTCTGGAAGCGGCGTTCCAGCGCTTTATCTTTTTCAAAAAACTTCTGGTACTCGTTGAGGGTGGTGGCACCGATCGCTCTCAGCTCTCCCCTTGCCAGGGCGGGCTTAAGGATATTGGCGGCATCCATGGCCCCATCGCCGCCGCCAGCACCCACCAGGGTATGTATTTCGTCTATAAAAAGAATGATTTCCCCGTCGCTATCGCCTACTTCTTTCACCACACTCTTCAAACGTTCCTCGAACTCGCCTTTATACTTGGCCCCGGCAATTAGTTGCCCCATGTCCAGCGCATAAATGATCTTTGAGCGCAGGTTTTCGGGAACATCCCCATTGACTATCCGGTGGGCCAGGCCTTCGGCGATAGCGGTTTTACCCACTCCGGGCTCACCTACCAGGATAGGGTTATTTTTACTGCGCCTGGAAAGTATATGCAGGGTTCTTCTTATTTCTTCATCCCTTCCGATGACCGGATCGAGCTTACCGGCCCTGGCGGATTCATTTAAATTATTCGCAAATTTATTTAGGGCATTATATTGATTATTAGATGTTTGTGAATTAACAGTCGAACCTTTTTTAAGGTCTTTTATGGCCGCTATCAAGCCTTTTTCCGTTAACCCCGCATCCTTGATCAGTTTGGAAGTATTATCATTTCCCTGTACCAGCGATAACAGGAGATGCTCCACGCTTACAAATTCATCCCCGAAGGTTTTAAGCGTGTTAGCAGCGCGAAGGATTACATTATTCAGCTCCCGGCTGATGGCCTGGGCTGGTTCGCCGTTAGGAGTATTGGGGAGACGGGACAGGCTTTCTTCCAGTTTGCTTTCCACAAAACCGATATTCACATCATTCTTTTTAAGCAGAAACTGGATGGGGCTGTCCTCATCTTTCAGTAAAGCCTTCAGGAGGTGCTCTGTTTCGATATTAACGTGCCTGCTGTTAAAAGCGAGTTGTTGTGCCTGTGCAAGTATTTCCTGCGATTTAATAGTTAGATTACTCAGATTCATAGTATTTTATTTTAACCCAAATGCAAAGGAACATATGAGATGTATTAATTTTAGCGTTGTTGCCGTTTAATAACAAACAAGCATCCAGTTTAACAAACAAGAAGATATGTCATACCAACCAAATCAGATACGCCTAAAATTCAGTCTGGGCTTGCTTTTCCTGCTATTATTTCATCCTGGCTATGCACAGTACGACTTTACGCGCATAACCGAATTAATAGGAGATAAAAAGCAGGCAGCCGCCGGGAATGCCAGCGTGATCATCTGGAAAGACAGCACCATCATATATAAAAAAGATACCGGCTCGCAGAAAATGGGTAAAATGGAAGTGCAGCAACCTATAGGTGCAGCAAGCCGCTGGCTGACTGTCGCCCTGGTTATGACTTTTGTGGATGAAGGGAAACTTTCCCTCGACGACAAAGTAGGTGATTATATTCCCTCCTTTAAATCGTACAGTAAAGGATACATCACTATTCGGCAATGCCTCGCCAATACCACGGGTATAGAATCGGAGTCGGGTAAGATGGCTAAAATGGTACAGAAGAAAAAATTCGAATCACTGGAAGAGGAAGTGAATTACTATGCCGCACATAGTGATATTGTCAACAATCCCGGCAAAGATTTTTTCTACGGCAATACCGGCATCAACACTGCCGGGCGTGTGCTGGAAATTATCAGCAAGCGTAAAACCTTCGACCGGTTAATGAGCGAGCGGATAATAAAGCCATTGGGAATGAAAAAGACCAGCTTCGTGGTAGAAACCGGTGCCGTGAACCCAGCCAGCGGAGCCGTTTCGATTGCTTCGGACTATATTAAACTGCTGGCTATGTATCTCAATAAAGGACAGGGAAATGGAAAACAGATATTAAGCGAAAAATCCGTAGAAGAAATTCATAAAATGCAGATAACGAGCGAAGTAGTCAAATATACTCCCAGAATAATGGAAGGAAGTTCTTACGGGCTTGGAGTGTTTCTGGAGGATGAAGGCAAAGTGATAAGTGCCCCTTCTTTTACGGGTACCTGGCCTTTTATTGACACCTGCAGGAAATATGCCTGCGTCATTCTTACACCCGTGCTAAGTGGTGAAGCCAAAAAAGAGTTTTACACCAGAATAAAGGAGACTATAGATGAGCAGATCAGGTGTCAGTAAATGTGATTAAACTTATTTTACCAGCACCACCTTGTTTCGGTCGGCCTTATAAATCTGATCGTAGAATTTAACCATGTCGTTATAGTCCTTTGCCGGGAAACGGCCACTGAATTGTTCCATTTTACGGTAGTAAATAATCCTGTTATCAGCGAATACCACCCGCGCGCTATACTTCCCAAACGGACTTTCAATAGTTAGGTCTTTAGGTAGGGATTCCGGCTGATATCCGGAGGGTACGCTGATAGTTACCGAATCGATATCGGTATATTCATAATTGAGGTCGATATCGTATTTCCTCGACTCCGTGGCCATGAGCTTACGGTCAGACCTGGAAAGCGCGTTATAGGAAATAAATATCCTTTTGCCCGAAACCTGCGCATAGTTATCCGCCTTTATCTGAAGTGTTTCGGTTATAACAGGCAGGCCGGTATAATCCTCTTTATAGTTGAAGCCCGTTATATCGTAGCTGGGCAGATCGATCCAGGTTTTAAGATGTTCCAGCACTTTTTCTTTGGAGGAATTTCTGATGAGAGAATGTACATCGTCTTCCTGTAATGCCCGGTAGGACGTGACCACATCCATGCTAAGCATTCCCTCTGCATTGAGTATTCCCGTTAAATGGCGTAACTGGAGATTGTCGGCAAGTCCGTATTTAGGTGTTCTCACCAGTTTACCGCCATTTTCATCTACCAATAGTACCGGCCGGTCGCTGGTGAACCCGCTTAGATAACCGGAGGGAAGGGTTTGACTGGTGCATTCCAGCCAAACAGTATCCGTATTAAGCGGCACACATAAAATGGCGTGGTTAAATTGCGAAGAGGGAAAGTCGGTCATAAAAAATTGCCTGCCTTCCCCGGCTTTTACCAATGTGTAATGCGATTTAATACCCGCTTCTTTCAACAAGGCGTACATATAATTACTGAGTGCTTTACAGTCACCGTACCGGTTAGAAGCCACATACCCGGCATTATAAGGCTGCCAGCCACCCAGTCCGAGCTGAATGCTGATATACCGGGTATTTTTCTGCATGAAATCATAGAGTGCTGCTATTTTTTTATGAGGATCGCTTTCACCTGCCGTTAACTGGCGAACAGTTGTCTTGATATTATCGGGCAAAACGTCCTTCCCTGCTTTTAATGCGCTCACAAACTTGCCGAAATCCTCCCAGGAGGACATATTTCCCTCGTAGTCCTCAATGGCGAATTGCGCAGGTGCCATCCAGACAAAAGGTGTAAGCTCGTACCATGATGGTGTATAATGTTCCTTTTGCAGGGCAGGAAGTTCTTTCAAGGTCCAGGTATAAAGCGTTGCCGATTTGCCCCGGGTAATATTGACTTCATTCTTAACGTTAAACGGTTTGTAACGAAATGGAAGGCCTTCCGGTAAGGACACTTCCATACTGGCCGACTGAACAGACATATTCCATGATTCCTGCGGAAGCCAGGTGGGATAAAACATGGTATAATCATACCTGATTTCTACCTCATATTCGACAGTGTACGGATAGCTTCTGTAATAGAAGTTATGATGCTTATACCGGTGGTCATCTGCAAGACTGCCCCCACTTGTTCCGCTTCTGTCTTCTATATCGGCCTTCTTAACACTTTTAATTTTTTTACCCATTGCATTATACAGCGTTCCATTTATAAAACCGATCGTATGAAATTTATCATAGTATTCCCCGCAATCCGCGAACCTATCACCATTCTCATTCAAGATGGTATAAGCCACCTTATAGGAATAAATGGCTTTTTTTAAACTCAATACTTCGAAACGCTGATCGCAGCTACGTTTAACCGCATTTGCATTTATCAGCAATGAAGGCGGAATTTTAGAAACGGCATAATCGCCATCGCCTGCTTTTGCAAAAAGGCAGCATGCGTTGGATAATACGAGGAATAAAAGCAGGTTTTTCATTATACTTGTTTGGCGTGCTATACTTTTTTCTTTTTAAATACCAGTTGCTCACTGTGTTTTTTGACTACATGACTAAAAAACTCCCGCAGCGGCTCGTATTCTTCCGGCATAAAGAACGCTTTACGTATAATCACCCTGGAGCGAAGCTGGATTCTTTCGGCATCCTTCTGTATAAGGTATTCGAAGTATCCTTCCTTATCGTTAAAAGATATTCTGGAAGATTTAGGCATTTCTTCCACTTCATACCCTGCCGGTATTTCCATATTCAGCACATATACCTTGTCGAACGTGTAGGGCATTTCCACCGAGTATTTTCTGGTAGTGGCTTTAAACAGGTTTTCGGTATATCCTTCATTGAGCAGGGGATTGAAATAAATAACATCTTCGTCCATATCCAGTTTAAAATCATAGTGAACGGTTACCGGCTCATCGAGGCTTTTCAGTGAATCTATCCCGGCATTTTCGATGTGCAGGCTATTATCGGCCGTAGCGGTGATCTCTTTAAAAAAAACATCCTTTCCTTTATCTTTCAACTGCTCGCGTATCCGGATAGATTCAAAATCACCACCCATTGAGTTAAAATTGCCCGCAAGCGTACCTGCCTTTTCCTGGTTTATAATAAAAACGGTAGTGACTTTCTTCTCGCACAGCGAATCCGGTTCAAAATATACCGGGCGGCAACTGGCCCCCAGTACCCTTGCATGACCATTATAACATTCCATCGGCAACTTGCCGAAGCCCAGGTTTGACTGGCTCGCATCCAGGTAATACCGCTTTCCGTCGACAGTCACTTCGCAGATCACATAATTAAACCGGTCGGTAAGCGGATAAAATTCATGCGTATAGCCATGACTGCGGGTACCTACTATTACCGGATTTGCTTCTATTTTTTCATGTTTCAGTAATGCGCATAGCAGCAGGTTCAGTTCGGCGACATTTCCGTTTTTTACCTTCATGATATTTTTAAGAGAGGACTGTATGCCAAGCGCGCTGTGATCCGTACAGGTAAACTGGTCTCTCACAAACGCATATATGCTGTGCGCTTTTGCCAGCGGTGCCTGGGCGGCCGCGGTGACACCTTTCAGCTCTTCGCTCATCCACCCATTGTTTTTATCTAGGGTGCCTCCGAATTCCTCATATTTCATCCATTCCTCGTTTACCTTAACCCAGTTGGACATTTTGGCCACCACCGGGTTATTGGGAAACCGGTATTCCGATAACTGGAATTCTATTTTAGAGATATGGTTTTTAAGTGTCGAAGTATAATTTTCCTCTTTCAGCGGCATTACATCTTTCATTACCCAGCGATTATATACAACATTTCCACTAAAGTTATATGTATCCGTACTGGCGAATGCTGTGTTGCCCGGCTCCCGCACATTCCAGGTTCTGAAGGAAGAAGTCTGCTTCTTGATATGCATGGGATGGTAACCCTGCGACAGAAACACATAATTAAAAAAGAAGGGCATAGCCACTTCATATTCGCTCCATAAGCAGGGGTATTCTCCCTGGAACTCCCAGGGACGAAGGTGGTTAAGGAAGTCGGAACTTATGGTATAGGAATATTCGATAATGGAACCTTCCTTTACTGCCGGCATAGTAAACTTTTTCTGCACCACGTTTTTAGATAATACGTTTTTGAAAACGCTTTTATCATCCAATCTGGTTTCCACTACTTTACCATCTTCCAGATTGTACGTGACCGCTTTCAGCTTATCCATCCGTTCCTCTGCACCACCGTCGGAGAACAGGTAAATATTCACCACGGAGGCATCAAAGCCATTTTTATTGAGAATTTTAATCCTTTTGGTATGTCTGAAAAGAATCGAAAACCATCCCTTTGTATTTCCTTCAAACTCGGAACTGCCAATATCGGCAATTACTATTGCATCGGCACTGCTATCCGGTATATTAGGAGGAAGTTTAAAGTCGGAGGGTGAAACTCTGCCGAATTTTACCGGCGAATTTTCCTGCGCCAGAAGCTGGGTTATGGACAGCACGGCACATAAGAGTAGAAGGTTCAGGCGTTTGGGTAGCATAAAGGCTTGGGGTTGATACTGCCGCCAAAATAGATAAATTATTTAATGAACAAAAGCCTTCTCAAAAAGAAAATGAAAATTTAATATGTCCCGGATATACATTATACAGCGAAAGACGTACCGCAGCCACAGGTTTTGCTGGCATTGGGATTGGTAAACGTGAAACCACGGGAATTGAGGCCATCCTGAAAATCGATCTCCATGCCTGCCAGATACATGCCGTGTGAGGTATTCATTATGCAGGGCACTCCATCGAGTATGAATTGTTCGTCACCATCTTTCTGCTCATCGAAACCCAGTATATAACTCATTCCTGAACATCCGCCGCCTTTTACACCTACGCGCAGCACCTGTCGTTGGTCGAACCCTTCTTCCGCCATCAGGCGTTTAACTTCCAGGATGGCGCCTTCCGTAAGTGTTACCGGTGAATTTATAATAGATGTATTCATAGTAAATATTTGAGCAAAAATACGAACAATCCGACAGATACTCCTGATTCGCATCACCCGGGTTGGTTTTACAATCCGCCGCCTGTTCATAAAGTGTCCTTACTTTAATGTAGGTTTGCGCCAAACAAAGGTTGTTTATATGGAAAAATGGACCGGGATTTTAATTGCCTGCCTCCTTGTAGCATTACTCGTCATTTACCTGGTCGTTTATTACCGGGATAAAAAAACGATGAAGATAGAGGCTTCCGGAAAAACAGCCGAAAGCAACGCGTCGCGTCAATTAAAACTGCAGGCTTATGAACGGCTTGTGCTGCTGGCCGACCGTATTGCGTTGCCTAACCTTATCAGCAGGGTAAATATGGGTGGACTTGGGGTCAGGGAAATGCAGTCATTACTGATACAAACCGTACGACAGGAATTCGAGCACAACACCACCCAGCAGATTTATGTAAGTCAGGAAGCGTGGGAAGCCATACGTAACCTCAAAGAACAGAACATGCTGATCATAAACCAGGTAAGTTCGTTTTTACCTGAAACCGCCAGCGGCACTGATCTTAACAAGGCCTTAATGGAATTGCTCGTACAAAACCCCCAGGCGTCCCTGCACGCAATCGTTTCGGAAGCACTTAGCTTTGAAGCGAAAAAACTGCTGGTATAATACCAGGACATAAAAGAACGGAAATCATTTAAATCCTCCTTATGACAAAAAAAATATACACCGATTCCGGCATTGAGGTAAAGCCTCTTTATACTTCCTCAGACGTAAACAAAGCTCCTGAAGACCCCGGCGTTTTCCCTTATACCCGAGGTATTCAGCCGGACATGTACCGCGGGAAGTTATGGACCATGCGTCAGTATGCGGGGTTTAGTACGGCGGAAGAAAGCAATAAACGATACCACTACCTGCTCAGTCAGGGTGTTGCCGGACTCAGCGTTGCGTTTGATCTTCCCACGCAGATAGGGTACGACAGCGACCACCCACTGGCAGATGGGGAGGTAGGCAAAGTGGGGGTTGCCATCGATTCCATCAACGATATGGAAACGCTGTTCGATGGTATTACACTGGAGAAAATTTCCACATCGATGACGATCAACGCCACTGGCTTTATACTGCTGGCTTTGTACGTTGCCCTGGCCAAACGCCAGGGGGCCGATCTGAAAAAACTTACCGGCACTATACAGAACGATATATTGAAAGAGTACGCTGCGAGGGGGACATTCATTTATCCGCCCCAGCCTTCGATGCGCATCATCACCGACATATTTGAATGGTGCAGCCATGAACTTCCCAAATGGAATACCATTTCCATTTCAGGATACCATATCCGTGAAGCCGGGTCCACCGCCGTGCAGGAACTCGCTTTTACACTCAGTAACGGTAAGGCATATGTGCAGGCGGCCATGGCAAAAGGTCTTGACATTAACGTATTCGGCAAACGTCTATCTTTTTTCTTTAATGCACATAGTAACCTTTTTGAGGAGATCGCCAAGTTTCGTGCCGCGCGAAGAATGTGGGCCGGTATGATGAAAGAAATGGGTGCTACGGACCCTAAGGCGATGATGCTCCGTTTCCATACTCAAACGGGAGGAAGCACACTAACGGCCCAGCAACCGCTTAACAATATTGCCCGTGTAGCTGTACAAACACTTGCTTCGGTGCTGGGTGGCACACAATCATTACATACCAACGGATACGACGAGGCATTAAGTTTACCGACGGAAGAAGCCGCGAGAATCGCACTGCGCACACAGCAGATTATTGCCCTGGAAAGCGGTGTGGCCGATACCGCAGACCCACTTGCAGGCAGTTATTATGTGGAGGCACTTACCGATGAAATAGAACTAAAGGCCCGTGAACTGATACAGCGGATAGATAAGATGGGGGGCAGTGTTTCTGCCATAGAGCAGGGTTTTATACAGGAAGAGATCGCCCGCAGTGCGTATGAACATCAGCGTCAGGTGGAAAACAAGCAGAAAATAATAGTCGGTGTCAACCAGTTCCAAAATGAAGAAACCAGTTTTCCCCCTCCTTTCAGGATAGACGACTCCATACAGCAGATCCAGATAAAAAAGCTGGAATATCTTCGCCGCAACCGTAACCCGGCTAAATGTGATTCCATATTACAGGAGCTGAACGACCGGGCCAGTGGCGAAGAGAACATAATGCCAACGGTGCTGGATGCCGTGGAGCACAATTGTTCCCTGGGAGAAATTGCGGATACACTCAGGGAGGTATACGGAGAACATAAAGCCTGATGTTAACCTTTCTTCAACTCCTTCGCCCAGGTATCCTTTAACGTTACCGTCCGGTTAAAGATCATTTTCTCTTCGGAACTGTCTTTGTCAAGACAAAAATATCCTTTGCGTAAAAACTGGTACCGGTGATGGAATTGTGTATTGAGCAGTGCGGGTTCGGCATAAGCTCCTTCCACAGTTTCCAGGGAATGAGGGTGAATATAGTCTTTAAAATCCCCTTCTTCATTAGAGGGATCTTCTACCTTGAAAAGGCGGTCATATAACCTTACCTCGCACCGCACCGCATGTTTCATACTCACCCAGTGAAGGGTTCCTTTCACATGGATACCACTGGTATCGGATCCGCTTTTGCTTTCCGGTATATAGGTACACCTCAGTTCCGTTACCTTGCCTGCTTCATCCCTGATCACCTCTTCGCATTGGATGATATAAGCACTTTTAAGACGAACCATCTGACTGGGGGCCAATCGAAAATATTTTTTCGGCGGGTTTTCCATAAAATCGTCCCGCTCAATATATAAATCACGGCTGAATGGGATGTCACGGTGCGTTGTGTCCGGGTCTTCCGGGTTATCTTCTCCTTTCAGCATTTCTTCCTTCATTTCCGGGAAGTTTACAATCACTACTTTCAATGGGTCGAATACCACCATACGGCGTTCCGCGATTTTATTCAGGTGCTCCCGTATGCAGTATTCGAGCAGCGATACGTCGATCAGGTTATCGCGTTTTGCCACTCCTATCCGGTCGCAAAAATCGCGGATACTATCAGGTGTGTACCCCCTTCTCCTCAATCCGCTGATGGTAGGCATACGGGGATCGTCCCAGCCGGTAACATGCCGGTCATTTACCAACTGAAGTAACTTCCTTTTACTGGTAACGGTATAATTAAGATTGCGCCGGGCAAATTCGTATTGATGAGATGGATATATTTCCAGTTTTTCAATCAGCCAGTCGTACAGTTCTCGGTGCGGAACAAACTCCATCGTGCAGATAGAATGCGTCACCTGTTCGATACTGTCGCTCTGCCCATGTGCGAAATCGTACATGGGATATATACACCATTTATCGCCTGTGCGGTGGTGGTGCGCATGTTTAATACGGTAAAGGATAGGATCGCGCATGAGGAGATTCTGATGCGCCATATCGATTTTCGCCCTGAGCGTGCGGCTGCCGTCCGGAAACGCGCCGTTTTTCATTTTTTCGAAAAGATCGAGATTCTCCGTTATAGAGCGGTTTCTGAACGGACTGGCTTTGCCTGGCTCGGTATGATTTCCCTTCAGGGCGGCAATCTGTTCGGAGCTGGAATCATCCACGTAAGCCAGGTCTTTCCTGATCAGCGTAACTGCCAGCTCGTATAGGGTGTCAAAATAGTCGGAAGCAAAAAGTTCGTGCTTCCAGGTAAATCCCAGCCATTTGATGTCTTCCTTTATACTATCCACATATTCCGTTTCCTCGGTAGTGGGGTTGGTATCGTCGAAGCGGAGATTGGTATAGCCCGGGTATTTCTTGGTAAGACCGAAATTAAGACAGATGCTGGATGCATGACCTATATGAAGATAGCCGTTTGGTTCGGGGGGGAACCTGGTAACGATACTCTTGTATTTACCGGCTGCCAGGTCAGTTTCAATGATCTCCTCTAAAAAATTCAGGCTCTTTTCCTCTTCTTTCTTAATTTCTGTCATAGCTGGCAAATTTAAAACAATTAACAAATATGAACGCATAATTAAAACGTAACTACGGTAACTTTGTATGTCTAAAATGAATGTCTTGAACATCTTCTCATTTATAACTGTTATTACCGGTGTAACGTGCATGACAATGGCTTGTTCACCAAAAGGAAAACCAGATAAATCTATGACTGATAACAACTTTGCAAATACTTTTGCAGCTACCAACGCACCAGGCGGCGACGCCCTTCAAACTGATACGGCTACATTAGGCACCGGTTGCTTCTGGTGTACAGAAGCCATTTTTCAACAATTGAAAGGGGTTTTAAAAGTGACTTCGGGGTACAGCGGAGGGCATGTTACCAACCCTACTTACGAACAGGTATGTGAAAAAAATACCGGTCATGCAGAAGCTATCGAAATAGTATATAACCCCGCTGAAATTACTTACGACGAACTACTCGAAGTGTTCTGGCAAACGCATGATCCGACAACATTAAACCGACAGGGAAATGATGTGGGTCCGCAATACAGGAGCGTTATTTTTTACCACAATGAAGATCAGAAAGAGAAAGCGGAACATTACAAGGCTGAACTTGATAAAAGCGGCTCTTTTAAAGATCCGATCGTAACTGCTGTGGATCCTTATACCAATTTCTACGCGGCTGAAAATTATCATCAGAACTACTTTAACAACAACGGTTCTCAGCCTTATTGCAATTTTGTAGTTAGGCCAAAAGTGGAGAAGTTCAGGAAAGTATTTAAACATAAACTGAAAACGCACTAGTCTTTTTGTACGTGCCTGAGTTCCAGGAGGTTTAACGCATTAGGCGGAAACCCCCTGATACCGGGGTCTACAAGTCGGATCACTTCATCGTACCATAGTGGTACCACGGGTGCGTCTTCCATCACCAGCCGGTCTACCTGTTGATAAAGCTGCAGCCTGGCAGCATCATTTTCTTCCACAAGCGCTTTTTCATATAGTAGATCCACTTCGGGATTTTTATAGCGTGTGTAGTTTGGAGGTGCCGGATTTTTGGAGTAAAATACGCTGAGGTAATTCTCCGCATCCGGATAATCGGCCATCCAGCTACCCCGGAAGAAAGGTGCATCTGATTTGGCTGTTTGCTCCAGCAGCAGGCTTTTTTGTATCACTTCCACCTCTAAGCTGATCCCTATTTCTTCTAATTCCCTTGCAATGAAACTCCCCATATCCGCATAAGTGGCAATGGTAAGCAGTTTTATCACAGGCAACTTATTTTTCCCGGTATATCCGGCTTCCTGTACCAGTTTGCGCGCTTTTACCGGGTCGTAATGATAACCTTTCACAGCTTGCGGATCGAAGGAAGGAAAACCCGCGGGTACAAAACCACTTTCAGCAGGTATGCCTATAGAGTTTCTTAAGTAAAGCATCATCTTTCTCCGGTCGAATCCATAGTTAATGGCCTGCCTTATTTTCCGGTTGGCAAGCGGAGAGCCGTTCAGAAGGGGGTTGGCTGTATCTACCAATATGCCGAGGTATTCCGTATTTAGATATGAATGTTTGGAAAGCACTATTTTATTTTGCCACTCTTTCTTCAGTCTGCCGTTTTTACCCAATACTTCATCTTTAAAAGAAGGATCTATATCGTTGATAAAATCAAGTTTACCCTGGCGGAAAAGCAGAAACTCCGTTGCTTTATTATCGAAAAAACTGATCTTGATGCCATCCAGATAAGGCAACCGGCGGCCCAGGCTATCCGTTTCAAAATAACCGGTATTCTTCGATAGCACCATCGCCTGGCCTTCTTCCCATGCCCTGAACTGAAAAGGGCCGGTACCGCAGGGATGGTTCCGGAAATCTTTACCATATTTTTCCACCACTTCATAAGGCACTATGGAGCAATAATGCATGCTTAACAGGCCAAGCACCGGGTTAAACGGACGAACGAGCTTCAGACGAAAAGTGGAATCATCCAGGGCCTTAAAACCATCCATACTGTCTATACGGTCATTGAATATCCAGGCTCCGCTGCTGGCTACCCTTGGGTCGGTTATACGGGAAAAACTATAGGCCACATCGTTGGCTGTCATCTTCCTGCCTTTGCCTCCGGGAAAAGCATCGTTATCATGAAAAAACACATCCCTGCGCAGATGAAAAATATATGTAAGGCGGTCGGCACTTACTTCCCAGCTTTTGGCAAGTGAAGGAGCCATATTCAGATGGCTGTCTGTTTCTATCAGTGTATTGTATAACTGGTGAACCGCCCAGATGATCGACTGGTTTTTGGAGAAAGCCGGGTCGAGGGTAGCAATACCAGTAGCTTCATTATAATGAAATATCTTTTTGTTTCCATAATCCTGAACGCCGCAGGAGCACAAACAGAAGAGGAAGATGATTGCCGCCCGTACATTTGTAAGCCGATATCCTGATTGTTTTTTTATCTTCACAGCAATAAATGTAATAAATGAAACCGCACCATTTATATTTTATTTTATTGTTGCTGATGCTGGTATTCAACAACGGAAAGGCCCAGGTACTTCATAAGCCCCGTGCGTTTACCCGCCAGGATACCTTAAGAGGCTCGCTGAATAGTGAACGCACCTGGTGGGATGTAATGAAATACGATATCAGGGTTACGCCCGACCTTGATCAAAAAACCATTCAGGGCTATAACATAATTACCTATTTTGATAATGGCGGACATACTATGCAATTGGATATGCAGTCTCCGATGGTGATCGACAGCATCAGCAGTTCCGAAGAAAGTTACCTGTTTAGCCGGGAAGGCAACGTTTACCATGTGGCTATACGGGATTCACTGAAGCGATATAAAATTAAACCGGGTCCGCGATCGCTGACTGTATATTTTTCCGGCAAACCCCGCGAAGCGGTAAACCCGCCCTGGGATGGTGGCTGGATATGGAAAAAGGATCAAAAGGGAAGACCCTGGGTAAGCGTAGCCTGCCAGGGACTGGGTGCCAGTGCATGGTATCCGTGCAAAGACTACCAGGGCGATGAGCCTGACAGCGCATTGGTCACCATTTGTATACCCGATAGCCTGATGGGAATAAGCAATGGAATGCCGGCAGGAAAAAAGCTAAATGGAAACGGTACCACTGATTACACCTGGCAGGTCAAAAACCCTATTAACAACTACAATATTGTGCCTTATATAGGCAAATATGTTTCGTTCAGCGAAGTATATAAGGGAGAAAAAGGGCCGTTGAATATTACCTACTGGGTACTGGATTACAATTTATCCAAGGCAAAAGAACACCTGATGCCGGGCGTTACACAAATGCTCGAATGCTTCGAGCACTGGTTCGGCCCCTACCCTTTTTATGAAGATGGTTATAAACTGGTAGAATCGCCTCACCTGGGTATGGAACACCAGAGCGCTATCGCTTATGGTAATGAATACAAGGCGGGATATAAGGGGCAGGACTGGTCGAACACCGGGTGGGGACTTAAATGGGATTTTATAGTAGTACATGAAAGCGGCCATGAATGGTTTGGCAATAACATTACATCCAAAGACCTGGCAGACATGTGGATTCATGAAAGCTTTGCCAATTATTCCGAAACGCTTTTTACCGAATGCCGGTTCGGAAAAACTGCCGGAAGCGAATACCTGGTCGGCACCCGATCCGGTATCCAAAACGATACACCCATTATCGGCAGCTATGGAGTAAACAACGAGGGCAGTGGCGACATGTACGTTAAGGGAGGCAATATGATACATACCATACGGCAGGTAATTAATAATGACGAAAAATTCCGGAACATACTGAGGGGGCTAAACAAAACATTTTATCATAAAACCGTTACTACCCGTGAGATAGAAGCGTATATCATCCGGCAATCAGGCATGGAATCAGGTAAAATATTTGATCAGTATTTACGTACAACAAAAATACCGCAGCTCGAATACAAAGTAAACGGGGGCGAGCTTTCTTACCGGTGGACTAACTGCGTAAAAGGGTTTAACATGCCATTAAAGATTATATTTAAGGGCGAGCGGTGGATAAAACCCACTGAGGCATGGAAGATACTTAGTTTATACCCTGAAGGCATAGGCGAGATGAAAGTAGACAAGAACTTCTACATCGGGATTAAGAAAATTAAATGAGGCTATGAAGCACCTGTTATTACGTATCCTGTTCCCAATACTGGTTTTATCGGCTGTTTCTTATACCATACATAGAGATATACTGCTTGAAAGGGAAGGTGCCTGCGACCTTCGCAACAGGATAGTGGGTGCACGTCTTCAAAAAGATGGAGTTCTTCCTTATTTTCATAAAAAATGGAAGCCGGGACAAAGTATGAGATATTATGATCCAACCGACTCCAATGGAAAAGAAGGTCTTTCCAATATTACCGCCACTCCTTTTTTCCATGCGCTGCTTTACCCGCTGGCAGAATTCCCGCAAAGAACAATATCTTACTGGTGGCTCATAATACAATATGGTATACTGATTATTATTGTAATACTGGCATATTCAGTAGCAACTACTCCTTTTCAACGATTATCAACAATACTGGCAGGTACGCTGTTTTTGTTTACGGAAGCCTGGAAGATGCACGTGCTTAGTGGTCAGATGTATATCATCATCCCCCTATTTGCTCTGCTATTTTATTGCTCCCTTCGCAGACCGGATAACCTGCTCAGTGCCCTTACAGCAGGAACCGCTGCCATAGCGTTATTGCTCATACGGCCTAACGCCATAATCTTTTTCCTGCCGTTTATTTTACTATTAAGGAATTACCGCCCACGCTATCTCCTGGTGTTCTTTTCATCCGTTTTGCTGATTGCATTATTTCATTTTGGAAATAAAAACAACCGGCTCTACTGGCAGGATTATACGAAAGCTATTGATGCATCGGTAAAAATGCACCAGGATGCTATCCTGAACCACGAAACATACAACAGGATAGTTGTAGAGGAATGGGAAGGATGGAATACACGCCAGGTAAAGGAATACACTAAGCATAATCAGCCCGTTTATTCAGAAAATGGAAATGTGTTCGTATTGTATTTCCAACTGTTCCACAAGCCTATCCCGGTAAACATTCTAAGTGCATTTGCGGTATTGACCATCGTCACTGCATTACTGCTTTTTTACTTTTCTTCTACGAAATACCATAATGTATCGTTAGAAAACCTGGCAATGTTTTCATTCTGCCTCTTTATGATCAGTGATCTTTTTTCGCCGGTATGGCGGCATCAGTATAATACCGTGATGTGGATATTCCCCCTGGTACTTAGCACCGCAATATTTACCTGGTCGAATAAATGGATATATGCCTTATTGGGTATTGCTTTATTTTTAAACATTGTTAACATCTTTGCTATAAAGATGGAGCATACGATCGGAGAGTATTTATTTTTAATAATATTTTTATACCTGTCGATCACCAGGAACCTTAATCCAACAAGATGAGAACAGCCATTATTATAGGAGCCGGACCAGCAGGACTAACCGCCGCTTATGAGTTGCTTACCCAAACCGACATCAAACCCATCGTACTTGAATCGGACAGTCAGGTAGGTGGTATTTCCAAGACGATCAATTATAAAGACAACCGCATAGACCTGGGTGGTCACCGCTTTTTTTCCAAATCGGATAAAGTAATTCAATGGTGGCTTCAGTTTCTTTCATTGGATACGGAACAGAAAGACGCCAGTATTCAAATTCAGTATCAGAATAAAACGAAAGTGTTTAATGCCCCACAGGCCGGTAATATAACTGTTGCAAAACCCTCCATGCTTATCCGAAAAAGGAAGTCAAGAATTTATTATCAAAAAAAGTTTTTCGATTACCCTTTACAACTGAACATAACGACACTGAGAAAACTGGGAGTGGTTAAAGTGGTCCGGATAGGTCTGTCATATTTACACGCCAAGATTGTTCCTCATAAGCAGGAGGATACCCTTGCCCAGTTTTTCAGGAATCGCTTCGGTCGGGAACTGTACGAAACTTTTTTCAAAGATTACACCGAGAAGGTTTGGGGTGTAAAGTGCGAAGAGTTACCTGCCAGTTGGGGCTATCAGCGCATTAAAGACCTTAACATCGGCAAAGCGATTGCACAGGCACTGAAATCCGTTTTCGTCAGTAACAAAAGTATAGATCAGAAAGGAACCAGCACCAGCCTGATTGAACAGTTTCTTTATCCCAAATACGGACCCGGAGAAATGTGGGATACGGTGGCAGATGAAATAACCCGCCTGGGCGGCCAGATTCATCTATCGCAGGAAGTGATCCGCATTAATGCCGGTGAAAATAATGTTGTTGAAAGCATAGTGACCAAAAATAAAAACACCGGCCTGGAAAGCGTATATACCGGTGACCTCTTTATTTCCAGTATGCCTGTTAAGCACCTTCTGACAAGACTTGTTATGCCAGGTATAAAAGACGATATTTTAAAACTTGCAAACGGGCTTGAATACAGGGAATTTATTATAGTGGGTATTTTAACGAAAAAAGCAGTCGTGGCTATATCGAAAAAGAATGAAGCGTTAACGGATAACTGGATCTACCTACAGGACAATAACATAAAAGCAGGCAGATTGCAGATATTCAATAATTGGAGCCCTTTTATGGTAAACGACCCGGATACGATGTGGATAGGCGTTGAATATTTTTGTAATGAAGGAGATGCGTTCTGGAACAAATCGGATACCGATATTGCACAAACGGCCATAACAGAAATAGAAAACATAGGCTTTATAAATGCTGAAGATGTAATAGATAAAGTGGTGATAAGGGTGGAAAAAGCTTATCCTTCTTATACCGGGACTTACGAAAGATTCGGGGAGATAATCGGGTACCTGGATAAATTTCCTAATTTATATGCTGTTGGACGAAACGGTATGCACCGGTACAATAATTCCGACCATAGTATGTTAACCGCCATGCAGGCGGTAGAAAATATTAAAAACAATGTGAGGGATAAGGGAAATATATGGAGTATAAATGTGGAAGATGATTATCACGAGGAAAAGTAAAAGTATCAGAGTATTCTTCCGGCACCTACATATTTGCGGGAATAATAAGCATCGTCCAGATCGCTGATCATTACACCGGAAGAAGTAGACGCATGCACGAACTTATTATTATTCAGATATACACCCACGTGGGAGACCCCACCGGTTGTATTAAAAAACACCAGGTCACCCTCCTGTAAATCTTCTTTACTTATGCGTTGCGTGGCAGCATACTGCTCTCTTGCGGTACGGGGAAGTGAAGAACCAAAAACGGCCGTCATCAACGTTCCCGCAAAAGCGGAACAGTCAACGCCCGATTTGGTGGTACCGCCATACCGGTAACGGGCACCGTACCATTCGTCGATCGTTTCCAGTAATTTGATATTGGTAAGCTGTTCTACCGCGATATCCATCATGATACCGTATTTAAACTGGAGAGATGTAAGCGATTCCGTTGCAGAGCCTGATATAAATTGCGTTACCTGACTGTTTTTACCCGATCTTCCGTATGCGGAACTTCTGTAGGTAGAAGAAGAACCCGACGGACTTACACTCACATTTTCGATAAAACGGGGAGAGGATTCAGAACCGGCTGCTGGTTGTTTTCCGGAGGAGACAGGTTTCAGAGAACTGCAGGAAGCAGCTCCCAGCCCGAGAATAGCAATATATAGAAGCCTTTTGATCATTTCCGGTATTGGTTTTAAAACTAACGGTAAAGTTAAGCGATTTATTATATAAGGCTCCGGATAGGATCATTGCGTGTTTACCAGTTTAAGTATGCACACGGATGCCCAGGCCCGGCTCTCCTGATAATCTCACCCTGCCGGATTCAAACAGCACCCCTTCTGCAAGATCATCTTTCAGCAACAACGGGCCGTCCATATCCAGATAATCTGCCAGCGGAGAAAGGTGTGCAATAGCTGCAGAGCCTATGGTGCTTTCATTCATGCTGCCTAGCATCAGTTTCATATCCAATTGCCGCGCCTGTTTAATCATCCTGAGCGCTGGTGTAATACCACTGCATTTGGTGAGCTTGATATTAATACCGTGAAAATGGTCTTTACACTTATCCACGTCCGATTCGTATACGCAGCTTTCATCTGCAATCAGGGGTAGGGGCGATTTTTTAAACAATTCTTTCATACCTTCCCAGTCATCTTTCGCCAGTGGCTGCTCAACCAGTTCCACTCCCATTTCCGCCATCTGGGGAAGCAGTTCCATTGATTCTTCCCTCGTCCAGCCGGCATTGGCATCTACCCTTAATACGGCGGAAGTTTGTTTGCGCAGGGTTCTGAGAATGGCGAGGTCTTCGCGGGTACCTACTTTAATTTTATAAACAGGCCAGGGCTTTTCGTTTATCTTGGCGATCATTTTTTCGGCAGTATCAATCCCGATGGTATAATCTGTTAACGGAGCCTGTGACATATCGAGGGCCCATAACCCGTACAGCGGTTTCCGTTTTATTTTACCATATATATCCCAGGCCGCCATATCGAGTGCCGATACCAGGAAATTTTTTCCGGGTAAAAGATGATGTAGATAATGCCAGTATCGTTCCGGTTCTGTAAATGCATATTTTTCGACAAAGTTCTTTTTAGCTTCCAGGTCGGCTATCATGCTATCCACAGTAACATCATAATACGATATCGCAGGTGCTTCTCCAAATCCTTTTATTCCGGAGAAATCAAGTTCCACTACCAGGGTTGGTTGATGTGTTTTAGTCCCTTTCGAAATGGTGAACGGATGATGGAAAGCGAGACTGTGCGGGTAATACGTACATTTCATTTTAAGTGATTGTAAACGGCCGGTTAATTTCTACCACTCGCTTTGATGTATTCTTTTAGTTCCCCGTTAAAATGCTTTTCCTTAAGTAGGTGTTCCAGTGTAAATGGTATCCTGTACCGCCAGTAATTTTCATTGTTGGCAGGGTCGTTTATCCGCTCGGTGCGGGGATCGGTACTGCAGAGTGTTTCACTAACGCCGGTAAGGTCCTGCAACTGGAAGATACTTAAGATCGCCGGTGAGTAAAGGTGCTGATGCAGTATGATACGACTGATCCAGGGTTCGCACTGCGGCGGAGCCTGGCCCTGCTGGCCCAGCTCCATATTATAAAAATGCTGCGTTACATATTTGTCTTCCTCCCACCAGCCGCGGATGGTACTCATATCGTGCGTGGAAGGGGTTACCACAGAGAGATAAGGTGCCTGATGCGGATGAAAGAAGTCCAGTTTCGAATCTTTCGGCATCCGCTGAATTTCGAGACTTAATATATTGAGGGCCTTCATTACGTCCGGCACACTCGCTGGTACCATACCAAGGTCTTCCCCGCATACCAGCATGTCCGTCGCAGTTTTGAGGGCGGGCAGTTTACGGAGGGCTTCTGTTTTCCAGAAATCATCCTGCCGCTCATAAAAGTAATTGACGTAAAGTTCTTTGAGTTGATGTTTTGTTTGCCAGTCCAGGCTTTTGTAGGAATACGTGTCTTCCATGGAAATCCGGAAATGAAACCACTTTCCCTGTTCGGCAACGTCTCCTTTTACGAAAGGGGCCGGTAGCAGGATCACGTTGGAAATAAGATCGTAAAGACCCGTTTTAATACGCTTTTCTTTCTCTTTGTTTCCCGATTGTTCAGACCAGGCTTCTACTTTACGCTGGGTATTAAATGCTTCTTTTAATGCGTATCGATCGTCACCATTGCTGTCAAGAAATTCCTGCTGCACAAAAACAAGGTCTTCCCCGAACAGGTCGTTGAGAAATTGCCCATCGATATAAGGCTCTGTATACCTTTTCAGGTCGAACCAGATTCGCCGCTCTTCAAATTCGCCGGTATAAACGGGGATAGAAGGTTCAAAATGCCCCATAATACCTTCTACTGCATGAATCGGGATCGACCATATCCGGAAAAATCCGAGTATATGGTCGATGCGGAACGCATCGAAATAATAGCTCATTTGTTCAAACCGCTGCCGCCACCAAAGATAACCCTCCTGCTCCATTTGCCTCCAATTATAGGTAGGAAAGCCCCAGTTCTGCCCTTTTACGGCAAAAGCATCGGGAGGTGCACCCGCCTGTTCACTCATTTTATAGGATGCAGGGTTTACCCATGCGTCGCAGCTATAGCGGTAAATGCCGATAGGTATATCCCCCTTTAAAATAACTCCCTTCTTATGCGCATAATCGGACGCTTCCCTCAACTGGAGATGCAGGTGATATTGTATAAAATAGTGAGTGGCTATATCGTTATAGTGTTTTGAGCGGGGTGAAACATATTTTTCTATGGAAGCCTGATCGTATGTGCTATACAGCTTCCACTGGCTGCTATCGGAAGTTCTATTCTCATCTCTCAGGTAACAAAAAGCGGCATAGGGTACCAGCCAGTGTTTGCTTTTGTCGAAAAAATCACGGAACCCTTCATCTTTAAAAAGTTCCTCTTTTTGCGCAGCAAACAAAACCTTCATAACCGCTATCTTGGTACGCATCACTTCTTCGTAATCGAGTGTTTCCCGGTCGTTCAGCTCTTTCTGCTTTTTCTTGAGGGGTTTTAAAATATCAGCGAATTTTTTCCCGGCTACTTTTTCAAGGTTGATATAAATAGGGTGCAGGGCAAAAGCGGAAATGGCCGCATAGGGATAGGAATCTTTCCAGGAATTGGTGGCGGTGGTATCGTTAACAGGTAATATCTGGATTACTTTAAGTCCGGTCTCCGCTGCCCAGTCGGCCAGCAGTGCGATATCGGCAAACTCCCCCACTCCAAAACCATTTTTGGTTCGCAGGCTAAAGACGGGTATGGCTACCCCTGCGCCACGCCAGGTATTATTGGCTACCTGCAGAAAACCATCCTGGAGAATAGTAAGCTGTTCCTCTCCCGTTCCGGGATACAACATGCGGTTAGCCCCTTTCTCAAAACCGGAGAAGCTTTTTTTCTTAATATCGTAAATACCATATTTATACTCCATGGGCAGGTGCTCCCCTGCCAGGTCCATTTTAATACTCCACCAGTTATCATCTCTGGACAGCAGCAGCGGTTCTACAATAGACCATTCCTGTAAAGCCACGCCGGATCCGGCAATACATACTGCCTCGTGCTTCTTCAGCAGCGGGGCTTTTATTTTAAAAATATGGGTAAAAAAGCGGGGGCTCTTTTTCTTTACCGCCGTTATATTTTCTTTCAGCAATACATTTTTAAACGGGGCAGTATAAAACACATTTTCATACTCTGCCGGATTGTTCCAGATATCACATACCCGAATAGTATGAAGGCCTTTTTTTGAAATATCGATCACCCGGTCGTTACCTCCTTCCTGTATATCGGCATGACCATTTATTCGGAGAATATATTTATACTTAATATGAACGGCTTCCGCCGCATCTACCTCGAATGTACCGTGCCAGCCGTTATTATCGAAATAAGAGAGAGGCGCGGCCTTTGAAGGATCGTTGTTGCCGAGTGAGCAAACATTTCCCGAAATACCTAATGATTCTCCGGGATTGGTGTGAAAACGTATAAAGAAGTGAATTCTCATGAATGTTATTTAATTGCTGCGAAAATAATGTAAAACCCCCATTTGTCAGGCTACATCTGCAACTACCCTTAACAGCGTCTGGTAATGGAGAAGATGCAGGACAGAACGAGAACTGATTTGTACAAAAACACAAACAATCCATGATCCATTTTATAATTATGTATTATTTTCGCTGAAATTTACTTTCATGCCTACTCAAAGCAAGAATTTATCCCTGTTCTGGATCCTGTTTTTTGTATCTACTTTCGCTTTTTTAGCTGCCATTTTCCTGCATTGGGAGTGGCTAACGCTGATTATTCCTTTTGTAGGAACTTTTTTTGTGAAGGCCATGGACCTGATCGATTAAAGACAGATTTAAATCCTTTAATGCTTTACGAGCTGCTGTGAGACAATGCTGGCTAGTCTCCTTACCAGTCTGATTTGCTTTTCAGTGGCCAACCTATTTCTACGATTGCCCGGCATATCGCTTCATAATCAAAATAAAAAAGGGGTACCAAATAAATGATACCCCTTTTACTATATTATTGCTATTAAGACATTACTTCACTTCCTCAAATTCAGCATCTGTCACTGTATCGCTGGTTGCACCTGCTCCCTGCTCTGTGCCACCGGCTGAATGACCCGCTCCGGGCTGTTCTCCGCCTGCCTGCTGACTGGCTTTGTATAACTCTTCACTGGCGGCTGTCCACGCGGTATTCATTTCCGCAAGGGCCACATCTATCTGTGGGATGTCCTGTGATTTATGCGCTTCTCTCAGCTTGTTGAGGGCCGCTTCAATAGGTGCTTTTTTATCAGACGGTATTTTGTCTCCGTATTCTTTCAGTTGCTTCTCGGTCTGGAATATGAGACTGTCTGCCTGGTTGATCTTTTCCACTTTTTCTTTCGCTTCCTTATCGGTCGCTTCGTTGGCCCTGGCCTCGGCCTTCATTTTTTCCACTTCTTCCTTACTGAGTCCGCTGCCGGCTTCTATACGGATATTCTGCGATTTGCCGGTGCCTTTATCTTTTGCCGTTACATGCAGAATACCATTGGCATCGATATCGAAAATCACTTCCACCTGCGGAACACCTCTCGGGGCAGGGGGAATACCATCCAGGTTGAACATACCGAGGCTCTTATTCTGGTTAGACATAGGACGTTCTCCTTGCAACACGTGTATCTGAACGCCGGGCTGATTATCGCTGGCAGTAGAAAATACTTCTGACTTCTTCGTAGGGATCGTGGTATTGGAGTCGATTAGTCTTGTCATTACGCCACCCATGGTTTCTATACCCAGGCTTAACGGGGTAACGTCCAGCAGCAATACGTCTTTCACTTCGCCGGTCATAACCGCACCCTGGATAGCTGCACCTAATGCAACCACCTCATCGGGGTTTACGCTTCTGTTCGGTTTCTTATTGAAGAATTTTTCAACAATCTCCTGCACTTTGGGTATACGGGTAGATCCTCCTACCAGAATCACTTCGTCAATCTGCGATACATTCATACCGGCATCTTTCAGCGCCTGTTCACATGGTTTAAGGCAGCGTTCAAACAGGGTATCGGATAATTGCTCAAATTTGGCTCTGGTCAGTTTCTTAACAAGGTGTTTCGGCACCCCGTCGATGGCCGTAACATACGGCAGGTTGATCTCTGTTTCTGAAGAGGAACTCAGTTCTACCTTCGCTTTTTCAGAAGCTTCCTTCAAACGCTGTAATGCCATCGGATCTTTACGCAGATCGACATTCTCGTCGTTCCTGAATTCTTCCGCCAGCCAGTCCATGATCACTTTATCGAAATCATCGCCACCCAGGTGGGTATCTCCATTGGTTGATTTTACTTCGAAAACCCCGTCGCCCAGCTCTAGGATGGAGATATCGAACGTACCGCCACCAAGGTCGAATACGGCAATCTTATGATCTTTTCCACCCTTATCGAGTCCATAAGCCAGCGCGGCAGCAGTAGGTTCGTTTACGATACGCCTTACGTTAAGTCCGGCAATTTCGCCGGCTTCTTTGGTAGCCTGGCGCTGTGCATCGTTAAAATAGGCGGGCACCGTAATAACGGCTTCCGTTACTTCATGGCCCAGGTAATCTTCGGCTGTTTTCTTCATTTTCTGAAGGATCATCGCGGAAACCTCCTGCGGCGTGTACAGCCTGCCATCTATGTCTATGCGTACGGTATTATTGTCGCCCTTTGCTACTTTATAGCTCCAGTGGCTGATCTCGTTGGTAACCTCGTCGAAACGGCGGCCCATGAAGCGCTTCACTGACATGATCGTATTAATCGGGTTGGTAATAGCCTGTCTTTTAGCAGGATCGCCCACTTTACGCTCTCCGTTTTTCAAAAAAGCCACGATCGACGGCGTGGTACGGCGTCCTTCGTCATTCGCTATCACCACGGGCTCGTTTCCTTCCATCACTGCTACGCAGCTATTGGTGGTACCCAGGTCTATTCCTATAATTTTTGCCATGATTGATTGAATTTAATGTAACAACCGGTGACAAGCATTATGCCAGCACAAAAAAGGTGAAAAAATGGCAGATTACTGCTTAAAGGTGAACCGCTTCTGTGTCACATAGCTGAAAGACACTACGATGATAGTGGTAAGGACTTTGGCAATAGTAGGATATATATGAAACCGCTCCACGAAAAGCTTGAGGCATATATAGTTGATGAGGAAACAAATAATGACCAGTAGCAGGTAGCGGAACATCTGGGCACTACCGGTAAGGGAGGAATTATTAAATACGATATTTTTCATGAGCCAAAAACCAATGAAGAAGCTGATGGCAGATGCGATGATCAGCGCACCGATGTGCGGGGAGATGGTCATAAAAGAGAAATAGAGATATTTTTTCTTCAGTACAAAATTATATGCAATGAAATAAAGAAAAATATCGAATAAGGTATTGCCGCCACCACAGGCAGCATACCGGAAGGTTTGCGGGGGCATGATCCTTCGGAAGGGAGGATAAAAAAAGTCTATGACGGAAGTAACCAGTTTTGTCATGTTTAACAGGTTGTATCTGCCGGACGAAGATAAATAAATAATGCTTGTTCCGTCAAAACCCGGCCATTAACGAATGATAAACGTATGGAAAGGTATTCGTTTTTGGCACAGCGCTGCGTTTATACCTATTTTTGCCGCCATAACACATCTAAATGGGCATTACGCAAAAGATCAGGGAAGTGGTTTTGGAAAGTCTTGCTATCTTATACGGACAAACGTTTACCGCGAAAGATTTCCAGATAAACGGCACCAAACCCGAATTTGAAGGAGATTATACCATCGTGCTTTTTGCCCTGGTTAAAAGCCTGGGGAAATCCCCCGATGCACTCGGTAACGAACTGGGATTATACTTAACTACGCACCATAATGAACTATTTTCCTCCTACAACATCATCAAAGGCTTTTTGAACCTTGTGGTATCAGACGATTACTGGCAGCTTTTTCTACAGGCGGAATACAATAACCCCCAATTTGGTAAAGCGGGTGAACCGCGTGGGAAAGTGATGGTGGAGTATTCTTCCCCCAACACCAATAAACCGCTGCATATGGGTCACCTGCGAAACAATTTCCTGGGCTGGAGTGTGGCCGAAATCTTAAAAGCAGGCAATCGTGAGGTGATAAAAACCTGTATTGCCAACGACCGGGGCATCCATATCTGCAAAAGTATGGTTGCCTGGCAATTGTATGCCGATGGTGCCACTCCCCAAAGTACCGGCACCAAGGGAGATCACTTCGTGGGAGATTATTATGTATTGTTCGGCAATGAACTGAAAAAAGAGGTGGATGCACTGGTAGCGGAAGGTATGGCTAAAGAACAGGCGGAGAAAGAAGCGCCCCTTATGAAAAAAGCCCAGCAGATGCTGGTGGATTGGGAAGCAGGGAAACCTGATGTGATCGGGTTATGGGAGAAAATGAATAGCTGGGTATATGAAGGGTTCGCCATTACGTATAAAACGATCGGCAGCGACTTCGATAAAACCTATTATGAAAGCAATACCTATATACTGGGTAAAAACCTGGTGGAGTTCGGGCTGCAAAAAGGGGTATTTGTTCAAAAAGAGGACAGCAGCGTATGGATAGATCTTACTGGGGACGGACTGGATGAAAAAATAGTGAGACGAAAAGACGGTACGGCAGTATACATCACGCAGGACATAGGGCTGGCAGTGGAAAAATACAATGAATACAGATGCGATAAGAGCATCTATGTAGTGGGCGATGAGCAGAACTATCATTTCAAAGTATTGAAACTGATTTGCCGCAAACTGGAAATACCCGCATCTGAAGGGATATACCATCTTAGTTACGGAATGGTGGAACTGCCTAGCGGTCGTATGAAAACGCGCGAAGGCACCGTAGTGGATGCCGATGACCTGGTAGAAGAAATGATCGGCATTGCCCGCGGTAAGACGGAAGAACTGGGTAAAGTAAATGATTTTACCGAAGAAGAGTTAAAAGAATTACATGAAATAATCGGGCTTGGCGCACTGAAGTTCTTCCTGCTGCGGGTAGACCCGAAAAAGAAAATGATATTCAATCCGGAAGAGAGTATCGACTTTCATGGGTTTACCGGTCCTTTTATACAGTATACCCATGCAAGAATAAAGAGCATCCTTAGAAAATCGGCATTACCGGTTATGGAGGCCAGTGAGCTGGCAGCTCCCCTACTGCCACTTGAAAAGAAACTGACCATCTTACTGGAGCAGTTTCCTTGCGTAGTGGAAGAATCGGGAGCGGAATATGACCCTTCTAAAATAGCTATATATATATTTAACCTGGCCCAGGCTTTTAATTCATTTTATACCCAGCATTCCATCAGCAATGCGGAGACGGAGGAAAAGAGACACTTTCGTTTGAAGCTGGCTTATTTAACGGCGCAGGTAATTAAAACGGGGATGGGTTTATTGGGGATCAGGGTGCCTGAAAGAATGTAGGTTCTATCGCTTTGGATCTATATATTTCATTGTTAACATATCAACGGTTATGGGCTGGCTGGCTTTCCGCAGCAATATGGTTTCCAATCGTTTAATCATCACTACTCCTCCTGAGCCAGGAGCCTATCATACATCTTCCACTCACCAAGCAGATTTTTATAATCCGTTTCCGGCAAACCCGGTTTGTCATAATGCCCTGCCAGCGTTTTTTGCCGGTATGCTTCATATAGCGTAACTGCACAGGCCACCGAAATATTAAGCGAACGGATGATACCTACCTGCGGTATAATAAAATTGCCGTCAGACAGGCTACGTATTTCATCACTCACACCTGAATGTTCGTTCCCAAACACCAGTGCTATGCTTTGGGTGAGATCCGTTTGGTATAAATCGACCGCATCGCTGCCCAGATGGGTGGTTAGGATACGGTCGTATTTCTTTCTTACTACCACCATACATTCCTCCACGCTAGTAAACTGGTGGACGGTGAGCCATTTGTGCGCGCTGGAAGAACTTTTAGTGCCCCATTTCTTATGCGGTGCGATGCGCGTATTGAGTACATATATCTCCTGAACCCCTACCGCGTCACAAGTTCTCATCACTGCTGAAATATTATGAGGGTCAAATACGTTTTCCAGTACCAGAGTGATATTGCCCTGGCGTTTATTCAAAACAGACTGTAATCTTTCGGTTCTTTCTGGTGTCATAATTATTAGCTGTACGGCAGCTATTGTGTGGTAAAATTATCAAAGAAGCAGTAAATTCACGCTTTAATTCACTATCCGGGTCATAAAATGTATCAGTATGCTTAGAAAAATCCTTAAAATTGCCCTTATCGTTTTCGTCGGCCTTATCGTTATTGCATTTGCCATTCCTTTCCTTTTTAAAGATAAACTTATAACCATCGCGAAAACCGAGATCAATCGCTCCCTAAATGCCAAAGCCGATTTCAAGGATCTGGATATTTCCTTTTTCCGGCATTTCCCGCGCGTATCTGCCGCCCTCGAAGGGTTGCAGGTAATTGGCCTGGGCGAATTCGCGAAAGATACGCTCATCTCCGCTAAAGACATCGATGTGGCACTGGACCTGGTCAGCGTGATACGGGGAAGCAATATGAAGATCCACTCCATTACGCTGAACGATCCCAGGATACACGCGATCGTAACCAAAGAGGGCAAAGTGAACTGGGATATTATGAAACCAGATACGAGTGCGGCGACCGTTCCCGAAGAAAGCACAAAGCCTTTTAACCTGGAACTGAAACAGTATACGATCAATAACGGATATATCAACTACAGGGACGACAGCAGTAATATGAGCGCAGAAATCGTTCAACTCGATCATAGCGGCAGCGGCGACTTTACTGCAACCCTTTTTACCCTCGTCACCACAACCAAAGCCGGTGCGGTAAGTTTTAATTATGGCGGCGTACCTTACCTTATCAATGCTGCTACAGAAATAGATGCAGACCTTCAGATCGATAATGCCCAGAACAAATACACTTTCAAAACGGACAACATACAGGTTAATAATTTAAAGCTGGCAACGGAAGGCTATTTCCAATTTGTAAATGACACCACGTACGGGATGGACATAAAGTTCAACGCACCTTCCACCCAGTTTAAAGACCTGTTGTCTTTAGTGCCTGCCGTGTACAAAAACGACTTCGATAAAATAAAGACCAGCGGAACGGCCGTATTTAATGGTTTTGTGAAAGGTAATTATAACAGCGTACAGATACCTGCCTACAATATTAATATGGATATTAAAAACGGGTTCTTCCAGTACCCCGACCTGCCGCAGCCGGTAAAAAATATTAATCTCACCCTTAAGATAAATAATCCTGATGGTGTTACTGATAATACCGTAGTGGACATACCGACCGGTCATATTGAAATGGACAACGAGCCTTTCGATTTCCGGTTGCTGTTGAAGAAGCCGATGACAGATATGTATATAGATGCCGCAGCTAAGGGAAGACTGGACCTGTCCCGTATTTCGCAGTTCGTAAAGCTGGAAGCCGGTACGCGGCTGGCGGGTATTATAAAGGCGGACATCAGCGCGAAAGGCAATGTGGTTGTGGTAACGCAGCAGAAGCCTGGGCCATTTACGGCCAGTGGATTCCTGGATATCAGCAATCTTTCGTATGCTTCCAAAGACGTACCGCAGCCGGTGAAGAATACTAATTTTAAAATAGAAATTCAAAACCCCGATGGAATAGCAGACCATACCGTGGTTACAATCCCTGCCGGTCATGTGGAGATCGGCAGCGAGGCGGTTGATTTTAAGCTATTGATAAAGACACCCGCATCCGACCTGTTTTTCGACGGGGCGGCTAAAGGACGCTTTAACCTCGCCAATATAGCGCAGTTTGTAACGCTGGAACCCGGTAGCCGGCTGGCTGGTACACTCGATGCCGATATCAGTTTCCGGGGTAACAAGTCTTCCATCGATAAAGAACAATACGACAAAATAGCCACTGCCGGTACCTTGCGTATGCTTAACTTTCTGTATGCTTCCAAAGACTACCCGGATGGTATTCAGCTTAATAAATTACTGGCTACATTCAATCCAAGCAATATTACCATCAACGAACTGGCGGGTACTTACCAGAAATCCAGCTTCACCGCCAACGGAAGCATTAACAATGCCATTCCCTATGTATTGAAAGACGAACCGCTGGATGGTGTTCTCAACGTTAAAGCAGACAGATTGGATGTTAATGCCCTGATGGGAACACCGGCCGCAACCTCTCCATCACCCACAACTACTACTCCTGCTACTTCGCAACCATTTGCTGTACCAAAAAATATATCGTTCGTAATCAATGCCAATGCGGGGAGTGTAAAATACGATAACATTATAATAGAAAACCTGACCGGCAAAGTACAGGTAAAAGACGAAGCCGTACAACTGACCAACGTAAAAGGCAACACCCTGGGCGGAACTATGGCGGTTACGGGCTCCTATTCTACCAGAACAAGCAAAACCAAGCCTGACATGTCATTCAGTTACGATATGCAGGGAGTGGATATTCAGAAAACGTTTTTAGCGTTTAATACCGTACAGAAGCTGATGCCGGTAGCCCAGTTTCTGTCGGGTAAAATAACTTCCCAGCTTAACCTGAGTGGCAGGCTCGGCGAATCCATGATGCCCGATCTGGCTACCTTAAGCGGAAAGGGGGTACTGCTGATAATGGAAGGGGTATTAAATAAATTCGGCCCGATGGACAAACTGGCTTCTGCCCTTAAGGTAAGCGAACTCCAGAAGTTATCTCTTAAGGATGTAAAAACGTATTTTGAATTTTCCAACGGCAAAGTACTTGTAAAGCCGTTTAAAGTAAAGGTTAAAGATATCGACATGGAGATCGGCGGTATTCATGGGCTGGACCAATCCATCGATTATGTGATCAATATGAAATTACCCAGGGCCCTCATGGGTGCACAGGCCAATGCATTGGTCAATAACCTGGCTTCGCAGGCCACAGCCAAAGGTATACCGGTTAAAATGAGTGATGTAATCAACCTTAAGGTAGGTATGGGTGGTACCATCAAAAACCCGGTACTCAACCTGAATATGAAGGAGGCCGGCGGCAGCATTACCGACGACCTTAAAAAACAGGCCACGGATTTTGCCCAGGCTAAGATAGACAGCTCTAAGAAAGTATTAAGAGATACGCTTACAGCGGTTCGAAACGAGGTATTGAAAAATGCTAAAGACGAACTGCTAAAGCAGATAGGAGGCAACAAAAACGATACTACATCGAAAGCTCCTGCCGCAGATCCGAAAAAACGCATCGAGGAAGCAGGTAAGAATGTACTGAATAATCTTTTTAAAAAGAAGGCAGTTGATACTACAAAGAAACAATAAAAACAAAAACGGGCATATTCAGTAAATTGGCTAAGTGATTATACCTAATATGGAATGTATTATGTTATTATGGTTGAAAATGACCGTATCTACTTTTTACAGAAACAATATATAAGTTTACGCATCCGTTGTGATAAGTCGCCCGTTCACCAATCTATTATCACAGCTATTTATGAAACTTTACCCCCTGCTAAAGCCTTTGGCTTTACATAAAACCATTGTCTTTGTTGTAAAAAGCACTTTTATTATCATCAGTTGTTTTTGCGGTTCTTTCTCTTCGCAGGCCGCCAACCGTTATTGGATTGCCCCTTTACCTTCAAACTGGAGTAATACCAGCAATTGGTCAGCAAGTTCCGGTGGTTCGGGCGGGGCAAGTGTTCCGGGCGCATTGGATATTGTTACCTTTGATAATGCAGGCATGGGGAATTGTACGATGGATGTCGCGGTAAGTATAACAAACCTACTCGTGAGCAGCGGATATACAGGGACGTTAATTCAGGGTGCCAGCACGATATCAATTGCTGGTACCGCTACGTTAATAGGCGGAATATTTAATGGGGGAACGGCCGGTATTACCATCACCGGTGCTTTTAGCCTGTCCGGTACTGCATTTACTTCAACTACCGGCATACTGGAATTAAGAGACAATGCGGCTTTTACAAGTGGATCTTTTGCGCACAATAATGGTACGGTGCGCTTCAATACTCTCAATAACACTGCGCAAACAACAACGGGGATAAGTCCCACCTTTTACGTGCTTGAATTTGTCGGTCTCGGAAGGCCCTATACATTATCATCTGCCGGTATTATAACGGTAATCAGCGATTTAAACTTTACGGGTTCGTCATTCTATACTGTAAATACAGGAATTATCCATGTAAAAGGAAACATTATAGTAAGTAATACGGCATACAATTGTAGTGGCAATGCAGAAATTATTATTAACGGCACTGTTGATCAGAACTTTGTTGGTGCGGTCACTGCTTTCCAGGGTGCTTTGCCAAAAGTGGTCATTAATAAAAGTTCGGGGGATTTGAATCTCAGTAATTTCCCCGCCGCATCAAATGATTTTACTTACATAGCAGGAACAGTAAATACATCAGGCTATACTTTTTGCTTTACAAGAGGTGGTATAATTACCGGTAATATAATTTTGGATAATATTGCCTTTGATGTAACCAGTTCAGGGGGCATCTTTACTATTGCTACGGGCACCACAATTACGGCTACCGAAGATGTTACTATTAGCGGATTTGGAAATTTGCAGTTAAATTCAGGAAACATAGATGTATATGGAAATCTGCTGCTGGTCAATACTGCATATGGAAGTGGAGGATCTGCCACCATAAATATTATAGGCGCATCCAATCAAATGATTGATGGTACAGCTATTGTTGCAGGCCAGAGCCGTCTTCCCAATATAATCATTAATAAACCAGGTGGAACACTAACTTTTTCCGGAAATATTTCATTTTTCGGAAATGTAACCTATACCGCCGGATTAATAGATCCCGGAACATCTACCGTTCATATCGTTAGAACATTAACTATAACAGGAAGTTTCACCCTATATAATTTAAGTATCAATACTTCGGGAACGATCGCACTTACAATCGCATCGGGGAATACGATTACAGTCGCCAACGATTACACCATGGAAACCGGTACTGCCAACCAGATTATCATTAACACGGGGACCATAGCAGTGCAGGGAAACATTATAAATAATAACACAGGTGTTGCAGGTGGAGGTTCCGGTACATTATTAATCAATGGAACAGGGAATCAAAATATCACCTCGACCGGGGTTATTTTTCAGGGTACATTACCCAGGGTAACTATTGATAAAGCAAGCGGTACGCTGACGTTGCCTTCACTTATTACGGTGAAAAACAACTGGACTTATATAGCTGGTACAATAGATGCAACTACCAACAATTCCACAGTAGTATTTGGGTTTACGCTGACTGTAAGCGGCAACCACACGTTACGTAATGTTGTTTTTGACGGCGGGGGTTCTTATGCATACACAATAGCGGCAGGTACTACGTTAAATCTTACCGGCAATATGGCTATCAGTGGCAGTGGAAATGTTTTGCTAAATACAGGTGCCATTAACCTGGAGGGTAATCTCAACCTGACCAATACAGCTACCGGCGGCGGCGGAAATGCAGTTATCAATGTTACAGGTACAGCAAACCAGGCCATTACCGGATCACTGTCATCATACCAGAGCAGCCTTCCCTCCATCGTCATCAATAAAAACTCCGGTATGTTAACATTGCCATCCACCATAACTGTAAAAGGAAATTATACGTACACCACCGGGAGCCTCGACGTTTCCACCAATAACAGCAATATTGTTTTCGGAAATTCCATGACTATCAGCGGAACGCATTCTTTGAACAATATCACATTTGATGGTGCTGCAGGTTATACCTATACACTTACCGGGGCTACCACACTTAATATTACAGGCAACATGACGATGTCCGGAACAGGTAACATATTTTTAAATAATGGAACAATCAATCTGAATGGTGACCTGATTTTAACGAATACAGCCACTTCCGGATCGGGTAGTACATTAATAGCATTTGTTGCTCCTATAAACCAGCAGATCATTAGTTCATTACTGATCAACCAGTGTAACTTACCTGCTGTTACCATTAATAAGCCATCGGGAACGCTTACTTTCCCTGCTATCATTACCGTACGCGGAAACTGGACCTTCCTATCCGGAACGTTAGATCTATCAACTAACAATGCCACGGTGGTATACAACGGCAGCCTTTCCCTAAGTGGAAGTCATACGCTGAACCACGTAAATTTTGAAGGAACTATAAGCAATACTTACACTGTACTTTCAGGTACCATACTTACTGTTTCAGGTACGCTTATCACTTCCGGCAATTCAGCTGTTACAATTAATACACCTATAAGTGCATCAACAGCTATCCAGGCCCAGGGCGATATACTGATAACCAATACATCTACCAGTGGTGGCGGAACAGGAACTATTCTTATAAATGGCACCGGAGCGCAAACATTAGACGGCACTTCTCCTTCTGGACAAGGCAGAATGGCTCATATCAGAATTCAGAAAGCATCCGGTATACTTACACTGAATGGCATTATTTCAGAAAGCCGCGACTGGACATATATTAGCGGAACGGTAGATCCTGCATCTTCTACGGTGGTTTTTGGTAGAAATAACCTGGCAATAAGTAGCAGTGGAATGAATTTCAATAATGTTTCGGTGATCTCTAATACAATCTCCTTAAGCAATAGTATAGTAATCAACGGAAATTTGACAATCAGTTCGGGTGCATTTGCAGCGGGAAGCAACTCGATTGCTCTTATGGGTAACTGGATTAATCATAGTTCTATAGGATTCAGCGAATCTACCAGTACCGTAGAATTTAAAGGAACAAGCCTTCAAACCATCACAGTACCGGGCGGGGAAGTTTTCGCAAGCCTTATATTGAATAATACCGGAGCAGGTATTCAACTTGTAAATAATGTAACTACTTCTTCCACATTGGTTATGACACAAGGCAATGTGGATCTTAATAACAGTATACTCACACTTGGGACATCCGTTGCAAACAGAGGCACACTGTCCAGAAGCAACGGAACAATCATTAACACGGGTTCCTTTGTAAGATGGTTCAATACAACCAATATACCAGCAGGGTCTTCAAATGGCCTGTTCCCCATGGGTACACTAACGGATTACCAGCCTTTATTTGTATCGGCCCCATCCACTGCCCCTACTACCGGAGGCACCATTACCATAGCTTATAATAATGCTGCAGGCAATACGGCTGTTTCCTTTCCCGATGGCGCAGCAAACCTGGAAGTCCGAAAAAATTTAAACTGGGCAATCAGTACAGCAAATGGCCTGGCCGGCGGCACCTACGAATTAAGTGCCCGGGGAACGGGCTTTGGCGTTGTTGCCGATATCGCGGATCTCCGGCTCACACTCGCAGCAAATATTATAGGAACGGCAGGCACTAATGGAGGAACAATAACCAATCCACAGGTTAACCGGATCGCCCTATCGGCTGCCAACCTTTCCAATAGTTATTTTATTGGTTCGGTTAACGCTTCTTCGACTACACTGCCTGTCAGGTTGCTCTTTTTCAATGCCACTTTAAAATCCGGGCGTGCAAAATTGAACTGGGCAACTGCTTCAGAAACCAATAATGCTTTTTTTACTATACAACGTTGCATTGACGGTCTTTCTTGGTTTGATCTGTTTAGCGTTAAAAGTGCAGGGAATGGTAACAGCAATACTTTCTATGAAGCATTTGATGAACGTCCGCTAAAAGGAAAAGCTTACTACCGGCTGAAACAAACTGACATGGACGGCGCTTCCTCAAATAGTGCGATCCGCGAACTGGTCTTCCTAACTGAAGATAAGCTGAAAATATACCCCAATCCTTTTACGGACTATATCGTAATAGAATGGCAGGGGCAGCAAAAGCCGGTTATTAATTTGTACAATGGTAATGGGGAGCAGTTATATCCAAAAATCATTGATGAAAATGGCCGGTCTACTATATTTTGTTCTTTGCTAAGTAAAGGATTCTATTTCATTCGTACCGGGCATGAAAACGTAAACCGGACAAATACCTTTATCAAAAATTAAAGTAAATTACCAGGCCCTGCATCTATTAACTTTAATTTTTTCAATTTAAGTAAAGCATAAAAGATACAGTTCACATGCAGGGATTGCAAAATCCGGTTAGTCATAACCATGCTTATTAAGTCATCTATTTCTACCTCTATAACTTCTATTTCTTCATTATGATCTAATTGCTGCTTACCCTTCTTTTTACCGCCCGTTGCGAGAAAAAGATCGGTATAGCCTGAAAGTATACCCGGATTGGCCGCAACTTCCGCCAGGTGCTCGATGTCTTTAAATTCATAACCCGTTTCTTCCAGCAATTCGCGCCGCATGCCGTCTGCAAAGTCCTCCCCTTCATCTATAAACCCTCCCGGCGTTTCAATCAGTGTTCTTTCCAGGGGATGACGGTACTGACGAACCAGCAGCACTTTGTTATCTTCAGTAATGGCAAGGGCCGTGGCGGAGCGCGGAATCTCCACTACAAAATATGGGTCAATGATAGTTCCGTCCTGCCGCTGGCATACATCGCGCCGGGCAGTGAAATAAATATGATTGCTTAGGTATTCGGAGGAAATTTTCTTCCAGCTCAAATCGCTCATTCGTTTGCTTTTGTACGCTTTATTCATCCCGCCATTCCTTCCCGGTAAGCTGTATAAATACATCTTCCAGGTTGGCAGTTTTCACCTGTTGCTTTCTTTCAAAGCCCGTTCCGATCAAATCGTCTATCAGTTTATCCGGAGAATTAATAGCCACTATTTTGCCGGAGTCGATAATCGCTACCCGGTCGCACAGTACCTCCGCTTCGTCCATATAATGGGTAGTGATGATCACCGTGGTTCCTTTGTTCCTGATATCGCGGATCAGATCCCAGAGGTTTCTTCTGGCCTGCGGGTCGAGACCGGTAGTAGGTTCATCCAGGAATATGATCCTGGGTTGGTTGATAAGGGTGGTGGCAATGGAGAACCGCTGCTTTTGCCCTCCGCTCAGCTCCTTGAACTTGGCTTTGGCTTTATCCTGAAGGTTCACCAATCCGAGCAGTTCCCTGGCATCTGCGGGACGGTTGTACAGTCCCCCGAAGAGTGTAATAAGTTCGGTAAGATTAAGTCCGGGATAATACCCGGAGCTTTGCAACTGCACCCCGATAATCTTTTTGATATCTTCGGGCGAAGTATCAAGGTTTAAACCACCCACCATTACTTCACCGCTGGTTTTTTGCCGCAGTGTTTCTATGATCTCCAGCGTAGTGGATTTACCGGCTCCGTTGGGGCCCAGTAAACCGAATATCTCTCCTTCGTAAACATCGAAACTGATGCCTTTCACCGCTTCGAGCTCGCCGTATGTTTTATACAGATCTTTTACTGAAATAATGGTATTCATAATAAAGTTATTTAACGGCTTGCCAGTGATGTTCCAGCTCTTCCATCATCGACCTGCTGCCGACAAAAAAAGGAGAGCGCTGATGCAGTTCCGTTGGTTGCACGTCCAGTATCCGCTGCCTGCCGTCTGTTGCCTTTCCACCCGCCACTTCCGTTATAAACGCGAATGGATTGCATTCATATAATAAACGAAGCTTGCCTTTCGGTTTGTCGGTGGTTCCCGGGTACATAAAGATACCGCCTTTTATCAGGTTACGGTGTACATCCGCCACCATACTTCCTATGTATCGCTGCGTGTAAGGACCGCCGTTGGTCTTGTCTTTTTTCTGGCAGGTATCGATGTAGTTACGCGTACCTTCTTCGTACTGGAAAAAGTTACCATGGTTCACTGAATATATTCTTCCAGATTCGGGGCATTTGATGTCGGGGTGACTGAGGCAAAATTCTCCAATGGACTGGTCGAGGGTGAACCCGTTTACTCCCCGTCGTGTAGCGTACACCATCATGGTACTGGAGCCGTAAATGATATATCCCGCCGCCACCTGCTTTTTGCCGGGCTGCAGAAAGTCCTCTCGGGTGCAGGGTTGTCCTTTGGGACTTATCCTCGGGAAAACGCTGAAAATGGTACCTATCGAAACGTTCACATCTATATTCCCGCTGCCGTCCAGCGGGTCGAACAATACCACGTATTTGGAATGATTGCTTATTTCGTCATCGAAGATCACGAAGTCGTCCATTTCTTCACTGCCGATACCGGCGCAACTAATGCCGTGCCTCAGTACACCCATAAACTGGTTATTGGCAAATATATCCAGCTTTTTAACATCCTCTCCCTGTACATTCACGGTGCCGTAATCGCCCAGGATGTCCACCAACCCGGCTTTATTCACTTCCACGTTAATACGCTTGGCAGCGAGCCCGATATCCCGCAGCAGGCGGCTCAGTTCACCGGTGGCATGGGGGAAGTCGCGCAGTTGCTGGATAGTGAATTCATCCAGCGTCGAAATTTTCCGGTTTATGGTGCTCATGCGGCAATTTTTGTGGTACAAATATAAGGGTCAGCTATATTTGCTGACAATTTAATTAGCCCGCATGAAAGTGTATAAATTAGGAGGCGCAAGTATCAGGGACAAGGACAGGATTAAACAAATGGCTGCTATTACCCGGAACACATCCGGCGGTAAGACGCTGATCGTGATATCCGCAATGGGTAAAACGACCAATGCATTGGAAAAAGTGGCGGAGGCTTTTTATGATAAACGCCGCGAAGAGGCTATAGCCATCTTCAATACCATTAAAGAGCAGCATCTTACCATTGCGCGGGAACTGCTGGATAACGGATACCCGCAAACGGTTGAACATCTTTCGGGCTTTTTCACCGAAATAGAATGGCTGCTTCATGATAACCCCGTGCAGGAATATGATTATTACTACGACCAGGTAGTATGTATCGGTGAAATGCTTTCATCGGCCATCATAAGTGCTTACTTTAACCAGGAAGGCATTATGAATAAATGGGTGGATGTACGTGATGTACTCCGTACGAACGACACCTTCCGGGAGGCAGTGATTGACTGGGATATTTCCCTGCAACGAACGGCCGATATATTGAGGCCTTTGTTTAATGAAACGGAAATTATAATTACGCAGGGCTTTATAGGCTCCACCGATGAAAATGAAAGCACTACCCTGGGCAGAGAAGGCAGCGATTATACGGCTGCCGTATTTGCCAATATGCTCGGTGCAGAAAGTATCACGCTATGGAAAGATGTAGCGGGCGTTATGAGTGCCGATCCCCGGGAGTTTCCGGAGGCCGTATTGTTAAAAGAACTTACCTACCAGGAAATGACGGAGATAGCGTATAACGGGGCCAAGATAATACATCCCAAAACGATAAAACCCCTGCAGGATAAAAACATTCCGATGTACGTGAAATGTTTTCTTGACCATAACCTGCCCGGCACCATCATTAAGAACAAGTATTAGTTATACATTTCCTCCCTCAGTGCTTTGATTCTTTCATCTGCCAGGTATTCGTCGTATGTCATCAGCTTATCGATAATGCCCTTAGGCGTAAGCTCTATGATGCGGTTAGCCACTGTTTGCATGAACTGGTGATCGTGCGTGGTGAGCAGTACTACGCCGGTATAAGAAACCATACTGTCATTAAAGGCGATGATGCTTTCAAGATCGAGGTGATTGGTGGGTTCATCCAGCATCAGTACATTGGGATTCTGGAGCATCATTTTACTGATCATGCAGCGCACTTTTTCTCCCCCGCTCAGCACATTCGTCTTCTTCAGTATTTCGTCGCCCGTAAATAACATCTTGCCCAAAAAGCTGCGCAGGAAATCTTCATCCACGTCTTTAGCCGTAGGTGGTACGTATTGACGCAGCCAGTCCATCAGGTTAAGCTGACTGCCTTCAAAATACTCGTTATTGTCATTGGGAAGATAAGCAGTGGTAACCGTTGTGCCCCATTCATAAATGCCTTTATCTGCAGGCACCCTTCCATTGATCACTTCAAAAAAAGTAGTAAGGGCCAGCGGGTCGCGACTGATGAAAGCGATTTTATCTCCTTTCTGCACATCGAACCGCACCTTACTGAAAAGCGTCCTGTCTTCCGTTTTTTTAGTAAGGTCTTCCACTTTCAGTATCTCGTTGCCCACTTCCCTCTCCTGTTTGTATATAATGCCAGGGTACTTGCGGTTACTGGGTGTAATGTCTTCAAACACCAGCTTATCCAGCGCTTTCTTGCGCGAAGTGGCCTGCTTGCTCTTGGAGGCATTGGCACTGAAGCGCGCGATGAAATCCAGCAGGTCCTTCTTTTTGTCTTCCGTTTTTTTATTCTTGTCGGAAGCCTGCCGGGCGGCCAACTGCGAACTTTCGTACCAGAACGTATAGTTACCGGTATACACTTTTATCTTGCACTTGTCTACGTCGGCCACGTGGGTACATACCGCATCCAGGAAGTGACGATCGTGACTTACGACCAGCACAATATTTTCATAATCGGCCAGGAAGTTCTCCAGCCAGGCGATCGTTTCCACATCGAGGTTATTGGTAGGCTCATCCAATAGCAGGATATCCGGGTTACCGAACAGGGCCTGTGCCAGCAGCACCCTCACTTTCAGGTTGGCGGCTATGTCTTTCATCAGCGATTGATGCAGATCGTCATCCACGCCCAGTTCGCTTAAAAACGTAGCGGCGTCGCTCTCTGCCGTGTAACCACCCATTTCCCCGAATTGTTCTTCGAGCTCTCCGGCTTTAACGCCATCCGCTTCGGTAAAATCTTCCTTGGCATACAGCGCATCCCGCTCGTGCATCACTTTCCACATTTTTTTATGACCCATCATCACGGTATTCAGTACCGTTTCATTATCGAAAGCGAACTGGTTCTGGTTAAGCACTGCCATCCGTTCGCCCGGTGTAATGTTTACCGTTCCCTTATTAGGTTCTATTTCCCCGCTTATGATCTTCATAAACGTCGACTTACCGGCACCATTGGCCCCGATAATACCATAGCAGTTGCCTTTGGAAAAATTGATATTTACTTCATCAAACAGAACCCGTTTACCATAAGCCAGGGTTACGTTATTTACATTAATCATTGAAAAGAGTGAATTTTTAGAAAAGCCATGCCACGGCATACCGGGTTTAAACGGTTACCGTGGCACGCTGCATTATTGAAAACGTTATTTATTGGCCGTGAGCCCGGCTCCTATATATTCGCCGTGCAAACGCGCTATACTGGTAATAGAAATCTCCTTAGGACATACAGCCTCACAAGCACCCGTAAACGTGCAGCTTCCGAATCCTTCTTTGTCCATCTGCGCCACCATATTGGTTACACGGGTCGTTTTTTCCGGAGACCCCTGGGGAAGCAGCGAAAGGTGCGCCACTTTAGCACTCATGAACAACATGGCCGAGCTGTTCTTACAGGCAGCTACGCAGGCTCCGCAGGCAATACACATGGCATTGGCAAACGACGCATCGGCTTTATCCTTTTCTATGGATACTGCATTAGCGTCTACGGCGTTACCCGTATTAACCGATATATACCCCCCCGCCTGAATGATCCGGTCGAACGCGCTTCTGTCTACGATAAGATCTTTAATAACCGGGAAAGCGTTGGCCCTCCATGGTTCCACCACAATGGTATCGCCGTCTTTATAAGCCCGCATGTGCAACTGGCAGGTGGTATTGGCGTGCCAGGGACCATGCGGCCGTCCATTGATATACATATTACAGGAGCCGCATATTCCCTCGCGGCAGTCGTGGTCGAAAGCAATAGGCTCTTTACCTTCCGATATCAGCCGCTCATTGAGTACATCTATCATTTCCAGGAAAGACATTTCACTCGACACATCAGAAACCTTATATGTTTCAAACTTTCCCGCCGACTTCGCATTTTTCTGGCGCCACACTTTAAGCGTAAGGCTCATGTTATAATGTTCCATAATCAATCTGCTTATTTGAAATGATTCAATCAGGATACCTTCAAAATTATTTATAAGAACGCTGGCTCGGTTTGGCTATTTCGAAGTCCAGTTTTTCTTTATGCAATTCCCACTCATGTTCCCCTTTAAACTCCCAGGCCGCCACATATGCATACTGCTCGTCATCCCGTTTTGCTTCGCCCTCTTCGGTCTGCGACTCTTCCCGGAAGTGGCCTCCGCAGCTTTCGTTGCGGTCAAGTGCGTCGATACACATCAGTTCTCCCAGTTCTATAAAGTCCGCCACCCGGTTGGCCTTATCCAGCTCCGAATTCATTTCATCGGCACTGCCGGGTATTCTTACATCGCTCCAGAATTCTTTTTTCAGTGCCCGGATCTCTGCAATCGCTTCGGTAAGTCCCGCTTCGCTCCTGGCCATACCGCATTTATTCCACATGATCTTCCCCAGTCGTTTGTGGAAGCTCTCCACCGTCTGGTTTCCCTTGATCGACATCAGACTGTTGATACGGTCGCTCACCTTTTTTTCCGCTTCCACAAATGCCGGGTGATCTACCGGTATTGCCTTAGTACCTATTTCATCTGCCAGGTAACTACCAACCGTATAAGGTGCTACGAAGTATCCGTCTGCCAGTCCCTGCATCAGTGCGGAAGCGCCCAGGCGATTGGCCCCATGATCGGAGAAATTGGCTTCGCCCAGCGCGTATAAACCGGGTACCGAGGTCATGAGTTCATAATCCACCCATAAGCCTCCCATCGTGTAGTGCACTGCCGGGAAAATACGCATCGCTGTTTCGTAAGGGTTTTCCCCCGTGATCTTTTCGTACATATCGAAAAGGTTACCATATTTTTCCTTGACCACTTCTCTTCCGAGCGCAGTTACCGTAGCCGCGTCTGCATTGGCAAGTCCCCGTTTATTCACTTCACTCTGTCCATACCGCTGTATCGAAAAAGCGAAGTCGAGGTATACGGCCTGTTTGGAATTACCTACTCCATAACCCAGGTCGCATCTTTCTTTGGCGGCCCTGGAAGCAACGTCGCGCGGCACCAGGTTACCAAAAGCAGGGTATCTTCTTTCGAGGTAATAATCGCGCTCGTCTTCCGGTATATCCGCTGCACGGCGCGTATCGTTCTGTTTTTTGGGCACCCATATTCTTCCATCGTTTCTCAGCGACTCCGACATAAGCGTCAGTTTGCTCTGGTGCTCGCCGGAAACCGGGATGCAGGTAGGGTGAATTTGCGTAAAGCAGGGATTACCGAACAATGCACCCTGTTTATGCGCTTTCCAGGCGGCCGTCACGTTAGAGCCCATGGCATTGGTGCTCAGGTAAAATACATTTCCATATCCGCCGCTGCATAACAGTACTGCATGACCGAAATATTTCTCCAGCTTACCTGTTACCAGGTTGCGGGCAATAATGCCTCGTGCTTTACCATCGATCTTAACAATGTCCATCATTTCGTGCCGGGCATACATTTCCACATTGCCCAGAGCCACCTGGCGTTCGAGCGATTGGTAAGCCCCTATCAGCAGTTGCTGACCGGTTTGCCCGGCAGCATAAAACGTACGTTGTACCTGGGTACCTCCGAACGAGCGGTTGCTTAGCAGTCCGCCATATTCCCTGGCAAACGGAACACCTTGCGCCACGCACTGGTCGATGATGTTAACGCTTACTTCGGCCAGACGGTGCACGTTCGCCTCGCGCGAACGGTAATCGCCTCCTTTGATAGTATCATAAAAAAGACGGAAAACAGAGTCTCCGTCGTTCTGGTAATTCTTAGCTGCATTAATGCCTCCCTGTGCCGCGATGCTGTGCGCACGGCGGGGAGAATCCTGGAAGCAGAAAGCTTTTACTTTATACCCCAGCTCTCCCAGCGAAGCGGCGGCGGAAGCGCCCGCCAGCCCCGTGCCTACTATAATGATTTCGATATTACGTTTATTGGAAGGATTCACCAATTTAACATGCCCTTTGTACTCATTCCACTTACTCTCTAACGCACCTTGAGGAATTTTTGAATTTATCATGACACCTTATATTGAATGTTAAATACTACTTTTCTATACCAATACGGTTTGTTAACTAACCCAACCCAGCTTCATGGATATGGGCATCATAGCAAATGCACCTGCTACCACGACAGAGAAAACGATACCGACACTCTGAAGCAGCACCAGGTAACGGCGGTTATGCAATCCCAGCGATTTAAAGGCAGAATGAAAACCGTGCATCAGGTGATAGGCCAGCGACAGGCAACCCAATACATAGATGATAACCACCCACCATTCGCTGAACGTAATGATCATGAGGCGATACAGGTCATGATAGGGTTTATTGTCTATAAACACTTCCTCCACACCGGTGAAGCGGGAAGGAATCCAGAAATTATACCAGTGGAGTATCAGGAATAATAATATAAGCGTGCCAAGCAAACCCATCCAGCGGCTGTACCATTTACTGCCTTTATTACCCATTGGTATAGCATACCCTACCGCGCGCCGTTTATTATTTTGTGCGGTAAGTAAAAGACCCTGCACCGCATGTAAAAAGATACCTGCCATCAGTCCCACTTCCATGATGCGTATAATGATCATCGATCCCATGAAGTGAGCGGCTTTATTAAACATTTCGCCATTATCGTTCGCCCAGATGCAGGCGTTAAGCCCTACGTGTATCACCAGGAAAGAGATAAGAAACAATCCTGTAAATCCCATTATAAACTTCTTGCCTACAGATGAAGTGAAAAACTCAGACCATTTCATACGTGAATCTATTTATCTTATTAATGCCAAATTGATGCATACCGGCACCCGGTTCAGGCGTTTGTTTTCCAGGGCTGTGCAAAATTAATACAAAACTGTCAAAGATAATATCGTGTTTTAATGTTTTACCGTATAAATGAAACCTGAAATACTATTAACAACTGATCGGCTGCTATGTTTAAATACTGTAACGCCGACCCTGTTTTTGACAGTTCTTTCTTACCTTAGCCGCCAAAACCAAAATAAAGATGAAGCAAGAAGAGGATTTTGATGCCAACCTGGCCGGCGAAGACGGTACATCGGCAGAATCAAAAACCAATTGGTTTAAACGTATAAAGAAAGGCATTACCACATCCACCGCCGATAAGAAGGAAACCCCGGAAGGGTTATGGACTAAATGTCCCGAGTGTAATTATATATGTACTGTTACTGAACTAAGAGAGCTTTTGTTTGTTTGCCCCAAATGCAACCATCACCATCGCATAGGGAGCGAGGAGTATTTCGATATCCTGTTCGACAGCAACGCGGTGGAGATACTGTTTGAAAACATCCGCTCCAAAGACTTTCTTGAATTTACAGACCTTAAACCATATAGTCAGCGACTGAAAGACGCCTGGAACAAAACAGACCTGACCGATTCCATACGCATCGCTTCGGGTAAAGTAAATACGATGCCGCTGGTAATAGCCTGCATGGACTTTGAATTTATAGGTGGGTCGCTGGGCAGTGTGATGGGCGAACGTATAGCAAGAGCGGTAGACCGCTGCCTCGAGCAAAAAGTACCCCTGTTAATCATATGCAAAAGCGGTGGCGCGCGTATGATGGAAAGCGCTTTCTCATTAATGCAGTTAGCTAAAGTGTCCGGCAAGTTATCTCAATTAACAGATGCGGGCATCCCTTATATATCACTGCTTACCGATCCTTCTTTCGGTGGTATATCGGCTTCGTTCGGTATGCTGGGTGACCTGAACATAGCCGAGCCCGGTGCGCTGATCGGCTTTGCCGGTCCGCGGATTATAAAGGAAACCATCAAAAAAGATCTGCCCCCGGGGTTTCAGCGGAGCGAGTTTTTACTGGAGCACGGGTTCCTCGATTTTATAGTGGACAGGAAAGAGATGAAAGAAAAGTTAACGAAGGTGTTGACACTATTTAACAACTGATGGAATTTAAAAACAGATCTGCGTTTTTCGAATATTATATAGAAACCACCTGGATAGCCGGCGTAGTGCTGGTAGGTACGGAAGTAAAATCGTTGCGGGCCGGTAAACTAAGTTTTAACGACAGTTACTGCATTTTTCATAAAGGCGAGCTTTTTGTGAAGAGCCTGCATATATCCGAATATGCGTTCGGTACCACCCAAAAACATGAACCCCTCCAGGAAAGAAAGCTGTTGCTCAATAAAAAAGAACTCCGTAAACTGGAAGCTAAAATGACGGAGAAAGGATACACCCTTGTTCCTTTACGTATCTTCTTTACTGAAAAAAATATAGCCAAAATAGAGATAGGCCTTGGAAAAGGAAAGAAGCTACACGATAAGCGGGAGACCATCAAGAAGCGGGATACCGACAAAGAGATTAAGCGGTATCTTAAGTAGCAGCTCCCGTTATACGGCACGATTTTCATTAACTTTACCATCATGAGATTAATCCTGTTCATCGTTTTATTAACAGTAACATGCACTGCACCGGCGCAGCAGAACGTGGCGGGTAGCTGGTACGGCAAGGCGGAAGCCATGCTGGATGGAAGCCATAACAGCTATCTTACGGAACTGGTCATACGTCAGAAAGGTATAAATGTGGAAGGCATACTGGGTTATTATTTCCGGGACGGATACCGGAGCATTTACGTGCACGGGCGTTACAATATCAAAACCAGGGAGTTCATTATAAAAGACGTTCCCCTCACCTATTTCCGGGCGGCATCCATAGACGGTGTGGATTGCAGGATGGATCTTTATGGAACCCTGCGGGTATCTAAAGTAAAAAGCGATATCGACGCCATGTTGGTAAGTCAGCGTTTTTACAGGTATACCTGCCCGGAACTGAAAGTCATATTCACCCGCGATGAGAACGAAAACAACCAGGATAGCGTGATCAGCAACGGCATTACCCGAAGGCTATGGCAGCCACAGACGGAGGATATCGTTATAGTTCCCGAAACACCGGCGGTGGCGCCTACACAGATAGACGATTCCATTATAAATACTCCCGGCAAGCCGGTGATCCGCCGTGGTGTTATCATTCAGCCGGTAGCGCATGGCATAGCCGACCTGATGCAGTCCTTCAACAAAAGAGTAAATGTGCTCAGTAAGGAAATAATGGTCGATTCCGATTCTTTGAGGATCAGTTTTTACGATAACGGGCAGATAGATGGTGACAGCATCAGTGTATTCGTCAATAAAAAACCGGTGCTTACCGGTCAGAGTCTTTCTGCGGAAGCATTGAACATATATATCCAGTTAGACAGTTCGCTCGACGTAAACGAAGTTACCATGTATGCTGAAAACCTCGGCAAATATCCGCCCAATACGGCCCTCATGGTAGTGAACGATGGGTCTAAACGGCACGAGATATTTTTATCGAGCAGCCTGGATAAAAATGCCACGGTGCGGATTATTAACAGAAAGCGTCAGCAATGAGAAATATGAAAGATCGCATTCTTTAGTAATATTAAAATACGGAATTTTTGTTTTGGTCTGGTATTGGATTAGGAGCTTACGTAGTTATTTTCAGGCAATTTGATCGGTTTTTTTCTCCAATTTTTCCTTCGTCTCTCCTTCGCCTCTCCTTCGTCTGTCGTTCGAATGAGGTTTTAGACGAACAAATCCATTGACCATTTATATTATTGCTAAAATAATTCTTTTTGCTGAACTCCGCCTTCTTTTTCTTCCCACCGGAGCTCGGTGCTCTTGGTAAAGTCGATCAGTTTTGTTCCCACGGTTCTCCAGCCGGTGACGTCTACCAGTTTGCCCAGTTTCATTTTCTGTTCGGACGCCTGCGCACCGCGGCCCGTTTTTACGATAAGTACCGGCTGTTGTTGAGTGGTTACGGCTTCCAGGTAGTTTCCGGCTCCTTCTTTTATAACGGAGAACTTATTGTGCAGCGTGGTGGTCTCTATTTTAAAGCGCTTTACGTTGAACTGGAGCTTGTCGTTGTCATAATATACGGCGGTTACTATTTTCTCCGCATCGAATTTTTCCAACAATAATATCTTATCCGATTCGAAACGCTGTAAGAGTTCCTGGTCAGTGATTTCGTAAGAACCGTCGCGGTACATGATTATGATTTTGTCGTCTCCCTCGAACATGCCCAGGTACGTTCCTTTCTCCTCCGTATTGAGCCGCCCGAACTGCCTGTCGAACCAGAGTTTACGCCCGTTCAATGTAGACTTGCCGGCTTCTTTAAACTTCACTGTGCGTATCGGATACTTGGTAACCGTATTTCCCATACTACCCCTATTCTTAATCTCCAGTTCTTCAAAATAAAAATCAAATTCCTTGATACGTGCCGTACTGTTAGGACTCAACACCACTTTCACCACTTCCGCCTCTCCGTTCGCATTGGAAGAGAAATAATGGACCTTGCTTTTTTCCGTTCCCTTCGTAAGATCATATTCTTTGTCGCGGGTAATTCCGGTCACGTTAAACCGTTTGGCGAAGCTGGTGCCCGATTTTCCATCCAGGTAAACCATATTATATGTCGTACGCTCGTCGTTTTTCTGAAAAAGGGCTACGTGAATAATATCTTTCCCTACAAACGTTTTATCGGCTACTTTTACCACTTTCATCTTACCCGATTTGGTGAACGCGATGATGTCATCCAGGTCGGAGCAATCGGCTATAAATTCATCTTTTTTCAGACCGGTTCCTATAAACCCGTCTGCGCGGTTCACGTATAGTTTTACGTTTGCTATGGCAACATGTCTTGCCTGTATGGTATCGAACAATTTTATCTCCGTTTTTCGCTCCCTGCCTTTTCCGTATTTTTTTAATAACCCTTCGTAATAGGCGATGGCGAAATCGACCAGGTTGGTCAGGTCATATTTTACCTGTTTAATTTCCGCTTCCAGGTTTTTGATCTGCTGGTTGAGTTCGTCAATATCCAGCCGGTAGATGCGGCGTACAGGCTTTTCCGTTAGTTTGATGATATCGTCGCGGGTAATCGCTCGCCTTAACTGCTTCTTGAACGGATCGAAAGCCTTGTCGATGGCGGCCAGTACCTTATCCCAGGTATCATGTTTTTTCTCCAGTTCCTTATATATCTTTTCTTCAAAGAATATCTTTTCCAGGGATGTAAAATGCCATTTTTCCTGAAGTTCGGCCAGCTTGATTTCCAGTTCTTTTTTCAACAGATCCTTTGTATGGTCTACGGATACTGTCAGCAATTCGTGTACTCCGGTAAAGCGGGGTTTCTGTCCGGTGATGACGCAGGCATTGGGCGATATGCTCACTTCACAATCCGTAAACGCATACAATGCGTCAATCGTTATATCCGGGGAAATGCCCGGTGCCAGGTCCACCTGTATTTCCACCCGAGCCGCCGTATTGTCGGTTACCTTTTTAATCTTGATCTTTCCCTGTTCGTTAGCCTTCACGATAGACTCCATGAGCGTGGCGGTAGTAACGCCATAGGGTACATCGCGGATCACCAGTGTCTTTTTATCGATTTCTTCAATATGCACTCTCACTTTTACCTTACCGCCCCGTTTGCCGTCATTATAACCGTTTATGTCTATCATGCCACCGGTGAGGAAATCGGGATATAGTTCAAACTTTTTACCCCTCAAATATTTAATTGCGGCATCTATCAGCTCGCAGAAATTATGCGGAAGTATTTTAGTGGATAAACCCACGGCTATCCCTTCCGCGCCCTGGGCCAGCAGCAGGGGAAACTTCATGGGAAGGGTTACCGGTTCATTCTTGCGGCCATCATAACTAAGCGACCATTCCGTCGTTTTATTATTGTACGCCACATCGAGGGCAAACTTCGATGGCCTTGCTTCTATATACCGGGCGGCGGCGGCATCGTCTCCCGTACGGATATCGCCCCAGTTGCCCTGGGTATCTATCAGCAGGTCTTTCTGGCCCATATTTACCAGCGCATCTCCTATGCTGGCATCTCCGTGCGGGTGGTATTGCATGCTCTGGCCTATGATATTAGCCACTTTGTTGTAACGGCCATCATCCATTTCCTTCATGGCGTGCATGATCCGGCGCTGTACGGGTTTTAGTCCGTCTTCCAGGGCAGGCACCGCCCGTTCCAGTATTACATACGAAGCATAGTCCAGGAACCAGTTACGGTACTGGCCCGTTAGTCCCATTTCATTATCCTGGAAACCCTCGTTCTTAACCTTCGCACTCATATTGCTCTTTTAATCAATGATAGTAAGACCCTGCAAGCGTATCAGGCATCTTTCTTAATCCGTACCGCCAGGAACATATAATTATTGGCGGCGCCTATTATATCGAATTTTATATAGAAACTTTCCGTAAACAGTTTAAACGCCAGAAACTCGTGCTGGGGAACGGCGAACTCGTCGAACAGGATGATGTCGCCATCGTTCAGGAACCGGTAAAACTGCGTAAGTACAAACAGGGTGGAACTAAACAGGTCGGCATCCAGGTGTATCAGCTTTCTGCGCGGGCTTTTATATTGCTCCAGGAAGGGAACCAGTGTATCCTGGAAAAGGCCTTTATAAAAAGAAGCCCGCGGATCGTCGATGCCCAGCGTTTCCATTTTAAACGACATGGCTCCCTTGTCGAAGTGTCCCCATTTTTCCGGCAGTCCCTCGAACGTATCGAAACCGTAAAACCGGGAATCGCCGTGCCGGTTATGCTGCAGCCACCATTTATACGAAGCTCCGCTCGCCACACCAAACTCCAGGTAGTCCATCGGCTGATCCAGTTGTTCCGCCGCGGCTATTTTGGCATACAGGGTAAAGCGGCGGCTATAGTCCCACTGCGGCTGGTAGAAGTCGTTGTATCCTTTTACCGGGTGCTCTTTCAGCCATTTGGATAACTTGCCCATATAAGTCCCCAGCAACAATCCATTGCTTACCGGTTCCGTTATATGGTGCAGATTCCATTTTATAAAAACGGATTTGGCTTTTCGTATGGAACTTAATTTGTTCATAGTCTTTTATTGGAAATGATCTGTTATCATGCTCGTCAACCTGGTACAGCTGTTTCCGTGCGCTGCTTTATCTCCGGCTCCCTGGCATTTTTACCATCCGTACGCAGGTCTATTTTACCGGCCGCCGATTGCTGCTTCAGCCGCCAGAGTAAGTAGGCATCACCGGTAGCCTGTTTCGATTTGGAAATAAACTGGTGGATCACGCGGGAGGCTTTCTGCCAGTCGCCCGTTACAAATTTCAGCAGTTCTGCATCATAAAAATCGTAACCGGCGGTAGATAGTTTTTTACCCCCTTCCAGCAGGCGGACGCCGCTGTTTTCATCACATATTTTTTTCCATTCGTCCGGGTCTACTTCCAACTCGCTAAGCGTAATGGGGCGGGCCAGCTTTTTAGCTTTCAGAAACTCCTTAGCGGGTATTTCACTAAGCCATTGCGGGTAAAATATCAACCCTTTTTCATTGATAAAGGGAAGATTATTCAAATACAATATGAATACCCGGCCCTGGAATTCCTTCATATAATGCAGGAGCCAGTAATAGCCGCACACGTCGTGTTTATTCTGTGCGGCCCATATCCATATGGTCTCTTCCGGCTGACGGCGGAGCGTGCCTACCAGTTCCGCCACTGTTTTATAATCATCCACTTCTCCCGAATTCACGGTGGCCGCCAGTTCCGTACCGGCCAGCACTTCGCGCCACCAGTTTTTGCGGGCTTCGATGCCTTCTCCCAGATAACAATTAAGAAGGGGGCCCACCGCATAGTCGTCTTTTATCTGCACAATGTCTCCCTGTAAGGAGTCGTCCAGCTCTATCGCTTTTTGCAGGGTTTCTATATCGGACTGGTTAAACACTATATAAATCATGTTCCTGTGAATGGGGTGTTATTAAATAATATACGCAGGTGGTAAAATAGTTGCGCAGGTAAGGTATGGCCTTTATCAAGGCCAGTTGCTTCCGCGCTTTCCATCCGAACTTATACTCATAAATTGGGTTTAGCAGGTAATGCGTTTTGTTCCGGATCATATACCCGGTCTGCTTTACCATTTTTTCGAACCCTTCGATAGAGATGCCCGTATCCCTGATTTCCAGTAGGGCATCCACGGGACCGTTATACTTTTTCAGTATCCGCTTATATAGCGGCCTGGGTAATAAATGATAATAAGGAAGTTTGCTGAGCCACTTGTTTGGGTTCATCTGCTGGTGACCGCCGAAGGGCATTTGCCAGGGTGGAAATCCGAAAAAGATGCAGCCGCCCGGGTTCAGGAAACGTTTCATTTCGGCGATCAGCCGGGGCTGGTCATGAATATGCTCTATCACGTCTTTTAAGATAATTAGGTCGAAGCGGCCTCCCAGTTCTTTACCGGCATCTACTTTATAAATATCCTTCGCTATAAAACTTACCTTACCCGCGTCCAGGAATTCCTTCAGCATCTCCCGGGCCATTACCAGGCGGGGGGCGTCCAGCTCCACTCCTACCGCTACGGCTCCTCTTTCCAGGAAAGGCAGTAATACGCCGGCTTCGCCGCATCCGATTTCCAGTACGCGGATACCGGGCTTGATAGGGAAACGCTCCCCGATGAACGGAATTACATATTTCTCCGCATTCAGTTTCTGAATGTCGAAATACTGTTTTCTATCGGCATGAAATTCGAACATTACACCACCTCCTCCTTTACCAGGTCCAGTTCCACTTTCAGGTTGCCGATAATAAACTCCTGGCGTTCCTGTGTATTTTTTCCCATAAAATATTCCAGTAATTGCTGAATGTGTTCACCCTGCTCGATGATCACCGGTTCCTTTTTCATTTCGGGGCCTATAAAGCGGGCAAATTCATGCGGAGATATTTCTCCGAGTCCTTTAAACCGGGTGATCTCGGGCTTGCTGCCCAATATGCGTATGGCCGCCTGTTTTTCCGACTCATCGTAACAATAGATTGTTTCCTGTTTGTTGCGAACCCGGAAGAGGGGTGTTTCCAGTATAAATACATGGCCGTTCTTTACCAGGTCGGGGAAGAACTGCAGGAAAAACGTCATCAGCAGTAACCTGATATGCATACCATCCACATCCGCATCGGTGGCTATTACTATATTGTTGTACCGGAGGCCTTCGTAGCCTTCCTCGATATTAAGCGCGTGTTGCAGTAAATTAAATTCCTCATTTTCGTATACGATCTTTTTGGTAAGACCGAAGCAGTTAAGCGGTTTGCCGCGCAGGCTAAATACCGCCTGCGATTCCACGCTGCGCGCTTTGGTGATGGAGCCGCTGGCAGAATCGCCTTCCGTGATAAAGATGGTACTTTCTTTTTGTTTCTCTATAACCAGGTCTTTGTCTTTCCCGGTAGGTTCATCATTGTAATGAAAGCGGCAGTCCCGCAGTTTCTTATTATGCAGGTTGGCTTTTTTCGCCCGCTCGTTCGCGAGTTTGCGAATGCCCGATAACTCTTTACGCTCCCGTTCGCTCTGTTCGATCCGCTTCTTCATCATATCGGCTACCGTTGGGTTACGGTGCAGGTAATTATTCAGCTCCTTCATCAGGAAGTCGGCCACAAAGGTTTTCATACTGGGACCGTCCTCATACACCACCTGCGAACCCAGTTTGGTTTTGGTCTGACTTTCAAACACGGGCTCCTGCACCCTTACGGAAACGGCGGCGCAGATGCTGGCCCTTATATCGGACACGTCGTAATCTTTCTTGAAATAATCGCGGATGGTTTTAACAAAACCATCGCGGAATGCCACCAGGTGGGTGCCCCCCTGCGTAGTGAACTGGCCATTCACAAAACTGTAATACTCTTCCCCATATTGGTTTTCGTGCGTAATAGCCACTTCTATATCTTCTCCCTTCAGATGGATGATGGGATAGCGTATCTCGTCCGCATTCGTTTTACGGAGCAGCAGGTCGAGCAGCCCGTTCTTGCTTACATATTTTTTGCCGTTAAAATTGATGATCAGTCCGGCATTCAGATAACAGTAATTCCAAAGCTGGCCGTCAATATATTCATTTAGGTAATGATAATTCTTGAACACCGTATCATCCGGCGTAAATATCACCAGGGTGCCATTTTCTTCCGTCGTTTTCGTTTCCTTATGGTCCGTTAGCAGTACGCCTTTCTGGAATTCCGCCGATTTCTGTTTGCCTTCCCGGAAAGATGTTACTTTAAAATAGCTGCTCAGCGCATTCACTGCCTTAGTACCTACACCATTCAACCCTACGCTCTTCTGAAAAGCCTTGCTGTCATATTTAGCACCTGTATTAATTTTACTAACCACATCCACTACCTTCCCCAACGGGATGCCGCGTCCGTAATCGCGGATAGTTACTGTTTTCCCTTCTATGGAAATGTCCACGTTTTTACCGTGCCCCATCGTATGTTCATCGATACAGTTGTCTATCACCTCCTTGATCATCACATAAATACCATCGTCTGCACTGGTGCCATCCCCCAGTTTACCGATGTACATACCTGGCCGCAGGCGGATATGCTCCTTCCAGTCCAGGCTTTTTATGCTCTCTTCGTCGTAGTTAAAAAGGTTCTTATTGTCTGCCATAGGTCGCTAAAACTTTTAGTAATATGCGAGGCAAATATAGGCAAACGGGATTAAATATAAGTTCGGCATTCTAGCCTTATTTTTGTCGGCAGCTATAGAATATGGTAAATACAGACAATTACAGGTATGCAAAAAATATTTTACTGGAAATAGCGGGCATTCTCACTTTTATTCCACTGGCACCGTTCATCAACCGCTTCATTCCACCCCTTGTAGTTGCCGAATGGAATATGGACCTGGTCATATCCATGCTTGTCAGTTTCCTGTTTATCCGGCTGATCCTATGGCTGTTCAAGCCCCTGATCATAGCAATGCTTATTCTAATGGCCGCCCTGTTCCTGTACAATTTGTTTAGCACCGGGTATAGTTTCAGCGATGTATTGCAGGATTACAAAAGCGTGGTAAGAAACAACTGGGGCACCAAGGATTCCAAACAGGAGGATATGCTTACGATCAATCCGGCCATATTCGAGAACTACGGAAATAAAACGGCGCGGAACATCCGGAACAAACTGGACCCGTCCGACTCCATCGTACGCAATTTCTCCGTACAGCACTCGATCGATCATTTCGATGAATATTACAATAAATACGGAAGCGTAACAAGATATCTTTCCCTGTTCAAATACATCAATAACAATTTCAAATACGTATCCGATTCCAAGCGGGATGAATACTTTGCCGCGCCGAGAGAAACCATACTAAACGGTATGGGCGGGGATTGCGATGATCACAGCATCCTGATGATGAGCTGCCTGGAATCTATCGGGGCACGCTGCAGGATCGTACTGGTAACGGGCCACGCCTACCCCGAGCTATATTGCGGAACCAAGAAAGACTTCGAGGAAATGCAGTCGGCCATCATTCATTGTTTCCGGGATCTTAAAATAAAAGAGTTCCACTATCACGAGAACCAGGGAGCGTACTGGATAAACCTGGATTATACAGCCCGCCGCCCGGGAGGGCCTTATATGAACGATATGGTGATTGCGTTTATAGAAGATTAGCGGAAATTAAAGCAGAAAAATTCAGGAGAAAATTATACATTTGCGGCCCGGATGACTTCGTAGCTCAGTTGGTAGAGCAAGAGACTCTTAATCTCTGGGTCCTCGGTTCGAGCCCGAGCGGGGTCACTTGTTTGGAATGGCTTCTAATTTAGGAGCCATTTTTTTTATGTAAGCGGCAATCAGCTTCGGGTGTACGTATAAACACAATCTTCAAAAAACTAAACATGTCCTTCATTTCTAAGTAAACATATGATATAATCAGTAGCATGAAAATTCAAACAGTAGCATGAAAATTCAAACTGCCAAGCGGCATCATTTGTATCTTAATCCCATGCCCGCAATTATTCCGTACATTTGAATTTCGCAAACAATTATAAACGGTATAACCGCTAATACTTATAGTATGGATGCTGTAACATTAGATGAATTTTATAAACAAATATCGGCTGGCACGGAAGATGGTATGCAATTTTTTTTGCCGAAAGACTATACTAAAGAGATAGGACACTTCAATGTGTTTAATATAGCAGATCTCAGAGAGCGGTTCAAGACGAAGCCCGTTATGCCTTATAACCGGAGGGCCTATTACAAAATAAGTTTGATCATTGGACGAAACAATGTGGAATATGCCGATAAGGTGATCGATATTGAACATAACGCCCTGCTATTCGCTACGCCAAAAGTGCCTTACCATTATATACCAAAAGATGGAAACCAGTCGGGCTATTTCTGTGTATTTACGGATGAATTCCTGATCAAAAATAAAAGCGGCGTGATGCTGGACGAGATGCCCATTTTCAGATCGGGAGGCTACCCGGTTTTTCAACTTACCGATGAAGAAACAGCCGAAATCAGTGGTATTTTTCAGAAGATATATAAAGAACTGGGCTCCGATTATGCCTATAAATACGATCTTCTGAGAAACTATGTGCTGGAACTGATTCACTACGGGCAGAAACTGCAGCCCGCCACTTTTTTATACCCGGTACATAATGCTTCGGCCCGTGTATCCTCTTTGTTTGCGGAACTGCTGGAACGCCAGTTTCCTATCGAATCGCCACAGCAGAAACTTCATTTGCGGACCGCTAAAGATTATGCAGACAGGCTAGCGGTTCACGTAAATCATTTGAATAAAGTACTAAAAGAAAATACCGGCAAAACGACCACGGACCTGATCAGCAGCCGGGTAATAAAAGAAGCTAAGATCCTGTTAAAACAAACCGACTGGAATATCTCCGAAATAGCCTATTGCCTGGGATTTGAAGAAGTATCGCATTTCTCTCATTTCTTTAAAAAGCAGACTTCACTCGCACCGATAGGGTTTCGTTCCTGAAATGAAGGGTTTGAATTTTACAAACTTCTGATTGAAATTCGCAAACACACAGGGCCGCTTCCATACTATCTTTATATCGTAAAACTTAAATGATATAAAGATGAAACTGGCAAACAACAAAATTCTAATTACCGGCGGTGCAAGCGGCATCGGACTGGGACTTACCGAACGATTTTTACAGGAAAATAATACCGTGATTATTTGCGGAAGGCGGGAGTCCGTTTTAAAGGAAGTGTCCGATAAATTTCCTTCCGTAATCACCCGGGTATGTGATCTATCGGATGAAGGGGAACGCGCAGAACTTTTTAAATGGGTGTCAGCCGATCATAGCGATTTGAACGTACTGATCAATAATGCGGGTGTACAGAACTGGATGAGCGTTACCGATACTGATTTCTTTCCGCGGGCCAAACAGGAAATTACAACAAATATCGAAGCTCCGCTTCATTTAACCGCTCTCTTCCTTAACTTGAAATCTTTGCATACAGTTATGAATGTGACTTCAGGATTATCTTTTGTACCATTGTCGAAAGTGCCAGTCTATTCAGCCACCAAAGCTTTTTTTCATTCCTTCACACTTTCGTTGCGACAGTTGCTTATAGCAAAAAACATTGACGTGATCGAGATCATTCCGCCCGCATTAAATACGGATCTTGGCGGGAAAGGACTGCATGATACACAACCACCTGTCAGTGATTTTATCCATGCCATATTTGAACAATTGAAAGAAGGTAAAAAAGAACTCACCTTTGGGTTCAGCGAAGCAATGTCTAAAGCAGGCCCTGAACAGTTGCTGACTGCTTTCAACAGGATGAATAGCAATTAAGAAATAGTGTGAATTAACCAGTACGTCATGCAACAGCTGTTTGATTCACACTTCCCTTTATTCTTATCATTAAAGGACTTCATACTGGAGAGATTAAACGACTGAATGGATTCAATAACCCCCACCGATTGGTATATAATTCTACTACCATTATATTTACCTCGACGGATCAAGCACTACCTTCACGCAATTATCTTCTTTCTTTTTAAAGATATTGTACGCGTGAGATACCTCCGAAAGCGGGAGACGATGCGTTATGATATCATCCAGTTTAACCCGTCCTTCTATTACGTATTCGAGTAATTTATCGATATGCTTGTGTGCAGGGGCTTGTCCACCTCTAAGGATGATCCCTTTATCGAAGAACTGGCCGAGCGGAAAATTATCGTACGTTGTAGGATATACTCCCAGCACTGATACAATGCCTCCGCGACGCACAGCACTCATGCACGCTTCTATTACTTTAGGAGAGCCTTTTTCGAGGTTAATGACAGCCTTGGCCCTGTCGAGCAAATTACGTTCCGGTTCGAACCCTACGGCTTCCACGCAAACATCGGCTCCGCGACCCTGGGTCATGTCGCGGATCTGCTCTACTACTTCTTTATTATTTGTCCATAGTATCGTTTCGCAATTGGCGGCCACTCTTGCTTTATCAAGACGATATTGCAATGTATCCACTATAACCACCCTGGCAGCTCCCCGCAACCAAGCGCTTTTAGCCGCCATGATGCCTACCGGCCCCGCTCCGAAGATGGCGACCGTTTCCCCGCCTTTTACCTCACCCCAGTCAATGCCGGAATATCCGGTAGGGAAAATATCTGTTAGAAAAAGCACTTGCTCGTCGGTTAAGTTATCGGGTACTATACGGGGGCCGTAATCTCCATAAGGAACCCGTACATATTCAGCCTGGCCTCCATCGTAGCCGCCGTACAGGTCGGTATAGCCAAACAGCGCACCTCCCTTTTCCGTTAACAGTCCGCCTTCCGGACCATAATGTTCCGGGTTGCTTTTTTCGCAGTGCCCGGGTAAATGATGGGTGCAGAAAAAACAGTTTCCGCAAGCGATCGGAAAGGGAACTACTACCCTGTCGCCCCGTTTGAGATTCTTTACATCGGCACCGGTTTCTTCCACGATACCCATAAACTCGTGGCCAAGTACCATGGGCCTGGGCTGCGGAATGCCGCCTGAATAAATATGCAGGTCGGAGCCGCAGATGGCCGTGGCAGTTACCTTTAGTATAATGTCCCGGGTGTCTTTTAATTTGGGGTCTTCTATATTGTCGCAGGTTACTTTACCCGGACCGTGAATGACTGCTGCTTTCATGTTTGACTGTATTTGATGGCAACCGTTAGTAAAATCATGCCATGCGGGACATCAAGGGCAAAATCTGCCAGCAGTTTTTAAACCTGGTAATATAGACAGAGTTTTATTAACTTACCTTATCTTATTTTTTTGAACTGATATAAAAAAGTAGTCTTGTTAATGAAGTCCGGTTGAAGAACGTACCGGTTTTATGTACTACAGTCTAACAAACAAACGATCATGTCAACAACAACGGACACTTTGGAAAAGGTATTAAATGGATTGATGAGAAGGTATAAAGAAAGAGTACCGGACGTTAGTGCTATTCTTTCTGTAATGGTAAATCAGGGCATACTACCAGGTGAAGAGGCTATAGAGAACGATCACATCGCCTTCCGCACCCTGGGCGTGGAGCATTTGGGCATTCAATCACTGGAGAAAATATTCCTGCATTATGGCTATACCCGGATGAATGCTTATTCTTTTCCAGGGAAAAAACTGGATGCTTACTGGTATGCCCCGCCGGTAATTCATCTGCCCCGGATATTCATCAGCGAATTACTGGTAAAAGAATTACCGGAAAATATACAACAGCTCATTTACCGCTATACCAGTGAGGTGGTTGCCGACCCGGTAGCTTTACTGGATCTCGATAACGCGGCGGCGGTAGACCGTTTTCTACATAGCGGGCTTTGGAAAATACCTGAATGGAAAGACTATCAGGCCCTGTCTGAAGTAAGCGAATATGCCGCCTGGACCATTTACAACAGGTATTATCTTAACCATTTTACCATCAGTGTACACAATCTGCCGGAGGGATATAATACCGTGGCGGCGTTTAACACATTCCTGGAAAAAAATGGATTTGTGCTGAATGATGCGTCTGGTAAAATAAAGGAAAGTCCGGATAAGGGGCTGGTTCAAAGTTCTACGGTTGCCCGGATGACCAAAGCAGAATTTGCCGGAGGGGAAGTGCACGATATTCCCGGCTCTTACGTTGAATTTGCCGAACGGCGGGTATTGCCGGAATACAGCCACCTCCCGCCTGAAGCCATCACCCGAAAGCACCGGCGGGAAGGTTTTGAAGCCGGTAATGCCGATAAGATCTTCGAAAGTACCTACCTGTCCCAGACCAGTCGTGGAAACTAGCACCGGCCTGTATTTGCCCAAATTAAATCAGGGTAAATAAATAGTTATGTCGTTAAACTTCAGTACTTTCAGCAAGTCATAGCTGCATTCACTTCCAAAACGATTTTATATGGACAGGAGACATTTCCTTTCAACTGCTCTCACCGTAAAAAATCCAGTATCCCCCGAAAGATTTGAAAAGATTATACAAGGCCCGCAGGTTAGAGTGTATGGAGGGATCAGTCCCTATACAGGCTCCTGGGGCATCAATGAAGCCGTTCATTTATTAAAGCGTACCATGTTCGGTGCAAAAAAAGCGGATGTCGACTTTATATTGACCCTCACGCCCGACCAGGCTGTCGACCACCTGCTGAACATTAGCGGCACGGTATCATCCGAGCCATTAAAAAATTATAATCCCAATCCCACCACAGTACCTGCCACCGATCCGGATCTTGCGCTGCCCAGGGGAGCGAGCTGGGTGAACGTTCCTACCAATAATGGAACTGTAAATTCCGGCCGTATCGGGTCATACAAGAACTGGTGGATAGGACTCATGATCAACCAGCAGCGCAATATCCAGGAAAAGATGGTGCTTTTCTGGCATAATCATTTCGCCACGGAAGCAGCAGATGTGTCCTACGGTATTTCCTGTTACAAACACAATGTCACGCTTCGCAAATACGCATTGGGTAATTTCAGGGAAATGATAAAAGCCATTACGCTAGACCCCGCCATGCTGCGATACCTGAACGGAGAACAGAACAGGGTGGGTGCCCCGGATGAAAACTATGGAAGAGAATTACAGGAGCTCTTTACCCTGGGCATAGGTCCGGAATCCAAATACACGGAGGAAGATGTAAAACAGGCGGCAAGGGTGCTTACAGGCTACCGGATCAATTACACCAACTATACTTCTTATTTCGACAAAGCCAGGCACGATACAGGCAATAAAACATTTTCTGCTTTTTATAATAACAAAACCATCACCGGGCTGAAAGATGCTGCCGGGCAGCAGGAGCTCGATGCATTGCTGGATATGATTTTCCTGAACCCGGAGGTTGCCAAATTTATAGTAAGAAAACTTTACCGCTGGTTCGTTTATTATGAAATAGACGACGCTACCGAAGCAAACGTTATAACACCGCTCGCTGCCTTGTTCCGCAGCAGTAACTACGAGATAAAACCGGTAGTAACGGCGCTGCTCAAGAGCCAGCACTTTTTCGACCCCATGAATTACGGCTGCCAGATTAAAAGTCCGCTGGATTTATACGTTGGCCTATGCCGTGAATTCTCCGTAAAGTTTCCTGATCTTGCTGATTTTGAAGCCAGTTACAATCTCTGGGGTTACATATCAGCCTCCGCCCGTAATGCGCAGCAAAACATAGCCGACCCGCCGGACGTGGCGGGATGGAAAGCCTATTACCAGGAGCCTTTGTTTTACGAAGTATGGATCAATAGCGATACGCTTCCCAAGCGTAACCAGTTTACTGATACCCTCATTAATTCCGGCTATACATTGTATGGTAAAAAGATCATCATCGATGCGGTGGCTTTTGCTGCTTCCATGCCCAATCCCGGAGACCCCAATGCACTGATTGCCGATTCGCTTAATTACCTGTTGCGACTTCCGCTTTCACAGGCCTCCCGTGACCAGATAAAAAAAGACATTCTTCTTTCAGGACAGATCACCGACTCTTACTGGACCAGTGCGTGGATAGCATATCTGGCTAACCCAACGAATAATATGGCGTTGACTACCGTTCAGACAAGGCTGAAAGAACTCTATAAATATATTATGAACCTTGCTGAATACCAATTGTCATGAAAAGAAGAGACTTTTTAAAGATTACCGCTCCGGCAGTAACGTTACCGGCCTTACTGGGTGGCTATTCAGTAAAAGCCTTCGGCGAAAACTCTCCGCTGGCTACGCTGATGGGTATGGGTACCGATTCGGATCATATACTGGTGATCGTACAATTGCAGGGCGGTAACGACGGCCTTAACATGGTAGTGCCGCTGGACCAGTATTCCAGTTATTACAATGCCCGCAACAACGTAGCCATACCCGAAGCCAAAGTACTACGGCTGGATGGCTACCTGAACGCCGGGTTGCATCCATCCATGACGGGGTTGCAGTCACTCTATAATGAGGGCAAACTGAATATAGTGCAGGCCGTAGGTTATCCGCAACCTAGTTTTTCCCATTTCAGGGCCACAGATATCTGGATGAGTGCTTCCGACAGCACCAACTATGTAAATACCGGCTGGGCCGGCAGATACCTGAGCGAACAATATTCCGGTTTCCCCAATGGATACCCCAATGCCACAATGCCCGATCCGCTGGGTATTCAGATCGGGAGCCTTACATCGCTCAATTTTCAGGGTCCCCAGATAAGCATGGGAATGAGCATCAGTAATCCTTCTTCTTTCTACCAGCTCGTAAACGGCGTACAGGATGCCGCGCTCAATACCCGTGCAGGAAAGGAACTGACTTATATACGAACCGTTTCGCAACAAACGCAGCAATATGCCACGGTCATCAAAAACGCCGCCGCCAGCGTGCCCGTTCAGGGTACCTATCCCAGTCCCAACTCACTGGCCGACCAGCTAAAGATAGTAGCCCGACTTATAGGCGGCGGGCTAAAAACACGGGTGTATATGGTGAGTTACGGCAGCTTCGACACCCATGCAGCGCAGGTTAACAGCACGGATACCACCACCGGCAGCCATGCCAACCTTCTTAAAAACGTGAGTGGTGCCATCAAGGCTTTCCAGGACGACCTGAAAGGATTGGGCGTAGAGGAGAAAGTGATGGGTGTTACTTTCAGTGAATTCGGCAGGCGTATTAAAAGCAATGGAAGTTCGGGCACCGACCATGGAGCGGCGGCACCGATTTTTGTATTTGGTAAAAATGCCGTGGGCGGCGTTACCGGTAATACACCCGTATTGCCCACCACGGCTTCTGTGAACGATAACCTGGCCTTCCAGTACGATTTCCGGAGCGTGTACGCATCCATACTGGAAAACTGGTTCTGTGTCGACAATACGGATCTGCAAACGATACTCCTTAAAAACTTTCAAAGCCTTCCGTTGGTAAATGGCAGTGCCTGCAAGGCACCGGCTTTACCCGCGTTGCCGGATAATTCTGGGATATCACTGTTACGTAATTACCCCAATCCATTTAATACCGAGACTACCATCGAATTCAAGACCAATGGCGGTCATACACTTATACAGATTATGGATACTTCCGGCAGGGTGGTTGCTGTGCCTTTGGAAAAGGTGTATGCGGCATCCGGCTCGGATAAAATAGTATTTAAAGCGGGTAACATGGCGTCGGGTACCTATTACGCGCGGTTACAAAACGGACCTGTAAGCCAAGTAAAGGCGATGCTCAAAATATTTCAATGATAAATAAAGGTTTGATAAGTAGCTGACAAAAAGAAACCCTGTTAAGAATAACAGGGTCTAACCAAAACTAACTGCTTATATGAGACTCTTTATTGTAATTTTTATTATGATGTAAAGGTAGTCTCCACGCATTATATGATCCGTTAAAAGAATGTTATCCAAATATGAATTTTGATTTCATAGTCTTATAGCTTATCCATAGCCGCTCCTGTTGCATTTTCATTAAATCAATTACTAAAAATTTAACATTGCAGATATAGCTCTTATGTTATCTTTGTGTTATCAATTTAATAATACTAAGAAAAATTATGTCAACAAGTAAAGCATCCACCTCTTCCAAGGGTACATTCCGTAAGATTATACGCAAAGAGATCACTGCACAGCTTAATACCACGCTCACCGAGCTTAAAACCGTTTTAGGCGATAAGAAATTCGATCGCAGGATTAAAAAGGCAGCTAAGAAACTCAGTTCAGGTATTACGGTTAAGGCTGAAAAAAAGCTAAGCGAGAAAAAGGTAAAGAATATAAGTCCTAAAAAAATTAAACTTGCTCCGGCCGCAGAAGCTGCTAAGTAAGTTTTCAGCATTATTGGATTTATCCGAACAATTTGTACTCGCGACCCGGAACATGGTTCCGGGTTCGCTGTTCTGCTATTATTGAAGTATTCCGAACATCTTATTAACTACTTCTGTACGATAAGAGAAAATACCTTCCAACTGGCTGCGTACGAAGAGTGTATTAGCGATATCACCAAGTATCCAGAAAGGGATTTTATAATGCACGATATCCGTCATCTCAACGCCTCCATCGATCTCCTTAAAATGATGCTGGTGGTGCCACATGCTGTAAGGACCATACCGTTGTTCATCTACAAAATAAACGTGGGGCTGCACATGCGTAATCTCCGTCATCCAGTAAAGCGGTATACCTAGCAATGGCTTCACCGTGTATTCAATGATTTGTCCTGCATACATATATTCTCCGTGATATTTACTTTTTATGCTAAACCCGAGCCGCGAAGGGGTTATCTGCTGGAGATTTTGCGGACGGCTGAAAAAGTCCCACGCTTCCGGGAGACCAACCGGGATTTTCTGGACGCTTTTAAAAGAATAGATACTTGACAAAGAGATTAGTTTAGGTTGTAAAACACATTATCCGTGCAAAGATAATTCCCCTTAATTTTATACATCAATAAACTTGTGGAATGACCCATTTAAAAGAAGGAGACAAAGCCCCTGCGTTTACCGCTACCGATCAAAACGGCCAAAAAATCTCATTGAAAGACTTTAAGGGCCAGAAATTAGTCCTTTATTTTTACCCGGAAGACATGACGCCCACCTGTACCGTGCAGGCTTGCAACCTGAGGGATAACTACGCGCTTTTGAAACAGAACGGGTATGCTGTAGTTGGCATAAGTCCGGATACGGCTGCTAAACACAAAAAGTTTGAAACTGCCCACCAGTTACCATTTACGCTGATACCCGATACCGAACATACCATTATTAATCTTTACGGGGTATGGGGCGAAAAAAGCATGTATGGCAGAACGTATATGGGTTTATTGAGGACTACGTTTGTGATCGATGAGAAGGGTGTTATTGTGAAGGTTATTTTGAAGCCTAAGAGTAAGAAGCATGCGGAGGAGATCGTGGGATGAAGACATCAAAATAGTCTTATATTGTAATTGTAAGTTGCGAGAAAATTTTATACACAATAAACCGACCATTTCGAAGATAAGCACGAGTGTAGGCTAAACCATTTATGGTACAGCTAAAAGGTGGTACTGTGCGTTTTTTAAATAAAGAAAAATAAAGTGGGTAGGACTGCCACTCACTTTATTTTTAACGTATTCTTCTTGTAAGGAAAAAATTAGAATATCCAGGTTATCCAGGATGTTGCATTAGAAGGAGAAGCAACTACCATGTCATATGAATTAGGACCGGTTTGCACTAAATAATATCCTACAGGATCATTCATTTTATTTCGTGTATTATTTATGGGATTGGTAGGGGTACCAGCTGGTTCAACATATCGAAAACCCGAGTTTTTTATTATTATTCGCCCGTTTACAGTGAATTCAGGGGGAGAAGACATAATAGGCCCGTACTGTCCAGAGAACAATAAGGCATCACCTTGCCCGGTAGGTAATGTAACATAGTTGGCCCCGTAAAATAAACCTGAAAAACCAGGAAGATTTCCAATTCCAAATGCATCGTCTATTCCATTTACATGAAATCCATTGGACGAAAACCAAAAATCGTCTTCTGCAACGGAAAAATCCCACCATCTTTTTGCTGCGTTAATATCGACATATATCGGATTCGCTATACCCTTAAGGGAAGTGGTCGTGTTATTGGCAATAACATTTATAGAACCGTCTGCTGCATTGAGCGAAAAATTGCTGAATCCTTTTATAACCACTGTGCCATTAATGAGCGCATCGTAAAACTCAATACCGAGAGATGTGTAATAGAAACTTGATGTAAAGGTCTGGGGCTGTCCATTTGAACCAATCCAATTAATAACCACAGAACGACTATCTGAACTCACTATGACCTGATAGTTAACCCCGTTAATAGTAACCGATTTCCAATATGTAAATATACTATTATACAATTCAGGAAATTTAATTGAATTAGACAAATTTCCTGAGTTATAAGCATCTGCTTCTTCCTTAGTTGCGCGAATAAATCTTGCTTTACTTCCATTTTTTATACCAATCATATTAATCGTATCACGAGAATTTCCACCATCAAAGAAGAACTCAAAATCTACTCCATACCCGTTACCAACTTCGCCCCCTGCGACCCTCGGGTCAGGATCTGCTAAAACGTGTATGTAAGAATAGGTATCAAATAATAAACTAACTTGTTGAAGAGCTTTTAGGCGGTAGCTACTTTCTTTAGGGGTTGAAGCACTTCCTGGCTCAAAATCAGAGTACATAGTTACCCTATTCCTGTTATCGAACTTAAAATAAAATCCATATGACAATCCCCTACCGCTATCTGTTTGTACAACCGCTTTCCAGCCATTGGAAGCTCCTTCCAATAGATCCTGATACTTTTTGAGAGAAGCTGTTAATCTCTGTTCCGGCGTTTGATCGAATGCCCTGTCGTTTTCTTTTTTACATCCGGAGAGCATAGCGAATACTAAAAAAAGAATAATCGATATATTTTTCATTACTGGTATATTAAAAAGGTATTATGGATAAATGTAAGATTTGGTAGCAATTCTAACTCTTCTTTGAAGGCTGTAAAAATCTATATCCCAGACAGTTTTAAAATAATTTACTACAATTGTTTCTTTTTGTCTAAGTACAGATCGTGCCTGATTAGGCGTCATACCCACAGGACTTACCCTATTTATACTATCCAATAAATTTTTAAATCCTTCTTCACCTTCCGTGAGCAGCATAGAAACCATTTCAACGAAATCTTCATTAGGGTCTTGCTTAGAATAGGCTGTTATGAACCCATCAGTTCTTGCATCTTCATCAGTGTCATTTACCCAGTTAGTAGTATACTTTCCAGCACTCAGTCTTCTATACTCTGCCGGATATAAAACAGTTTGATGAAGAATATGGGCTGCTTCATGATGAACCGTATGGAAAGCCATTTTTAGTTGAACGGAGTCTGTGGCTTTATATCCAGCCATTTGTACAGTTTTAAATGTATTAACTTCCAACAAATTTATTTTTTTGCCACCTTCTGCGATGCCTAAAACTCTCGTATTATTTGCGGGATTATATATTGCACTACCATAAAGAGTAAAAAATTTAGGGGCATATGTCTTGAAAAATAGAGAATCCGTTTCAGCAATATAGGGGGTTGCCCATACATTTTTTAACGAAGACAATAATGGTATCACCACCTCTTCTTTAGGGGGTACAAAATCCCGTAAAATATACTGATTTGAAACTTCATGAGGATCCCATTTGTATTTCACGGCGACATTAAAAGGTTTTGTTAGGCTATCAGTTATATACGTATCAATATAAGTACGGGCCCATGTATCTCCTCCTAAACCAGGTATATCTCCTACTTCACCCAGATCATCTTCTTTACCGCATGAAATGACCGAAACATACATTACGCTGTATAATATAAACTTTTTAATAAATTTCATTTTTTTATTTTTTATTGCAATTATCTTGGATTAGGTGCTAAGCCTGAAAGCGAAGTGGATTCAGGAATCTGAAAAACTTTCCTCTTGTCTTCAGCAGTTAAAGTATACGGTGTAGCTGATCCCTGAAGGTAATGAACAACTGGTATCTTGTACCTTATAATGTCAAACCAGCGCATTCCTTCATGAATAAATTCAGCCCTTTTGAAATCCAACAAAGCTGATAATGATGATGAAGCAATGGGAGCATTGTATGCGGTAATTATCTTGGCCGCCGTGAGTATGTGGTTAGGATTAGCTGCACTATAATTGTAAATTCTTGTACTTAAGTACTGATTCAATAAAGAAATTGCATCATTCGTATTTCCTTGATAAATAAGTGCCTCCACCTTATTAAACAAAACCTCCTCCATAGTGAATAGAGGTATCATAAGATAAGTGTCACCAATGTCCGCATTTACTGAAACTCTTTTAAAGTACTCGTCGAGTTTAGGTATGTAAGCGGTGTTGTCACCGCCATATGTTTGAAACGAAAACGCCCATCGAACATCGGCCGATCTGCTAAGAACAGGAATCCTAACCCCAATCCTTGAATAATTAGTAAAATCGTAACCGAAACGGCCACTGGCATACTCCCTGATGTAAGGTGAATATGTTTCACACAACAAAAGATTAGCTGGTGTTGTCGCTCTGGTAAAAACCGAAAAAATTTCAAGCCTTGTAAGCCCCCCATTTGGATTAGCATATACTGAATTCCATGGGCGTAAAGATGCTGGAATGTCGGAGATAGGAAGAGTCTGATTAGTATATGTAATTACTTTTGCGTAATCTTTTTTAAATAGATAAAATCTTGCAGCAAATGCATTAGCTGCTTTTCTGGTGAAATGATAAGCTGGAACTGAATATGTTTCATCTTTTAAGAGGGGCAAACCGGCTAATAGGTCTTTTTCTACCATCTCATAAACGTAGGCCACAGTATTCCTGGAATACTGCTTGATTACTACATTTTCAACTTCTGTAACATATGGAATGCCCGGATCCGAAGCCGCAGAAGCACCATCATAGAATTTAGAGAAAAAACTAACCAGCATAAAATGCGAATATGCTCTGGCAACCAGAGCTTCTCCTTTAAATGCCTGATATTCAGATTGATTAGAGATTTGTTCTATTGCCTGCAATGCTATGTTAGCAGCAGCTATAGCCTCGTAACAAGCATTCCAGTAAAATTCAGGAGAATCAGGATCATTACTTCGAACGTCCTGAAATAAAAAGGGATCTCTTGATACGTTAATATCTCTTCCACTTCCCCTGTCTCCGACGATATCAGAACTTGCCTCGGCAAAGGCCATATAATTCGCACCAGGATATGCAGAAGCCAGCAGTTGTGAAATTTTTTCCTTTGAATTTAGTTGCGTCCTATTATCAGGATCTACCTCCAAATATTTATCGCAGCCGGACGTCGTTATCGCTACGAGAATTCCGGTAAATAATACTAATCTTTTCATTTTAAATATATTCTTATAAATAATTAAAAACCAGCTTTAATAGACAAAGTAATCTGCTTCTGAATTGGTTGGGCAACACCTCCAGCGTTAAAGAACTCGGGATCCTGACCTTCCAATTTCTTATCAGCGTAAATCAACCATGGATTTATCGCCGCAACACCGAAGGATAACGACCTGGTACCTATTCTCTTTAAAGCTTGCGGAGTAAGATTGTACGTTAGCGAAACTGACTTTAATCTTACAAAATCACCCTTTGCAACTCTAGCAGTTGAATAATTATAATTATTGTAAGCATAAGTACCCGAAAGTCTTGCAGCCGTTACTCTGTCAACAAAAGATGGCAAAGCGTTAGGATTTAATTCATCCCCAATTTCAGTATACCTATCAAGGAATTCTTTAGGCATCGCATCAAAATCAGTATATCCATTTCTGAAAGCAGGATATAAGCGAATGGTATTACCAGCCTGATAAGTTAAAAATACATTTAAAGTAAATGCTTTATAATTGAAGGTGTTATTAAAACCACCGGTAAATTTGGGATCTACCTGACCTTGATACACTAATATACTGTCTGTGCCTTCAGCCTGTAGATATACCGCTTGGTTTTCTTTTCCGCTTTCATCTTTAAAAATTGGGGTGCCATTCGTTTTCACTAATCTTAAATAATCGATGGAAAAAAGTCCATTTACTGGGTACCCTTCCAAATTACCACCTTCCGCTTTTACCAAGTCAAATATTAGGGGTTCGCTTTTCACATTTGTAATTTCTGTTTTGTTATAGCCGAAAGTGACTGTGGACTTCCAGCCCCAATCTTTCCTTTTGATAATTTGCCCACTTACTAACAAATCGACACCTTGAGCCTTTAGATCGGCATAATTTGCCAATTTAACTGCTTGTCCCCCAATTCCACTTGTTTTAAAATTTCCAATAAGATCAAAACTCTTTCTGAAGTAAGGTTCTACAGTTACATTAAGACGATTTGAAAACATTCCGAGGTCAACTCCAAGATTCAGTTGATGATTTTTCTCCCAAGTAAGATCAGCGTTTTCCAAATCTATCAACCTGATCACGTTTTCCCGTTCTGTGGAATATGGCCGATTAGCATTTTCATTTCTAAGGACTAGGTTCGAGTTGTTGGCTGGTCCTAATGAAGCCGTCAAACCATAGCTTGCTCTCACTTTAAGATAGTCTACTTTTACAAAGTTTTCCATAAATGATTCCTCGTCAACATTCCATGCGGCACTTAGCGTTCCCGTAGGCAGCCATCTAGATTGTTTTGATTTACCTAACTGATTAGTGCCGTCATACCTTCCAACAACCGAAACACTGTACCTTCTGTCATACATATAATCAACATTAGCATAAAAGCCAACAAATCTGTCAAAAGTTTTTGTCATTTCATAATATGGGAAATTGCTTTCGATAGTTTGTTTAAGTATTAGTGGGTCTATGAAGGGTATTCCTCCATTATCATATTGATATCCGTAACCAGTATTTGAAAAATTCTCCCTGTTAGCTAGTCTTACCTGTTGCCCTGCAAGAGCTGTAACGGCATGTTTTTCAGCGAACGTTTTATTAAATGAGATGGTATTTCTAACATCAAAGCTCAATAATTGATTCTCTGTACGATTGTAGAAACCTCCATAGGGAAGTACTACCTGAGGCTCTGCCTCAGGAAAATCCGGGTCTGTATATAGATATCTGTTATTTTCCTTTATAGTTGAAGTACCGTTTGCTCGGTAAGCATTGGCCGCATTTGCATTTTCGGTAATTTCATGTTCCCGTGTCGATCTTACATACCTCATTGAGCCGATAAAATCGTACTTAATGTTCTTAGTTATTTTGTAGCCAAGTTCACCTTGTAATTTTAAGTCTATAACATTGATTTTAAGCCTGTTTTCCTCCAGTTCGTCTATTATATTGAATGGCGCGAAATTTCTTCTGAAATATTCGAGATTGCCGTTCTCATCATACGCAGTTAATGCACGGCTTGTATTAAGTGAATAACTAAAAGGATTAAGATCAAAGTCACGATCAAAGGAGCCTGTAACAGCATTAGTTTGACGAGCAACCGTTCCAGGGGCACGTTGCTGCCTGTAGGAACCAGTAGTTAGAAATCCAATGTTTAATTTATCTGACACTGCATAGTTATTACGGAAATTTAAAGTATACCGCTTTACATTATCCGCAAGAGTCCAGCCATTATCATTATAAAAACTAGTGGAGAAGAATGATTGCGACTTGTCTGTGCCACTTGATAAACTTAGTGAATGTTCCTGGATTAAGGAGTTCTTAAATAGCAGGTCAAACCAATCAGTATTTTCATTGGCATACCTGAGAAGAAATGCCCTTCGGGCTTCTACGGTATTAATAAGGCCAAAGTTTCCGTTCGCATCTGCATTTACAAGGTCATAGGCTTTACCATAAACACCATAGTTTGCCTGGCTTAGAATACTAGGACTCAAAGAGCCTTTTCTTTCCAGTTCTGCCCACACCGCCATCTGCTGCGCGGAATTTAAAATATTATACTCGCTATAAACGGGTTTAAGTTGAGTACTAAAATTACCACTATAATTAATAGTTGGCTTGCCTGAGCGGCCTTTTTTGGTAGTTATCACAACAACTCCATTCATCGCTCTCGCACCATACAAGGCAGTAGCTGCTGCATCCTTCAATATATCAAACGTTTCAATGTCATTAACATTTATACCAGCTACGGAAGATCCCAATAATGTAGTTGGGTCGCCGCTGGATAACTGGTCATTTGATATGTTTACCAGGTCCTCAAGTACAACACCGTCTACCACCCACAAAGGTTTATTTTCACCATTAATCGAAGTAGCACCACGTATACGGATTTTTGGAGCGCTTCCAAAAGTGCCAGAAACATTCTGCACCGATACACCCGCTGCTCTACCTTCGAGCATGCGACTTACATCTGCTACGCCTTCGAGTTTAATATCGTCTGCTTTTAATTTTACGGAAGCCCCTGTAAACTTCTTTTTATCGATGTTCTGAAAACCTGTTACTACCACTTCCTCCATTACTTTTTCATCTTGGTTAATCAGATCGATATTCAACGCAGCCTGCGACCGGTACGTTATGGTTGTTGAACCTTTTCCAACATAAGTAAAGCGAAGCACATCTCCTTTTCTCACGTCTATCACATATTCTCCGTTCGTACCAGTAAAAACGCCTCTGCCAGTTGTTGTGTTTTGCACAGATACCTGCCCCAACGGCCCATTTTCTTCTTTACCAGTTACCTTACCTCTTAATTTTACTATTGGTAAAGAGTCGCTACGTTGCTGGAAAGAAGCCGAAATCGATGGATTAGTTGCGGGATGAGGAATTTTTCCTCTCACGGAGATATCCGTCATTTCATTTACGCCAGGGCCAGAATTACCTGCCAGGCATAGCACAGTTCCGGAAAAGAAGCACACGGCCAATACCATGCTGTTCTTTGTCACAGTGCTCATTCCATTTAAGGTTGTGATCATTAATGTTTTTGTTAGCAGTTATTAAATAAATAGATGGATAGTTAGATCCTAAAATGTTCAGGAGCGATTGGGGTTAAAGCAGTCAAAATCAGAGCGTTAAGTTACGTGGAAAAATATTAACAAAAAAAATAAATGCATTTTGTTAATTGAAATCATAATTAACGGTAAAGAAAGAGCAAATTACTAGGTGGAAAATCTTATAATCCACGATATTACATAGATCGGTAAAATCACCATACGTTCCTGGGACAGGAGTCTCCGTACTTATTGCCTAATAAAAATCCCAGAACGATTTCATGTGTTCCCCGCGAATAAGCCTGCAGCCGGGAAGTGGTGTAATCGTATGAATAACTCAGGTTAAAGGTATTGGAAACATTCAGGCCCATCATCCCCGAAAAGCCGTCGTTGATCCGGTAGCCCGCACCCGCCCAAAACAGGTCCCGGTACTGGCATTTCACGTTTACATCGAGTTGAACCGGGGAAGGGGAAATATACTTGACCATCACCGAGGGCAGTGCCGAGATATCGTCGTTCACAAAAAACCGGTACCCGGCCGTAGCGAAAATATGCGGGGTGAGGGTGGAGCCCGGTTGCTGCACGGCATTTTCGGAAAAATACACTTTTTGAGTAATGAGCTGCTGGGCAGAAACGCCGATGAAGTACTTGGAGGAATAGATCCATATCCCCGCTCCAAAATCAGGCTTTATATTGTTTATCTCTCCCGATCCAGCGATCGCCGGATCGACCGGGCTCGCCTGACCGAAATTGAGTTTGTCCGCGTTCAGTCCCACGTTGCGGATACCCGCTTCAAAACCAACGGCGATACTGGTTTGGGCACTGATGCCCAGGTGATATGCATACGAGCCGTACGCCCCCAGCCGGTTTAAAGGACCCGTTCGGTCGTTGATGATTTTGAACCCGATGCCATGGTGCGGAGCCGCCGAGGTATAATCCTGCCAGTAGTCCCGCCCACGGGGGTTCTCCCCGTCCATACCAAAAGAAGTGGCCGTGGCGCGGTCGTCCTTTTTGCCCAAGGGCCCGTGAATGGTGAGGTAAGAAGTAACCGGGGCATCCGTAATACCCACCCACTGGTGGCGGTGACCGAGCTTAACGTCGGTATAGTTTTCTATTCCCGTAAGGGCCGGGTTCAGCAGGTAATTATTAATCACATATTGGGTGTAATGGGGCTGCTGCTGGGCGATGACACCCTGAACTCCCAACACCAGCAACCCTGCTATCATCATCTGCGCTTTTTTCATTTGCACTATTTTCGTTCACTATTACAGCTAACTATTACCGTTCACTAAATTCAGATGGCAGCCGCCCTCACCTAATCTAATACAGTTTTATTTCCACCCGCCGGTTCTGAGACCGAGCTTCCGGATTGTCCTTGCCATTATCCGTTGTCTCTTTAATGATAGGGCAACATTCTCCATATCCCTTGGATATAAACCGTGATGGGTCAATGCCCGCCTTTACGAAATAATCCACACAGGCTTTGGCCCGCTGGTCGGATAGTTTCAGATTATACGATACCGATCCCTTGCCGTCCGTATGCGCACCCACTTCTATTTTAACATCGGGATATTGTTTCATATATGAGGCGACCGTATCCAGGTAGGCATGGGACGTATCACTAATAGATGCTTTATCATAATCAAAAATGATATAGGTGGTTACCAGGGTTGTTTTGTTTTCAAACGCTTCCTTTATCTCATCTTTCACCACTACGGGAGCAGGAGGAGTGACCGCCACCACTGGGGGTGCTTTCACCTCGCTCACACTGAATAACTCCAGGCAGCACAGCGACGCCCGGTCGCTGCTTACCAGCGCATCAGCCCATAAATCACTGCCCCTGCTCGTGAAATACATATCATCTTTTACCGAGTTCACCGGGTGGCCCGCATTGACCGGGGTAGCCCAGGATTGCAGATCTCCTTTGGAATAATACAGGTCAAACCCACCCATGCCCGTTCTGCCTTTACTGGCATACACCAGTGTGCCGCTGGCAGGGTGATAAAACGGTGCTTCGTCGTCTTCTTTGGTATTGATAACGCTACCGGCATTCACTGCTTCACCGGTCTGCAGGCTATCACCCAAGGCCGCGTACCAGATATCAAAGCCGCCACTCCCGCCCGCACGGTCCGATGCAAAAAACAGGTACTTTCCATCCGCCGTTACCTGCGGCTGGCGCGTGTTGGACGCTTCCTGGTTAATAGTCGCGTCCATTTTTACCGGCTCCGTCCAGCTCGTGTCGTTCTTTACACTCTTATAAATAGCGGAGTTTTTCTTTCCTTCCTTATCGGTAAACCAACCCGTAAAAAACAGCGTATTGCCGTCCGGGGTAAATGAGCCTACTCCCTGCTGCAGTTCTTTTTTTCCCGGCACGTTCAGCCTAAATACGTTACCTGTTACACTATCTTCCAGCGTGGTAGTATACAGCGCATTGGTATACACCGGCTTTTTGGTTTTTATATTTTCGTCTGCACGGGTAGATGTAAACACCAGGTTGTTTTGCTGCCACACGGCGGCGTAGTTGGCGCCTTCCTTATTAATGATATTATTGAACTTGGTTACATTCAAAGAGGCATTCGGGGTCTGTAACTGCTCCTGTATAAATAAGCAGTTATCCAGCTCGCGCAATGCCTGCTGCCGGTAAGTATCCTCCGTCTTATACTCCTCCAGGAACTTTTTATAGGCCCCTTCCGCTTCCTGGTATTTGCCGTTGGCCCGTAGACTAACCCCATAATAGAGCTGGGCCAGTGGATAGGCACCCGGCACTTCTTCCGTCACCGTTTTATACCAGGCTTCCGCGTGGGCGAAGTCGTTCAGCAACCGGTAGCTTTCCGCCAGCCGGTACATCGACTCGTGCTTTAGGTCTGTCTTAACCGGCGCCGTGCCCGTCTTTTCCCGTCTTACCTGGTAAGGAACGTACTTCACCTCCTTGCCTTTGGTGATCAGCGACTGCTCATAATACTTCGCCGCAGACGCATAATCCGACCGGTTGTAAAAGCCATCGGCTATGCGTTTAGTGTTCTCCGTTACCAGCTGGGCGTTTATTAGCTGCGTTAAGCAGACCGTTGATAAAATAAGCAGTGAATGTTTGTTGTATGGATTACGTGTCATTTGGATGATGGGAAAAATGATGATGAATAGTTGATGCAGCCTGTTTATTTAGAGTCGCGGACATATAAAAGGAACTGTTTCTCCCTTGCTTCTTTTGCGGCCCGTGAAAGACAGGGAAACCTCGAAGCTGTTGGCGCCGCCCCCAGCTTTACCTAAATCCGATACATTCACGTCGTAGTTCAGGCCAATCACCAGATCTTTGTAATAGAAGCCCACATAAGGCGATACCGCATCCTTATAGCGGTAGTTGGCACCTACTAGGAAATCCAACGTTTCATTGACCATCAGTTGACCGTACGCACCCACCATTTTTTCATCCGCATTGCCTTGGCGCATATACAGCACATTAGGCGTTATACTTAACACATCCGACAAGCCGATCTTGATGCCGCCGTGCGCACTCAGCCGCATAGGCAGCCGCTCGTTCGTTCCCCCAGCTATAAAGGGATCCGAGGGCCGCGTTAAATGATAGGCCGAGAACCCCGCAAAAATATGCGACTTCTTCTGCGGCGTGGCATCAAAATAAAGCAACCCCGCACCCGCATCAAATACCGTTGCTGATGGCTTGGTCAGGTTTTCCCGGTTAGGTAGTGTGGGATCGTAGCCCGTTGCCGCATCCCATTGAGAACCCGTGCGAAATTTAGTCTGGTCGAATCGCCGGTTAATCGCTCCCAGCGAAATACCCATCGTAAGATGGTGATTGCCATTGGTACCGAACCGTACGCCCGTATAGGCCAGCGACGCATACGCGTTCAGGCTGTTAAACACCCCGCCCCCGGCCGATTGATTCATCAGGTTGACGCCGATATTAAAATTGTTATTCGTTCTGAAGTCCGCCGAGATACCCGGAGTCTTAAACCCGTTATCGATACCGCTCCACTGATCCCGGTAGATAGCCGTTATCCGGTAATCACCATCAATGGCACCCGTTAGGGCAGGGTTCAGATAGATAGGATAGGCATAGTATTGAGAAAAGTGAGGGTCTACCTGACTGTATCCTTTTCCACAAAAAATGGCTAATGCTGCCGTAAGCATGTAAATGTGCCTCATGAAAGTTAGTTTAGTTTAGTTTTATGTCTATATGACAGTTCGCCGCTATAGAAATTATATATATATTGTAATAAGTGATATGCAGTCTTAATCTCCGAAGATAGATGTATTTAATAAGAGAATATACTGTGGTAAATAGTAGTTTTTTAAGTTAATAAATGCATTCTTCGTAAAGTATAGCTAAAGGAGTCGTAAGCATATAAATGCGTCTCATGAAGCTAATTTAGTTCTTCATTAAAGAAAAATGGTTTTGCCAGAAGAAGATGGAAGTAGTCTTACTAAAGAATGATAAAAATAGTTTAAATCAATTATTAAAGTATTTTTCATTCAATGTTTTTTTTCAAAAATTCAATTTAATTGCCCTTACTCTACATTATATTAAAAATAATAAGTGAAAATGTTTATTAATTACAAATTATAGTAAAATTTAATTAAATATTTAAAAATTAAATATGATTAAGATGTATGACTTTATGAAGTAAAGTTCTATTATTGCGTTCATCATTTCTGAACTGCTGTCCAATTTCTCTGATTAATCCTTCAAGATTTTATTAAATTTTTTTTGCAACCGCATACACAGTTAATTGTATGTGATGCTAACGAGTATTTGCCATGGAATACACCAAACTTATATGTTTTTATGAGAAATTTTTACTCGGCTTCTTTTGTAGGAAAAATAGTTGTGTCTTTATTAACGAGCTTACTGTTTATAACAATAGAGATTGTTGCTCAAACGCCTATGTATTTTAAGGGGACAGGTATTAGTACAAACACTATCCCTATGAATACTGCAGGTTCCCATGCGCAACAGATTTACCAGCCTGCTGATTTTAATACATTACCTATTTCCGGTTTGATAACAAAAATCTATCTGCGCAATTCAGCTGCAGGTGCTACGGGTACTTATACTAATTTCAGCGTTAGTTTTATACAGAATTCTCTTTCTGCATTTGCAAATACTACTTTTCTCACCGGGCTTACTACAGCTTTAAGTTCCCCTTCTATAACTCTTAACGGCAACGCAACTGCCGGAGGGTGGTATGAAATACCTTTAACAATACCCTTTGCCTACAGTAATACTCAAACACTCGTATTTGAAATAAAATATACTTCCAGAACCGGAGGTCTTTCTACATATACAACCACTTCAACAGGAAGTAAACGACTTTCCATCACCACAGCACCCGGTGCAACGGTAGGTAATTTAAGTACCTTGTGGGGAGATTTCGGCATGGACGTGATTCCAGCGGGACCATGCGCGACCCCACCTACTCCCGGTACTTCTGTGGTAAGTCCGTCAGTTGACATCTGCGCCAACTCCCCTATAAACCTTAACATTACAGGTAATAGCCAGGGAACTGGTCAAACCTACGAGTGGCAAAGTTCGCCAACTTTAACAGGCACATATACTTCCATAAGTACAGTGCAGACATCATCGGCTTTTACTGCCACTTCACTGGCAGGTACCACGTTCTACCGCTGCGCAGTTACCTGTAGCGGTAATACACAATATAGTACACCTGTATCTGTAACCGGGGCGCCTTTATTGCCATCGGGTACTTATACGATCAACTCGACACAAGCCCCCAGTGCCACAAATTTTCAGAATTTTACGGCCGCTGTTTCGGCTATACGATGCGGTATAGCAGGCCCGGTAGTGTTCAATGTTACCACAACGGGAGCAACCTATAACGAACAAATTATCATTCCTCAAATACCCGGAACATCAGCCGCTAATACCATAACATTTAATGGTAATGGTAACAATCTATCATTCGCGTCCACCAATACGGATGAACGTGCCGTCATCAAATTAAACGGTGCAGACCATATTACTTTTGACAGCCTGCTTATCAACGCTACAGGAACTACAACGGGCGAATTTGGATATGGAGTACAATTGACAAATAATGCTGATTCAAATACGTTTAAAAGATGTAAAATCACTTCAAATCTCGACCTTACCTCCACAAACTATGCTGGCCTTGTAATAAGTGCTTCCACGTTTGCTACAACGCCGGGTAATACATTGTGTGATGGAAACCTGTTTACCGGAAATACTATTACAGGGGGTTATTATGGCGTTAGCATTGTTGGTGGAATAGGAAGTCTTGTTGTCAATAATAAGATAACCAATAATATAATTAGAGATTTTTACTTTTATGGTATTTACGAAAGTTATAGCGAAAATACTTTGATAGAGGACAATAACATAACCAGACCTGATCGCACAGTATTAGGGTTTGCAGGTTATGGTATTTATTTAACCACAGGGAATATAGATTCTAAAATTTCTAAAAACAGAATTAGCAATCTTACAGGTGGCAATAATAATAATACGTTAACGACAATTTACGGAATTTACATAGGAGGCTCGGATGGAGCTGCGACCCGGCCCAACCTAGTAACGAATAATCTGATATATGATTTTAATGGGACGGGAAGCATATACGGACTTTACCATACTAGTTCAGCCTATTGCTATTATTATCACAATACTATATCACTGGACAATACTTCAAATAGCTCTTCAAATCTAACCAGGGGATTTTTTCAGGCCACATCCGCTTTCGGGGTTGAGTTAAAAAATAACATCATCAGCGTTACCCGTGGTGGTGGTGGAACCAACCATGCGGTTTATTTCCCAACTGGAAGTACTGCCATTTCTAACTTCAACAATTTATATGTGACTGGGGGCTCCACTTCGTCTGTTGCATTCAGGGGAGTTAATTATACTTCATTAGCTGACTGGCAAACAGCGAGCGGACAGGATTTAAACTCTCTATCACTTGATCCACAGTTTACTACACCTGGTTCAGGTAACTTCCTGCCAATTAATGCCAATGCGTTTAACAACCTGGGCACGGCTGTTGGCATTACGACCGATATTCTTGGCTCACCCAGAAGTGCTGCAAATCCAGATTTAGGTGCGTACGAAAATGCGATAGTTGTTTGTATCAATCCACCTGATGCAGGATCAGTTAGCTCAAGCACTCCTGACGCATGTATTGGCGGATCGTTTACTCTTTCACTTGTGGGAGGTACGTCTGGCTCCGGACAAACATACCAATGGCAGTCTTCTGTAGATAATATTATTTTTACCGATATCCCGGGAGCGTCAGCGGCAACACTAACAACTACACAACCACAGGATAGTTTATACTACCGGTGTTTTGTAACCTGCGGTGCCAGCAGTATTTCGGACACACTTAAATTGAAATCGGCATTTTGTTATTGTGCATCGAGTCCAACATTTAACGGTGATTCAGAAATTTTTGGAGTAGTCTTTAATGGTGCTTCCAATTCTTCAGATTGCAACACCCAGGCACCCGGAAATGGATCTATCTTGTCCAGGTATTCAAATTTCTTTCCTAATGGTCCTTTAACAAGTGTAATTCAGGGGGTAACTGTGCCTTTTAGTGTTATCCATGAAGATTGTACACCGACTTTATATTTTCCTGCCGCGTTAGGAATATGGATAGATTTTAACAGAGACGGAGATTTTTTAGATGCAGGCGAAAAAGTATTCGTGGAAAATAACCTTACTGTGGGGCCTCGTACAATTACCGGTAACATCAATATACCTCTTACAGCATCGCCTGGAATTACTGGTATGCGAATCGTTCTCGACGAAGATAATTCAGGAACTACATTACTTCCGTGCGCATCCTACTCCTTCGGGGAAACGGAAGATTACCTGATAAATATCGTGAAGACAGAACCATGTTCAGGTGCGCCCGTACCCGGCAATGCTCAGAGTTCCAAAACTTTTGTTTGTCCGTCGGAAAGCTTTAACTTAAACACCGTAGGATATACGCTTGCATCGGGTATCACTTTCCAATGGCAGTCCTCGACAGACAATAACACCTGGACAAACATACCGGGCGCTACTGAGCCGTTCTTCACTACTTCACAGGCAGCAACTCGATACTATAGAAGCGTTATTAATTGCTCCAATAGCAGTATTTCAGCCAATTCAACTTCCGTACTCGTTACAACTCCCACTAACATTTCCGGAACATTTACCATCAACAGCACCCTCCCAACATCGGGCACCAATTTCCAGTCTTTCAACGAGGCATATAATTATATCAAGTGCGGAATCAGTGGTCCTGTAATTTTTAATGTAGCCGCAGGCACAGGGCCTTACAATGAACAATTAATTATAAACGCAGTACCAGGCGCCTCTGCTACCAATACTATTACTTTCAACGGAAATGGTACGATACTTTCGTTTAAATCAACAAATTCAAATCAACGTGCGGTCTTGAAACTGGACGGAGCGGATCATTTTGTTTTCGACAGTCTTACCATCAACGCAACCGGTTCATTAGCGACGGAATATGGCTTCGGAGTACAACTACTCAATAACGCTGATTCCAATACTTTCAAAAGGTGCACAATTAATGTTGCAATCAATTCAACTTCAACAAACTTTACAGGGGTTAGCATCAGCGCATCTGCGGCCAGTGCTACCACTACCGGTGCTACATTATCGGATGGAAATGTATTTGATGGCAATACGGTTAATGGCGGATACTATGGAATGACTATGGTTGGCGGTTTCGAAAATCTGATAACCAATAGATTCGTCAACAACACCTTAAGAAATTTCTACTTTTATGGTATTTACCTTGCATATACCGATAAAGCAATCATAGAAGCCAACTCGCTGAGCAGGTCAACCCGTACCACGGTTTCTACTTTTTACGGAATCTTTTTCTCCACAGGTAGTGTAGGTGCGAATGTAAACAGAAATAGAATATTCAATACCTCGGGTGGTAATAGAACAAACACTGCCGCCCAGTATGGAATATACTTAAGTGGGTCTGATGGAACAATGGTAGCCCCGAATATAATTTCCAATAACCTGATTTACAACTTTAATGGCGCAGGCCTGATTACTGGTATCTACAATTTCAGTTCGGATTACTCATATATTTATCATAACACCATTTCGTTAGACAACTTACTGAACGCCTCGGCTACTGTCACCAGAGGCTTTTACCAAACCACTGCTGCCACGAATGTGATCTTCAGGAATAATATCGTCACAATTCTTCGCACAGGTGGAGGTATAAACCATGCCATTTATTTGAATTCTCCCGAAAGCAATATATCATCTAATTACAATAACTATCTGCTCGCCGATTCGATTTCAAATTTCACCGGGTTTTCCAACGGCACCAATTATGAGGACCTGGCCGACTGGCAGGTTATTAATCAGGATATTAACTCAGTATCCTTCGACCCGAATTACCAGGATGTGTCTTCCGGCGATTTAAGACCTTTAAGTAGTTTATTGAATAATCTTGGCACTCCTCAGGGTATTTTAACCGATGTAAATAATGACACGCGTAGCTTGACCACTCCCGACATAGGCGCGTATGAATACAATCCGGTTGCCTGCCCCAATCCACCGGTTCCGGGTACCATTATTTCCACAAGTACAAATGCCTGCCTGAATGTATCATTTACACTATCAGTAGACGGCGGCGTAACGGGATCCGGACAAACGTATCAGTGGCAGTCCTCTCCTGATAATATTAATTGGGTAAATATTGCCGGCGCCACTAACCGCTCCTTTACCAGCACGCAGGGTGTATCCACTTACTATAGAATAGTGTATACCTGCGGAGTCGGGGTACCGTCGGCCAGCATCCTTGTTACCACACCTACACTGGTATCAGGTACATTTACAATCAACAGCGCGGTAGCAACGGGTGGTACAAATTTCCAATCGTTCAACGATGCATATAACTTCCTGAAATGCGGTATTAACGGACCAGTAGTTTTTAACGTAGTTGCCGGAAGCGGTGTTTATAACGAACAGCTAATCATGGAGTATATACAAGGGACTTCAACTGTTAACACCATTACTTTTAACGGAAACTTCAACACACTCCGGTTTGCTTCCTCTGACGATAGTGAGCGGGCGGTAATTAAATTAAAAGGTACAAGGCATATTATCTTTAATGAACTTACCATTGATGCTACGGCTGGTACTTATGGTTATGGCGTCCAGTTATCCAATAACACGGATTCCAATACCGTTAAGAATTGTGTCATTAATGTATCCGAAACTTCCATACTGCAAAACTTTGCAGGTATTGTAATTAGCGGATCCGATTCAGACCCTATTGCTACCGGATTAGTTCTGAGCGATAATAACATTATCCTGGATAATAAAATTAACGGAGGGTTTTACGGAATCACCCTGGCTGCCTCTTTTACTGGCGGTGCTAATGGCTTAAACATAATCAAGGGTAATGAGATAAAGAACTTCTATCAGACAGGTATTTATGTTGCCGGAAGTTTTGGCACTGTAATAGACAGCAACAGCATCAGCAGACCAACCCGTGCTGCTGTTAGCGACTTCAACGGTATCCTTCTTACCACACAAAAAAATACCGGCAACTTCGTTACGAGAAACCGTATAAGTAATCCATTCGGTGGTGCATTAGCCAGTACTTCCACATTCTACGGAATCAACTTCCTGAATTCAGATGGTTCTACCGGATCGCCAACGTATAATGAAAATACGATCAGCAATAACGTCATATATAATGTTAACGGTAACGGAGCAGTATATGGTATCAGCAATACATCTTCTGATTATGCTTACTATTATCACAACACTATTTCACTCGATAGTACTGCTTCCGGGTCTACCCTCCTTACCCGTGGATTTTCTCAGACCACCACTGCATCAGGCATTATATTTTTGAATAACATCATATCTATCAGAAGGGGCGGTACAGGCGTCAAACATTGTATATATCTTGGATCGATTGTTCCATTGCTGATTGACCATAATGATTATTATATCCGTGCGTCAGCTGGAACAAATTCCGTTGGCTTCTACCTGGTAGATTATTCTAACCTGCCTTCCTGGATTAGGGGCGTTGGAAATGGGGCAGATCAAAACTCAATATCATCCATACCTGCATTTATAGATCCGGCAACAGGAGATTTTACTCCAGGCAACGCCGGTATTGATGACAGAGGGCTTTTCGCCGGAATAACAAACGACGTATTGAATCAGCCACGCAGTGTCAGTACGCCTGATATCGGTGCTTACGAATTTACTCCTTCACCTTGTACTTTACCAACGGTAAGCGGCAAGGTAATAGTTCAAGCCGATACAATATGCCAGAATCTACCTCTTTATATCGGAATGGACATTTCCGCATATGGATCCGGGCAAACCTTCCAATGGCAGACTTCTCCGAACGCAACCGGACCCTTTACCAATTTAGGTAACGCGAGAAGAATAGCGGATACGACTATAATATCAGATACATCTTTATATTTCAGAGTAGCCGTAACCTGTGGTGGCTCCACGGTATTTAGCGATACCGTTTTACTGGTAGTGAATCCCTCATTGCCAGGTGGTACTTACACTATCAATAAAACAGTTGCAACGAACTATGTACCCGGTACCCCGGGTGGCAATTTCAACTCTTTTGCAGCGGCAAAGGCAGCGATGGGTTGCGGCATTACGGGAGGACCGGTGGTGTTTAATGTAGTAACCGGCACAGGGCCGTATATCGAGCAGTTAGTTCTTGATAGCATTCCCGGAGCAACCGCAATCAATAATATTACATTTAACGGTTTTGGTAATACTATTACTTTTAACAGCACAGTAAGTGCCGAAAGAGCCGTGATTAAACTAAATGGCACAGATCATATTGTGTTTGACAGTTTAACGATCGATGCTGGAACGGGCACATTTGGTTACGGTGTACAGCTCATAAACAATGCCGACTCCAATACATTCCGTAAAAACACCATCTTATCTTCTCTTACGGCTACCACCACAAACTATGCAGGTATCGTAATCAATTCAACCGGTGCTGGTGCTACTACCACAGGAGCGACCTTATGCGATTTTAATACATTTGATTCCAATATTATTAAAGGTGGAAACTATGGCGTCACTTTGGTAGGAAGTACTACCTCGACCACATTTATCAACGGAAACAAATTTACCCGTAATACCATATCAGACTTTTATAATTATGGAATGTACCTGGCGGGAACAGTAAACACAGTAGTGGAGGGCAATATATTTACCCGGCCTACGCGTGCAAATAATACAACCAGTGTCTATGGTATTTACCTTACCTCGGCGGCGAGCAACCGGCTGAAGATAAACAGGAACCGGTTCACCAATCCTTTCGGAGGTTCATTGGCAAGTACGGATGCTTATTATGGCATTTATCATAATCTCGTAGACGCTACTACCGGTAACGAGGATACCGTATCGAATAATCTGATCTATGGACTTAATGGTACCGGAGCAATGTATGGCTTTTATAATGCAAGCTCAAACAATGTATTCTATTATCATAATACTATTTCTATCGACAACCAGGCAAGTAGCAGTACTGCTGCTTCGGTAGGCTTTTATCAAACCACTCTTGCTACCGGCCTGAGGTTCAGAAATAATATAGTAACGATTAACAGAGCCGGCACGGGTTTAAAACATGGTATTTACCGGAATACCGCTACCAGCGAAATAGAGTCTAATAACAATAACTATTATGTGAATGGCACCAATGCATTCAAGGGTTATTCAAATGGCAGCAACCAATTAACGCTCAGCAATCTAAAGATAGCCACCGGTCAGGAAGCCAATTCGGTTGCCGAAAATCCATTATATGTGGATTCGGCGGCGGGAAATTTTGCTCCTCAACTCGCGTTAATCGATAATCTCGGAGCTCCGGTAGGCATATCAACCGATATATTGGCAGCAAGCCGCAGTACTACAACCCCGGATATAGGTGCTTATGAATTTATTCCGAAGCCATGTTCTAACCCGTTAGTGCCTGGAACAGCATCGGTCAATCCTTCTTCAGGACTGTGCCTCGAAATGCCTATCCGGTTAAATATCTCGGGAAATTCACCATTAGGATCGGTTACATTCCAGTGGCAGGCGTCTCCCGATGGAGTTACGAACTGGGCCTCTGTTAGCCCTGTACAGTACTTTCCGCAATACGACACCGTAGCATCTATAAGGGCATTTTATCGCGCCAAAGTTGTCTGTGGTCTGGATACGACCTATACGAACGTTACCCAGGTTGTCCTGAATAACTTGTTGTTATCAGGTACCTATACGATCGACAATAGTTCCGCAGCCACTTACACACCTGGTGTGGCGGGCGGTAACTTTACATCCTTCCAAACAGCTGTAGATGCTCTTCTGTGCGGCATTACCGGCCCTGTGGTATTTAATGTATTACCCGGAAACACAGGTATATATAACGAACAGATCAGGATTCCGTACATACCTGGCACCTCGTCTACCACCAATGTAACTTTCCAAAGTGCCAGCGGTGTTCCGGGATCAGTAAATCTCAGCTTTGCAGGCACCCCTACCAGCAATTATACGCTGCGGTTAGACAGTACCAAGAATTTCATATTCAGGAATCTTACGTTCACAGCACAAAGCGCTACGTCCGGACGCGCGGTCGAATTGATAAATGGAGCGGCATCAGATAGTATCGTTAATTGCGTAATTGCGCTGCCTGTTACTACGTCTTCTTCAAATGCCAATGCTGGTATTTTTGCCAATGCGTTCAGAGGAAACAGTATAGTCATAAAAGACAACACCATTACTAATGGAGCCAATGGCATTTATTTCTCCGGCCCTTCCAATACCATTTTGGGTGGCATTAACAATACGATTACCGGTAATAGCGTAAGCGGATCTTATTTCCATGGCATATATATAGAAAATGCCAACAGGATAAAGGTTACGAAAAACATCGTAAATCTAAGTGGTGCAATTGCACGTAACGCTGCAGGTATTTACACTAATTACGCGGATTCCATCAGTCAAATCAACAGTAATACAGTTAATATTAATAACGTAACAAATGATACTGTAAAAGGTATTGTTATAGCCAATACCAGGGCTGCCATTGTAGCAGATTCTGCGACGGTTGCCGGAAACTCCATAGTGGCGGGAAGCAACAATACCGCCAATGTGTATGGACTTACCATTAATGCTTCAAAAGGGGTGAGTGTGGTGAATAACGTAGTTGCCATCAATAGTGCAGGAACATCAGCGTATGGTATCTACAACCTGAATAATTCTGGGGATGTGAACTATTACAATAACACGGCTAATATAACGGCTACATCCGTTGAGGGCTACCCGGGATATTTCACCCAAGCAACGATCGCCACGTTCAATGTTAAAAACAATATCTTCTCCAACAAGGGAGGACGTAAAGCATTGTATGTAAATAACCCCTCGCTTTATTCAGCTGATTATAACATGCTTTATTCCAGCGGCGACAGTCTGGTTCGGGTAAATGCAGGAACGATAGGCAGCTTTGCCAACCTGATTGCATGGAAAAATACCTGGAACTGGGATGCACGCTCGATCAGTTATGAGCCATCTTTCCTGGATAACACAACATTGCAGCCTAATTTGAATAGCCCCGATGTTTGGGCTATGCATGGAAGAGGCGTTCAGATTACCGGTAATACGTACGACTTTAATAATAATCCACGTGTAACGGACAGGGCACTGGGTGTTCCGGATCTGGGAGCATATGAGTTTTTGCCTGCCGTTTTACCGACGGTGTTGCTCGCTACGCCAGCCGTTCCTGCACCTAATACCACACAGGTATTTAGTTATGGTACCGATACAGTTATGAAGATCACCTGGGATGCCATAGTGCCTGCAACTGCTACCGTGCGGCGGTTCTCCGGGGTAGTGCCTGCCGGACTTACACCGGGCGTCGATTCTATGTACTTTTATACACAGGTGGAAGTACCTGGTGTAAATGATTACCGTTATAGTGCGCAATTGAATTATATCGATTCATGGCAAGGTTCCATTCCAGCGCAAAATAGAATTGGCTTAGGAAGAACCACTCCTTCTAACGCCTGGGTGGTAGGCTCCAATAGCACGGTAGACGTCAGCAGAAAAGAAATCAGGCAAAGCGGCTTGCTGTATATTAACAGGTTTACTGGCTTATTAAATCCTTTCGCTCAGCCGGAAAATGAAGAAGCCAATTCAAACAGGGGCAGAGACTTCTGGGTTGGGTACCAGCGCACCAATGGTTTCACTGGAGGCAGTGGCGGTGCACAGACGATGAAAATTTATATGGGGGCAGGTGACATACCTGCTAATGTAACCATCACGATAGAAGGCACGGGTGGCACTCCATGGATACGGAATTATTTTGTGCCGGCTAACTCCGCCATAACCAGCGATGATATACCCAAACTGGCTCCGGATGACGCCAGGTTACTTACCGAAGGTCTGTATACTAAAAAAGGCATACATATAACCAGTGATGTATCTATAGTAACATACGCCCATATTTACGAAAACTCCAATTCAGGTGCTACTATGCTTATGCCTGCTTCTGTATGGGGCTATGAATATTATGTACTAAGTTCCAGGCAGTATTATTCAAGTGATTCATACGCTGCTTTCCATATTGTCGCACAAAGCGACAGCACATGGGTGGAGATTAATCCTTCAAAACGTACATTGAATGGATGGGTACCTAATGGCGGAACCCGGCCAAACGGAAGCTACCTGGTAAAATTGAATAAAGGAGATGCATACCAGGTATTGGGCTCCAATTTAAGTGGTATCGAAGGGCAGGATCTTACAGGAAG
>JANNOM010000033.1:0-3994 GCA_031399065.1 Chitinophagaceae bacterium
GTCATGTGAGCCAGGTTATCGTCCGTAAGAATTAAGGAGGCGGCGCTTTTGGCTACCTCACTTCCCCGGTCTCCCATGGCTATTCCGATATGTGCCGCTTTTAATGCAGGGGCGTCATTCACCCCGTCACCGGTCATGGCAACTACTTCTCCATTTTCTTTCAGCGCTTCAATCACTTTCAATTTGGCTTCCGGAAACATTCGTGCAAAAATATTCACCTGCTTTACTTTTGCTTGTAAAGCTTCCTTACTGCAATCCAGCACCTGTTGCCCGGTCATCACTTCGTTATTGTGTGATAATTGAACCTGCCGGGCGATGGCCAGGGCCGTTTCCGGGTAATCACCCGTAATCATTTTTACCCCAATCCCCGCATCGCGAAAAGTGTCAATGGTTTGTGTGATATTTTCTTTCGGAGGGTCCTGGAATGCTACCAATCCTAAAAATTTGAACACAAATTCCTGCTGCGTTGCGGGCCATCCTGGTTTCTCCCATGTTCCCCTGCCAACACCCAATACCCGGTATCCCTGTTTGGCATAAGCTACAGACTGCGTTTCTATAAGATTTAATTCTTTTGAAGATAAGGTACTTTGCTGCAGAATGGCTTCTGGAGCGCCTTTTGCCGCGATAATGATTTGACCGGCCTCATCTTTAAAAATATGCGTCATCATTGGTGGCTTACCCCCGATCGGGTATTCATGCACCTGTTTAAATAATTTCCTTTTATCCGAAGGCGCCGATTTTTCATATAATTCATGAATGGCTTTTTCCATCGGATCAAATGGATTGGTTTCACTGCTCCACATGGCATATTCCACCAGGGTAGGGGGCAAGGCCTTATTGCCTTTTACTTCAACGGATAATTTGGTTTCCCCATCAAACAAGTATTCAATGCTCATTTTATTTTGAGTGAGGGTGCCGGTTTTATCTACGCAGATCACGGTTGCGGAACCGAGCGTTTCTACATATTGGGGTTGCTTTACAATAATATTATTTCGCAGGAGTCTAAACGCACCAAGGGCCTGGAAGGTACTGAAAGCTACCGGAATTTCTTCAGGCAGTACACTCATAGCCAGGGTAAGTCCTTGCAGAAAGGATTGCACCAGGTCACCGGATTGATAAAAATTAAATCCTACAACTATTAAAAATGCCAGTGCGCCAATCCATGCCATATTGTGAACAAATGACCGGATTTGAATTTGAAGGGGTGTTTTTACAATTGTAATTTCCTTAAGCGACAAGCCGATTTTTCCGAATTTGGTTTTCAAACCAACATGCGTAACTTTTATGGTAGCGCTTCCACTTGTTACAAGGGTACCTTTAAATACATAGGAATCATCACCGGCTGTCTTATTTACTGCAAAGGATTCACCCGTTAGAATAGATTCATTGAGTGAAAAATCATTGGCCACTGCAACCAGGCCATCTGCAGATACCACTTCGCCTTCCTCCAGCAGTAATAAATCATTTACTACGATCTCCCCTGTAGCTATTTGACTGGCTTCTCCATTTCGCAAAACATATGCATGCGCAGCCGATAACTTTTTCAAAGCCTGCACAGCATTTTTACTTCTGTATTCCTGGAAAAGAGAAATACCTGCTACAATAAAAATGGCTGCCAGCATGATCATTCCTTCCTGGAATTGTCCCACAGCGAAATAAATAATACAAGCCGCCAGTAAAATCATAAACATTGGTTCCAGCACCACTTCCTTCAACACATTCAGGAACACCCGGTCTTCCGGCATTTCGAGTGTATTACTGCCATATTGTTCCCGGCTGACCGTTACCTGTTCTGATGTTAATCCTTTATTTGTTTCGATTGTATCCATGTTTCAGCAAATTACTTTTTTATACCCGGAATTTAAATGGGTATGGAATTTATTACTTGCGAGATTGAGTTGTCAATAAAGATTTGCAGGCGCCAATCCTGGAAAATCTTAACATCAAATGATCAGCAATCACGGGGAGGCCGCCAGAAGGCAGTTGAATATTGAGCAGGAAGTAAAGTATGCTGTTATTCTTTTTAAAAAATCCACGCCGCAAAATACCTGAAAAATTAATTGCCGGGTATAATTCTAATCAGGTTGCAAGGTGAGTTTAAGCAGGTTATCTTTATTTGCCTGGTCTTTTAGCTATCTTCGCGGTTCTATCAGCCAGGCCATCGTTCTCTCCTTACGGGGAGGAAGGAAAGTCCGGACAGCAAAGGACGACACACCGGTTAATAGCCGGGTCCTGCAATATTGCGGGAACAGACAGTGCCACAGAAAATAACCGTCCTTATGGTAAACATAGGGATAAGGGTGAAAACGTGAGGTAAAAGCTCACGATTATTACGGGTAACCGTAATAGTGGGTAAACCTTGTGTGCTGTAATGCCATGTACACCAGCGCCCGAGGGCGGCCCGTTCAATCCCGGTTTTACCGGGAGCGCTGGAGGGTAGGCAGCAAGATCATAACAGTAATGTTGTGACAAGATAAATGATGGCCACCCCGGTTTTGCCGGGGCTACAGAATCCGGCTTACAGGCTGATAGATTTTTTTCATCGTCCGTGCTGAAGGTGCGGCAGTCCTGCTGTTTACACCTACCTTTGCTTTTAAATCTCTTATAGTACCTGTACTTTCCATTTGTCCATAAAAATTTCTTATTTTGCCTGCTCAAATAAAACTCTTGAATCCTACATTTCATTTTCAACCCAATAATATCAATACTACAAACGCCGATCTTTACCTGGAGATCAATGCGCAGGAAATTTCCTATGTCATTATAGACAAGAGTATTTGCCTTGCCCTGGTGGTTTATCATTTCAAAACAGGCACTTCAGATGAAGTGGCAGCGGATTATTTTCACCAGGTTGTAGCTGGCCAACCGGTTTTACAACAAAAATTTAATAAGGTACATATCATATACGGATACCCGCCTTCTTTACTGGTGCCACAACAATTTTTGAATAACCTGGATCATTCAGCCATACTCGAACTGGTATTTGGGAATACTTGTGAAAGAGTAACCAGGACCGATTTTTTACAGGGGCATGAAATCCATAATGTATATGGTATTCCATCAATCATAGAACAGGTAGTGAACCGCTATTTTGGATTTGCCGAATGTATTCATCTTTTTTCGATATTACCCGAAATTGTAAAGGAACCTGGTAATCATTTGTTTTGCATTTTTAGTTCCGGCCAGTTGAAAATGATTTTAACCAGGGAAGGAGAGATACAGGTTTTGCAAACGTTTGTTTATACAACACCCGACGATGTTGCCTATCACCTGTTGAATACCTGCAATAGTTTTGAGGTGCATACAAACGACGTTATGGTAGGGTTAAGCGGAATGATTGATGAAAGGTCTCCTTTATACAGTGAATTGTACAAATATTTTATTCATCTGAAATTCGAAACCTTGCCGGACCAGTATCAATACCCGGATGAGATCCGTGAATACCCGGCTCATTATTTCAGTCATTTATTTTCAGTAGCAGCATGCGTATAATCAGTGGCTTACATGGAGGAAGAAGAATCAACCCCCCGGCAAAAATGCCCCATACCCGGCCAACTACCGATATTGCAAGGGAAGGGCTTTTTAATATTATACAAAACAACCTCGATATAGATTCCCTGATCGTGCTGGATCTTTTCGGGGGAACCGGTTGCATCAGCTACGAACTGGCCAGCAGGGGAGCCGGTGATATAACGGTTGTGGAGAAAGATAACCAGATGTATGACTTTATAAAAAAAACATCCCAGGACCTTGCTTTTAACAATTTTAATGTAATAAAGGCCGATGTGTTCAAATTTATTGAAACGGCTACCCGTAAATATGATTTTATTTTTGCAGGCCCACCTTATGCGCTGGCAACAATTGATGAATTGCCAAAAAAAATAATCGAAAAAGAACTTTTAAACCCGGGAGGATGGTTTGTTTTAGAGCATACGCCCAGGAATGACTATAAAAAATTCGCCCGGTACAAGACAGAACGTAATTATGGAACCAC
>JANNOM010000042.1:0-1633 GCA_031399065.1 Chitinophagaceae bacterium
CCCTGAAATAAAAGTGCTGGCACAACTGATCAAAAGTTTTGGCAATCCTTTAATTGGCATGGTTGGAAATACGGAATCTTATCTCGCCAAACAAAGTGATTTTATTTTAAATACTACTGTAAGCCAGGAGGCCTGCCCCAACAATTTGGCACCTACCAGCAGCACCACCGCACAAATGGTGATGGGTGATGCATTGGCAGTTGCATTGATGGAGCTGCGTGGATTTAAGAGCAGCGATTTTGCAAAATTCCATCCCGGGGGTTCATTGGGCAAACGTTTATATCTGCGTGTTGCCGATTTGTATATTCATAATGAACAACCAAAAGTTTTGCAAACAGCCTTGCTCAAAGAAGTGATTGTTGAGATCTCTAAAAAACGTTTGGGTGCAACAGCCGTGGTGAATGAAAAAGATGAATTGCTGGGTGTTATTACAGATGGCGACCTGAGAAGGATGCTGGAAAAAAACAGTTCCATCAACGAAGTTTCAGCAATACAGATCATGAGCAGCCATCCAAAAACAATTGAAGCAGATGCATTGGCCATTGATGCAATGGAAATGATGCGGAAAAATAATATCAGCCAGTTATTGGTTGTTAACAACAAACAATACCTTGGCATTATACATTTGCACGATTTAATTAAAGAAGGATTGATTTAAGTCCATCCGCTGAACAGAATAAGGGTTTATATAAATTTATCATTTAAAAAAGTTTTGTCCCCCTTTAGGGGATAGGGGCTTATGAACAAAAATCATTATGTAGCCATTATGGCCGGTGGAATCGGTAGCCGTTTCTGGCCCATGAGCCGAACCGGGTTTCCCAAACAGTTTTTAGATATTCTGCATACCGGCCGCACACTCATTCAATCAACGTATGATCGCTATCTGCAGTTTATTCCCAACGAACATATTTATGTTGTTACATCAACAGAGTATGCAGAGATTGTAAAAAAACAATTGCCCGGTTTACCCGTTGAAAATATTTTGTGTGAGCCATCACGCAAAAACACAGCTCCCTGTGTTGCATATATTTCTTATAAGTTGCAGCAACTCGATGAAGAAGGTTTGCTCATTTGTGCCCCCGCTGATCATTTGATCCTTGATGCCCCGGCCTTTACCAAAGCCTGTGAGAATGCATTTGATTTTGTAAGCAGCATCAATGCATTGGTAACATTGGGCATTAAACCAACCTATGCCAACACCGGTTATGGCTATATTCAACACGAACCCATGCCTGTGGCCGATAGTGTATATAAAGTAAAAACCTTTACAGAAAAACCCAATCTTGAACTGGCAAATACATTTTTAAGCAGCGGTGATTTTTTATGGAATGCCGGCATTTTTGTCTGGAAAATAAAAAACATTGTAAAAGCCTTTGAAAAATTCATGCCGGAGATGAATGAGTTGTTTGTGGCAGAGAAAGAGTTGTTGAATACGCCAAGAGAACAGGAAGCCATTAACCGTATCTATCCACAATGCACAAATATTTCCATTGATTACGGTATTATGGAAAAAGCCGATAATGTGTATGTAATGCCCTCTTCTTTTGGCTGGAGCGATCTGGGTACCTGGAACAGTGCGTATGAAAATATGGAGAAAGATTATTTTGGTAATGCCGTTGCAGGAAAACATGTG
>JANNOM010000007.1:0-153305 GCA_031399065.1 Chitinophagaceae bacterium
TGAGCGGAATACCGGCCAGCGATAAAAGAAAAAGGGTATTGGTGGCGGCAACCAGCGGATCGGATTTACCCATCCCGTTGAAGCCTTCAAAACTGTAGTCTTTCATTTTTACCAGGATGGCAAAAATGCCGATGGTCGCCAGGCAATAAGCGGCCGAATAAAGAAGCAGTCCTTCTTTTGCCAGGTCGTTATAACTGAATAAAGCGAAGAACATAAAGCCCGCCTGGGCAATGCTGGAATAGGCCAGCATCCTTTTTACGCTTTGCTGAAATACAGCGGTGATATTCCCTATCAGTAAAGTAGCCGCGATGATAATGGCGATAATCAGTTCCCATTTGGATGACATGCTTCCGTAAGCCCCGTCGAAAAGTCGGAGAAAGGCCACAAATGCGCCTGCTTTTACGATAGTAGCCATAAAGGAAGTGAACACGGTAGGGGCACCATCATATACATCGGGTGTCCAGAAATGAAAGGGAGCAGCCGACACTTTAAACGACATGGAAATGAGCAGGAGTAATAGCCCTCCCGTAAGCAGTGGATTAAGTCCGTCCTGCAGGGCGATGTTCATACCCGTTAGTGAGAAAGTCCCCCTCGCCCCGTAGATCAGCGCAATACCCATTAGCATAATACCGGTGGAGAAAGCACCCATCAGGAAATACTTAAGCGACGCTTCATTGCTTTTCAAATTTCTTTTATCGCTGCCGGTTAAGATATACAGTGGTATGGAAATGATCTCTATACCCAAAAACAGCAATAACAGTGTATTGAACGAGGAAGCGATACTCACCCCGCAAAGCACGAAGAATATAAGCGCAAAATACTCCGACTTGTTAACGCCTACGTTCAGAATATCTTTCGACGAAAGCAGGAAGTAAATAAGTGTACAGCCAAATAATACGGCGTTAAACATCAGGGAAAAGGCATTAAACGCCAGCATATTCCTGGTATCTATCACAAAGAAGCGGGTACCATAGAGTTCGGCGATATTTGCACCGAGTAAAATAATCAATCCTGTTATGGCGATTGCACGCACAGTCATTTCCTTTTTAAAGAAGATGCCGCTGAACATCATCACTACGCCCCATATTGCAGATAAAATAATTGCGTTCATAATAGCTTATACGTTCTCTAGTGTTTGTAATACATCCTGCCAAGGATTGCATCCGATATTTGATTGGTAACCGATAACATTGGTTTTGGAAATACACCCAGTAATAGTATCAACAGCACGATGATGGAAAGTGCCAGCTTTACGTTAAAGGTGATGTCCCCACCCGCTGCCGTTACTTCCGTTGTATTTCCGTAAAATACTTTTTTAATCATGTTGAGCGTATACACTGCCGCCAGTATGATGCTTATTAATGCCACTGCCGTAAACACCACGCTGAACGTAGTGGCTTTGCCGGAACCAAACAACCCATTAAACATCATGAACTCTCCCACGAACCCATTGGTTAAAGGCAATCCTATATTGGCAAGCGCGATCACCACCAGCAGTATGGCCAGCGCAGGGGCTTTCTGGGCCACGCCACCCAGTTCGGACATTTTCCGGGTATGGTATTTTTGCTCTATGGCATTTACCACTATCCACAAACCTATAATATTGATCCCGTGGTTGAACATCTGGAGCATCACTCCCTGCATACCACTTTTATTGGTGGCGAATATGGCCGCACACATCAACCCGATATGCGCTATGGAGGAATAGGCCACCAGCCGTTTCAGATCGTCCTGGCGGATGGCTACCAGCGAAGCATATATCATACCTGCAATGGCAAACCCGGTAACGGTATCTCCCCATTGCCAGCTCGGCACCGGCACTACCGGTACCACCCACCTCAGTAATCCGAATACTCCCATTTTTACCATAATGCCGCTCAGTACCATAGTAACTGCTGTAGGCGATTGTTCATAGGTATCGGGCTGCCAGGTATGGAAAGGAAAAACAGGCATCTTGACGGCAAACGCGGCAAATAATAACCAGAAGAGCATAGTGTCCTGACCGCGTATAAATTTGATGGCATAAAACGCTTCCAGCGAAAATGACTGGTTGGCCCTGAAATAAAGATAGATAAGTCCCAGCAACATCAGCAGGGAACCCGCAAAGGTATAGATGAAGAATTTGAAGGTAGCAGCTATACGCCGCTCACCCCCCCAGATCGAACATAAGAAGTATACCGGTATCAGCGCGAGTTCCCAGAAGAAGTAAAACAGCAGTGCATCCATTGCGATAAACACACCGATAAGCCCGGCCTGCGACAGTAGCATGAGCGCATAGAACCGCGAGGCGCTTTTGTATTCATTGTACCAGGTAGAAACAAATATGAGGGGAAAAGAGATAGCGGTAAGCAGGCAGAGCAATTGCCCCATTCCATCGAGCTTTACATGGAAACGACTACCCAGGGCGGGCATCCATTCCGCATCGTAATGGAGCCAGGCAGGATTTTTCATACAGGTGATACCCAGTATAGAGATGATGAGCGTTACGATAGACGAAAACAGCGCGATACTTTTCGCACTCCTTTCATTTTTGATGGCAAACAGGAAAAAGCCGGTCAGTAAGGGAATAATTAATAATATAACAGGTATCATAATGTTGTTCTGATCATTTCTTTACAAAGAATGCGATGGCAAAAAATGCCAGTATGCCAAGTACCATCAATAATATATAACTGCCTACCTGGCCGCTTTGCAACAGGCGGATCTGGCGGCTGCCGTATTGTATGGTTCTTCCTACGCCGTTTACGATGCCGTCTATAAACGTTCTTTCCACAAACCTGTTGAGGAACCCGGCAAACGCATTCAGGGGTTTCACTATTACCGCGTCGTATATTTCATCTACGTACCAGTTATTTTCCAGCACCCTGGCGAGTCCGGCAGTTTCTGTACCTGTTTTACCGTATCTGCTGAACTTCGTCCAGGCATAGATGATGGTAACCAGTACCAGTACCGTTACCGAAACCATCATAATTATTTCGGTGGAATGATCCAGGTGATGAGCCGGCTTCAGTTTTTCCGAACCGGCAAAGATGGGTGCCAGGAAATGTTCGAGGGCATGACCGTTTTCCACGAAAACTTCCGGTAACCCGGCAAAGCCTGCAATGGTGGAAAGCACGGCCAGCACTATCAATGGAAAAGTAATGGTGAGCGGACTTTCATGCAGGTGATGCTCCTGGTCATGCGTTCCGCGAAACCCGCCCAGGAAGGTCATGGCATACAAACGAAACATATAAAAGGCAGTCATCAGCGCACCCGCCACGCCTATATAATAAAACACAGGGTTCACGGTAAAAGCACCAGCCAGTATTTCATCTTTGGAAAAGAAACCTGAAAACGGCGGCACGCCTGCGATGGCAAGGCATGCCAGCAGGAACGTAATATGCGTTACAGGCATCTGTTTTTTAAGTCCGCCCATATTCCGTATATCCTGTTCGCTTTGCATGGCGTGTATTACGGAGCCCGCACCGAGGAATAGCAGGGCTTTGAAGAAAGCATGGGTCATTACGTGGAACACGGCACCGGTATAGGCACCCACTCCCAATCCCAGAAACATATACCCTAACTGGCTCACCGTGGAATACGCCAGTACTTTTTTAATATCATTTTGCCGCAGGGCGATAGTAGCTGCGAAAATGGCCGTTACCAGTCCTGTAACCGCCACCACGGTTTGGGTTACCGGGGCCATCGTATACAATATATTGCTCCGGGCTATCATATAAATACCGGCGGTAACCATGGTAGCTGCATGTATCAGTGCCGATACGGGTGTAGGACCCGCCATGGCATCGGGCAGCCAGGTATATAATGGTATTTGTGCGCTCTTACCGGCGGCACCTAAAAATAATAAGAGCGTGATGATAGTGAGATCCGCTTTGCCGAGACTGGCAGCCGCTGCAAATACATCGGGGTAGTTTACGCTGCCCACTTTGGCGATAATCCAGAATACGGCCAGCAGGAAACCAAAGTCGCCGATCCGGTTCATCACGAACGCCTTTTTAGCCGCATTATTATAATCGCCGTTCTTGAACCAGAAGCCGATCAGCAGGTAAGAGCAAAGGCCTACGCCCTCCCATCCGATAAACATGATCACGAAATTGCCGCCCATCACCAGCAGCAGCATAGAAAAAACGAACAGGTTCAGATAGGCAAAATACCGCCCGAAATGCTGTGGTTCTTCATCGTGCATGTAAGAAGTGGAATATACATGTATGAGGAAGCCCACGCCTGTTATAATCAGCAGGAACAAAGAAGAAAGCTGGTCTACCTGGAAAGAGAAAGGAATAATAAACTTATCAATATTTATAAAGTCGAACAGGCGAACGATGCCATGCGAAGGAACAAACCCGGGCGATTTCACCTGCATTACGATCATGATGCTAACAATAAACGAAGCCAGTATGGCACCGCTGCCTACTGCACCGATGGCGGACTTCGACAGTGATTTTCTGCCCAGGCCATTGATAAAGAACCCAAGTAACGGAAACAACGGAACTAACCAGGCTAAGTGTATAATATTACCCATATATCCAATTCAATTATATCAATGCTTCAATCTGTTCAAAAAGTTCACATCCACCGAGTGGGTATTCCGGTACATCATTACGATGATCGCCAGCCCTACAGTCACTTCCGCCGCGGCCACCACCATAATAAAGAAAACGAACAACTGTCCGTCAGTACCGGCGGAAGGTACGCTTTTGGCATCGGCTAACCAGGCAGCATGGTGCATTTTTGAAAATGCCACCAGCATCAGGTTGGCGGCATTCAGCATCAGCTCGATGCACATAAAGATAATGATGATGTTCCTGCGGGCCAGCACACCGGCAATGCCTATGCAGAACAACGATAATGCTAACACTATATAATGCTGAATCGGCATACTGATACGATTAATCTTTTTTACTTAATACTACGGCTCCTACCATGGCACTTAAAAATAAAACACTGCTTATTTCGAAAGGTACCACGTATTCATTAAAAAGGGTCCTGCCCAGGTTTTCGATCAGTCCTATATCGCCGCTATTGGTTTCGGCCATTCTCGTTTTCACATCCGCATCTTTTAAAGCCGCCACTATTACCAGCAACAGGCAGCCGCCGGCCACTACTCCTGCCATCTTAAGCCATTTGTTTTTGCGGGGCTCCATATCGGAGTTCAAATTCATCAGCATGATCACGAACAGGAAAAGTACCATGATGGCACCGGTATATACGATCAGGTTCACGATAGCGAGAAACTGTGCGTTTAGTAAAAGATAATGCCCTGTGATGGCAAAAAAAGTGATGATGAGAGAGAGTACGCTAAACACCGGGTTTTTACTGATCACCACCATCAGTGCGCTAATGATGGCTATTGCAGATAAAGACCAGAATAATATTTGAGTGATGCTCATGGAGGCGGTGGCTGTTTTAAGGGATTATTTTGTTATGGCTGTTTTTCGTTGGTAAGAAACCGGCTTCCGCGTGCTTTCTGAAATCCCTGCGGATCGGTAACCGGGTCGGGTATCAGCAAATCCTCTTTGCCATATATAAATGTCTGCCTTTGAAAATTAGCCGGTGCAAATGTTTCACTTAAATAGATCGCGTCTTTCGGACAAGCTTCTTCGCAAAGTCCGCAAAATATACATCGCAGCATATTGATCTCGTATTTGGCCGCATATTTTTCTTCTTTGTATAAATGTTCTTCTCCTTCCTTGCGTTCTGCCGCTTCCATAGTAATGGCTTCGGCCGGGCAGGCCACGGCGCAAAGTCCGCAGGCCGTGCAGCGTTCGCGCCCCTCCTCATCCCTGTTAAGGATCTGAAGGCCGCGGAATACCGGGCTGAACACCCTTTTTTGCTCGGGGTATTTTACCGTGGGGTTCTTTTTAAAAATATGACTGAACGTGATCAGCATCCCTTTAAAAATACTCCATAGGTACCAGCTTTCCACCATCGTCATGGGCTTTCTCTCCAGTATTTTCACTCTTTTTGTTAATGCTTCCATTGTTATCTGTTGCTTCGCGGCATTTATAAAGATTCGCAAAAATATTTTTCTCCTTCCATCCTGCCAACTATTGTTTGAGGCTTATTTACCCGTCCATAATATCAGGGCTCCGGTAACCAGCATGTTCACCAGGGCCAGCGGTATCATAATCTTCCAGCCGAGGTGCATCAACTGGTCGTAGCGGAACCGCGGTATGGTCCAGCGCACCCACATAAAAAAGAAGATGAACAACACGATCTTAATCAGCAGGGCTACCACACCCAGCAGGGCTACCAGCGTAGCACCCCAGGAAGGGATAAACGCCGCTTCGTTGAAAAAGGGTATATCGTAGCCCCCGAAGAAAAGCGTTGCCATCACGGCGCTGCTGATAAACATATTGATGTATTCGGCAAAAAGATAAAAACCCAGTTTCATGGAAGAATACTCCTGGTGATACCCGAAATTGAGTTCACTTTCCGCCTCCGGCAAATCGAAGGGCGTACGGTTACATTCGGCAAATGCGCATACCAGGAATATAAGAAAGCCCAAAGGCTGATAAGCCACATTCCACCAGTGCCCTTCCGCCATCTGCTGCTCTACAATGGTCTTCATACTCAGCGAACCGGTCAGCATCAGCAGCGCTATCAGGGAAAGGCCCATGGCCAGTTCGTAAGAAATGATCTGTGAAGCACCACGTATCGCCGCCAGCAGGGAGAACTTATTGTTGGATGCCCAGCCTCCTATCATAATGCCGTACACCCCCAGGCTCACCACGCCAAACACGTACAATACGCCGATATTGATATCGGCTATCTGCAGATTTACTACCCTGTCCTGCCCGAACCAGGTAAAATGAACGGAAGAACCCCAGGGGATCACGGCGGACGTCATCATGGCCGTCAGCATCGCCAGGCAGGGACCCAGTATAAAAAGAAACCGGTTAGAAGAACTGGGAATGATCTCTTCTTTCATAAACAGCTTCAGCCCGTCTGCCAGGGGTTGAAATATCCCGAATGGCCCGGCACGGTCGGGACCTACGCGGTCCTGCAGCACCGCGGCCACTTTGCGTTCTGCATAAGTGCTGTACATGGCCACCAGCAGCGAAGCACTAACCACTATCACTACCAGCGACAATTTTTCAATCACAACAGCCAGATCAATAGCCAATAAAACTGTGTCCATAAATATCTGTAAAATTATCTTTCGTTATCTGTTCCGCTTACCTGAAATCTTCCGAATGCGCCGGTCCCTGAATCAGCGACAGGTCCGTTCCCGGCCGGTTCACCCCGCTTACATCGTGAATATCCATCAGCATCTTCGGCTCGCGGCCACTCATCACTTCCTGTATGGTTTCTTTGGGTACGGTTAATCCCGTATAATGACCCTGCGAAATCACTGAATGACGGTTCACCAGGGAAGGACCTTCAATTATCCAGTCACTCGTTTCCTTCTTTTCGAAACGGCAGGTATTACAGATAAACTCTTCCACTTCGCCCCACTGGTCTTTACGTGCCGTAACACGAAACACTTCGTTGCCCCTGTTCCAAAGTGTTACTTTACCGGAGCAGGTAGGGCAGTCCCTGTGCGCCTGTACCGGTTTCAGGAACCATACCCGGTTTTTGAACCGGAATGTTTTATCGGTAAGCGCCCCTACCGGGCATACATCGATCATATTACCACTGAAATCGTTCTCGATCGCTTTGGAAATATACGTGGAAATAGCGGCATGATCGCCCCTGTCCACGATACCATGTACCCGCTTATCGGTAAGCTGGTCCGCCACGTAAGTGCAGCGGTAACAAAGTATGCACCGCGTCATGTGCAGCTGTATATAAGGCCCTATATCTTCTTTCTTGAATGTTCTTCTGTTAAACTCGTAGCGGGTACCCTCCGCTCCATGATCATAGCCCAGGTCCTGCAGGTGGCATTCGCCTGCCTGGTCGCAGATAGGACAATCGAGCGGGTGATTAATTAGCAGTATTTCCACTACTCCCTTACGCGCATCTATCACGCGTTCGCTGGTAATATTCTTAACGATCATACCGTCCATTACATTGGTACGGCAGCTTGCCACCAGCTTGGGCATAGGCCGGGGGTCTGCGGTAGATCCGGCGGCCACTTCCACCAGGCAGGTACGGCATTTACCGCCACTTCCTTCCAGCTTGCTGTAAAAACACATAGCCGGGGGTGCCACTTCGCCACCTATTTTACGGGCAGCCATCAGTACGGTGGTGCCGGGCTCCACTTCTACGGTGATGTTGTCGATCGTTACCTTAAAAAGTTTTATCTCTTCGCTCATAATAATGCGCTCTTTGCTGAAGCGTTAGTTAAGTTATGCCGTTGCCATCAGTTCCAGCGGGTCTGCATAATGTGCCAGCCCAAAATTGCGCTGCTGCGCCGCCACAGGGTTCGTTACATGCCATTCGAATTCGTCCCTGAAATGCCGGATGGCTGCTGCTACCGGCCATGCGGCGGCATCGCCTAACGGACAAATGGTATTCCCTTCTATTTTGCGTTGAATATCCCACAAAAGATCGATATCACTCGTTTTTCCTTTCCCGTATTCAATATTCTTCAGTATTTTCTCCATCCATCCTGTGCCTTCGCGGCAGGGCGAGCACTGTCCGCAGCTCTCATGATGATAAAAGCGGGCAAGGGTAAGCGTATGGCGCACTACGCACTGGTCTTCGTCCAGCACGATAAACCCTCCCGAGCCCATCATACTGCCCGTAGCAAAGCCGCCATCGGCCAGGCTTTCGTAGTTCATATATCTTGTTTCGCCTTTAGCCGTTTTCAGTAATAAATTAGCAGGAAGTATAGGCACCGAAGAACCACCGGGAATACATGCTTTCAGGCGTTTGCCACCCGCGATGCCCCCGCAGTATTCGTCGCTGAAAATAAATTCCTCTACGGAGATGGTCATGTCGATCTCGTAAATACCCGGCTTGTTTATATTGCCGCAGGCGGAAAGCAGTTTGGTACCGGTAGATTTACCCACCCCTATTTTCGCATATTCCTCTCCCCCTTCGTTAATAATGGGTACTACCGCGCAAAGCGTCTCCACATTGTTAACCACCGTTGGCCTTCCCCAGGCACCTTTTACCGCCGGGAAGGGTGGTTTAATGCGGGGATTACCGCGCTTGCCTTCCAGCGATTCTATCAGGGCCGTTTCCTCACCACAGATATAGGCACCGGCACCGCGGTGCACATATATTTCACAATCGAAACCACTACCCAGTATATTTTTGCCTAAAAACCCATTGTGCTTTGCTTCCGCGATCGCCTGCTCCAGTATATCGCTGATCCAGGCGTACTCGCCGCGAATATAGATATACGTGGCATTGCTGCCCAGTGCAAACGAGCTTACTATCAGTCCTTCCAACAGCAAATGCGGAAGAAACTCCATCAGGTACCTGTCTTTGAAAGTACCGGGCTCGCTCTCATCCGCGTTACAAACGAGGTGACGCGGAACCCCTTCAGGCTTGGCGATAAAGCTCCATTTCATCCCTGCCGGGAAGCCCGCTCCCCCACGGCCACGCAAGCCGCTTTTCTTTACTTCTTCCACTATCTGTTCCGGACTCATGGATTTCAGGGCCTTCTCCACGCTGCGGTATCCCCCTTCGCGGCGGTACACTTCGTAGGTACGTATACCTTCTACATCTGCTTTTTCTAGTAATAGTTTTCTGGCCATATAAATAAGCTTCCGTGCTTTGTTAAGTGCTTAACCGTTAATTATTAGCTGCTACCAATGCCCTGCATTCATCCACTATTTCATCCACCCTTTCTTTCGTTAAATGTTCCCGGTAGTATTTACCGAGCTGCATCATAGGTGCATAACCACAAGCCCCCAGGCATTCCACCGGCTTAAGGGTAAACATCCCATCGGCCGTTGTCTGCCCTGCTTTTATACTTAATTTCTGTTCTATATATGCGATGATGTCGTCGCTTCCTCTCAGCATACAGGGGCCCGTTTGGCATACCTCGAACATGAACTTACCCACCGGTTTCATATTATACATAGAGTAGAAGGTAGCCACTTCATATACTTCTATGGGTTCTATACTCAGCAGGGATGCCACGTAATCCATTTCCGGCACATCCAGCCAGCCGCCGAATTCGTCCTGCGCCATGTGCAGTATGGGTAGCAGGGCACTCTTTTGCTTTCCTTTCGGGTAGCGTGTCACAATTTCATTTACCTTATCTAATTTCTCTGCTGAAAATTGTATGACCATTATTTTAAGTTATTCCTTTTTTTAAGTTGGCTTATATCGGCGAGATCCTGCGGCCTGCCAGCTTTTTCTTTATTAATGAGAAGTTCATTATAACCTATAAAGTTTGTAGGAACTCCATTCATGTTCACTATTCTTTTATTGTCAAAAGCAAAATTAAAGTCTATGCCATTCAGGTCATTCAATATATCTATTCTAACAGGAGGATAACCCAACTGAGCAATCATATCTTCTTTTAAAAAATCTTCCATTTTTAAATCGAGAGAACCAAATCCAAAATCTGCTAAAATCATCAAGATTTTTTCTGCATTTTTTTTTGTCTTGTTGATACAAATATCTAGATCCTTTGTTGTTCTCGGGTAACCATGAATACTTACTGCAAAACCGCCAATTACCAGGTATTCCAATTCATATTGATTACAAAGAGCGATAAAGTCTTCAAAATCCTTTTGGAATTCAGGCATTTTGTTCCTCATAGTCGCTTCTTTTAACTATTCGACCTACTTTCTCTATCCTCGGCAAATCATATTCTTTACCATTAAAATAATTCAACTTTCTTAAGTCAAAACTTTCCTTCAATAACTCCTCCGCACTTAGTTTAGAATAATAGAGATCATCGTTTTGCTCCGCTTCCTTGAACGAAACAAAATTTACAACCATTGCCATTTTTCTTTTCTTATCCATAAAAGTCATTTATGCGTCCAGTTCTCCCGCAATCAAATTAAGGCTACTCATGGTCATGATGGCATCGCTTAGCATAGAGCCCTGTATCAGTTCCGGGAAAGCCTGGTAATAAATAAAGCAGGGCCTGCGGAAATGCAGCCGGTACGGTGTGCGTCCCCCGTCGCTGATCAGGTAAAATCCCAGCTCGCCGTTACCGCCTTCCACCGAATGATACACTTCGCCTACCGGTATATCGGTTTCGCCCATCACTATCTTAAAGTGATAGATAAGGGCTTCCATCTTGGTGTATACGTCTTTTTTCTCCGGAAGATAATATTCCGGTGCGTCGGCATGGTATATTTCCGCCTCGGCTCCTTTAAACTCCTGCACTTTCTGGTAAGCCTGCCGGATGATGCTGATGCTTTGGCGCATTTCTTCGTTACGCACCAGGAAGCGGTCGTAGTTGTCGCCCGTTTTGCCTACGGCTACGGTAAAATCAAAATCTTCGTAACTGGAATAGGGACTGTGTACCCGTACATCGTAATCTACACCGGTAGCACGCAGGTTAGGACCGGTAAACCCATAACTGAGTGCCCGCTCGGCACTGATGGCCCCGCTGCCCATCGTACGCTCCATAAAGATGCGGTTACGACTGAATAGCTTTTCGAATTCGGTTAGTACGTCGGGATATTCTGCCAGGAATTTCTCCAGCTTCTCAAAAGCGGTATTCGTAAAATTTCTTTCGAACCCGCCTATTCTCCCCATATTGGTAGTGAGACGGGAGCCGCATATTTCTTCATAAATTTCATATACCAGCTCACGGTATTGCATCAGGTATAAAAACCCGCTGAATGCGCCGGAATCGACCCCTACCACCCCGTTACATATCAGGTGGTCGGTTATCCGCGCGAGCTCCATGATGATGATACGAAGATAATCCACCCGCTTGGGCGTTTTTACGCCCAGCAGTTTTTCACAGGTCATATGCCAGCCCATATTATTGATCGGGGAAGAACAGTAGTTCATACGGTCCGTGAGCGTGGTTATCTGGCTAAGGGGCCGGCGTTCCGCCAGCTTCTCGAAAGCCCGGTGAATATACCCGATCGTCTGGTCGGCCGACACGATGCGTTCCCCATCCAGTTCGAGTATGTTCTGCATTACCCCGTGCGTAGCGGGGTGCGTGGGACCCAGGTTGAGGGTGGTGGTCTGCCTGCCGATGGATCCTTCTTCTAACTTAATATGATGCTGTAGTTCTGACATATTAGTATCTTCCTCTTTTTTATATGATAGATCCGCCCCTTCCAAACATCTCGTCGTCTTTATCGGCCCTGGTCTGGTCCTCCAGCGGAAACTCTTTCCGCATGGGGAAGTAATCCATTTCATCTACATTGAGAATCCGCTTTAAATTGGGGTGACCTTTAAAGCGAACACCGAAAAAGTCGAAGGTTTCCCTTTCCATCCAGTTGGCTGAAGCAAACAATTTGGTAGCGGTAAATACTTCGGGAGTTTCGATGCTGGTATACACTTTAAAACGCAGCCGCACATTTGCCACCAGGTTATGCAGATGGTACACCACGGCCAGCTCCTCTCCTGCACGGCCCGGATAATGAACGGCGCAGAGATCGGTTAAAAACTGAAAATGCAATTCCGGATCGTCGTACAGGAATTGCATTACTTTTAAATTTTCGTCTTTAGGTGCCGCGAACGTGAGCAGCCCGTATTGTTCATCCCAGCCACTGAGCTGTTCGCCGAATTTTTCTGTTAGTCTTTGCCGGATGATATCGTTCGTTAATGCCATTCTGCTGTTCTATTGCTTATTATTGAATGCCGTAACTGGTTAATAATGCCTGGTATTTTTCACCGTTTCTGCGCCGGATACTTTCCTTGCCTACCAGGTCCTGTATCTTCATAAAACCATCCAGGATCGCTTCCGGACGGGGCGGACAACCGGGTACATATACATCTACGGGGATCACCTGGTCGATACCTTGCAGCACCGAATACGTATCGAATATACCGCCGCTACAGGCACAGGCACCTACGGACAACACCCAGCGCGGCTCGGCCATCTGCAGGTATACCTGCCTTAGTACCGGCCCCATCTTTTTAGAGATAGTTCCCATCACCATCAGCAGATCGCACTGACGTGGCGAAAAGCCCAGCCTTTCGGCCCCGAACCTTGCCAGGTCGTAATGGGAAGCCATGGTGGCCATAAACTCGATACCGCAGCAGGAAGTGGCAAAGGGTAATGGCCAGATGGAATTCTGACGGGCAAGACCCACCACACTGCTCAACTTGGTTGTAAAAAAACCTTCTCCCGCAATACCTTCAGGACCTTCCGCCACTACGTTAATAGCTTTACCCCCTTCATTCTTGATATTGTATTGTACCGGACGTGCCATAATAATAGTTTTATACGATTAATCTTCCCAGGTAAGGGCTCCCTTTTTTATGATGTAAAAAAAGCCCGCCATAAAAAAGCCTACGAACATGAAGACGGCTTTAAAGCCTTCCCAGCCAAGTTCTCTGAAATTAACAGCGTAAGGGTAAAAAAAGATCACCTCTACATCAAATAAAACGAATAGAATAGCTACCAGGAAATATTTAATGGCCACCGGCTGCCGGGCATTGCCAACTGAGGGGATGCCACTCTCAAAACTCGCCAGTTTATCGGCGGTCTTGCGTTTAGGACCTATCCAGTGTGTTATGCCCATCATCAAAGCCAGAAAGCCTACCGCGAACAGCAACTGTATGGCGATTGGCAGATAATTAATGGAACTATTCAGATCAGTTTTAGCAGCTTGCAGCAAAATGGGGATCATTTCTAAGATATTGCTTGTTCAGCAAAAATACATCTAAGCGTTCAAAAGAGCAAAAGAGATGCGAAAAGGAATAAGAACCGGAACAAGGATACATTAAAGCAACATATATAAAATAAAGAAGGTGCTTCCCACAAAACCGGGAAACACCTTCTTTATAAATAGAGAAACCTGACTATTTGCTGCTGGCCTTCGATTGCTGGGCCTGCGATTTCTGGAATTTATCTAAAGCCCCCTGTAACTGTGATTTTGTTTTGGCGGCGAACTGATTTTCCTGGGAAGCCGCATCCGGGTACAGCACGATCATTTTTTCTGCCACTTCAATTGCTTTCTTATAACCATCCGCCCGGGAGATTCCCTTGGCATACTCCGTATAATAAAGCATCTGGTAGTAATAGTTGCTGAAAATGGTCTTTTTACCCGCATCCGTCATATTCTTTTGAAGAAAGGCGTTCTGCTGCTCGATAGGCACCAAAGCGAGACCCTTGCTGGTATCCTTATCCGCTTTTTTAGCGATCAGGGAACGGTACGAATATCCCTGCGGCTTATCCGGAAACGCGGTGATATAGGCATTGGTAACGGAATCCCCTACCGGGTAAAGGTCCATGATCTGTATCGTATCGGTAGATGCGGTAATAGCATCGGAAATGGCTTTGCTGAAATTGTAATAATCCAGTTCCGATAACTTATCGCCTTTTAAAACCGTCAGTTTCGTCATCCAGTCGATCTGCCGGCGGAATTTTTTACCCTGCGCCATTAAGTTAGCCGCTGCGGTCGCATACTCCAACTGGTTGGCTTTTACCGTATCCGTTTCGATGGCTTTGGTAAAATAAGCGGAGGAACTGTCTTCATTACCCGGGAATTTTCCAAACAGTTGTGCGCGGAACACATAATCTTTCGGCACAAACGCATCCGGTTTCTGTTTTGTAAAATACTGATCAAGATAATTTTTTGCGTTTACGGAATCTTTCAGTTCATCGTACGAATAAGCGATGAGTTTATAATAGCGCGGATCCGCATTGGGGTCTGCCGTTATTTTACCCTGTGCCGCCGTAATAGCTTCCTGGAAAGCTTTACGTGCGTAGATGATACTGATACGGTCGTATTCGTTGGATGGCTTTACATCCGTTACTGCCAGGTATTTATCGAAATAACCTGCAGATTTATTGATATCTCTTTCAAACCAGTACGTATAAAGGTCGTAAATGGCAGGTGCATAATTGGGATCCAACTGGATGGCTTCTTCAAATGCCGGAAGAAAATAATCTTTGTTGTTTTGTGTAAGATATACTTTGCCTATCCGGTGTTTGGCAGCCGCCAGTTTGGGATCAGACACCAGTGCCTTATTGTAATTGGTAACGGCACCGCCACCGTCTACCAGTTTGCGGTATGCATCCCCTAACAAAAGGTATGTATTAGCATCATTAAACTTCTTTACCTGGGTAGCAAGATTTAGTTTTTCCAGTGCGTAATTTGCATCGCCCTGTGCAGCGTAAGCATTTGCTTTTCCAATGGCGTTAAAAACGCCGATGTCTTTCCCCTTCGTTAAACTGATAGCCGTTTCAAACCGCTGGCGGGCATCATTGGTTTTGCCTTCCAGTAATTCTATTTCTCCCATGCCTACCAGCAGCAGGGGAGCATTGGCATTTGTCGTTAGCGCCTTCTGGTAAACAGCTTTAGCCGCCAGGGAGTCGTTGTTATCAATAAGTGTTTGTCCAAGCCAGTAAGAAGCATCCACATCATTCGGGTTGGAAGCCAGTACCTTTTCAAACTGATCTTTGGCACTCTGATATCTTTCGTAATAATAAAATTTACGCCCCTCTTCCACACTCTGTGCATATAAGGAACTCCCAGCCACCGCCATGGTTACCAGTGCAAATAAGTTCAATTTGATTTTGTTCATTCGATTCTTGCTTTTGGAGTTTGTAAATAATTTTTATGCTGACGTATTTGATAACGCTTATTCGGTGATATCTGCCGTCCGTACACTAAGTGCCATCCTCACCGGCCACAGGTACGCTTTACGGAAAATAAGTTGTCCTCTTTCGTAGATGAGAAAATTCGAGAAACCGCTGCCAAGCCCCTTAAAATTTTCCTTTACCACACATTGCAAAGCCCGTACCATTGGATATCTTTTCAGCCCGATGTTGGCCTGGTATGGTTTTACATACGCCACGGGGTCGCAATTTACGCATTCCAGGGAAGCAACTTTAACTTTTCCTGTAAAGCTAAGCATATTGGTATCTTGCTGGCTCCCTATCCAGCTTACGCCCACAAAACCGATAGCATCTTCATGCTCCGCTACATAATCTATTACCCCCTGACTACTTTTTGCCGCCACCACATTCGCCCCGAAGGGTTGCCCCTTCAGCAGGGAGTCCATCGCGTATCTGACCGTGCTGGTAGCGGTCAGTCCATCCATTACCACTTTGTACCGGTACCCGCTGGTGCCGCTCAGGAGTGATCGGATATCGCTCATGTCGAAAATGCTGTCTTTGGCATTATTATTAACTATAACGGTAACTGCATCATAAGCCAGTTTTTCCTGCAATGGGTTATAACCCAGCGTATCTTTCATAAACACTTCTTCCTGCCTGCTCAGCGGCCTTGCTATAATCACCATACGTATACTGTCGTTGGTCAGGTCTTTCAGGCAATCCGCTTCCGCTTTATAATGAGGTATGATGTGTGCGTTAGTAAAAGACGATTCAAATACTTTGATCTGTTCGTCTATCACGGGCTTAAAAGATTCGTCTGCACTGATATGAATGGTGCCGCTTTCCGTGGTATCATAAGCCGTTTGGGAAGCGGGCCCGTCACTGCATCCTGAAAACATCCAAAGCGCCATCCATCCCAGTATCTGCAAATATCTTTTCGATCGTACGCCGTCTAAACTCATTCTTCTGTATAATATTTTTTTTGATAACCTCTGTAAATACGGAATGCGCCGTAAATAATAAATAAACCGGACAGGCTATAACGGAATAACGGTTCAAGGTCAAACTGGTACCCAAGTTTATGAGCGAAGGCGAAAAATATGCCAAAACATCCTATCACCAGCCCCATGCCATAATCCATTACGGAGCGCCGGAGGCTGTACGCTTTTCTTCTTCTCTCTTCAGGATCGGGTAAAGCCATTTCAAGTTTAGTATGAGTGAGGCAAGTTAAGGAAAATTACAGATAGAAGATTCCGGGCAAACGTAATTCCATAAAATTTACAGGAACCTTATCTTTGCCCGCATGAAAATTCTGATGGTTTGCCTGGGGAATATTTGCAGGAGCCCGCTGGCGGAGGGCATTCTGAAGCAAAAAATAGCCAGGCAGGGGCTTAACTGGCAGGTAGAAAGTGCAGGCACAAATGGTTACCACACGGGGGAAGCTCCGCACCGGCTCTCGCAAAAAGTGGCTAAACTGAATGGCCTGGACATCTGCCAGCAGCGTGCCCGGAGGTTCAGCGCGACCGATTTTAACAAATACGACCGGATCATCGCGATGGCATCAGACGTAATAGACGACATGAGGAGGATGAGTGGGAATAAATACGAAGCCGGCAAGGTAAGCCTGCTGATGAATGAGTTGCATCCCGGTGAAAACCTGGATGTGCCCGATCCCTGGTATGGCCCCGAACCAGGATATCATGATGCATATAAAATGATCGATGAGGCCTGCGAACAATTAATTAAGAACTATGAGCAGTAAAGTGTCGTTGCCTCAGGGCACCCGGGATTTCGGACCGGAAACCGTCCGGAAGCGTACCTATATATTCGACACGATAAAGACGGTGTTCGAAAGGTATGGATTTCAGCCCCTGGAAACACCCGCCATGGAAAATATGGAGACGCTGATGGGTAAATACGGGGAGGAGGGAGATAAGCTCATTTTTAAGATTCTGAATAACGGCTTAAACGATCCCAAAAACACCGGTAAAGCAAGGGAAGCCTTTGAAAAGGTAGTGCTGGGGAAAAATGATAAGAACCTTACCGAGCGGGCTCTGCGCTACGACCTCACCATACCATTTGCCCGTTACGTAGCCATGAACCACAGTCAACTCAGTTTCCCCTTTAAACGCTACCAGGTGCAGCCGGTGTGGCGGGCAGACAGGCCCCAGCGAGGCCGCTACCGCGAATTCTACCAATGCGATGCCGATGTGGTGGGAAGCAGGGCACTTATTAACGAAGTGGAACTGGCAACTATATACGATACCGTTTTCCGGAAACTGGGCATAGCCGTGGAAATAAAACTGAACAGCCGTAAAATACTGGCTGCCCTGGCAACGCTCTGTGGCGGCGATGATAAAATGAGTAGTATCACGATCGCCATCGACAAGCTGGATAAAACGGGAATGGATAACGTAAAGGAAGAACTACTGCAGCGCGAACTCACTACTACACAGGTAAACACCATAGAGCAGTACCTTCATATCAGCGGCACCAATGCCGAAATGCTGGCACAGGCCGCTCAATTGCTGGGTCATATTCCCTCGGGTAAAGAGGGTATAGAAGAAATAGCTTTTATACTGGACTATCTTCCCGGTACTGGTAGCTTGAAAGCAGACTTCACGCTGGCGCGCGGACTAAACTACTATACCGGCATCATCTTCGAGGTAAAAGCACTGGACGCTTCTATGGGCAGCATAGGCGGGGGTGGCCGTTACGACGATCTCACCGGCCTGTTCGGTGTACCCGGCGTACCGGGTGTCGGCATTTCCTTCGGTGTCGACCGTATCTACGACGTAATGGAAGAACTGAACCTGTTTCCCGAAGATGTATATTCCGGCACGCGTGTGCTGTTTTTCAACCTGGGGGAAGCGGAAAGCAGAAAGGCATTTACCCTGATGCAGTCCTTACGCGACAGAGGCATCGCCTGCGAACTTTACCCCGAGAACAGCAAATTCGACAGGCAATTTAAATATGCCGAAAAAAAGAAAATACCCTTTGCCGTAATGATCGGCAGCAAGGAACTGGAAGCAGGAAATTGCACGGTTAAAGATTTGCGGACCGGTAAACAGGAGGTGCTGGGGTTTGAAGAGCTGTTGGCATTGGGATTCGAATAAATGGATATCGGCATCAAATTTGAATATACTTAGATAGGTCGGTGCTATTGCCTTAGATGCCGTTTTTTCCTTTCTTTTTTTTGTTCGCCTCTCCTTCGTCTGTCGTTCGAATGGCATTTTTAACGAACAAATTACTCTTAAAATATCAGCCCGATTAAGAACTCTATTACATTTTGATTTCAAGATATTGATTTATAATACTCGCCAAGCGTTTTCACCGCTCATGTAAAAGCATTCTAATTCCGGAATGGAATCGCTGTTTTTGCATGAAGCCATTCCCGGTCATCACTACCAGATCTCGCTGCAACAGGAAAATACCAGTCTGCCCAAATTCCGCCGCTTTAGCTGGTACGGAGCTTACGGGGAAGGATACGCGCTTTACTGCGAATCGCTCGGTAAGGACCTTGGACTATACACCGACCCTTATCAGTACATGGGAGCGCTGGGCGATGAAATGCATCGCGCCATCCGCCTGGTGGTAGACGTTGCCATGCATCAGAAAGGCATGACCCGCGAAGCGGCTATCAAATACATGATGGAAAACGAAGCCATCAGTGAACAGGGAGCCGTAGCGGAAATCGAACGCTATATGGCGATACCCGGTCAGGCCCTTTCTTATAAAATTGGTGCGCTTAAAATAATGGAGCTGCGTGATAAGTACAGTAAACAACTGGGCGGCAAATTCAGCATTTCGGCATTTCACGAACAGCTGCTGAAAGATGGCTGTATGCCGCTGGCCATAGTGGAAAAGAAAATGGACGCCTGGGCGGCGGGGTTGTAGATAGTAGGATCAATCAGGCAAGCAGCACTTCGGGGGCAATTCCCAGTTCTTTATGAAACATTTTAGCCAGTTCAAGGGTGAGCGGCTTCTTCCTGCTCAAGATGGCAGATACATACCCTTTTGAGCCTATCTTACCGACCAGGTCTTTGTTTTTCCATCCCCTTTCCTCCATTTTTGACCTGATGGCGTCTATAGGGTCTGGAACAGGAATCTTATAATGCAAATCTTCATACGCCTTAATGAGCAGCAATACTACTTCCAGAGTTTCTCCTTCAGGGGTATTGGGCCTGATCTTTTTTTCAAACATTACATCAACCCATTGCAAAGCCGCATTATATTCTTTTTTTGATTTTATCAGTTTTAGCTTCATGGGGATTATTTTCTTTTATGATCTATAGAATGAACATCGGTTTTATCATATTGAGCGTGGGAACCAAACCATTTTACCTGGATGGCCCTGTATTCAAATACCATTCTTACCACCAGTCTGTATTTGTTTCCGCAAATATTAAACACCACTATGTCGTCTCCAACAATACTCACATTGCCATATGTCTTTTTTAATTCATTAAAATTCCTGAAATCTGATTTCACCATTTCATGATACCATTCCTGCAAGGCCAGTGCAGCGTCGGGGAATTTTTTACAGTAATCAATTAACGTTCTCCGGGCAATAATGTTAAACACGGACAAAGGTAAAAAAGTTTACTAATAGAAAACATTATAATTAATTGATAAGCCAAATTAATTATAAAAAGTAGTTCTGAATAAAGTTAAAGAACCCTTTTTTCAATCAACAATAAGTGTTATAATCACTTCCGCGAAGACTTCAAAAACTATCCTATTTTCCCCGACTTCAATATGCGCATTGCTTTGTCCACATTGCAGGAATCTGTGGTTACCTGCCCTTTAACGCAGGCTTCTGCTTTGAAGCACAGAATGTAAGAGGAAGCCCCGGGCGGTATCTTTTGCATAAAAACGTGCGGACTAACATCTGCCAGTGCTTTTATGGGCATTGGCACCGGGATGGTAATGATGGTATTATTTATAAAATCGGGAAATAAAATAATAACGGTATTCTGAAACCCATCGATATCCCTTTTTCTCCCCAGGAAACGGGTGCTGAACGTATAATTGATACTAATCTGCATGGTAGACGAAAGGGTATCTATATTTAACTCAACGAAAGGATACATTAACCGGCGGGTAGGATAACTTTTATTAATATCTGCAATATCCATTTTATCAACGCTATAAGCTTCGCCATTCTTCTTTTGCCCGGCAAAATGCTTAACCAGGTACTGCCATAATAACCCCCCGGTAAAATTGGTGCGAAATGGCTGAAGGGCATCGTGTATCAGCTTTGCCGGAACATTGCTTGCCACCAAACGCTTGCCATGTTCTTTCATGGCATCATTAACTTCGGCTTTCGTCACCGATCCCCGGGCGGCTCTCACATGAGCCCCGTACGAATGGCTGTTTACTTTGGTGACACCTTTATATGTACCGGAGAAGGGAATATCTGTACCCAGTTTTGCCATCTTGATGAATTAGTCTAAATATACTAACATCCCTCCTATTCACAAAACACCCTTATAGAGACCTTACAGAGACCTTATAGAGACTTTTTTCCATGATGCACCCAATGTGCAAGGCATGTGCGAGGCCTGTGCGGGGCCTCAATAACGCTAATAAAAGGTAAGATGTAGGTGTAAGACCCCTTATATCAGCTCATTCCTTCATACCTCTCAAAAATCACCGCCGCTCCCTGCCCCACACCCACACACATGGTAGCCAGGCCATAGCGGGCACCGGTGCGTTTCATTTCGTGCAATAGCGTGGTGGAAATGCGGACGCCACTGCAACCCAGGGGGTGACCGATGGCAATGGCACCGCCGTTTACATTTACTTTGGCGTTATCGAGACCCAGCTCCCGTATGCAGGCGATGGATTGGGAGGCAAACGCTTCGTTCAGTTCCACCAGGTCTATCTGGGAAGCCTCGAGGCCGGCACGCTCCAATGCTTTGCGGGAAGCGGGTACGGGACCAATACCCATGATGGAAGGATCTACCCCGGCTACCGCCATGGAAACAATGCGCGCCATGGGAGATAGCTGGTATTTGTTTACAGCCTCCTCACTGGCCAGTAACAGGGCCGCGGCACCATCGTTGATGCCGGAGGAGTTGCCTGCTGTAACAGTACCGTCTTTGGCAAAAGCAGGCTTAAGGCCGGCCAGTTTCTCCAGCGTGGTAGGCCGTGGATGTTCGTCGGTGGAGAATATAAGCTGGTCTTCTTTATTGGGGGTTATTTCTACCGGTATTATCTCGTTGTTCCATTTGCCGGCAGCTTTTGCTGCAGCGTATTTATGCTGGCTATTGACCGCAAAAACGTCCTGCTCTTCGCGGGAGATATTCCATTGCCTGGCTACATTTTCCGCAGTTTCCCCCATGCTGTAAGGATAATACATCTCTGCCAGCTTTTTATTGGTAAACCGCCAGCCGATAGTGGTGTCGTGTGTTTCCGTTTTGCGGCTGAAGGCGGCATCGCTTTTGGCCGTTACAAAGGGAGCGCGGGTCATGCTCTCCACGCCGCCGGCTATGTATAGTTCTCCTTCCCCGCACATCAGGGCGCGGGCGCAATCCATAATGGCCTGCAACCCGCTGGCGCAGAGGCGGTTAACGGTATTACCCGCCACCGATACCGGCAACCCTGCCAGCAGGGCGGCCATGCGGGCCACGTCCCGGTTATCTTCCCCGCTCTGGTTGGCGGCACCGGCAATAATATCTTCCACGGCATTTAAGTCGATACCCGGGTTGCGCTGCAGCAGGGCTTTTATTACATGCGCCAGCAGATCGTCCGGTCGCACGGAACTCAACGCTCCCCCATATCTGCCAATAGGTGTTCTTACGCAATCGATGATATATGCTGGTTTCATAAGTGCAAAGAAAAGAAAAACCGGGGTAACTGCGCCCGGCGGCAGGCCCGATTTTAAATGGTACCTTTGCACCTCAATGAAAACGGAGCATAAAAACATACGGCAGCTAAGCCTGGCCGAACTGGAGGAATATTTTGAGACACTGGGTGAAAAGAAATTCCGCGCCAGACAGGTATACGAATGGCTATGGCAGAAACATGCGCATAGTTTCGAAGCCATGAGCAATATCAGCAAAGAACTGCGCATCAAACTAAACGATAATTTTTCCCTACCGGCATTAAGAGTGGACGCCACCCAGCACTCTGAGGACGGCACGCTTAAAAGCAGGTTTAAAACCCATGACGGCCACGCCGTGGAAGGCGTGCTGATACCCACCGATACCCGTTATACCGCCTGCGTATCTTCCCAGATCGGCTGTTCCCTCAATTGCAAATTCTGCGCAACGGGTTATATGGAAAGAAAAAGAAACCTGGATTTCGACGAGATATATGATGAAGTGGTACTGCTGAATCAGCAATCGGAACTTACCTACCATAAGAAATTAAGCAATATCGTATTTATGGGCATGGGCGAGCCGCTGCTGAATTATAAGAACGTACTGAAAGCGATCGAGCGGATCACTTCCGAAGACGGACTGGCCATGAGTCCCCGGCGCATCACCGTTTCTACAGCCGGAGTTGCCAAAATGATCAAACAGTTAGGCGACGACAAAGTGCGTTTCAACCTGGCACTGTCCGTCCATGCAGCCAACGACATCAAGCGCAACGAGATAATGCCCATCAACGAATCCAACAACATTAAGGCACTCATAGAAGCCCTTAATTATTTTTACCAGCAAACCAAGAACGAGATCACTTTCGAATACATCCTCTTTAAAGACTTCAACGACAGCACCCGCGATGCGGAGGAGCTCATAAAGATCTTCCGCCAGGTACCCGCAGACCTGGTAAACATCATCGAATACAACCCCATCGACGCCGCCCGCTTCGAAAAACCCGAAGAAGAAAAAGTGGAGCGCTTCATGAACTACCTATCCAAGAACCGGGTGAATGCCAGGCTGAGAAGAAGCCGCGGCAAGGATATTGATGCGGCCTGCGGGCAGTTGGCGAATAAGGGGTGAGGGTATAATTAGTAAAATTACTGATTGGGGGAGTAGTTATCCGAAATATTATTAGATAAGAGATTGATTATCAATATGAGATTTTGCCGCAACAATTTGGTCATACATTCAATTAAAATCTTTTTTCTATTTTCATATTATTACAGCTGCCTTATTCTATTCTTATATTGATATGGTCGTTTTATGTCATCCTATGAGTCCGCTAATAAATTAATCTGATATTAATCTGCGTACCTGTTTGAACTAAATATTTATTTTCTTTATAGATGACTTTCATTTGACTAATCTATCTGAATTTCAGGGTAGCTAATTAACTGTACCCAAGAGTGTATATAACAGTTCACCATTATAAATTATAAATATATAGCTAATAAACACTTTTCTATGACACCTTTCTATCAAAAAAACAGCTTGATCTATTCTATGTTATCAATCATTTTTCAAAGGTATCCTGTTCAGTATTACAAACTCCTATTATTAGTAATAGGGTTAAACCTGATAACGGAAAAGGGAGTTTCTCAAAAAAAAGCACTTCTGGCTTCAACCAAAATTGTAAAGGTGGGCTATCTAGAACCTTCAAGGGTAAGAAATGATTTTTCCAAATTTACTAAGGCTAAAGAAAAGCTAACGCATGAAAATAAAACAAATAAATATTCTTACGACTCAGCAGTTCAGGAGCTGGATAAACGAATTCTCGATAAGCTAATAAAGGATAGCCTAACAGGTGGTAAGGAGAAAAACAAAATTCTTGATGAGGGAAACACTCAACGATCCAATCTGGAGAAACAGTATAAGCAATCACAACGTCTATTAAATAGCAAGCGGATTGCTCTCACGCAAAAATTTGAGGGTGAAATAAATGAAGCTATTAGCCTGGTAATTTCAGAAAATGGCCTAACAGATGTACAGGCTTTTCAGAAAGACACCTTGGGCAACCGAAAATTAAATATAACAGATTTAGTTCTGAAGAAATTAAACTAAACTATCTTATGCTCCATCCTTCATTTCATCGGTATTTTTTTACCGTCATAGTATCGCTTATCAGCATGATATTTATACATGCTTCTGCCAAAGCGCAATGTTATTCTGATCTTTATATTTATCAAACCAACCCATACGGAGCATTATGTTCTCCCCAATATGCTACACTTAGGGCAGAATACTCAGGCCCATCAACCTACGGGGAATTTAGATGGTATGTGTCAGAGACGGATCCATCCCCGATACAAACAACTATCATGAACTATGGTGATTACCCTTCCAGCGACTATGGCGTGTATGCATCCAACGGTACAACTGTATGGTTAAGTTTTCTTGATTATGATACATATTGTGAATCGGACAGACAATCTTATACTTTTACATTCAGCTCTCCTGCGATTCTTTTCCAGGACTATGCCCGAAAATGTGCGGATGAAAATCCAAAAGTGCAGTTTAGCAGCAATGTATCAGGTGTTACTTTTGAACTGTATAAACTAGTGGAAGAATACGACCCCTATTATGGGATAATTCAGAGCTATCAAATAGTGCAGGGTAATTCGACAGGTTACTTCGAAATTTATAATTTTGATGTTGCTGTAGACCAAAACAACTACTTTGGAAAGATTTATCAGCCGTATGGTTGTTCTACACCTTCTTATTACCCTATAAACATGGAAGTAACAGGCGCGTCTCCCCATACCGTTAACGGAAACCTGTCTATTAATGTGGGTACTGGTACTACGTTGACTGTTAGTGGAGATGCCTATAATTATAAATGGTATAGTCCTTCAGGTTCTTTTTTACAAGATGGTTATCAATATGTAGTCCCCACTACATTAACTCCGGACAATTATCCGTTTAAAGTAGTCGGTGTAAACAGTGACGAAAGCTGCATAACACCGCCGGTGATAGCAACAGTAATGGTAAATCCGCCTGGAATAACTTATGCTACTTTGTATGATAACTCAAATTTTTCAAGGGCCATTGATCAGTCGAAACCGGTTGGAACAGTAAGCGGATCAGCTGGTACAACTGCTACAGGGGGAATTACCTACAATGTGCCAATTTATGCTCCACCAGGCTCAAATGGATTACAGCCTTCCATAAGTGTATCATACAATTCACAAGCAGGAAATGGAGTACTTGGATATGGTTGGAATATATCATCTTTATCTGTCATTACCCGTAGCGGTAAGAATATGTATAATGATGGAATTGTAACTCCGGTTTCTTTTACAAACAGTGATGGCTTCCTTATTGATGGGATACGTTTTTATCCCATTTCAGGAACAAATGGAGGAAACGAAACCATATATGCGGCTGAAGCAGAAAACTTTTCTAAAATTATCTCTTACACAAGCATATCAGTTAATAACCCAGATTGGTTCAAGATAATCGAAAAAAATGGGACCGTAAAGGAATATGGAAAAACTTCTGATTCGCGTTTTCTGTCAGATGATGGATCAAACATAGTATTATGGAGATTAAATAAAATTAGCGATATAAACGGAAATTATATTGAGTACATATATATTAATGGGTTCAGAGATAGTAGAATTGACGAAATTAGATATACCGGTAATGTCAATACGTCCTTAGAGCCCTATAATAAAATAAAGTTTAATTATTCAGTAAGAACAGATGTAAATACAGTCTTTGAGGCGGGGGCTTCTTTATCAACCAAGCACTTACTCGATAACATTACCATAACTCATAACTCTGAATCGGTTAAAATATACCACTTTAAATATGGATTTGACAATATTCATTCAAAGTTAAATGAGATCATAGAAAAAGGTAGCGATAACACTACTGCTCTGAATTCCACTATATTCTTATACGGAGATGCTCCTCAAAATTTGGCAGTAAGTGAGACTATAGCACTTCAGGGAGATTATGATTATTACTCCGGAGATTTTAACGCAGATGGTAAAACTGATTTATTAGCAGCACATAACTATCTTGATCAGAACATTAACAGCAGGTTACATGATGGTTATTCCGTAATTGAAAATGTAGATCAAGATAGTTACACTTTGTTATATTCTAAAAATTTGCCTCAAAATGGGGCTTCTATAAAAATACAAGACAAAAAGACATTTAATTTCTTAACCTCAGATTATGATGGAGATGGTAGGGATGATATTTTACAGGTAAATTCTTCCACCACTGAAAATTTTCTATGCAATGGGGGATATAGGAGAAAGGTGTCAGATGTAATTATCAATTATACAAAAAGTCATAATTCTCAAACTGGCTATACAGATTATGTGCAACAATCCATACCTTCACCTGTTGACTGGTTAAGCCACCAATACCAGTACACCAGCACGCAGGGAAATTTTTTCATGCCAGGCGATTTTGATGGAGATGGCAATCAAGATTATATACTGGTATTAGGGGCTAAAACGCAAGATGGTCTTTGCGCTTTTGTTCTTCCTAATTATATATTCGACTACAAAGCCTTTATAACTTGCCCATCTTTAGGAGAACATAATGAGGAAGTTATTAACTTCGGCTTTGGGACGAACACCGGTTTCAACTATGCAAGTACGGTGGCCGAAGCAGATATGATAAATACTCTTGATTTTGATGGGGATGGTATAACTGAACTACTGGTAACAAAAAATTACCAAACCTATGTGTTGTCAATTAAGAGAGTGCCTGCTACAACAGGATATGCATTCGGCTGTTCAATATTACTGACCACTGGTGAAATTACAAAGGACAGTAAATATTTTCCTGGAGATTTTAATGGAGACAGAAAAACTGATTTGCTTGTAAGAGCCGGTAACGGAACGTGGAAAATTTTATATTCTAACGGAATTTCCTTCGTCTCTTCATCATTTACTTTCAATCAGAATCCAAACATACCTGGTAATTCTTCAGATGATAAGGTAGTGGTAAGTGATTTTAACGGCGATGGATCGAGTGATATCCTGCACGGCTTTGCTGCGAATGCAAGCACATCTAAATTTTCTCTTTATTTTAGCAGAGGTGGGATAGCAGCTTCCTTTTATTACGAACAGTACGATTATGCAAATAGATTAACAATCGGCCCATTAACTGTTGGTGATTTTAATGGAGATGGGCGAAGTGACTTGCTGAATCGCATGAATATTTATTTGCCTGCTGATTTTATATCTTTCAAGGAATTTGGTAAAGAAACCCTTTTGACAAAAGTTACCGATGGCCACAATGTTACCACGGCTTTTGACTATAAATTGTTAACTGATAAGACTATTTATCCTTACTTTTATAATCGCACTATCTTATTAGACGATCTTTCCAACAAAAACCCCATTAATTATGTGCAATTACCTATGTACGCACTTTCATCATTGACATTACCAAACGGCATAGGGGGCAGCAATGTTACTACTTTTGAATATGAAAATGCAATAATGCATAGGTCCTCCAAAGGATTGTTGGGATTTAGTAAGTTAACCTCCACAAATACATCGACCGGAATTACAACAATAGTAGAGAATGAAATAAATACTCAATTCGCAGTTCCATTTACAATTAAAAAAACATTATCGCTTACCCCTACTTTAGAGGTTTTATCAGAAACTATAATATCGACATCATTTGAAAACCTTTCATCGGGTTCAAATAAGCGATTTTTTCAACACTTGGATAAGATACTAAATGTTGACCATCTGACAGGCTCTGCTAATGAAATCAGCAGTTTATACGACAATTATGGCAATATTACCACATCAACTTCTAACATTGGTGCACTATCGGGCAGTGCTGTAGATCCGGTAGAGACGACGATTACCACATCATCTTATGGTATTCATAATACGCCAGTACCTGCCTATCCTGATAATACTACTGTTTCAAAGGTAAGATCAGGTATGCCAACACAAAACTATACTACTCAATTTACTTATACAAGCAATGGATTGATAGCCTCCAAAGCAGATTTCTATGGACTTCCAAAATCACTTATTACAACTTATACATATACTACCTATGGAAACCCGGCAACAGTTACATTAAGCACTTCCGGACTGAACAGCCGAACTACTTCTTTTGTTTATGATTCAAAAGAGCGAGTGGTATTAACTAAACAACAAACAGGTTCTGGTCTTTCCCAAGAGGAGTCTTATACATACGACTATAAATGGGGTAAGCGATTAACTCAAACATCAACTGATTGCCTTACTACTATCTTTGAATACGATCTCTTTGGGAAAATGAAGAGGACTACTCTTCCAGCCGGATATAGTGTTACTACAAATTATAATTGGGATATCCAGGGTGAAAATACTTATTACATTCTAACAGACTTTCCTGGAGGAAATCCCGATAGTAAAATCTGGTTCGATAAATTGGGAAGGGAAATAAAAAAACAACAAGCAGGTTTTAATAATCAGTGGCTAACTCAATTAATTACTTATAGTTCAAAAGGTAATATAGATACTAAAACAAATTTATATTACTCAGGTTTTGAAAGCCCGGTAGTAACAACTAATACTTATGATGTATACAATAGACTTCAAGCTTCTGCCAATCAAATTGGTACCATTGACTATACATATACTAAATTAAGTAACGGAAGAATTCAGTTAGTCATTTCAGCAGGAGGACAAAGTACGACTAAAATCACTGATGCTAGTGGGAAGATTATAACGGCTATTGACAATGGAGGGCAGCTTGATTTTATATACGATAGCAGAGGCAATCAGACAGAAGCAAAGCATGGAAATACTATATTGTTAATCAATAATTATGATGATTATGGGCGACAAACATCACTTACTGATAAAAATGCTGGTACCGTATCCTATCAATATGATGCCTTCGGCCAACTTAAATCACAAACAGACCAGAGCGGCAACACATCTACGATGACCTACGATGATTTCGGACGTATCGTTAGTCGGGAAGACCTGGAAGGAATTACTACTTACGAATATTATAAAGACATAAATACAGGTTGTAGTAACAATAACCTTTCCAGAATAACAGACTTCAATGGCGTTGTTAAGGATTATATCTATAACGGCTTAAAACGCTTGATAACAGAAACTGTAACCATCGATGGTACCACTAATACTACCCAATATGATTATGACATCTATGGTCACAGAAACAAAGTTACATACCCATCTGGCGTAGTAATAGATAATCTATATGATAATAGCGGTAACTTGACTGTAGTATCAGGTGGAGACGGTACTTCATCTTCGACTTTATTCTCTGGTATTTCAATGAATGGGTTTGGACAATATAATTCGTATACTCTCGGAAATAACCTCACGTCACAGAATACCTACACCTATGGTTATGCTACCCGTTATTCTACTCCTGGCATACAGGATCTTAATTTTAACTTCGATTATCTTAAAGGAAGTTTATTGAGCCGCCAGGACGGAATTAAAAACATAACAGAAACTTTTCAATACGATGCTCTCAATCGCCTTACACAAAGTAGTGTGAACAGCCTAGTTCAACTAAATTTGAATTATGATGGAAACAGTAGTTTTTCAAAGGGAAATATTACATCTAAAACTGATGCCGGAGAATATATATATAAAAATGATAAGATACACGCTGTAGCATATATTACTAATCCGGCGGGGCCATTGGTGCCACCCACCAATATCGCTAACAGTCTACAGCAAATTACCTATACATCATTTTTGCAACCTTCTGTAATTTCAGAAGGGTCATATCAAATGAACTTTGTTTATGGTGATAATTATCAAAGAGTGAAAAGCATAACCCAACAAAACAATGTAATAATTGAAACAAAGTATTATTTTGGTAATTACGAAAAACAAATTCTCAATGGTCAGACTAGGGAAATACATTATGTAAGTGGTGGCAACGGCCTATGTGCTATTATTGTTCGAGAAAACGGAGCTAATAACTTCTATTTTACATACACGGATTATTTGGGTAGCCTTCTTTCTCTTACTGATATAAATGGAATTGTAATCGCTGAGCAAAATTTTGATGCCTGGGGACGTAGCCGGAACCCATCCACCTGGAATTATCCTTCTGTCCCTTCAAATCCTTTATGGCTATATAGAGGGTACACCGGACATGAACATCTTGCTCAATTCGCCCTAATCAATATGAACGGCCGCTTGTACGATCCCGTACAAGGCCGTATGATTAGTCCAGACAATAATGTTCCCGATCCATTTAATACACAAGGTTATAACAGGTATGCCTATGCCATGAATAATCCACTTTTGTATTCAGACCCGGATGGAGAATTTGTACATTTGATAGTTGGGGCAGTCATTGGTGGTCTATTTAATTTGATGAGTGCTGATATGAGTGGAAAAATCGGGAGTTTCGGGGACGCACTTAAATATTTTGGGATTGGTGCGGCGGCTGGTGCTTTAGGAGCAGGAGTTGGGGCAGGCATCAGTTCCTCATGGGTAGGCGGTAGTTTTGGGGCTGGGTTTATGGGCACAACAGGTGCCACAGCTACTGGCTTTTTAGCGGGTGCAGCGGCTGGTGGCGGTGCCGGGTTAGCAGGTGGATTTATAACGGGCTTTGGAAATAATTTGATTTCAGGTAAAAGTTTTGGCAATTCCCTGACAAGCGGTTTTCGGTCCAGTATAATTGGAGCGATAGGAGGTGGCTTAATTGGAGGAACAATTGGGGGTTTAGATGCTATGTCAAATAAGACCAATTTTTTTACTGGTAAAGCGACAGTCAATTTGTCGGGAGGCGTTGGTGCACACAATGTTGGAAGCGATGCAATGAACAATGCTGTGTCAGTTAAATATGTAGGAAGATTTGAAAAAATAGCAGTCTATGAATCATCTGCATTAGGTGCAGGGTCTGGATCAGGAGGTGTTACTTTGCCTGGTTTAGGTATTATTGTTGGTAGTGGTGCTTATACACAAATGAGTGCTAACGGTACCTGGAATCTACTGGCGCATGAATTCGGTCACATTTTACAATCAAAATTACCTTATGTTGGAGCAGATGGTTTTTTGGCAATTATTGGATCGGAAAGTTTGGCAAGTGCCACTTTCAATCCAGGCAGTCACAATCAATTTTGGACTGAAACTTGGGCCAATCATCTGTCAAACAGTTATTTTACCAGTATGCCCTGGGATATGATAAATTGGCCGATACAAAATATTAGCTGGTTTCATTCCTTAAAATTTAGTTTGTGGAGGAATATGCACCCTTCACCAGTTCCTGCTATTTATCCATAACAAGTACTTCGTATGAACAAACTCTTATTAATCTATCTATTTTTACTATTAGTTGGTTGTTTTTACGACCCTCCTAGAAAGGGGAAAGAGATTTTTATTCATAATCAAACTGATGAATATGTTTATGTCACCGACTCTTTACTTCCTACAGGGAATATAAGGCTGTATGACACTGTTTTAGTAAATAAAAAGGAGCTTATGTTGGCAAAAGGAAACTACATACCAACGTTTAACCAATGGATTTATTTTTTACCGGAAGTATGGTATAAGGATCTTAAAGAAAATAACATCCATAAGTTTGCCTTATATTTTATTACAAGAAATGATTTTAATAAAAATTATGAGGTAATAAAAAGTAACAAACTATACCAAGTATATTATATTGACCTTGATGATGTAATGAAAAATCAGTTGACCCATGTTTTTTACTTTAAAGATTCTATTCTAACGGAACATACGTATGATATCGAAAGTATTAGAAATAAGAAATAAGAATTATACTGTCCGGAACAGTAAGCCTTTTAATATATTAAATCATCGATATGAAAACAAGCCTGGTTTATAGTTTTATATTATGTTTGTGCTATCTTAAAAATTCTGCACAAGAAATTCCTTTTAATACCTGTGGAATTGTTAATACCTACGACGCATCGGGAAACAGATTAAAACGTGTATATTTTTGCAATAATGGCATTGACCCTTATCCAATGCGAAAAATGTCCGAAACAGTAACAGCTACTGAAGAATTTCAGGCTGTAGATGCCTTATACCCCAATCCTACTTCGGGGAAATTTTTGGTGACATTTAGTAAAGCCCTTAATAATGCAAGCATCCTGCTTACAGATGCTAATGGAAAAGCCATTTTACAATTTAAGGCAAGTGGCAATAAGATTGATTTTGATTTGACCTCTGTGCCTCCAGGTGTTTATTTTGTCGCCATTCATGATGCAGGAACAATTATTACTAAAAAAGTTATTAAACAATAACAAGAACCTGTAATATCATTTACCATATTTTGGGCAACTTTATTTCAATCAATGCGAAGCCGCAAACTTCAACCCCACAATAGAAGCAATTAACGTAACGATAAAAAACAAACGCCAGAAGGTAGCAGGCTCCCGGAAGAAAAGAATGCCTATTATTACCGTGCCGACCGCACCGATGCCCGTCCATACCGCGTAAGCAGTGCCCAGGGGAAGTGTTTCGGTGGCTTTATCCAGCAGGGACATGCTGATAATAATACAAATAAAGAAGCCTATATACCAACCGGTTGACGTAGTACCATTGGTTTCTTTGGCTTTTCCCAGGCATGTTGTAAAGCCTACCTCGAATAAACCGGCTATAATGAGTATTATCCAGTTCATACTTTATATTAACCGAAACTGATGATACTAAAGATACTAAATAAATACAGCTAAAAAGGCGGTCACCCACCGACGTTGACGTGCTACGATTTTTGGCAGTTTCAGAGAAATCCGCTTGTAGATTAATGTGAGGGTTTGTACGGCCGTGTCGCGGATGATACGGTAATCTAGCAGGAAATTGGTATTGCGTATGTAAAACGCATCGAACTGGAAGCGGCGGAACATACTGGTAAAGTCGTGGGTAGGGCCTCGGTAACCCTTCATCTGGGCAAGACCGGTAATACCCGGCTTAACGATATTTCTGAATTTATAACCAGGGATAGCATTGGAAAACTTGGAGCAGTCCGACAGCATATGTGGTCTTGGCCCTACAATACTCATATCTCCAAACAGCACATTGATAAATTGAGGTAACTCATCCAAATTGCATTTACGGAGAAATCTGCCCGTGGGTGTAATGCGCACATCATCCTCGTCTGCCTGGCAGGTATTTGCCTCGGCATTTACATACATGGTACGGAACTTATAGCAAAAAAAGATTCTGCCTCCGCGGCCTACCCTTCTTTGAATGAAAAAAACGGGACCCCTGGATTCCAGTTTAATGAGTACTGCAAAAATGGGGAACAGAACAATGAGGACGATTGATGTTACAACAAAGGATATGACTATATCGGACAAACGCTTCAAAATAAAATAGAGCTTTTTATTTTCTACGTACGATCGTATCGATGCTTTTTTCTGGACGTTCTCTTTTAAAACCCTGGTTTGTTCTTTGAATATTGTATTTCTCGTCATGGATACCCCCTCTTTTGGCCAAAGCCGGTTTAATATTATACCATCTGTGCCATACTTCGATTCATTAGTATAGTGTGGTGCAAATATAGTTCAGTTTATCAAATAAAATATACATGCCCTCCTAATTCTGAACCGATAACGCAAAATGGCGCTCTATAATTGTGCCTAGTGACAAACATCTAACCTAAAACGTTGCTTTAGAACGAAATTTTTATACTACTTATAAAATTTTAACAAAAACATCATGTTGCACGCTGTAATTTGAGGATGTACTCCCTTGGTCTTAACATCATACATTTTTATATTGATGGGTATGGGAGGTATTTTAGCTACTTTAATATACTATTTTTGCTGATACTTCCATCACCATGCTGCTTCCTTTGCCCGGTCTATATCCCACTATATCCTCAAAAAAAGAATTACTCCTTTTCCTTTTATTGATGGGCTTTATAATTACCCTCTACCTCCCTGCCATGCCTGTGATCAATAATATATTCATAGGCCTTATTGTATTAACCAGTTTTATCTTAAATTCCTTACAGGAAAAATGGAATCTTCTGAAACAACGGAAAGCTGTACAGTGGATGCTGCTGTTTTTCCTGATGCACGCCGTTAGTTTTTTTCTTTCTGATAATACCCAGGAAGCTGGCAAAATACTCCGGATGCGCACAACGCTTCTTTTGTTTCCTGTATCGCTCGGACTCATAATAATAAAGGAAGAAATGAAGGCCGGTATCATTTATATGTTTGTGGTGATAACAACCCTGGTTTCGCTGTTTTGCCTGGCAACGGCGGCTGTGCTCTTTAGCAGAACAGGAGATGCGAGCCTGCTTTATAACGACAGCCTGAGTTTTCCGATCCGGATGCAATCTATTTATATGGCCATGCTGATCAACCTGGCCGTAGCAGGACTAATCTATTTATCAACAGGAAATTATATTAAAAAACCGGTGATCATCTACTTATGCCTGCTGACACTGCTTCCCATACATTTTATGCTGGCCAGCCGCAGTGCCATCATAATTTTATATTCCGGGCTTCTCTTATTCGGCGGGTATCATATCATTAAAAGAAAAAAAATACTGGCGGGCATGGCACTTATAGCGGGATTGTTGGCTGGAGTTTTTATGATGGTGGAATTTTTTCCCAAAACAATGAACCGCTTCCGTGAATTAATGTATACCAGCTACCGGTACGACAATAAAGCAGCGGAAAGCCATTATAATATGAAAGTGACGGAAGACCAATGGAACGGTGCCAATATACGCCTGGCTATATGGAAATGCGGATGGGAACTGAGCAGGCAGCATTTAGCAAGCGGCGTGCAGATCGGTGACAAACAGGATAAACTACAAGAGATATATAAGGCAAAGAATTTCGATCTGGCTTACCGCACACGACGCAACATGCACAATACCTACCTGGATGTACTCAGTACATTCGGCATAGCCGGACTATGGGTGTTTTTAGCCGGTTACATCATATTTCCATTTATTGATTGCATCAAAGAGCGGAACTACCTGGGAATATTTACAATTATTGCCCTTGCCGTGTCCATGATTCCGGAAGCGTATCTTGATAGAAGTCTCGGCGGATTGATACTGGCATTTTTTATTACGTTCACTATCGCATCGCCACGTGACGTCGCCGCTTAAAGCCCCGGCAGATTAATGATTATCTTCCATGTATAGTTCGATCGCCTTATCGGTATCTCCATAGAAAACCAGACTCCCGTGCTTCATAAACGCCGTACGTGTGCAATATTTCTTTATAGTATCCATACTGTGACTCACCAGGATCACCGTTTTACCTTCTATCCAGGAAGATTCAAATACCTTAATTGCTTTCTCCTGGAACTTCACATCGCCTACGGCAAATATCTCATCGAGAAACATAATATCGGCTCCTGCATTAATGGCTATCGAGAAGCCAAGCCTGGCCAGCATCCCGGAGGAGAAGAATTTTATTTTCCGGTCTACCGATTCTTCCAGTTCGGCAAAAGCAATGATCTTATCAAAAATGGCGTCTACTTCTTTAATCTTTAGACCCAGCACCGATGCAGACACATATACATTTTCCCGGGCAGTTAGTTCATGACTCATCCCCACGCCCAGGTTCATCAGCAGGGTACTTCCTTTAATGTTAATATACCCGGTATCCGTAGGGTATACCCCGGCCAGTATTTTGGTGAGGGTAGATTTACCGCAACCATTTCTGCCGATCAGTCCTACGCATTCCCCCCGTTTTACCTGGAAGTCCATCATTTTTAATGCTTCTACTTTTTTAGAACGGGGAGGGTTAAAAATATTGAAGATGCGGTGCTTAACGGTATTATGACTGTCTTCCGTAATATGAAAAGCTTTACTGATATTTTTTGCGTCAATGGCCAGGATATCCTCCATATTATAATTTTTCGGCGGCTTTAGAGCCCAGTCTGTTTAAGAAATACAAGCCAATGATTAAAAAAAAGAGCGCATAAGCCATATCGAAATTCATCAGGGTGTAATCAGGTGGCCTGGCCTCCATCAGCACCCTGCGGGCGTTAATGATAATGCCCGCTATGGGGTTGAGGTATTCGAAACCCGGCAATGATTCTTTAAACTTAGACAACTCATAAAAAATAGGTGAAAGAAAAAACAGGAACGAAGTAAACACCGCCCATATCTGAGTGATGTCTTTGGCCATAATATAAATACTGGATAAAATAAGCGAAATACCCATTGACAGTGTAAACAGGTTCAGGAATAATACGATGATCCATCCGATATGAACAGACAGGCCTGCAGCGGGTGCATCGAATATATTATAAAAGATCATAAACATCAGGAAATTAAAGAAGAACCCGATACTATTGGCAAAAAGCGTAGACACATAAATTTCCAGCTTATTCATGTTACTGTATTCGTACAGGTATTTTTTGGTGTGTAGTATCTGGATCGTTCCTGCAGTAGACTCTATAAAGAAATTCCACAGAATAAGACCTATAAACAGATAAGAAGCGAAATGAGGGACATTGCTTTTTAAAATAACTTTAAAGGCCATATAATAAATACACATGTCCATGACAGGCTTTAATAATGCCCAGAAGAGACCCAGTTTGTTTTCGTAGTAGCGCAGTTTAAACTCGATTTTGGCGAGCAGCCATAATCGCTCCATTTTATTCGACCTGTTGTTCCAGTCCTTCACGATCCCTGTAATCATTCCTTACCTTTTAAATTTTTTGATGGTTAACACTATGTTTTTAAGCTTCTCATTTCTTTTGATCAGCATTTTTAGCTTATTTACAATGAAATGCTCCCGCTCTACCCGGGAAGTAATTTTCACTTCCAAAGTAGGGTTATCGAAAAGATAACCCGGCCCGTTGGCATTTAGCAGGTTTACCAGTTCAGCGGCAAATTTAGCATAATAATCTTTGTGCTTCTCCGCAATGTATTTATTGGAATACAACAACTTTTCGACCGATATATTTCTAAACATGGATCCTGATCTCACCCTGTAATGAAATAAAACCTCTGGCAGTACAATGCCGTTAAAGCCGTGATGCAGCATATTAACCACGCTTTCATAATCTTCCATGCCATAATCCGTTCGTTTATCATTTAACCCTCCGGTTAAGAATGCAGACCGTTTGTATACCAGTCCGCTGCTGTTTACAGGGTTATGTATCAACAGATACGGAGGTTGCGGGGTAAACGTGGGCCATAGCTGGTTACTATTCCCGAAGTATTGCACCCATGATCCTGCAAAAAAAACATTGTCGTACTTGGCTATGGCCACCACTGCTTTTTCATAATAAGCGGGATCAACCTTGTCGTCGGCATCCAGAAAAGCGAGGTATTCGCCGGAAGCTAATTCCGCACCGTAATTCCGGGTATCCGCCAGTCCGTGGTTTTTTTGCCGTACTATCCGCAGGTTGTCTCTTCCAAGCATATTATCCAGGCAAGCGATACTCTCCTGATCAGTACTGCCGTCATCGACTATGATAATTTCAAGAGAACTATAAGTAGAGTGGATGACGGATTGAACGCATTCTTCAATATACTTGCCCATATTATAATAAGGTATCACAATAGAAAGCAGGCCAGGCTTTCCTGTAATACGGATAAGTTCCTTTTTGCGGGGCTCCTGGTGCAGGAAGGGAAACCGCCGGCTTTCCTGCGGATCTGGCCTAAGCCCTTGCAACAGCTTTAATTTCCTTTCGCCTATGCTATCGGGCGAATATGCATCCTGTACGTGCCTGTTTGCCTGCAGCCCTATCCGGTATATGGCTTCATCATCGAGTGCCAGCACCCGTTGCAACTGATTCTCAAAAGACTGGGGCTCTCCATGATCGAACAGGAACCCTGTTATCCCTTCTTCAACCATTTCCCTTTGGCCCCCCTGCCTCGATGCAAGTACCACTTTCCCTAAATGCATAGCTTCCATCACAACATAAGGAAGGTTATCCACGATACTGGGCACCACTATTACATGCGCATCCTGCAAATATTCCCCTATCACTGAAGGATCGATCTTACCATGCATTTGCAGAAGCCCCTTCTTTATATAATTAGCGTACCGCTTGTGCACCAGTTGCCCCATCGTCTGCATCTCCGGGTGGTAAACGATATCCGTACCTCCTATTATATGTAAAGCATGTTCAAACCCCTTATCCCACAGTTCTTTAAAATAGGAAAGCAGTTCAAAACTACCTTTTTGGGGAGACAGCTTTCCGTAGTAAACGATCCTATTTCTTGTGAACCTTCGCTGAGGTAAATTATTGTCCGCTATATATGGATTTGGCAGCACGTGCACCTTCTTATCGCTGATATCCATATACCCACTGATAGCTGCCGGAAGAAACTGGGTAGGCGATATAAGCATATCAGCGGCTCTGATACTCTGCTTTTCCATTTCGCAGGTCCAGAAGTCGGGAAAGCGGTAAGTGGACACGCGGTTATATTCAAGGTAAAGAAAAGCCGGGGAGTGTAGGGTTATTATAACAGGTACGTCCTGCATGAACGCATACCCTGTGTGTTTGAATTGAGTAAGGTAGTAGGCAATACCCAGGTAATCCTGTGCTTCAATGTAATCGGGTTTGCCTTTTTCGGAGATGAATAGGCGTACTATATCTGCGAAAGCGTAGCTTAAAAGGGCACTGTAGCCTAACGTTTGATTCAATTGGTTTCTCCCATGATTAAACCGTACAACAGTAATATTACCTGGCACTTTACTTACAGAATAGTCAGTAATACCATCGTCAGGAACGAACACGGTAACTTCAATATCTTTCCTGGCAAGCATAGCTGTGGTAAAGCCTGCATAAGTACTTATTCCCCCGCCGTGAAAAGGCGGGTATTCAGTTGTAAGTAACCAGTATTTCAAAAGACTATTATTTTATTTAAGCACGTCATTTTATCTATGAATACCCTTTTTATAATCTCCCCTGGAAAAGAATTTTTCGATAACACAGTACAAATAGATGAAAAAATATCGGCTTCCCATTTCTTTTATTTTCAGTTTCGATTTACCTGATTTTCTGTTTTTCCATGAGTTGGGAACGTAGGTGTATGTATAATTCCTTACGATGGCTTTTAAGGGTAGTTCCAGCGTCAAATTGAAATGAGGTGCCAAAAAAGGCTTTAATCCATTTATTGTTTCCTTTTTATAAAGTTTAAATGCATTAGTGAGGTCTTTGTACTTTATGCCTATACTCCAGCTTATCAGCCTGTTTATCATCCGGTTCAAAAATAACTTAGGCTGAGGATAATCGACTACTTTTCCACCCTTTCCCCATCTGTTTCCAAACACACAATCATAATTACCCTCTAGCATTTTCAAATAAAACTTAACTAAATCTGAAGGATCGTCACTTAAATCAGCCATCATTATAGCCACACAATCGCCGGAGAAATTTTCGAGACCATACCTAATCGCAAAGCCAAAGCCATTAGGCCCTTCATTTGTATAATAGGCAAGTGTTGGCACAGATGTCTTCATACTGGAAAGTATCTGCAAAGTGTTATCGTCCGACTTATCGTTTATTACCACGATCTCATGTTCTATGTTTTCTCTTTTCAGCGTTTCATAAAGTGTAGTAACTGTTTCAAGAATACTTCCTTCTTCATTATATGCCGGGATAACTACTGATAATTTCATTTTGCCTGTAGAGTTGGTAGGTTTTATAATCTTTTTTAGGATATTTTTTCTTAAGTAAGGTTGCAAGGTTTGATCCTATAAATCCTGCACCTTCGTTTATAAGTATTGTCTCCATATTGCTTTTTTAATTGTCTCTCTGTATATTTATACCTTTAAATCAATCATGATATCTTTTTACGCTATCATCAAAAAGCGATTTAAATCTCCTTTTCCCGCTGATAACATTAACGATATGGCCTACCCGCTTATACCAGAGTGGAAGCCTCTCATATTCCCTTTCATACCACTTTTTAAGATCGCGGTACTCGGTCTCGCCAATTTCTTTTGAAAGCGAAATAAAAGACAAGTATAGGTTTGCTCTCATTTCCCATAAATCATTTTGTTTTTTAAGCCAGTTATTTTGTACGACTATCGAGTTGAATTCCAGAAATTTTCCAAATGACGAAAATCCCGTTACATTTCCCGCTAACCGTTCTATTTTATCTTTTTCAGTTTCATTAGTTATAGGTTGAGTGATAATGTAATGTATATTCATATCTATAACCCTATCCCATTTATTAGTTCCAATTAATTCCAACTCTGTTATATCGCATAAAAATATATTTTGCCTGATAGCTGACTGGAATGTCTGAAATAGGACCAGCTTAATTTCCGCTTCACCTTGTTGTTGGAAATAATCAACAACCTTATTTTTACAGAAAGTAAAAGATTCCAAAGAGTTTCCGAAAACAGGTATACTTTTTTCGTTCTTAAAGTAACCGCTTGATAAGGAAAACAGTGTATACAATCCTGGAAGTATATCATCGATTGTCTTTTCTGTTATTATGACATCTGATATACTAAATATAAACCTCGAATTGTAAATAATAGTAAAGTTTAATAGTACGTCCCATTCAATTTCATCCTTATCCAATAAAATATTAATTCCCACATTTGCCGGTCCGATATGCGAAATGCTGGATATATCACTGATTGCTGAATAGGGAATAGTAACAAAAAAAAATACAGGTCTTAACATTTAAACCATTTTAATTTTAAAGCCCTCTGAAGTGACTATCCAGCTAAACATTCTTTCCCACGAATGAGTAAGAGTACCTGAAAAATTATCTATCACGTTTCCTGATTCAAGGGATTGTCGGATAGCCAATGGATCATATTTGTCAAAAAAGCGTTTAAAGCAGGATGCTTTTGCCCAAAACATGGTGCCGGCCACATATTCATTCCGCTCCGCATTTAAACCATACTGCTGCTTTAATTGACCCAGCAACCTTCCATTGTTTCCTACGAATTCGGATCCCTCTATTACTTCTTGCCGCACATAATTACGCATGGCAACTATTCCGCAATCAGGATGCCTGACGATAATGGCTTGAATACTCTTTACATTTGTTTCATTAATTATCTTAAACAACTCCGTCCTCCATTCCTTTGCATTTAAAGCCTGGTAACTCTTTTTGTCATGTAAAAAAACAATCCAATCTGCTTGAGTTTCATGCAGCATAAAAGCCTTTATCAGCAATAATTTACCTCCGATATCTTTGCCCTTGTTGCTGCTTATAGTAATAAGTGATCCGGGAAACAGAATACTGAGCTTTTCCTTTATCTCTACCTGCCCAGGAGTATCAGAACAAATATTAAAAAAAAGAAAAGGGTGTAACGACTCAATCCCCTTCAACTCCTCCTTTATATTACGAATGGTATCCTCATAAAATATATGATATAATACTGCTAATTTTTTATGTAAGCCTTCGTTCAAAGAAGCGTATTGTACCATTAGCGTTCTATAATAGTTTAATTAAAGGTTTTCCTGTCAGTATGGGAATTCTTCAAACTGGAAAGTATTATTAGAAAAAGAAATCCACTAACACCAGTTATAATAAATAAATAAAAGCTGTTCAATATCCGATTAGCAAGTCCGTCAAGTCTGCCATACACATTTATTACCGGCTTACCTACAGCAGTCCAATAATTATTACTGCCATCAGTTACATTAATATAAAAAAATCCTTCTCCTACAGACGCATAACCCGTCTTCCATGACTCCCTGGGATTTTCATTTATTGCAATCGGGATTAACTGTCCATTCTGTTCCAATTCAAGTTTCATATTATCCCCCATTGGATATCCACTTATAGGTATTTCTAAATCCCCTTTAACTATGGTATTATACTTAAATTTTAATTCACCGATACTGCTATCCCCATGTGCATTATAACTACCCCAGCTACTATCTTTACGGCTTGGGGTAGTAAAGTAATATCCATTAATAACGAATGAATTCAAGGGCACATTTTTTACAGATAGGGTATTAACAGATGGGCTGAGGTTAGCAGGCAATATTTTCCGTATTTCAGGCCAGTTCAAGATCATAGCCAACCTAAAAGGGTCCGGATAAGGAATATCCAATAAAGTCTTCCCGACAAGATGAGAGGTATCACCTGTTATTAAGTAATTTCTTACATTGATCTCTTGTGCCAACCCTTCATTTCTTTTGGTAGTCAAATGCTCCGGCAAATCCTTTAAAGCAGATACACTCAAAAAAACACATATGATTGTTATCCATAGACCTATTCCCGCTGATGTAATATTCCTTATTTTTTGTGAATGATACTGTGAAACAAATAGCAGGCAAGCGAAATTTATAAATATCCCTATTGCAAACAAATCAAGGTATCTCGAGCTTAGGTTTACTGCTGCTCTACCATAAGCCACACTTATTGATTGCCCTAATGACCAAACCACAAGTCCAAATAAAAACCACTTTTTATCCAGGACCGAAGGCAATTCATATAGTAAAATACCTGCAAAAATCAAGGCTGGGAAATTACGTATAATTACAGAAAAAATACTAGGCGGTAAAGGCCAACTTAATATGCTTACCATCGCACTTGTAAAATGACTGAAAGAGGTTGCCTTCAGTACAGCATGATGCTCCAATGTTGGTGTAAAAATCAACCCTAGTATCAATAAACCCGTTAAAATAATAATTGCTGCCAGTTGTTTGATAGATCTATTTATTCCTGTTACATAAAACATCATACTAACGCCGGCAGCGGCAGCAATAGCAAATATTCCTGAAGCTAAAGAAAAAAAAGCGAAGAAGGAACAAAGTATCCCTAACCACCAATTTCTTGATAGAGGACTACCTGATAAAACAAACCAAATAGTAGCTACACTGAATAAGAATACAAAATAGAATTGAGATTGAAATCCGGCCAGTGTATTCTCCCACGCATAAGGAATTCCAAATAAAGTAGTTGAAAACACAAGAAGAGATGGTAAATAATTTTGCCCTAATACCCTCACTAACAAATTTGTGGTGAAAATAATAGTTAGAACATGAAGTGCCGCATTCACAATCATCTGCAATAACGGATTCCAGATAATATTTACTTTTAGTATAATAAGTGCCAATATCCTCGTAAACAATATCCGATGTTCATTATGAGGAGCTAACATATCTTTGATTCCGAGTGTTCCTTCACTTAATGGCCTATATAAATTAACTGCTTCCGCATCCCATTGATCCCAAAACGGTGTCGCATTACCATACTCATTTATTAACCAGAGTTTTAGTCCGAAAAGAATAAAGGCAAATATAGCGTAGATAAAAAACGCCATCCATTTATCCTTTTTAAAGGGTCCCTTTAACTGGTCATTGCCCATTAACAACATATTATTAGTTTAAACCCCAACTGCTAAATCGGCTTTTGATTTCTTCAATATTACATAAAACTCGTGCGCATTTCTTAAAGTATGGTTGATCCTATCGATTTCCAGATTAATCAGCTTTAATTTATTTAGCAAATCAATAATTTTAATAAAGCTCTGAGGTGTAAAAATACTAACATGTGTGTCAATATATCCTCCATTATTGTATTGACTAAGCAAACCCTCATAATTATTTAATACGGCTTTTTCATAGTCAATTTCGCCGCTGTTACCACCCCAATGTGCAACAGGATCATTATGCGTTGAAAGGGAAACATGTTTTAATATATCCGTGAACCTGGGACGATAATTTTTTTCAAAATATAATTGTAACACATCATAAATATCAGATTCTCTTTTATAATGATCGAAACAAAATCTTTTGTCGGGTATTATGAGGTATATAGCGCCATCGCTATGAAGTACATTTTGGAGGTTAATTAAAAAGGTAACCAGGCATGGCATGTGTTCAATATTATGACTTGATACTATGGATTGAAATTTCTCGCTTATTGAGGAATAATCATTATTGACGATTACATACGAAGGTTCAATAATATTATCCGTATTTACATTAGAATCGTTTATATAATTACGAATTAATTCTTCTTTAGTAAAAACATCAAGAGAAAAATAATCAGGTGACGTATGATCTAACAGGGGGCGTGCAAGTGGTCCTATTTCAAGCACTTTACCTCCTTTAGGAATATTATCTATGAAGTCCATCCTACTGGATATTTTATTATAAGTCCTTCCTTCATTGATACCATACTCAAAAAAATGATTCTCTAATTCTTCGTCAGTCATCGAACTCAAATCGATATGCGCGCGGTATATACTATGATCGAAACCAGACAGCTTTAGATATCTATTTGTCATAATACTTGAATTAACCTGTGTCAGTTTATTTATACCTACTAACTGCTATTAGAGTTAGCCTTCCATTCATATTTGACCCTTGGAGGAAAAGCATACTCAGTCCTGAAAGTATCTATATGAAGATTTGGATTAAAGAACGGATCTCGACCCATTAAAATATCCCATTTTTTCAACATATATGCTTGCTCCTTCATAAAACGATCGTACTGATGAATATCTTTATCACTGCCTCTCGACAATGATTCATGATGAAATAATTGTGCGAAGGGAGTCCAAATGTTTCTGTATCCCGATTGCTGCACTTTAAGGCAAAAATCAACGTCGTTATATGCTACTTTTAAATTTTCCTCGTCTAATTCTCCAACTAATATGAATATATCTTTCTTAATGGCAAGACATGCGGCTGTCACAGCGCTGTACTGTTGTACCAAATTTAGTTTATTAAAATAACCATTATCGTTTTTTCCTCTTTTTAAGTAAATATGGTTTCCCGGGCGTCCCTCACTTAAAAATACACCGGCATGCTGAATTTGTCCATTGGGATAATATAATTTTGCACCAACCGCGCCGATTCCTTCTCTCATGCATTGACTTGCCATCTCAATTAACCAATTCGAATTTATAACTTCAGTATCGTTATTAAGTAAAACGACCACCTCTCCCGAACATTCGTTGACTCCTTTATTTACCATTGCGGAAAAATTAAAAGGGAGATCGTATGGATAGACCTTTATACGTGCATCTTCCTGTTGTATTTTTTTATAATACTCGATGGTTGGCGGTTCTATACTTTTGTTGTCAATTATAATTACTTCGTAATTGTAATATTCAGTTTTTTCAAGGATACTCTTTATGCAAGTATTTAAAATTTCAACTTTATCTTTCGTTGGTATAATGATCGATACTTTAGGCAGAGTTGATGGAAGTTTCCAGCTAACACGTAATGAATTGTTTAAATTTTTTGATACTATACCATTTTGTTTTGTCCTTTCTAGATGGTCATTTAGAGCTTTTATCGACGCCTCAAAGGCATAATTTTTATTAGATGAATTAATCGCAGTTGATCCTTCAATCGCTCTCCAATGATATAGCACATGTGGTATATGAAAAATTTCCTGCGGGTTTAGATATTCAATGCACCGTAAAGCCAAGTCGTAATCCTGACTCCCCTCATAACCAACTCTAAAACCACCCACTTTTTCCATCACCGACATTTTGTAAACTCCCAAGTGATTAATCATATTTTGCCCGTAAAAAAGATCTAAGTTCCAGTCAGTTTTAAAATACGGGTTAAACCGAATTCCGTTTTCATCAATCTTATCTTCGTCACTATAAATTAATTCAAGATCGGGATATCTATTTATGGCACTTGCGACTTCGTATAATGCATGTTGCGACAACTCATCATCCTGATCCAGCAGTGCAATATAATCACCGTTAGCGATTTCCAACGCACTATTTGATGCTGCACTTATGTGGCCATTTTGTTGCCTGAATACTACTTTGATTCTTTTATCGGTCTTCATGTATTCCTTCAATAAAAGAATAACCTCGTCTTGAGTAGACTTGTCATCTGCTATGCATAACTCCCAGTTAGAATAGACTTGGTTCCGAACGGATTCAATAGCTAATTTTAAAAAGTTTACCGGTGCGTTGTATACCGGCATAATTATGGAAAATAATGGTTTGTACATCAAATTATCGGACATCTCCCTTATATTAATTAAATCGTCTTCCGAGATAGTGTCATACATTGCGCACCATTCAAGATAATTATCATGTATCATTATCCCATTATAAATCCGATCTCTCATGCTTTTTTTGACAGCAACCTTTCCCTCTTTAAAATAATCCCTGGTTAAGCTGGTAAAGACATTTAAGTAACTTTTATCTGGCAAACTGGTCTCCTTATATTTTAAAATGGCCAAGCGCAGTGCAGCCATAGAATTTAATGGCTTTAAGCTAAAATCGTTTATTACGAAAACCGCATCGGAAGATGTTGGATCGAACCTCAAAGAAAAAATGTCGGAGGTGACTTTCATGAGACGCTCTATTTTTCCGTTAATGATTGCAGGCAGATTAAGACAGTCTAATTCGTTAAATCCGTTACCATAATCAAAATAAAGTCGTGGTGTGAATAAAATACCTTTTACCTTTTTCATATCTATAGAAAGCCAATACCAACCACTGGCTATTCTTCTATTTTTAATATCAACCAGAAAAAAAGGATCATCCCCTGTTGATATGAATTCATTTTTTGTATTAGAAAGTATAATATCGTTAGCAGGCAATAACTTATAAGAATAGGTAGAGGAGAATTCATCCGATTGCTGTGATTTCGTCTCTAGTTTTTTTTTTACTTTTATTTTTTCCTTTAAAACGCCCAAAATACTTCTATTTTCATAAGTAGCTTTATACCATTGGATGGTCTTTTGGAAATATTCTATCTTATTAAATTGATTTTTTTCATTAATGCGTTGTTCAATTAATTCCACTTTATTTTTCTCTAAGAATACTGCAGCGGAGAGCATTTCATTCATGAGTGGATTTTGCTTATTTATTTCATAACCAGAACGCGTTAATAGTGTTTTAACCTGTTCATTCATTTTATTAGCGCTCGAAGTTAACTCTTGAACGCTTGCTTCAGCGATCCTTAACTTACTTTTTAGGGTTTCATTTGTCTCCTCCAAATAACGATTTTTACTAGTTAAGGCAGTATTATCTTCTAATAACTTCTCATTGGCTTTTTGTGTCTCTAAAGCAGTATAAAATCGGGATTGCAGGAAAAACCCTTTATCGAAGAAGATATTTTTTAAAAATGAATAATATGTTGCTGAGTTGTATGGTTGAAATAAAATCTTTAATTCTTCTTGGATCACTTCACCGATTGCAACAACTCCAAGCCCGTGACCGAAGTCAAACTGAAAATGAGCATATTTTTCCTTTAGTTCATTCCAAAGCTGAAATACCCCGAAGTCCCTTTCTCTTACGTTAATATCATGCAAAATAACTAAAGCGTTTGAAGAGAGTTTAGGCAGCCAATTATAGAAATCGTGCTTTACCGCTTCGTACGTATGTAGACCATCTATGTGTAACAATTCTACAGATCCATCTATAAAATAATTTTTTGCATCGTCGAACGTAGATTTTATCAAGGTGGAGAATCCTGAATATTTGCTGGAATTATAACTAACAACGTTATCGTAGATACGGCTATCATAAAACCCTGCATGCTCATCACCTTGCCAGGTATCTATACCATAACAGGTAGTATTTAAATTCATTGTTTTGATCGCCTGACAAAAAGAAAAATAGGAAACTCCGTTATGCACTCCCAATTCAACAATCATCTTAGGCTTAAACGTTTCCACTAACCAAAATGCAAAGGGGATATGCTCAATCCATGCTGATATTTCCAGATAATCGGGGGACCAGAAAAATGATTTCTTATCAACAATACTAGCAGTCAGGTCTTCCATTCAAACGATTAATTTATTTTGACTTGTTAATTTCCTAAAACTATTTATTTGATAAGTATCTCATTTTATCTTTCAGCACTCCAAACAAACTCCTCTGCTCATAAGTCCTCTTATACCATTCCACATCCTGGTTCAGCCTCGCTACATCGCCAAGCAACTTATCGACCAACTGCTTTTTGCCTTCGGCTACCTGCTTTACTGCCTGCAGTTCCACCTGGGCGGCGGACAGTTGCTGCTTCAGCTCGTCGCGCTGCCGTATCAGCGATTCGATGGCTTCCGATTGCTGGCGGATACCGTGGTTCTTTAATTCCAGCTCCCTTTCTATAAATTCCCGAATATGCGCCAGGGCTTCCTGTATGGATTCTTCGGAGATGATATTTTGCGGGTGGTGGCTCATAAGATGATGAATCAGGCAACAGCCATTTTTTTACCGGATAAATAAAGATTTTTATATTGCTGCTGGGTGGTTTCTATATGGAAAGTGCTCTTACAATACGTGGCGGAATGCATGCCCATAATATCCAGCATACTGAGATTATTGTAGTATTGCATGATGCTTACTATGGCCTGGTAAGGCTGCTGGAAAAGGCTGCCATTAGCCCCCTTCATTACCATATCCCTGTTGCCTACGCAATCGCTTAGTAGTACCGGCTTGCTCAGCGAAAGGGCTTCCAGCACGGAGAACGACAGTCCTTCAAACCGCGAGGTGGACAGGTACACGTCGGCCGACTGAACATAACGCAGCGCTTCGGCAGGGGTTAGCCAGCCGGTGATATGGATGTTGCTGGCGGTTAGTACGGCGTTATCGGGACCGTCGCCTACCCAGATAAACTCGAACTGGTCGAGGTCCTGAAAGTAGGTCGCGATTTGGTTGAACAGAGAAGGGTTCTTTTGATCGAGTATGCGACCGCTGGTGAGTACCCGGAACTTTGATTTTGGCATCGGTTCCTGCGCCACACTTAAAAACTCGGGAGTAATGCCATTGTTGATGGTAATGGCGCGTATGCCGGCTTCCTGGTAGGCCTCCTGTTCAGATTGTGAACAACATACTACCTGGCCCCCGAACAGGCTGCCGAGTTTTTCCAGTTGTTTATATATGAAATTGGTGACTTCGTTACTGGAAACAAGAAAGGGGGCCCCGTTGGGCGTATACACTACTTTTTCGATGTGAAGCAGGCGGCAAACGATTCGGCCTATAAACCCGCTCTTGGACGAATGCAGGTGTACTGCATCGAGCATATTGTTTCTTTTAAGTCCTTTTAATATGGCATGAAGCTGAAAAAAAGCGGCCAGGTCTTTAACGGGGTGCAGACTGCGCTGTACCGATCTCCAGCGGAGAAAACGGACATTGTTGCGGGGAAAGTCTTTTCTTAAGGATTTAAATGTATTTACCTCGGGTCGTTCACCATACACGATGATGTGCAAATCGTCGGGCATGTGCTGCACAAGCGATTTAACGAATACGGCGATGCCGCCGGCAAATGCTTCAACTACATGTACGATGGTCATAGATGGTTTTATCGTAATTGAATGTTATCAAATACTAAAGATTATTGTTTATATAAAAACTTCTTGGTGTTCAGGATCAGTGAATAGGGCATAGCCAGTAAAACCCATAACTTTAAGACCCCAATGGATGTCAAAAGTTTATTATGACTGAACTGTTTTATTACCTTTATCCGGCTCCTCAATTGCTCGGTACGGTTGGTCAGTGAAATGCCTTTCGGGTTGATTTCGCAGGTAACCAGGGGCTCCGGGATAATGGCCCCTTTGCCACCCTGGAGTATGGTATAGAAAAAACCATAGTCTTCGGCATGAGGGAAATCGGACGGGTAATTTTCTACCATCGCAGATTTTCTCCACATCACGCTGGGATGAATAAACATGTTACGGAAATTCATTCCGCGGTAAATGCTTTGGTGACGGGTGGGCGTTTTGTAGAGGTAGCGCGTGCCGGTGGAATAATTTTTAAAATAACACCAGCTTCCGGTAATGTTGATCTCGGGCTGCTGATCCAGGAGCTGAACCTGTTTAATAAATCGCTCTTCACTACAGGTGTCTCCGCAATCGAGCCTGGCAATATAGCGGGTATTGATGTTCTTGTTGATCCATCGCAAGCCCTCGTTAAGTGCGTTGGTAATGCCTTTATTGAGCGGAAGCCTTACGATGTCAATGGAATAATCTCCCGGAATATCACCCGCGAAATCATCCCGCCCGAAAGACTGGGTGCTTCCGTCGTCTACGATCAATATGGAAAAACGATAACCGGGATAGTGAACACTTTGCAGGGAAGTCAGAAGGCCCTGGAAATTGTTATAACAAGGTATTAGCAGAACAAAGTCTAAGGGTATATAATAAGATTTGTTCATAGACTGGGTATTAGCTGCGAAGATAATGAATAGTTTAATATATGAATTCTATTATGCAAGAGGGGGTGTTTATATGTTTGTAATTAAGAGAATACCCGACAAGAAAATGACATATAAAACTACGGGTGACACCATATACCGAAAAAACGTTGCAAACTATGAGTAATTATTAAATTGATACGTTACAGGGAACGTTGCCAAACAATATCGTTAATCTGCCATTATTCTGTAAACTTGCACTTTTTATTAGTAACGGGAACATTTGGATTGCCTGAACTGTTGGATTTAAACTTAATGAAATAAATGAAAATACTGATCTATTACCTGAAACCTTATAAATGGCTGGTAGCACTCACCATGCTGCTGGCAGCACTCAACACGGGGTTTTCTCTGCTCGACCCTATCATATTCGGGAAACTGGTGAACCTGGCAAACGAATACGTTCAGTCCATCCGCAATAATAGCCGGTTAACGGAAGAGCGTTTTTATTGGTCATGGAGCTGGACTTCGCCCGGGGTTTTGTTCCTATTACTCTGTTCTATAGGCGTAGCCATGATAAGCCGCATCGCCAAGAATTTCCAGGATTATTTTCTAAGCGTGATCATCCAGAAGTTTGGCGCCAAAGTATTTACCGATGGGTTGCAGCACGCAATGAAACTGCCTTTCCAGGAGTTCGAGGACCAGCGAAGTGGTGAAACGCTGAGTGTACTTCAAAAAGTAAGGTCGGATACGGAGCGGTTTATGACCTATTTTATCAATATACTTTTCGGCGTGCTGGTAGGGGTGCTTTTCGTATGCATCTATGCCGGGTTCTTTATTACCTGGACGGTTCCTGTCGCCTACCTCGCGGGCATCATACTGCTGACTGCCATTACGAACCTGCTAAGCAAAAAGATAAAAACGATCCAGAAAGTGATTGTGTCGCAAACTACCTCGCTGGCAGGCTCTACTACAGAATCGTTAAGGAATATAGAACTGGTAAAAAGCCTGGGGCTTACCAACCAGGAAGTGCAGCGGCTCAATAAAAATACCTATAAAATACTTGGACTGGAACTTACCAAAGTGAAGCGCATCCGCAGTATCAGTTTTATACAGGGTACTTTCGTAAATACGCTGCGCCAGGTAATCCTTTTTATACTAATGTACCTGATCTTCAAAGATCAGATGGACGCGGGGCAACTGGTTACGATGCAGATATTTTCCTTCTTCGTTTTCGGGCCCCTGCAGGAGATAGGAAATATCATTTTATCGTACCGGGAAGCGGAAGCCTCTCTCAATAACTTCAATACGCTGATGAACAAAGCTCCGGAAAAGCAGCCGGACAACCCGGTACACCTGGGACAAATAGAGGAACTGGCCTTTCAGTCGGTAGTGTTCCAGCATCAGACGGCGTCTCAGAAAGCGATAGACAATATCAGCTTCCGGGTAAAAGTGGGAGAGACCATTGCCTTTGCCGGGCCTTCCGGTTCCGGAAAAACCACTCTCATGAAACTGCTTGTGGGTCTTTACCGGCCGCAGTTGGGTAAAATTCTGTATAATGGCATCGACGAAACGTCCATCAACTTCGAGGATCTGCGTAACCAGATCGGCTTCGTGACGCAGGATACCCAGCTTTTTTCAGGTACTATCCGCGAGAACCTCACCTTCGTAAATGGCAATGCCACTGAGGAGGATATTCGGGATGCGCTGGACAAAGCCGCCTGTTTTAACCTGCTGGAGCGTGCGGAAAAGGGACTGGATACCATGATCGGGGAAGGTGGCCTTAAATTATCGGGTGGTGAAAAACAACGGCTTTCGATTGCGAGGGCCTTGCTGCGCAAACCCAGGTTACTTATCTTCGATGAAGCCACTTCCGCGCTGGATTCTTTAACGGAAGAAGAAATATCTTCCACCATTCGATCCATTTCTTCAGAAAGAAACCAGATCACTATCATGATCGCGCACCGGCTGTCGACCATTATGCATGCAGACAGGATATATGTGCTGGAAAAAGGGGAAGTGGAAGAAACGGGTACGCACGACGACCTGCTGGCAGCCAAGGGGCTTTATTACGCCATGTGGAGGCAGCAGATCGGAGAAAGAAAACTGAGTGCTATTGGCAGTTAAATTATATCAATAACCCGATAACAGCATTATTTATGAGCAGCGGCCAGATTTCTGTTGTAATTATTACTTTCAACGAAGAAGGCAATATCGCCCGCTGCATAGATTCGGTAAAAGCGATAGCGGATGAAATAATAGTGCTCGATTCCTTTTCTACAGATGATACGGTGCATATTGCAAAGCAGCGGGGGGCCATCGTAACACAACATATATTTGAAGGCCATATAGAACAGAAAAACCGTGCGCTGGAGATAGCCACGCATTCGTACGTATTGAGCCTGGATGCAGACGAAGCACTGGACGAAACCCTACTGAACGCCATCTTACAGGAAAAAAAAGCACTGCATCATAAGGCTTATTCCATGAACCGGTGCGCCCATTATTGCGGAAAGTTTATTTATCACGGGCTTTGGTATCCCGATAAAAAATTAAGACTGTTCGATAAACGGATAGCCACTTGGGGGGGTATGAACCCACACGATAAGATAGTGTTAAATGAACAGACACCGGTAAAGCACTTACCCGGCGACATCCTCCATTATACTTACAATACGGTGGAGGAGCATATTCTGCAGAGTAACAAGTTCAGTACCATATCGGCAGAAGTACTTTACCGGAAAGGAAAAAAAGGAAGTCTTTTAAAAATACTCATCAGCCCTTTATGGGCATTTATCAACGGGTATATATTGCGGATGGGATTTCTCGATGGCAGATACGGGTTTATCATCGCCATCAACTATGCACACCAGACATTCCAGAAATACGTCAAACTCGCGCTGCTCCGGGAAGAAAAGTAAGATATTATTTGCGTATTCGTACGATGAACTGGCTTCCCCTGCCCTTTTCGCTTTTGCAGATAATGGTGCCGTTCAGCTCCTGCACGATGCGCTTCACGATGGAAAGTCCCAGCCCATTGGATTCTTCTCCGTCCGTAGGTCTTGAAGATATCTTGCTGTATTTGGAAAAAAGTCTGGGTAGCTCTTCCCTGTCGATGCCTACGCCTTCATCCTGGACGCTGATCTGGATGTTCTCTTTAACGTCCGTTACATCTACTATTACATGGCGGCCTTGCGGTGTATATTTAAGCGCATTGGAAATAAGGTTTTCACAGATACGGTTGATGCGCTGTACATCACTTACGAGCATAATAGGAGATGCTGGTGCCTCGTATTGAAGATGAATGTTTTTCCTGGATGCCACCAGGCGGAAATCATCCACGATCCGTTCCAGTAATTGCGCGATGTCGAAGTACTCGATACAAAGCGGCTGCTGGTTTACTTCGGCTTTCTCCACGTCCAGGATATTACGTATCAGCTCTTCTCCTTTCGTGGTGGAATCAATGATACGGCTAAGAGCCTTGTCTTGCTCCTCATCCAGGTTACGGTTGCCCCTTACCATTAACTGGCTCCACATCCTGATGGTAGCAAAGGGAATGGCCAGGTCGTGCGACACTATACTTATCAGGGAATTTTTTTCGAAGTTAAGTTCGGTGAGTTTCTCATTCTGTTTCAGTATAAGCTGGTTAACGGATTGCAGCTTGCGGTTGATACGGCGCTTCTGAAGCAGGGAAAGTGTTATGAGCAGGGCTATAATGACGGCAGCCACCAGTAAATAAATGGTAGCCTTTTTGTACAAGCGCTGCCGCTCCACTTCCAGCTTCAGCACGTCGTTATCGCGCTGTCTTTTTTGAGAATTATATTTTTCCTGTAATCCCGCAACGGTGGTATTGGTAGCATCGTTTACCAGCGATGTATCCAGTTGATACCAGCTTTTCTGAAACTGGTATGCAGCTTTGTACTCCCCCTTACGTTCATACAACTTGGCCATGAGGGCATAACTGTCGCTTTCTTTGGTTTTCGAGTTCAGCGACCGGGCGATACGCAGTGCGCTGTCTGCATAATAATGGGCGGAATCGAACTGATTCAGCTCGATAAAAACATCGGCCATATTAAGATAATCTACCCACATGGCCGCGGGAGAACTATGTAACGGATGCCCGTCCTTGTTCTGCCTGAAATATTCAAGGGCGCGGGCATATTGTTTTTTGAAAAAGTATACGTTGCCCAGGTTGTTATAGATCACTGAAAGATTTATCTGTTTTTCTACCGGTTTTCCAACCCGTAATCCTTCTTCGAGGAAAAAGAGTGCGCTGTCTGCCAGTCCTAACTGGTTATATATTGCTCCCAGGTTGGCATAGGCCGTAATGAGCGAACTCAGGTACCCGCGTTTTGCCGAGAGAGCGGCGGATTGAAGGTAGGTCTGTTTTGCTTTCTCCGGCTGCTTGATATGGGAATAGAGGATGGCCAGGTCGGTCAGGGCCGCTATCTCATATTCTGTGCCGCCTATCAACTGTGCGGCGGTGAGGGATTGCAGGTAGTAGTCGATGGATTTTTCATATTCTCCTTTCACGTCGTAATAAATACCTTTCAATCGCAGCGACAGTACATCTCCTTTGTTGAAGCCGGATTCGGCTGAACTTGTTTTAATAAATTCGGAGTAGTAATAGAGAGAATCAAGCTGTTCTTCGTTAAAATCGAGGCAGCGGTCGTACAATGTCTTCAGGTAAGCGGTATCCGTCTCTTGTGCATACGCACTAAAAGAGGTACTCATAAAAAATATGAAAGAAAGATATTTCAACAAGTCTTAATTAAACACGGCTACTGTATAAGTTTATTCTTAAGAGCAAACTTTACCAGGCCTACCGTATTATTTACGCCTAATTTGGCTATCAGGTTTTTTCTATGTGTTTCAATGGTGCTGATACTCAGGAAGAGCTGTTCAGCAATCTGGGTATTGCTGTATTCCATGCAAACGAGTTTAAGCACTTCTATTTCGCGTTTGGACAAGATGGTATCGACTTTATGATCCTCCAGCGTAATAGTATCGCGGAAGTCGTCACCGCGGGCGAGAATATTGATTTCATCACTAAAGTAAGTGCCGCCTTCGGAGACTTTTTTAATAGCCGCGTATAATTCATCTACCGAGGCATTCTTAAGTATATAGCCCTGTATCTTATATTTTAGTAATTTATGTACATACCTGGTACCGCGCATAAGGGTAAGATAGATCACTTTCAGTTCAGGCCGCAGGGCGCGCACTTCTTTTATAAGGGTTTCTTCGTCCATATCGGGCAGGTGCACATCCAGCAGCAATATATCCACTTCCAGTGCGGGTAAGGTCTTCAGCAATTCTGCGGCGTTGAGGGAAGTGCCGGTTATTTCTATATCGGGGTGTTTCCTGAGCAGCAAAGCCAGCCCTTCCAGGTACATTTCGTGGTCTTCGGTAATATAAACTTTAATCATACTTAGAACTGGTTTAAACAAGGTTTAACGCCCGGGGCCATTAGGAAGGAATATTTTCTATGATTCCCGCGATTCCCTGCCCTCCACCCACACAGGCCGTTACTATGCCGTATTGTTTCTTCAGTCTTTTAAGATCCTGTATGATCTGTATGGTTAATTTTGCCCCTGTGCAACCAAGTGGGTGACCCAGTGCGATGGCCCCGCCGTTGATGTTTACGGTATCCGGGTTGAGCCCCGCTTCGCGGATCACGGCTACCGACTGTGATGCAAATGCCTCGTTTAGTTCGGTAAGATCGATCTGGGAAAGGTTCATTCCTGCCTGTTTAAGGGCCCTGGGAATGGCCGCCACGGGCCCTATGCCCATAATGCGGGGATGCACCCCCGCGCTGGCACAGCTTACCAGCCGGGCAATAGGTTTAAGCGCCAGCTCATTCATCATCCGCTCGCCCATCACAATCACGAAAGCCGCCCCATCGCTGGTTTGGGATGAATTACCGGCCGTCACCATTCCGCCTGCTGCAAAAGCAGGCTTTAACCTGGCAAGGGCTTCCATGCTGGTGTCTGCCCGCGGCCCTTCGTCGGTATCTACGGTAAATATTCTTTGCTGTCTTTTACCTTTTTCGTCCACGTACACTTCTTCCACTTTTACCGGCCAGATAGCCGATTTAAAATGGCCGTTCCTGATAGCATTGATCGCTTTTTGATGGGATCTGAAAGAAAATTCGTCCTGCACTTCCCGGCTTATTTCATATTCTTTTGCCACCGCTTCGGCGGTAAGGCCCATACCCAGATAATAATCGGGAGTATCCGCCGCTACGCTGTAGGCAGGCACCGGCTTCCATCCGGCAGTAGGTACCATGCTCATACTCTCTGTACCCCCTGCCACGATGCAGTCGGCCTGACCGCTTCTTATTTTTGCCGTTGCTATGGCGATGGTTTCCAGTCCGCTGGCGCAATACCTGTTCACCGTCATGCCCGGTACATCCATACCAAGTGCTCTTACAGAGATCATACGACCGATCTGGAGCCCCTGTTCCGCTTCCGGAACGGCGTTGCCTACTATCAGATCGTCTACCCGTGCAGGATCGAGTTGCGGCACGGACGACAAAAGTCCGCGGATCACTTCTACGGCCAGATCATCCGGCCGGTAGAATCGTAATCCTCCTTTTTTGGCTTTTCCAACGGCCGTCCTGAAACCCGCAATAATGTATGCTTCCTGCATAAATAAGGTATTTGCTTGTAGCCAAAGTTAAGATTCTTTTATCTTCGCGGGGTATGTACACTATCATCCGGCAGATCCTTTTTTTATTTCCCGCTGAAACTGTTCATTATTTTTCAATGAATGTATTGAAATTCCTGTGTTCTATTGGTTTTTTCAGGAAAATGATTACTTCGGCATTCAAGCCAAAGTTACCAGGAGCTCCTATAAATAATTTCGGACTTATGTTCAAGAACCCGGTAGGACTGGCAGCCGGATTCGATAAAAACGCCCGTTACCTGCGGGAACTGGAAGCACTGGGTTTTGGGTTTATAGAAATAGGCACCGTAACCCCCCTTCCGCAGGAGGGGAATGAAAAGCCAAGGCTTTTCCGGTTACCGAAAGACAAGGCCCTTATTAACCGGATGGGTTTTAATAACGAGGGCGTAAAAGCGGTGGTCAAAAGGCTTAAGGAATGGAAAGTATGGAACGACAACAAAAGCCCGGCGCAGCGTTTGATCATCGGTGGTAATATCGGAAAAAATAAAGTAACCCTTAATGAAGATGCCTGGAAAGACTACGAGATCTGCTTCCGGGAGCTGTTTGCCTGGGTCGATTATTTTGTGGTAAACGTAAGCTCTCCGAACACACCGGGTCTTCGTGCATTGCAGGAGAAAGACTCTTTACAGAAAATACTGGCCCACCTGCAAACTATCAATCACCAGCAACCGCTGCCCAAACCTATTTTACTGAAAATAGCACCCGACCTTACACAGGAACAGATAGACGATGTGGTAGACCTTGCCCTGGAAATCAAACTCGATGGACTGGTAGCTTCCAATACCACTATCAGCCGGCAGGGATTGGTAACCGGAGAAGCTGAAATCGTTTCCATTGGCAGCGGAGGATTAAGCGGGCTTCCGGTAAAAGCGCGAGCCACGGAAGTAGTCCGTTATATTCATGAAAAGTCGATGGGCCAGATTCCGGTGATAGCCAGTGGAGGTATATTTACCAAAGAGGATGCAAAAGAAAAACTGGCCGCAGGCGGATGCCTGGTGCAGGTATGGACAGGCTTTGTATATGAAGGCCCGTCTATCGTGGCAAAAATAGTGAATGGGCTTTAAGCGGTAAATAAACCAGGTCGAATACGCTGAACCCGGCGCCCGGATGGCTTATCTTTTGCAAACCAGTTATTTCTGTCAATTCTATTATATTTTTACAACATGGAACATCTTTTTACGGCTGACTCAATCATCAGCCTTTTAACCCTTACTGTTCTCGAGATAGTACTGGGTATAGATAACATTGTTTTCATTTCAATCCTGGCAGGCAAGCTGCCCGAGAAACAGCAGAAAAAAGCCCGGCAACTGGGCCTGGGCCTGGCTATGTTCGTGCGTGTATTGTTACTTTTATCTATTAGTTGGATCATGTCGCTTACCACTCCCCTTTTTAACGCCGGGGAATGGATAGGTATTAAAAATCCGCAATGGCTGGAAATGGCGGCCATATCGGGCCGCGACCTTATACTATTATTGGGAGGGTTATTCCTGATATACAAAAGCACGGCTGAAATACATGATAAACTGGAGGGAGAAGATCATACAACCAGTACCGCGAAGGTTAGCAGTTTCAGCGGGGTCATCGTCCAGATACTGCTGCTGGATATTGTTTTTTCCCTTGACTCGGTGATTACTGCTGTAGGAATGGCGGATCATATCGAAATAATGGTGGCCGCCGTAGTGATCGCAGTAGGCATCATGATGCTGGCTGCCGAAAGTGTGAGCCAGTTTGTCAATAAGCATCCGACGGTCAAAATGCTGGCTCTTTCATTTCTCCTGCTCATAGGCGTATCGCTGATTGCCGAAGGGTTCGACCAGCACATCCCTAAAGGATATATCTATTTTGCCATGGCCTTCTCCGTACTGGTGGAAGTACTGAATCTTAAGATGAAGAAGAATTCAAAAAAGCCCGTCCAGCTCAATCAGCCATCCCTGGATGCGGAGAAAGAGATAAAAATATAAAGATTTTCAGATCATTCTGCCATGGAGGCAAAACGAATTAGCGTTGCTCCTACAATGCCGGCCGTCTCCGTACGTAGCCGCGTATTGCCCAGCGTAACGGGTGTATAATTATTAGCAAGGGCAAGGTCTATCTCCTTCCGCGTAAAATCTCCCTCCGGGCCTATTAGCAGCAGGGAGGATCCGTTTTTCTGAACCGCGTTATTCAGGTTATTCTTTATCCCGTCTTCACAATGTGCTATAAATTTATGCGCATAGGAGTTAGAAGATACGAATGTTTTAAAGGGCACCGGCTCCTGTAATTCCGGCATCCATACCTGGCGGCTTTGAAGCATGGCACTTATTAGGATGGCTTTCATCCTGTCGTGGCGGAAATGCTGTTTCTCCGTGCGCTCGCAAAGCAATGGCACTATATGATTGATGCCTATCTCCGTAGCTTTTTCCAGGAACCATTCAAAGCGGCTGTTATTTTTAACCAGGGAAATGGCAATGGCTGTTTGTCGGCCAGGCGGAGTCAACTGGCTATGGCCTTCAGCCATTACCATCGTTTTCTTTTTATGATCGCCGGTAATGCGGGTAGTCCAGAGGTTGCCTTTACCGTCCGTGAGCTGTAGGGCTTCCCCGGTTTTCATGCGAAGTACCTGCACGATATGGCGGGAGGTTTCCTCGTTCAGCGGTATGTCGCCGTCGCCGAAAGCTGGGTGTTCATAAAAAAACAGGGGCGGGTTCATATAAAGCCGTTAAAAAGGAGCGTCGTCGTCAAACTGTTTTTCGTTCATCTTACTGCCGGCCTGTATATATAAACGGGGGCCGTCCGCATCGTCTACCGGTCGCCAGTTGCCCCCGGTCGGTAGTCCGGGTGTACCAAATCCACCGTTATGATCCTCTTCCACGAACTTCTGGATATGCAGCAGGGCGCGTAGTTTAATAGTTTCCAGGGAACCGTTCCGGTGTTTGGCAATGCGCACATGGGTTTCACCTTTATTGCTTTCTCCCATTTCATTGGCCGTAATATCGTAGTATTCAGGACGGTAAAGGAACATCACCATATCGGCATCCTGCTCGATGGCCCCCGATTCACGCAGATCACTTAACTGGGGCATTTTGTTGCCTTCCTTGCGGGATTCTACGGCACGGCTCAACTGACTCAGCGCGATAATAGGCACCTGCAGTTCTTTAGCCAGACCCTTCAGGTCACGGGATATTTTGCTGATTTCCTGTTCGCGGTTACCGTTCTTGTTTTCGCTGGTACCGCTCATTAACTGGAGATAATCGATAATGATCAGGCCCAGGTTGTGTTTTGTTTTTAACCGGCGGCATTTGGCTCTCAGTTCAAAGATGTTCAGTGCGGCGGAATCGTCTATAAAAATAGGGGCGCTGGAAAGCTTCTGGATTCCCTTTGCATAGAGCTGTTTCATTTCATGCTCTTCCAGTTTACCGCGGGTGATCTTTTCAAGCCATATCTCGCTTTCGGCACTAAGGATCCGTTGTACTAATTGCCCGGCACTCATCTCGAGGCTGAAAAAGGCTACCGGAGTGGGCTTGGCCACGTTAAGGGCCGCACTGCGGGCCAGGTTAAGCGCAAAAGCCGTTTTACCTACGGCGGGGCGTGCCGCCAGAATGATGAGATCGGTTGGCTGCCAGCCGTAGGTTACCCTGTCAAGGCTCACGAAACCGGATGGCACCCCGCTAATATCTTCATTTTTATGGCGCAGGTCTTCTATGCGCTGGATCGTTTTTACCAGCACCGAATCGATGGAGTCGAAGTTTTTACGGAGGTGATTATTGGTGATTTCAAACAATTTGCTTTCTGCATCGTCGAGCAGGTCGAACACGTCTGTACTGTCCTCATAGGCATCCCCTATAATTTCTCCACTGATCCGGATCAGTTCTCTTTGTATGAATTTCTGCAGAATGATGCGCGCATGCGCTTCTATGTTGGCGGAGGAAACCACGGCATTGGTAAGTTTCGTAACATAGTAAGGGCCGCCGACCATATCCAGCTCTTCCCTCATTTTCAGTTCTTCCACGACGGTGAGGATATCGATCGGCTGACTTTTTTGCGATAAACCTATCATCGCCCTGAATATCCGCTGGTTTGCTTCTACGTAAAAACATTCCGATTTCAGGATCTCTATCACGGCATCAAAAGCACTTTTTTCCAGCATAATGGCACCGAGTACCGCTTCTTCCAGGTCTTTTGCCTGGGGCGGCACTTTTCCGTACATCATGGTGGTGAGGTCGGGACTGGTTTTACGGCGATTCTTTCTGTCCTTATTTAAATTGGTTAAATCCATTGATCGTTATTGTAAGTAGGGTGTTTAAACTGTTTCAATCCTGTTTGTGAAGGCTACTGCTGTGTTAAGTTATTGTTACTGCAATATGAACAAATAGTTACCGTCAAAATCAGGAGGGCGAATATAAATCCTAAATTTTCAATGGAATTGTTATTAATGTTTTAATATTTGTTCAACCTCCATTCACATTATAATTCACATGCCCCTCGTGTAAAGTTAACACTGCCCCAGCGCTTATCCACAAATTAAAAAAGTTTTCAGTATATAATCCGGGTTTATCCACATCTGCTGTGCGAAAAGAATTAGGTGCTAATATTTGGCCAGGTTTCGTGATCTACAGAATGGACTTTGCATGTTTTTAGAGGTAAAATTTTAGTCCGATAGCCTTGATGGCATTAGCTTTGGGCGGTGGATACGACTGCAAAAAGAGTGATTTGGCAACTTGTTTTGCAGTTGCGTTTTCTGTTTGGACCGTTGGTTTCCCGTATTTTTGAACCCTCAATAACGCCAATCAAATATAAATGACCATCAGTTACCAGTGGCTAAGTGAATATTTACCGGTGAAAGTGGAGCCGGAGCGGTTATCGAAGATCCTTACCTCTATCGGTTTGGAAGTGGAGAGCCTGGAGAAATACACAGCACCCGGTGGGGTTGACTATCAAGATTTTATATATGAAATAGGTCTCACCCCCAACCGTATGGATGCTATGAGTCACTTAGGCGTGGCCCGCGATGTAAGTGCTTATCTAACACACCACGACAAAAAGGTGCTGAAAGTAAAGACCCCTTTCGTAAATACATTTAGACCCGATAATACCAGCGCGCCTGTACAGGTAACGATCGGGAACAAAACAGGATGCCAGCGATACGCAGGCGTTTCCATTACCGGTATAACGATAAAGGAATCCCCCGGCTGGCTTAAAAACCGGCTCATGGCCATTGGGCTGCGCCCGATCAATAACATAGTGGACATTACCAATTATATACTGCACGAAACCGGACAACCCCTGCACGCCTTTGACCTCGAAGCGGTAACGGATCATAAAATAGTCGTTAAAAACCTTCCCGAAGGAACTTCTTTTATCACGCTGGATGAAAAAGAACGAAAGATATCCGCTAACGATATTATGATATGCAATAGCCAGGAACCTATGTGTATCGGCGGCGTGTTCGGAGGTCTGAAAAGCGGCGTAAACAGTAGTACTACGGCTATTTTCCTGGAAAGTGCCTGGTTTCTTCCCGGCGATATCCGCAAAACATCGTTACTCCACGGATTGAGGACAGACGCCGCCACCCGGTTTGAAAAAGGGGTGGACATTTCCAATACCGTAAATGTACTTAAAAGGGCAGCCCTGCTGATCCGGGAACTGGCCGGTGGTGAAATAGCTTCCGAGATAGTCGATATTTACCCTGAGCCCAGGCCGCGAACAGAAGTAGCCCTCAAATACCATTACCTGAAAAAGATCAGTGGTAAAAATTATCATCCCGACACCATTATTAAAATACTGGTGGCACTTGGTTTTGAACTGATAAAAGAAGGAATGGACGAAATATGGGTAAAAGTGCCTTATAGTAAACCGGATATTACCATTGGGGCAGATATCGTGGAAGAGATATTACGCATCGACGGGCTGGATAATGTAGATATACCCACGGCCATCACTATTTCCCCCTCCGTGGAAACAGGCAGAAAGGACGACTGGAAAGAAAAAATATCCGGATACCTGGCAGGCGCGGGTTTTATGGAAATAATGACCAATTCCATTACCAACAGTGCTTATTATAATGAGGAAATACGCAAGACTACCGTTCGCATGACTAATAGTCTTAGCGCTGACCTGGACATAATGCGGCCATCCATGCTGGAAACCGGGTTGCAGGCAATAGCGCATAACCTGAACCGCCGCAGTAACGACCTCCGGTTTTTTGAATTTGGCAAAACATACAGCAGCAAGGCACCCGGGCATTATGAAGAAAAAGAACATCTCAGTCTTTATGTAACGGGAAATGTTCGTTCCGACAACTGGAAAGGAAAAGGCGAAAAAGCGGATATATATTATGTAAAAGGAGCGGCCGAAAGGATACTTCAACTGACCGGCCTGCCTTCCGGTACTTATAATCCATTTACGAAAGAAGGACTTGAATATGCGCTGCAGGTGAAAGACGATAACGGGAACAGCCTACTGGAAGCCGGGCAGGCCGCCGCCTCCCGGCTGGAACTGTTCGCCATCAAACAACCTGTTTTTTATGCGGCCTTCGACTGGCAGCTATTGCTTCGCCTGGCATCGGAGCGAAGGCTGTCTTTTACAGAATTACCCCGCCAGTTGCCGGTGTACAGGGATATAGCCATCGTAGTCGCGAAATCACTTCCCTTTAACTCAGTTGAGCAAACGGTTCGAAGTATACAGCTCGACAAACTAAAGGAGATACAGCTATTTGATATTTTTGAAAGTGATAAACTGGGGAAAGATAGAAAGTCGATGGCTATGAGTTTTACGTTCCTGGATGCCGATAAAACGCTGACCGATACGGAAATAGACGAAATGATGCGGCGTATAATGAATTCATTCCGGCGGGAGTTGGGGGCTGAAATAAGAAAATAGATGTCAGAACTGGATGCACATATCAAACGAATCAATGAAAAACTACAGCACCTGCTGAAGAAATATGCTTCTCTACAAAAAGAAAACCTCCGTCTTAAACAGGAAATAAACCTGGTCAAAAAAAACCAGGAGGAAAGAAACACTTATATAGCGTTGCTGGAACAGCGAAATGAAGTATTACAGGTGGCTAAAGGAGCCATAGGTGAGGAAGAAAGGAAAAATTTTGAAAAAAGGATCCGCCAGTACCTAAAGGAAATAGATAAATGTATCACTTTTATGAGTGAATAGAGGAGGCAGGCTATTTTGAAAAATTCATACCCTCTTAACCATACGGGTGGTCATTTCCCGGGCACCGTCGTGCAGCTCCAGGGTATAAATGCCGTAAGGCAGATCATTGAGGCCTTTCCAGATTACAAACTGCTGGTTCTTCTGCAGACTGGTCTCTAATGCAGAGCAGATGCTTCCCTGTTCATCTTTCAGAACAGCTTTAAGAACGGAAAAATTGTTTTGAAACAATTCCACTACCAGGTTGTCGATAAACACCTGGGATTTAACTTTGGCGAATAAAAATGGTTGATTGAGCATGTGGGTGGGTTTTCGTTGAAGGGACGGATTGGATCATTAAATTTAATTTAGGGTTAGCTGGTTTTGGCAAGCAGTTATACTTGTTGACAACCTGTGGATAAATTTAGGAAAAGTTTTTTATTTATGCAAGAATTAATTCCAATAAATATTGTGATCGGCGACCGGACATACCGGATTAAGATAGACCCGGTGAATGAAGAACTCATCCGTAAGACAGTAAAGCTGGTAAACGACAAGATAATCGAGTTTAAAACAGTCTTTGCGGGAAAGGATATGCAGGACTATACTGCCATGGTACTGATATGGTATGCTACCATTCACGATGCCAAAAGCGATTTGCTGGGGGAAAAGGAATTACAGGAAAAATTGCACTCGTTTGAATCACATCTGGATAAAGCACTTCAGGAAAATATTGGCTAAGCCGGGTAATTCATCATTCGGCCAACATCTTATTTACTAATATCTCGTACGTTAAATATGCAAATTTTATATATTCCGGAATTCTGCATATCATTTTCCGTATTTTCGCACCTTACTCTAAAAGCAGTATATGCGCTTAGCGTTTAAAAAAAATTACAGGATTGTAAACAGTTTTAAAAAAAACATCAATGGATTCAACCGTTATTTATATCATCATAGGAATAGTGGCACTGGTTGCGGGGGTAATAGCCGGCAAACTGATTTTTGCCAAAGATACCCGTAAACAGGTAGAACAAGCCGAAATTCAAGCACAAAAAATCGTCTCAGACGCTCAATCATCTGCCGAAACACTTAAAAAAGAAAAATTACTGGAAGTAAAAGAAAAGTTTGTCCAGTTAAAAGCGGAACATGATCGCGAGTTGCTTGAAAAGAACAGGAAAATAGGAGATACGGAAAACAGGATCAAACAGCGGGAAACCTCGATCGTACAAAAAGAAACCACCCTGGATAAACAAATCAAGGAAAACGACCAGATCAAAGACAACCTTAACAGGCAGATCGAAGTGGTGAACGTTAAACGGACGGAGCTCGAAAAGCACCAGGAAGAGCATATCCGCCGACTGGAAAAAGTGGCCGGACTTTCGGCCGAAGAAGCCCGTAATCAGTTGATAGAAAGTCTCAAGCAGGAGGCACACACCAGGGCTATCGGGATGCAACAGGAAATTATAGACGAAGCCCGCCAGAAAGCCAATAAGGAAGCCCGTAAGATCATCATACAAACCATTCAGCGTACCGCAGCAGAACAGGCTATTGAAAACTCCATTACCGTGTTCAACCTGGAAAGTGACGAGATCAAAGGCCAGATCATTGGCCGGGAAGGGCGTAATATCCGGGCCATTGAAGCAGCTACAGGCGTGGATCTGATCGTAGACGATACTCCCGAAGCCATTATCCTCTCTTCGTTTGATCCGTTAAGAAGAGAAATCGCCCGTCTTTCTCTGCAACGCCTGGTTTCTGACGGAAGAATACACCCGGCGCGTATAGAGGAAGTGGTGGAAAAAACCCGCCGCCAGATCGAAGAGCAGATCATGGAAATAGGGGAAAGAACGGTGATAGAACTGGGTGTACTGGGTTTGCATAAGGAACTGGTACGACTGGTGGGTAAAATGCGTTTCCGGTCTTCTTATGGACAGAACCTCCTGATGCACAGCCGTGAGGTATCCAACCTTTGCGGTATAATGGCATCTGAACTGGGAATGAATCCTAAACTGGCCAAACGGGCCGGGTTGCTGCACGATATCGGTAAAGTGCCCGATGAAGAAACAGAACTGAGCCATGCGCTACTGGGCATGAAGCTGGCAGAAAAATACGGTGAAAACCCGGCCGTGGTCAACGCCATAGGTGCTCACCACGACGAAGTTGAAATGCAATATGTGATCTCTCCTGTTGTACAGGCCTGCGACTCCATTTCCGGCGCCCGTCCTGGTGCCCGTCGTGAAATTATGCAGCAATACCTGCAGCGTATTAAAGACCTGGAAAATATGGCGCTTACCTACCAGGGCGTGGAAAAGGCGTACGCCATCCAGGCGGGTCGAGAATTGAGGGTAATAGTGGAGGCAGATAAGGTGACAGATGGAGACAGCGACAAATTGAGTTTTGAAATAGCCCAGAAAATACAGACCGAAATGACATACCCCGGCCAGATCAAAGTAACCGTTATACGCGAAAAACGCGCGGTGAACGTGGCCAGGTAATAATTTTAATAGAATCGGAAGGCGAAGGGAAATGCGGATTAGTAATATTTTTTGTATTTCCCTTTTCCATTTCCGGAATTAATCACTACCTTCGCCGTCCTTAAATTTAAAGATATGAACGCTATTGCTTTTGTTCATGAGCAGTTGACCTCGAATAGAGAATTCCCCGCTTTTAAAGCCGGAGATAATATAACCGTGAACTATAAAATTATAGAAGGCACGAAAGAAAGGATCCAGTCATTTAAAGGTGACGTGATCAAGCGCCAGGGGGAGGGCTTTACCGCTACCTTTACTGTTCGTAAAATATCTGACGGTGTGGGTGTAGAAAGAACATTTCCTTATTTTTCTCCGAATATAGATTCGATCGAACTGAACAAAGCAGGCCGTGTTCGCCGTGCAAAATTGTACTATTTGCGGGAAAGAAGCGGGAAGAGTGCCCGTATTAAGGAGAAGAAAAGAGCGGCTGTTACCAAATAATAACGCCTTATTAACTATATTTTCAGGCTGTCCGAATCCAAATGGGCAGTCTTTTTTGTATATAGTACAGGATTTAATTTAGAATCTCCCTGGTTATGCCAAATGGTTTAACTTTGTTTTTTATTATTTAAACTTAAAGTTATGTTATCATCTGAATTACATCCATCACTTTTAATATCAATGCCCGGAGGAAGCGAGTGGATCGTTATAGTTCTGGTTGTATTATTATTATTCGGAGGTAAAAAAATTCCGGAACTCATGCGCGGTATTGGTAAAGGCATGCGTGAATTTACAGACGCTAAGAACAATGTGTCTAAAGAAATAGAAGAAGGAATGAAACCGAAGGAAGAAAAACCAGCCGGTACTACCACACAAGCCTGATAAGCTGTATCGGCTATTACACCATCGATCATTGTTTTCTTACCAGTCAATACAATTATATCATAAGGCATTATTGAGCGGCGCCGCAACCTGTGCGGAGGCCGCTCAATTTTATTTATCCAATATCCGTAAACGCCCGTCGCTTAATGCCTTCGTGGAAGTATACGAGGAAGAAGCGATGGAACGGGCGCAGATGCTGGATAAAAAAAGAATGTCGGGAGAACCAACCGGAAAACTGCACGGCGTGATCGTCGGTATTAAAGATGTCATCTGTTTTAAAGGCCATAAAGTAACTGCCGCCTCCCGTATCCTTAAAGGATTTACCGCTACTTATAATGCCACCGCAGTAGAAAAACTACTGCAGGAGGATGCCATCATTATCGGAAGTCTCAACTGCGACGAGTTTGCCATGGGCTCTTCCAATGAAAACTCCTGTTATGGTAATGTGCTGAATGGCCTGGATGAAACGCGGGTACCAGGAGGATCGTCAGGAGGCTCCGCAGTAGCCGTGCAGGCTAACCTTTGTATGGTAAGCCTGGGAAGCGATACCGGTGGCTCGGTCAGGCAACCCGCAGATTTTTGTGGAATTGTGGGTTTAAAACCCAGTTATGGAAGAATTTCCCGCTATGGTCTAATCGCTTACGCTTCCTCTTTTGATCAAATAGGCATTTTCGGCCTGAATGTACCGGACGTTGCGGCCGTTTTGGAAGTAATAGCAGGCAAGGATGCTTTTGATAGCACGGCCTCTTCCTTAACGGTACAGTCTTATTCGCTTTTAGATATCTTACCTGCGCATAAGCCCCGCATCGCCTATTTTAAGGAAGCCCTTAAGCATCCTGGCCTGGACCCCGAGATGTCTACCACTATACATGCCTTTATTGCCGGCCTGTCCGCGCAGGGATATGAGATAGAGGGTATCGACTTTGACCCCATTGATTACATCGTTCCGGCATATTACGTGCTCACTACGGCTGAGGCTTCTTCGAACCTTTCCAGATTCGATGGAGTGCGGTATGGGCATCGCACTTCTACCTCTGCGGCTGATTTAACAGAATTTTACAAAAGCTCCCGTTCGGAAGGTTTTGGTAAAGAAGTAAAAAGGCGCATCATGCTCGGCAGTTTTGTTTTGAGTGCCGGTTATGTCGATGCTTATTTCACCCAGGCTCAACGGGTTCGCAGGCAATTATCGGAAAAAACAGCGTTGATATTTAAAGACTTCGACGCCATAATTCTACCTACCGTACCCTCTCCAGCATTTAAAATCGGTGAAAAAAAAGACGACCCGATTGCCATGTACCTCGCCGACATTTACACAGTATTTGCCAATTTGACAGGCATTCCTGCCATATCTATTCCCCTTTTTACCCATTCCAGCGGGATGCCCTTCGGCCTCCAGATTATGACTTACCGATTTTCGGAACTATCTTTGCTTAGATTATCACATCAACTCATGAGTGCGCCGGGTTTATAAAAGGCGCGACAATCAATCCACCAATCCTCCAAGAAGCCGAAGGGCTTCATTCCGAAAGACCCAAAGGCGTACCAACATGAAAAGCCGTTAATGAATCTGTATTATTAACGAAAACATGTATGATGAAACAATTATTACTGGTTTTTATTCTGGGTGCAGCTAGGCTTATGTCTGCGCAGGCCCAGGACACATTTACCTCCGGTGATCTGTCATCAGCACATCCGGTGGTTAACGACTCTTTAAGAGCACAGGCTTTAACAACGGAAAAGAAAACCGTTACCACGAAAGGACAAGATCTTGGTTTTAAAGACCTGTTTGTAGAGGATGGGATAACAATGACCCAGCTTGCCGCTCCCAAACTCAACCCCAGGGCTGTAAGTTTTGTAGAAGACTATATGGATAAAAATTCCAAAGATCTGATGCAGCTCAAAGAATGGGGTCTTCCATTTTTCAATTTAATAGATGGTATCATGGTCCAAAACGGGCTTCCACGGGAGCTGAAGTACCTGGCTATTATTGAATCAAGGCTTAACCCAACCTCCGTTTCATGGGCAGGTGCAGTAGGACCCTGGCAATTTATGCCAGCTACCGCTACCATTATGGGACTTAAAGTGAACCGCCATGTAGACGAACGCGTGGATTATGTTAAAAGTACACATGCGGCCGCGAAGTATCTTAAAGATCTGTACAAAGAATTTGGAGACTGGCTGCTGGTGATAGCGGCATATAATACCGGTCCAGGCAATGTGCAAAAAGCAATCCGCAAAAGCGGAAGTCACAATTTCTGGAATCTTCAGTACTATCTTCCGGCAGAGTCACGTAATCATGTAAAGAAGTTTATCGGAACACATTACATATTTGAGGGGCAGGGAGGTATGACTACCCTTACAAAAGCGGAGGCCAATGCATTTTACGGAAATGGGGTATTCGCAGTTAACCGCAAACTGTCTGCGGATGAACTTCAGAACGCTAAAATGCAAGAAATATCGGGTAAATATCAGTCCATAGTAATCGCGAAGAATCTCATGATTGATATGGCGGAATTCAACCACTATAATCCTGATTTTGACAAAGTAATGGCGAGCGCGAAAAACGCTTATGAACTGAATTTACCGGCAGATAAAATGGAATTGTTTAACGCCAACAGGTATCAGATTCTTCAGGAGTCGATCCAGTACATGGTAAGCAATGCTTCCATGATGAAACAGGTATCGGCTATGCAAGCCAGGTCGGTAAGTCCGAAAAAGCAGATTAAAAAATAAACGAATTTATAAAACTATATGATGCGTTGTAGCAGAGCCCGATCTGTTACAACGCATTTTTATGTAAGCACCCTGTTGATGGCGGCGGCTTTAATCAGGCACTCATCGTATTCCTGTTCGGGGTCGCTGTTGAAAGTGATGGCGGAGCCCACCTGATAGGAAAGATAACGTGTTGACGTATTAAGAAGAATGCTTCTTATTACCACATTAAAGTCGAAGTCGCCCGCCGGCGTCACGTATCCTGCAGCTCCGGAAAAAATACCGCGACGGGTTCTTTCATACTGCTCTATCAGTTCCATCACTCTTTTTTTGGGAGCACCGGTCATAGAGGCCATAGGGAAGGTGGCTTTTATGATATCAATCCAGTGCATGGCCGCCTTTACCTCACCGCTGATAGTCGAAATCATCTGGTGAACCTGCGGAAAAGAATAAATGCCATAGAGTTCGTCCACTTTAACAGTACCTTCTTCGCAGACCCTGGAGAGGTCGTTTCTTACAAGGTCTACAACCATCACATTCTCCGCACGGTTCTTTTTGCTGTTATACAATTGCTTTTTATTATCGAGGTCGGCAGCTTCATTATCCAGGTCTCTTATCCAGGTGCCTTTGATTGGCTGAGAAATAATAGTGTTATTTGTTTTCTTTATATACCGCTCAGGACTTGCGCATAACAGGTAATATGCCCCCGTTCTATAAAATGCCGAAAAAGGATTGGGAGATATCTTTTCAAGCGAACGGTACATATCCAACGGCAGTGCAGATATGTTTTGTGCATAAAACTCCTGGCAAAAATTGACTTCGTAACAATCACCTTTTAAGATATGCTTCTTCAACTGTTCGACGGCAGAAATATATTCCTCTCTCGTGTAACGACTATGTATAACTGCTGGTGAGTTATTACCTGTGATATCCGGTATAAGCGGCTTGCAACTGCTGATGGCCTGGTAAACAGCCTGGGCGTCCATACCGGTTTCACTGTTGATCGAAATGCCGGTATCGCTTAGTTTTATTATGTATTCGGGAACGAAGAAAAACATATCCGGAAAACCGGTATAATCGGCATGATCCGAATGGAGTGTTTCCAGTTCATTTTTAAGATCATATCCGAAATGGCCGAAAAGCCAGTCAGGCGTTTCATCATAAAAGGCCCTGAGCAAATCGAACGCGTTACCGGCCTGCGCCTTTATAGTCCGCTTTGAGCCGGCTGCCAGTATACATTCGTACGTATTATGCCGGGAGGAGTAATGATGGTTATCAAAAAAGCAGCAGGTACTAAACTGGTTTGCCCAATCCAACATCTGCTGCTTACAAGTTGCAAAATCCTTTATAGGGAAGGAAATGAATGACCTGGCCACACTAGTAGTCATCGTCATTGTCATCGAACCCGCTATCATTAAACAGGTCCATTTCCTTAAAGTCGTCATCTATTCCCAGATCATCATCGTCGGCAGCCTTGCCGGTCTTTTTTACCCCGCTGGTGCCGGTCGCTTTTTTAGTTTTGGACTTAGGCAGATCGAACTCATCGAAGTCCGGATCCCAGTCATCGCCTTCTTCTGTTTTTTCCCAGTCATCTTCTACATCCACGTCATCATCGTCGTCATCATCTTCATCCTTTGCTTTGGACGATGCTTTACCCGCTTTTTTAGGAGTATCTTCTAACTGGTCATCGTCTTCTATATCATCCTCTTCTTCCTCTTTTTTGGGTTTGGGAGAAGCTTTTTTTGACGGTGCGTCTGCTTTCGCAGCAGTTTTCTTTGGAGTCTTTGGTTCCTTATCAGATTTTGACGGCATGGTCTAATAAGATTTGTGGATTAAATGAAAGTATGTTTTGACCCTGTAAAATTTCAGCGAAGTTTTTAATCCGCCAAATTTATTTTTGTTGATCCCTCATAATAAAACTGCCCGGCTATTAATTAAACGATAACAATCTGATCTCTCCCGGGCCCTATAGAAACATGGGAAACATCTACTCCCGTATATCCATTTATAAATTTAATATAATCTTTCATAACTACCGGAAGTTCATTAAATTTTTTAAACGCCGTAGTATCTGTATTCCATCCCGGAAGTTTTGTAAAAACCGGTTCTATTTTGTGCCTCGTCATCTGAAAAGGGATCATTTCACTCTTCTTGCCATCCACCAGGTATTCGGTGCACACGTGCAGGTCTTCGAAGGTATCCAGCACGTCCGCTTTGGTCATGATCACCTTGGTTACGCCGTTGATCATACAGGCGTATTTCAGAGCGATCAGGTCTATCCAACCACACCTGCGCGGCCTTCCCGTCGTAGCCCCGAATTCACTCCCTAATTTACGTAAATTCTCACCGGTAGCATCTTCCAGTTCGGTAGGGAAAGGCCCGCCACCCACACGGGTGCAATAGGCTTTGGTAACACCCATTACGTCCCTTATCTGCTGCGGTGCCACCCCCAACCCGGAGCATACGCCAGACGTGGTGGTACTGGAAGACGTTACAAATGGGAAGGTACCGAAATCGATATCCAGCATACTACCCTGGGCACCCTCGGCGAGTATCTTTTTGCCTTCGGCTATCTTTTCATTGATAAAATATTCTCCATGAACGATATTAAGTGTTTTCAGAAACTCGATGGCTTCAAAAAACTCTTCCTCCCATACGGAAATATCTTCCTGGAAATTAAAATTATCCAGCAGGCGCTGGTGTTTAAGCCGCAATTTAATATAAGAAGTGGTAAAGCTTTTATCCAGCAGATCGCCCACGCGAAGGCCGTTGCGGCCGGTTTTGTCCATATAGGCCGGACCTATCCCCTTTAGCGTGGAGCCTATCTTATCATGACCTTTCTGCGTTTCGGATGCTTTATCCAGCGCGCGGTGACCGGGAAGTATCAGGTGCGCACGCTGTGAAATGAACAGGTTCTTTTTTACGTCCACCCCAAAGCCGGCCACCGTTTCGCATTCACGCTTAAGCGTAACAGGGTCCAGCACCACTCCATTACCGATCAGGTTAATAGTATGTGGGTGAAAAACGCCGGATGGTATCTGGTGAAGAACAATCTTTTTCCCTTCTACATAAAGGGTGTGTCCGGCATTAGGCCCTCCCTGGAACCGTGCAATCACATCGTAATTAGGCGCGAAATAGTCCACTATTTTCCCTTTCCCCTCGTCGCCCCACTGCAGGCCTAAAATTGCATCTACCATTCCGGTTACTGTTTACTTTTTTAAGAAAGCGCAAAAATATAGGAAGCGGGGGAAAGGGGGAAATAAAATAAGTCCCTACTTTGCCTCTTCCGTATCAAAGCGTTCTACGGTATGAATGCCCCCGAGCTGCATCAGTCGCAGCACCAGTTCCTCCAGTTCTTCCTTGTCGTGCACAAACACTTTAATATTGCCTTCAAAGAGCCCTTCCTTGGCTTCTACGGTCAGTGCACTGATATTGATCTTCATTTCGCCCGAAATAAGATTCGTGATCTTGTTAATGACGCCTACATCGTCCAGCCCGATAATCCGGATACCGGTGAGAAAGGAAATTTCTTTATTTTTCGCCCATTTAGTCTTTACAACCCGGTGCCCGTAATTCGCCAGCAGGCGCGGCGCATTGGGGCAGGAAGTACGATGTATTTTAAGGCCTTCACCCGTTGTAACAAACCCAAATACGTCGTCGCCGGGGATGGGCTTGCAGCAGTTGGCCAGCGTATACATGATCTTATCGCTGCTTTCACCGAATATGATCAGTTCGGCGTCTTTCTTCGGCATGATATGTTCCGGTCTCACTTCTACCGGCCTCACCGGTTTTGGTGCTTCCAGCTTATCTCCCAGTACATTAAATTCCGTCAGTTCCCTGAGGTCGATCTCTTTGGTGGCTATGCGATAGAACAGGTCCAGTTGCGAATGCAGTTTATAAAAAACCGTGAGTTCGTCTATATTGTGCTGGTTGTAAGCGGCACCCATGCCTTCCAGCTTTTTCTGCATCGTATATTTCCCTTCCTCCGCCACTTTCCGCTTTTCTTCCTTCAAAGCATCTTTGATCTTACTTTTAGCCTTGGCGGTTACCACGATATTCAGCCAGTCCTCGTTCGGTTTTTGCTTATTGGAAGTAATGATCTCCACCTGGTCGCCGCTGCGCAGTTTATGACTGATAGGCACCAGCTTATGATTCACCTTGGCTCCAATACACCGGCCCCCGATGGCACTGTGTATAGAAAAAGCGAAATCCAGCGCGGTAGACCCAACCGGCAGCATTTTTACGTCACCTTTAGGGGTATAAACATAAATCTCTTCCGCCAGGAAGCTGGTCTTGAAATCCTGTAAAAAATCGACGCTGTCGGTTTCCTGGCCGCTCAGCACTTCCCGGATCTGCTGAAACCACTTATCGAAACGGCTTTCGTCTGCCGCGCCTTCTTTGTATTTCCAGTGGGCGGCCAGTCCCTTTTCGGCTATTTCATTCATTCGTTTGGTACGTATCTGCACTTCCACCCATTTGCCCTGAGGGCCCATTACGGTAGTATGCAGGGCTTCGTAGCCATTGCTTTTCGGGTTACTGAGCCAGTCCCTCAGCCGCTCGGGAGAGGGCGTATATTCGTCCGTGATCATGGAATATACCTTCCAGCATTCTTCTTTTTCCCGTTCATACTGACTGTTAAGTATCACGCGGATGGCAAACAGGTCATACACTTCCTCAAAAGCAACTCCTTTTTTCTTCATTTTCATCCAGATGGAATGAATGCTCTTGGGCCTTCCATAGGTCTCGAATTCAAAGCCAGTTTTTTCCAGCTTCTCCTTGATAGGCCGGATAAACTCATTTATGTACCGGCTTCTTTCCCGTTTGGTCTCCGATAATTTGCGTGCGATCTCTTTATAGGTATCCGGCTCAATGTATTTCATGGCCAGGTCTTCCAGTTCCGTTTTGATACTGTAAAGTCCCATGCGGTGGGCGAGCGGCGCGTATACGTACACCGTTTCAGAAGATATTTTAAGCTGTTTTTCCCTTTTCATGCTCTCCATCGTGCGCATATTATGCAGCCTGTCAGAGAGTTTGATGAGAATCACCCGGGGGTCGTCGGTAAGTGTAAGAAGTATTTTCTTAAAATTCTCCGCCTGCTTGGATGCGTTCACATCGATGACATTGGAGATTTTGGTGAGTCCGTCTACTATGCGGGCTATTTCCGGCCCGAACTCCCGTTCCAGGTCTTCCAGGGAAATATCCGTATCCTCCACGGTATCGTGCAGAAGGGCGCAGATAGTCGAACGCACTCCGAGGCCGATCTCTTCCACGCATATCCTGGCTACGGCCAGGGGATGAAGAATATACGGTTCCCCGCTTTTGCGGCGCATTGTTTTGTGAGCGTCTGCTGCCATCTCGAATGCCTGGCGCAGCAGTTCTTTATCTCCTTTTTTCAGTTTCGTTTTCAGGGCGCGTAAAAGTCCCCTGTATTCCCGGAGGATAAGTTTCTTTTCCTGTTCTGTGGTAAGATTATATTTCGGTATTGCTGCTACAGTTTCCATACAACTACGAATTTACGCAATCATTGCAGCTTTTTCTTGCATTTTAAATAAATGCCGCTACATTTGCAATCCTGAATAAAAAAGCGGATGTGGCGAAATTGGCAGACGCACCAGACTTAGGATCTGGCGCCGTAAGGCATGTAGGTTCGACCCCTATCATCCGCACATAGTGGGACTCTCAAGTCCCATTTTTTATTTTCATCTATTTCCAACAGCCCTTTCTCTTTAAGTATCATAAGTTATGTGCAGATTATTTCTCCCGAAGCTCCTTCATCATATCTGTCAGGGATATTGCCGTAACATCCTTTGAAGCAGGAAAACGCTCGTTGCCAGGATAAACAACAAATCGTTCAGTGGCCGATATGTCTTCACATCCTAAATAAAATCCTTTGGATAAAGTTGGAGCCATGGATCTTTTTATTTCTATGGCGATCTTTTTTTGTTGATTTTGCTCAATGACCAGATCAATTTCGGCACCGGCAGATGTACGGTAAAACCATGAAGTGGCTCCGATGGGCAAACAAGATAAAAGGTTTTCAATTACGAAACCTTCCCAACTCGCACCCGATACCGGATGCCCTAAGACATCATCAAGGGTAGTTAAGCTCAGCAAAGCATGGGTTAGTCCGCTATCCCGTATATAAATTTTAGGAGCTTTTACCAAGCGTTTGCCGATGTTGCCGGCCCACGGCTTCAGTGATCTGATTAACAAAAGATCTTCCAATAGCTCGATATATTTTTTGGCAGTAGGGATAGTTACACCCAAATTAGCACCCAATTGAGCTGTGTTAAGTTGCCCACCCTGACCATGGGCCAGCATCGTCCATAGTGAACGCAAACTTGATGAAGGGATTCGGGAGCCAAATTGAGGAACATCTCTTTCTAGATAAGTGCTGATGAAATTCAGCCTCCATTTTAAACTATTCTGATCGTTTTCAGTAAAAAAGCTATCTGGAAATCCTCCTCTTAACCATAGTTGATTTACCACTCCACTTATTTCATTTCCAATCTCCAAAGCGGTAAAACCCGACAGTTCTTTATACGCGATCCTTCCTGCTAAAGATTCTGAAGATTGTTTTAATAAATCCAGCGAAGCAGATCCCAGTATCAAAAATTGTCCCGACTTATGACCTTCTCTCCTGCGACGGTCAATAACACCACGTAAAACTTTAAATAGCTCCGGAACATGCTGAATTTCATCTAGTATGATCAATTTTCCTTTATGAAGGTCAAAGTAGATTTCTGGTTCATTTAGTTTCGCCAGGTCCGTCGGACTTTCCAGATCAAGATATATAGAATCGGAACCGATATCTTCAGTGATTTCCTGCGCCAATGTGGTTTTGCCCACTTGCCTTGGCCCTAAAACCGCTACCGCAGGAAATTGCTCTAGCAATTGCACGATGTCTTGTTTAGCTTCTCTTGTAATCATCCTTGCAAATATAAATAATACATTTACATTTGCAAGGATGAAGCTATTGTTTAAGTTGGCAAAATAAATAAGGCAGTAGACCAACCAATTTAATACCCTGTTTAGAAAACCTACTACCAAAAGTGCGCGGTAGGCTAGGAAAAGTCCGCCTGGGTTGATCTATCTCGGCCGCCATGAACAAGCACCCAAGCTGAAATGGTACTTGCGGGAAGATATAGACGATATTATCACGAGTCGCGGTGAGGCGATGGACTTGCGGGACTGGCTTTTTAACGGCGAGATGTAATTACGGAGGCTCATTATCGCTTACCCTATCTTTATTCATAGTCCTTACATTTATTAAGTATCCCCCAATTCTAAACATTTTACAATCATTTACCTGATAATGTTTTATAAGCCTGATAACCAGCTGAAAACGTAAATCAACTAGCGTAAATGGTAATAGTGAATTAAATTGCACCAAAGATCAAGCATGTATACGAGTGCCAACCGTTTTGCTCCATATACGTTACTAATACTTATCTGCAGTTGCGGTGCACCCGAAAACAAGCCCGTTTCCGGCATCGACAACATTGCGTTGGAAACAACCAAGGTTTCTTATGCCATTTCCTGTACAAAAAACGGATTGATACCTTCCGACAGTGCATTGTTCATGGACGGCGGGGGGAAAGATTTTGAACCCACCGTTCCAAACAAAGTTCCCGCTTCCATTACATCTCCCCCTGGAATGATATACGTTCCGGGAGGCGAATTCAGTATGGGTGGTGTAAACCCGGTGGGGATGAATGACGGAGGCATGGAATCCATGCCGGACGCAAGGCCAGTACACCGCGTTAAGCTGGATCCTTTTTATATGGACGAAGCAGAAGTAACCAATGCGCAATTCGCGGCATTCGTTAAAGCGACGGGTTATGTTACGGTGGCCGAACAGAAGCCGACGAAAGAAGAATTTCCCGGCGCACCGGAAGCATCACTGGTGGCTGGCGCGGTGGTATTTACGCCTCCGGCAAATAAGGTGTCGCTTTCGGACTATTCAAATTGGTGGTCATACGTTCATGGTGCCGACTGGCGCCATCCTTCCGGGCCGGAAAGTTCTATCGCTGCTAAAGACAACTACCCCGTTGTACAACTCGCATGGGAAGACGCTGCTAAATATGCAAAATGGGCTGGCAAACGCTTACCTACCGAAGCGGAATGGGAGTTTGCGGCACGGGGTGGAAAAACGGGAGAATTGTACCCCTGGGGCAATCAGTTTAAACCGGCAGATATATGGATGGCCAATATTTTCCAGGGCAGTTTCCCCGATACCGACAATGGCGACGATGGCTTTACAGGACTGGCACCGGTTAAATCGTACGAACCCAATTCATACGGGTTATATGATATGGCAGGCAATGCCTGGGAATGGTGCAATGACTGGTACCGGTCAGATTATTATAAAACCCTCCGGGAGCAGGGTGTCGTTAGCAACCCGGCCGGGCCGAAAACCGCGCTGGATCCAAATGAGCCAGGCACCCTGAAAAAAGTGAACCGCGGCGGATCTTTTTTATGTACAGACCAATACTGTACCAGGTATATGGTAGGCACAAGAGGAAAGGGAGAATGGAGATCGGGTGCCAATCACATAGGATTCCGTTGTGTAAAAGCGGTGAAATGAAACTACTTTTATCTACGTCCAGTATGCTTTGATCGCAACGATGCTATGTTTAGGATGAGACTATTTACATTGCTTAAAGATTCACAGATACTAGCTGATTTCGTATATTGTTGCTCCTTATATTTATAAAATGACCAGACAACGATTTATAGGCCGAAGAGACTGGATGAAAAAAACCGGTGCCGCCGCAGCGGGCTTTTTATTGGCAGATATGCTATCCGGGTTTACCAGTAAAAAAGCTCCTGTGATCCTGCTGCGTTCGGGCTGGCAGGTGGAAAACATAGGTGATATAGCACATACGCCGGGCTTCCTGGCTTTGCTGGAAAAATATATGCCTTCCGCCAAAGCCATTTTCTGGCCGCACTATCATTATCTTCCCGATGCGGAGGTAACGATGCTCATGCGACGATTTCCCCAACTTCAAATAGTACAGGGGGCGCTTTCCGCAGATGGCAAGGCATCCACACCGGAACTGGAGAAAGCTATTGCTTCAGCCGACCTGTTTGTACATAATTCCGGGCCGGCCACTATAGGTTGGGCAGAGGCTAAAGCCTTTAAGAAGATGACCGGTAAACCATTTGGTGTGTATGGGGTTACTTATGGATTATATGGCACTCCTGAGAAAGAACTATTGAGCGATGCCGGTTTCGTTTATTTCAGGGATTCCGTTTCTCTTGAAAGAGCCAGGCAGGAAGGGATTCATGCTCCCATTATGGAATTTGGTCCCGATGCCGCGTTCGCCACCGATGTTCTGAACGAGCAGGCGGCCATTACTTACCTGGAAGCTAACGGACTGCAGGAAGGTCGCTTTCTGTGCTGTATACCCAAGCACCGGTACACGCCCTCCTGGCTGCATCCGCACAAGAACAAATCTATAGACGAAGAGCGCAATGCCCGCAACGAGGCCATGAAAGAACATGACCATGCGCCTATGCGGGAAGCCATTATTGCCGTTATCCGCAATACAAAACACAAGGTGCTGATTTGCCACGAGGATGAAACGGAAATGGCTATCGGGAAAGAATGGCTGCTGGATAAACTTCCGGAAAATGTAAAAGCCTCTGTTGTATGGAGAAATACGGGATGGTTAACAGATGAAGCCCTTAGTATCTATAAACGTTCAGCAGGCTTTTTCGGGCACGAGCAGCATAGTCCGATCATGTGCATTGGTCATGGTATACCTGCCATACTCGGCCGCTGGGAGGAACAAAGCAGTAAAGGATATATGTGGAAGGATATTGGCCTTGCAGACTGGCTCTTTGAGTTCGATAAAGAAGAAGATATAAAACGCTACGTGCCCGCCGTACTGGCTATGGCTAAGGATCCGCAGACTGCAAAACGGAAGGCAGAAAAAGCCAGGAGCTTTGTAATGAACCGGCAACAGACCACTATGAAGGTGGTAAAGGCATCCATTTCCTAAGGTGCGATCAGTTATATATTACGGGATAAATACCGCTCGTTCAGATTGTTTTTATGCTGGCTTCACCTGGATACACTACTTATTAATGTCCGCACAGGCTATCAATATAATGGAATAACCTGCCACCCGCCCTGCCCTGGTCGTTCAGTTGCCCCCATATAGAATATACGGCTACATTCCAGCCCATATTGGGTTTCCAGGGTTCGCCTGTGATGGTATTGAGGCACTCGTACGTAGTACTGCCTGCGGAAAAATCGAGCGCGGTGCGCCAGATGAGCAGGTCTTCCGCCTCTCTGATGCCATGCAGGTAAGCATCAATGAGAAAAAGGTTATCGTAAAGAAAAAAGGAACCTCCCCTGAAGTACTGGCCATCCGCTACCTGCTCCTTATTGGCCTGAGAAACATAACCCGGCACATCATATTGCGCACTGGTAAGATAGGCACCCGTTTGCTGTGCGATCACTTTAAATCCGTAAGAGGTCTTCAGCCGCTTTACCAGTAACGAATAATGATTTTTTACCCTGTCATCCGGTAGCAGCGAACGGCTAAAATATAATTGAGAGAGCAGGTCGGGCAATACGGGGTCAGGGCCGGTAAGGTTATTCTTCTTTTTACTGATGGCATAAAAACCCGCAGGCTGGTAGAAATCCTGGTAATGCCGTAGGGCCCTTTCCGGGTCTGTTTTAATCCGCAGACCCATATCGCGTGCAGCCATGAGGGCGAGTGTAAATAATCCCTGGTTATACGCCACTACATCATTCTTATCGAAAGCGATCAGATCGCCCCAGTACTGGAAATCGAGACGGCCGTCATTTTCATCGTAACTATAAAAATAGCTGTCTGCCGCATGTTTCTCCACTGCATCTACATAATGCTGCACCCTCTCCAGATCCACTTCACATTTCTGCCGGTGCAGCCTGTATGCCCATAAAATGGTACACAAGGCATATTCAGCATAATGATTTACAGAGTCCAGTTCGTTCTTTAAACATTCAGCAGACATATCCGGGGGTAATATCATGGAGATCCAGAATGCATCCCGGCAATATTGTGTATTGGCATATTCGACCGAAGGCACTACCCAGTATTTACTTTTCCCCGTCTCATTCGTTCGCAGGTTCATATAGGTGGTAGTAAAAGAAAGTGCACCAAAATAATCCGTATACTTATTATTGGAAAAATGTACGGCGGCTCTTTGATTTATTTCTTTTCGAAGACCTTTTAAGGAAGATTGCCTGCATGTAAATACTAAACCCTCAAAAGAATGGGGTTTGCCGGGGCCCACCAGGTGGTACCGTGCAATTATCTTCCCAGGCGATAATACTTGCGTCTTCTCAGTGTTATAGGATCTTTTTTCTTTGCCGGAAGTATCCGGATGAATCCCCGGCGTAGTCCCGTTATCACCCGAACAAAGCTCCACTGTTTTTTTCCCTGGGTAAAATGCCTGGCTCGTAAAATTATCATACAAGGCGGGAGATCCGTTTAGTGCTACTTCGAACAGTCCATCTTTCTTCAACGCTACCACGGGGATCGGTTGCATGGCAATATCGTTTACGATCCAGGCATTTACATCATGCGGACTTTGCCGGTATATCTCCGGTGTCTTTATTTCACCATTGAAATTATAAGGCATTTCATCCGCGTATTTTTTGGTGAGTGCAAAATAGAATCGCGCAGTACCCGTGTCTACGGAACCTGTAACGTTAAAAACCAGGGATCCCTTCTCAGGTTGCAGGGTTACTGTGACACGGATATTATCAATGCTCATTTGGACAGCGTCAGGTTTTGTTATATCCAATGGCAGTGAAAATATTTCAACGTCCCGTTTGCCCTCCTGTTTTAACATTAATTTCCAGGGCTCTTTATACGGCACCGGCATGCGGTGCGACATAAAAGCCATTGCGGCTATACATAGCCATATAACGTACTTCATATCTTAGATCAGTATTAATCCAGGCTGCCTGTTTATCCGGGGCAATAATTAATTATATTTTGGATTTTGTTTTATGATACCTCCGGGCGAAGCCTGTATTTCTTCCTGGGGAATGGGTAGGCTTTCATTTTTTCCATCTGTAAAAGCCTTTCCCTTCAATATGTTATACTTCTGGGCAAATGCGCGCATGACCACACCTGCGCGGCCCTGGCGTACCAGGTCGTAAAAGCGCAGGCTTTCACCGGCCAGTTCTACTCGGCGCTCGTGCCAGATGGCATTGCGCAACTGCGTTTTGTCCGTTACCGTTACATCGGGAACGCGGCTGGCAACCGGCATAGCAGTGGGAAAGTTATAACCTTCCACTAAGCGGTAAGGATCGGTGAAGGATGATTCCCTGGCTCTTTTCCGCACCTTTTTCAAGGCGTCCAGTGCTTCGGATGTCTTACCGTTTTCATTGGCGGCTTCGGCATACATCAGCAATACGTCTGCATAACGCATAATGATAAGATTATGATCCGTTTGTCCCCCTGTCTGAAAGTGCAGCGGATCCCATACTTTTCTTAAATGCAGTTTATCGGGGTCTACGCCTACGTTGAAAGTAAGCTGCGATTCAGTGCCGGAGCTGATATCCTTGTCTCCGTTGAACAGGAAGGTCCATACAATCCTTGGATCCCCGGGATTTTGCGTGAATTCATCGAGCAGGTCTTTGGTCAATGCTCCTATACCCCAGCCGTTGGGAGAGGGCTGCTGCGAAGTAGCCCACCACGCGCCGTGCGAATAATCGTACCCGCCCGTTCCAAAATAATTATCGATCGTATATGCCAGTTCAAAAATGGATTCTTTACCATGCTTATTGGCTTTGGAGAAAACATCTTTGAATTCGGTTTCCAACTGGTAACTGTTAGAATTAATCACCCTGGCGGCATATAGCTCCGTATTATTCCAATCGCCACTAAACATATAACTTCTGGCTATCATTGCCTGTGCGGCTCCTTTGGTAGCCCTTCCCAGGTCTTTAACGGCATAGTTCTGTTTAGCGGGCAGGTGATCTTCCGCGTACTTCAGATCGCTGATGATAAAATTCCAGGTGGCCTGGTAATCTGCTCTCGGTATTTTACCTATTTCATTGGGCAATAAGGGATGATCTACCAGCACCAGTCCCAGGTTACCGGCTTTACTTCCATACGCCATCATCAGCCGCATATAGGCATAGGCTCTAAGGAACTTCACTTCTCCCATATAACGGTTGCGGAGCGAATCGGAAACGTCTTTCGACTTCGCAAGCCCTTCCAGCGTCGTATTAAAAATAAAAATGTAATGATAGTAAGTAAGGTAGAAGCTCTTTACCACACCATTACCCGGCAATGTTTCAAAGCGTTCCATCACGCCCATATCCGCCTGGTCGGCTTCGCTATTGCCGCCCTTATAGGCATCGTCCGACATGATGTTGCCGAACACATAATTATTCCAGGCTTCCCACAGCGACCAGTCTTTATCTCCGCTTAAAAATACCGCATAACAACCCACTACCGCCTGGTCGGCAGGAAAGAGGTCCGTACTTAGTCTGCCTTTCAGCGGCACATTCAGAAAATCTTTACTGCATGCCATGCCTGCAAAGGATAATACTACGGCAACCAACAGTTTTATGATAATACTTTTCATTTCTTTAGTATTTAGTTTGAATCAAAATGATTAAAATCCCACTCTTATGCCCACTCTTACTGTACGCGGCTGCGCATATTCGAAAGAGCTGAAACCCATATTTTGAATATCGGTCGAAGGCAGTTCAGGATCTATGCCGGAAAACTTCGTAATGGTCAGCAGGTTTTCGGCACTGGCATACAGCTTAATGGAAGATACTTTTAACAGCGAACAGAATTGGCTGGGAATATGATACCCCAGTTGCAATATTTTCAGCCGCATATACGATCCGTCTTCCAGGTAATAGTCGGACATTCTGAAATTATCATTCGGATCGTTTGCTGATATCCGTGGTTGCGCGTTGGAAGTACCCGGTCCATGCCAGGCTATATCTGGGAGCCCACTGATAGTATTAAAGCTTCCCTGACCGGTATAGATAAAATACTTTTCATACATCAGTATCTTGTTGCCCTGTTGCCCCTGGAATAAAAGGGTAAGGTCAAAACCCTTAAAGGAAAATCCTACATTAAATCCATACGTATACGAAGGAAGGGGCGAACCCAGTACTGTTTTATCCGAATCGTTCAGCACATTATTATCCTGCAGGTTCGCATAGCGGAAGTCGCCTGGTTTGGCATTGGGCTGCAAAAGGTCACCGTTCTTTCCTTTATAACTGTTTACTTCTGCCTGTGTCTGGAAAATGCCGTCCGTTTTATATCCATAAAAATCAGCTATCGGGTTACCTGCGGTGGTACGGTAGGGAATACCGGTGAAGCGCCTTCCATAATGTTGGTAAGAAGCATCTTCGTACCCCAGGGAAACTACTTTATTTCGTATGAAAGCGATATTACCTCCTATGGTCATATCGATCGCCCCGATCTTGTTACGGTATTCCCCGGTAAATTCAAATCCCTTGTTCTGCAACCTTCCGTTATTGGAATAAGGCAGGGAATAGGCATACCCTACATTCGGGGGTACGGGTACCTGGAGGAGATTGTCTTTTGTTGTTTTTATAAAATAATCTGCCGTAATGCTGACCTTATTGTTGAACAGTCCGATATCTATACCCAGATTCGTTTGTTCGGAGGTTTCCCATTCCAGTCCGGGATTGCCGATCTTAAACGGCACCACACCCTGCGAAAGTGTCTGGTACGGATAATTGGCAATGCCGCCCCCGGCATACGGAGTGACAGGACCAAAGGGATAGGTGACATGACTGGTACCATTGTATTGTGAAATATTGGAATAGGCGGGCACTTTGGAATTACCGAGCTGCCCCCAGCTACCGCGCAGCTTCAGCAGGCTGACTTGGGGAATGCCGAGCGATTTAAAGAAACGCTCTTCCGAAATTTTATACCCCATTGCTACCGAAGTGAAATTTCCCCAGCGATAACCGGGCGAGAAACTCGAAGATCCATCCCGCCGGAAGGTGCCGGTAAGATAATAGGTATTATTATAAGCATACGTGGCCCTGGCGAGATAAGACAATAATGCTCCTTCGGAAATGTCATCGTCTGCAAACGCATTGCCGGTAGCATTATGCAGGTATTGCAGGTCCGGCGCATTGGACGGCGTGGTGGTTTTGCTTGCCGTTACGCTTTGATAGGAATAATGGCTGGCATCCATTGCTGCCATTACAGTGACGCTGTGTTTGTTAAACGTACGGGAGTAAGTAAGCTGGTTGATCCAGTTCCAGTTACTGCCACGGTCGTTTATTCTTTTTACTGAACTCAGCAGGTTGCGGTCGCTCCCTGAGATATAATAGGAGGGGATGGAACTGCTCTCCTGTCCGCTGGAGAAATTGATACCTATGCTGCTCCTGAATACCAGGTTCCGGATAATGCTATATTCGGCAAATGCATTTCCCAGTAATTGAAACTGGGTGTATTTAAGATTGGTTCGGTCGAGCCCGGCAACTGGGTTGGGGGCCGTGGTATACAGAGAAGCTGAATACAGATCGTATGGATTGGCTGGATCGCCTCCTGCCGCCTGCGCGGCTGCGGGTGTTCTGTAAACCGGCGTAATAGGATCTATCTGGTATGCCTGCGAAAGGATGGAGTTGTCGCTGTGAAAATTAAGTCCGCCCGATTGATTATTAACCAATAGGGGATTGATGCCTTTGCGGTTCGAGCTTACCACGGTAAGATTGGTACCTGCTTTAAGTTTACTGCTTACTTTATAATCGCCGTTAAAGCGCAGGGTAAGCCGGTCGTACCCTGTTGACTTAATAATTCCTTCTTCCTTATAATACCCTACGCTGGTAGCGAACTTAACGGCTTCGGTTCCACCGCTTAAAGACAGGTTATAATTTTGCACTATACCTGTTCTGAATAGTGCAGGCATCCATTCTGTACTTAGCGGCTGATCCTGTTTTAATCTGTTGTAAAGGCTTTGCTGCGCAGATGAATAATCTTTTGTAAAATCTATATTATCAAGACTGGCATAATAAGGCCTGTAAAAAGCATAGAGGTCGTTTACCGATGCTCCGGCCGCTTTTTTACCGAGCAGATATATCTGTCCGAACTGGGCCGCGTCTCCAGGTTCCCAGGTTTTCGGGATTTTCTTGGTTCCGTAGTACGAGTCGAAATTAAGTTTAGGAGTACCCAGTTTACCCCGTTTAGTAGTAATAAGTATAACCCCGTTGGCACCCTGCGATCCATAAATGGCGGCGGCAGATGCGTCTTTGAGCACTTCCACCTGTTCTATGTCTTCGGGGTTAAGCAGGTTGGCGGTATTGGGTCCGCTGCCGATAGGCATACCATCCACTACAAACAGCGGATCGTTGCCGCTGTTGATAGAGCCGATACCGCGTATCCTGATAGTAGTGCCTCCTCCCGGCAGTCCGGAATTGGAACTTACGTTTACGCCGGCTACCCTGCCCTGCAGCGCCTGGTCGAAACTGGCAGTGCCTGCAGTATTAATCGTTTCGCCTTTTACCGAACTTACAGAACCTGTAAGGTCTGCTTTTTTAACGGAACCATATCCGATCACTACCATATCGCTCAGGGTGGAATGATTAACCTTTAATTCAATATTCAGGGGTACACCGGCGGCGGCTTTAAATTCGTACGCTAAAAAATCAATGTAGCTCACCACGATCGTTTGATCCAGCTCTGCATTGATCTCGAAAAAGCCCGTTGCGTTCGTAGAGGTAACGCGGTTGGTTCCTTTAACGGCCACCGTAGCTCCCTGCAAGGGCTGCCTGGTTTCCGCGTTCACCACCGTTCCGGATACTTTAATGACTGTAACATTATTATTAACCAACCAATCCGGCAGTATCGCTTTTTTACGGGTCAGCAGCACGGTCCTGTTCTCTACACTGTAATCAATGGGCTGATCTTTTAATAGCAGGCGGATCACCTCCTCCACCGGCGCGTTTTTTACCACTATACTCACCGGACGCGACTCCTGTACCAGGCTGTAATGATAGAAAAATACATAGCCTGTCTGCTGCTTCACTTTATTAAGTGCCGTCTCCAGCGGAACGTTTTTCAACCGGAACGTTACCTTCTGAGAATAGCTATGTGCGGAGAGATGAAGAGAGAAAGCAAGCAGTATGAAAGCAATTAGTTTCATAATTCGTAGCAGTTTAGCCAACGGATAATCGTTTAAATTCCATTGGCAAATGATGGCATTTTGCATAACTTTGATAAGTTTTGGTTCACATGATCTCAAATCGTTTTGTAACCTTAATGTAAGCCGCTCCGGGTGCAACCGGTGCGGTTTTATTTTTCATATAGCTGTTATGTTTACATAAGCGTTGTTTTGGTTAAGTAAAAAGTTTATGGCATTACCGTAAGTGTTTTGTTTTGCAGTTGAAAACGAACCCCGCTCTTTTCCAGCATTTTCAATACCTGCGACAGATTAAGATCGCGGTGCATCTCTCCTCCGTACAACTGGTCTTTAACGGCACCCTGGTATTTTATATCGATATCGTACCACCTGGCGAGCTGGTTCATTATTTCTTTAATACCCGACTTATTGAAGTTGAATAATCCTTTCTGCCAGGCCAGCACCGCTTCCAGGTCTGCGTTCTCCTGCATGCTTAACCCACCCTGCCTGTCGGCAACTGCCTGCTGGCCGGGTTTCATCAGCCGGGTGTTACCAGTCGTTTTAATGCTAACCGATCCTTCTAGTAAAGTGGTGCGTATATATTTTTCTTCGTTGTATGTATTTACATTAAACCGGGTACCCAGCACCAGTATTTCCATTCCCCCGGCGGCATTTACCACGAATGGTTTACGCGTATCCCTGGCCACTTCAAAGTATACCTCTCCCTTTGTTTCCACCTTTCGCTCCCGGCCGTTAAAGTGTACCGGGTAACGGATGGAGGAAGCGGCATTGAGCCATGCTTTGGTTCCGTCGGGCAGCATAAGTTGGTACTGACCTCCGCGCGGGGTAATCAGTGTATTGAATAAAAGTTCCGGGCCGTTGCCGGGCTCATATACGATCTCCCCGTTTGCCCTTTTCAGAACGGAAGCCGTTCCCTGCCGGGCAATAGGGCCGGTTTTAAAACTGTCCAGGGAAATAATACTTCCATCCGATAACTGTAATACGGCATGATTACCTCCCGGGAGCACTTCTTCGGCAGGCATGCTTTGCACAAGCGTTTTCTGGTTGTTGGGCTCTTTATCCGTCTGCGATTTTTCCGACGCGTAAAAGAGCGTGGCAATCAGCAAAATAATACATGCCGCCGCCACATATCTGAATACGGGCATTTTATACACAGGTACCCTGGTGGCGGCATACCGGTGTTCCCCGGAAGCAAGTCCATCGCTTTGCAGTATACTATCTGCCATCTTCGACCATTTAACCCCATCACCTGTATGCCATTGCCCGGACGCCGGCAATCTGCTGCTTATTTTCTCCATTTCCTCCAGGATCAGTTCCCGATGTTCACCTTTGAAAGCAGCTATCAGCTCTTCCAGTTCTTCAGCGGTGGCGGAGTTATTAAAAACCTTTTCTATTATTTGTCGGATGCTGCCTGCGGTGTTCAAGTACTTGTATTAAAAGTGATATAATATTTATCAAAAGGAGGTCGTATAAACCCTGCTATAAACAAAGACCCATAAACCGGTAGAAAGTACCAATGCTTTTGAAAAAAATTATAGGCAGGCCACAGAAAGGGCCGCGAGGTAGTGACCGTTGGCTTCCAGGAACAGGCGGATAGACTTTAAAGCAAGTCCTATGCTGTTCTTAATGGTTTGGGGAGATAGTTTCAGTTGATGACTGATCTCGGAGATCAGCAGGCCCTGTTCTCGGTTAAGGAGATAGATTTTTTTTTGCTGAGGGGGTAACTGTGCTACTGCTTTCGCGATGATGATATTCAGCAGATGCAGGTCTACGGATTCCTGGGTGTTGTTTTCCGTTTCCCTTATTTTGATTTTCCCCAATGCCTTTTCACGAATAGCCTGATCACGCAGATAAGTAAAAGCACGGTTGTATGCAATACTCAGCAGCCATGACGACAAGTGTTCTATGTCAGGCAACTGATCTCTATGGTACCACACGCGCAAAAATGTTTCCTGGATAATATCGTCTTTTACCTCCTGGCATTTGATGATGCTGCACAGGCGGACATGAATCACAGGGGCATACTTCCGGAAAAGTTCCCTGAACGCAGTTTCGTCGCCTTCTGCAATTTTAAGGAGCAGCAGTTTGTTCTCCGGATCATCAGGCTGTAACATATGGTATGCAAGCAAAGGTTATATAGTAAATTTAGCCAATTTAAAAGTACCGGCAAACTTCACTATACAGGATATTGCGTAATGATAAATCCAGGGCCATTGCCACTACATCGCATGCACCTGTTTTTTCCGGTACTCCTGGGGCGACTGACCGATCTGGCTCTTGAACAAACGGGAAAAATAAAATGCATCGTCGAACCCTAACTGGAGGGCCACTTCATTTACCCGCAATTCTTTTATATGTAATAGCTGGCAGGCCCGCTGAATACGAAGGTGGTTGAAATAGTCGATGGGCGGGTAACCGGTTTCCTGCCTGAACTTCCGGGAAAAGAAGGATACCGAAAGATTGACGGATCGGGCAATATTCTCCAGCGTAAGTTTATTCGAAAGGTTTTCCTGCATTACCCGTATAGCCCGCTCCGTAACTGTTTCGGGAGAAGGAATCGAATCATCTTTCTCGAATTGTTCGGGGGCAATAAAACTGGAGAGATAATATACCAGTAGCAGGTTGGCAAACATCAGGTTAGCGGTGCTGTACCCTTTAAGATATGTTGCGGAAATTTGTCTGAACACCGCATTTCTTTTTTCCGAAAATCCCACAGACACGGCATGAAAGATCTCGCTTTGGGCACCCATGATGGCACTAATAGCATCGCTGGCATTATCGCCTGTTATGTGCAACCAGTAAATCGTCCAGGGACTATCAGCATCTGCCCCGTAGCTATGTGGAACATCCTTGGGAAATAAAAATACTTCTCCGGGCTGAACGGTGATACGCCGTTTATTGATCTGTATCCATCCTGAGCCACCGGTGCAATAAATGAGAATGGTCTCCGAAATACCTGCCGGACGATAATAATAATGATTGAGTGCCCGGGGATAAAATCCCATTCGCGAAAGATAGAGCGAATGACAGAACGGAAGCTCCCGACATATCTGGGCAGCCGTTTTTGGTATTTCAATAATAAGCTCTCCTTCAAATCCCCTGCTTTTGTGCATATAAATGAAATTGATAACGTAATGTGATATCTAGTAAAGATAAAATAATCCATGTTTAAAATAAAATCGTTCAGTTATGGCAAGTCGTAATAGTCTAATTTTAATCCTCTAACGGAGGTCAAAAGATGAAAAAAAGAAACAAAACGATTGTATGTAGAACACCGACTACTGGCTGTACCCATCGTTATTTTGCCATTTCATCAATATATGCGGCAGGCGGAATAAACACTGCTATATACTGTTCAGACAATAGCTGCCTGGCTTTGGAGTGCGTTCAGAATGCAGAAGGTATTTCACTATTTTCGGGACAATGGAATATAATTACAGCGAAAGAGATTTAAAATAAATATGACTCACGGGCATTTAGTTTGAGATAACAGCAATTTAATAAAACCAAAATACCATATCATGGCACGACAAGCAATAACTCCCCAGATGGTTGAACAGTACAACCGGGACGGATACCTGATCCTCAAAGGATTTTTTAATGCAGAAGAAGCAACCAAACTTTACCAAACGGCTATAGAAGACAGTGCCGTGAGCAAACATGCAATTAATGTAAACGATAGTTCTGGAAAAAGCAGCAAGCTGTCGCTCTGGTATAAACCAGGCAACGATATCTACGGATTGCTGACCCGAAGCGAAAGCCTCGTGGAAGCGGTAGACGAGGTACTGGATGGAGATACTTCTGTATGTCATTTTCATTCCAAACTGATGCAGAAAGAGCCACTCGTAGGCGGAGCCTGGGAATGGCACCAGGATTATGGTTACTGGTACAAAAACGAATTTTTACTTCCCGAACAGATGATGTCTGTAATGGTGGCCATTACGGAAGCCAATAAAGAAAACGGATGCCTGCAGGTGATTAAAGGGTCTCATAAAATGGGCCGCATAGAACATGGATTCTCTGGTGAACAGGTGGGCGCGTCGCAGCGATATGTGGACCTGGCACTAAAAACCATGGACCTGGTATATGTAGAATTAAATGCAGGCGACGTATTGTTTTTCCATAGCAACCTGTTGCACCGCTCCGAGGCCAATCTTTCCGCCAAGCCGCGCTGGTCTATGATCTCCTGTTATAACCGCCAGGCCAATATCGGGTACAACGATTCCGCATCTTCAGCCTCCAGTATTACACCTATCGACGTAGTGCCGGATGAAGCAATGCTAACCTGGGAAGCCGGTGGAATATCTGAAAGCAATGCGGATTTTCTCCGTAAAGAAGCCGACGTGGCACTTAAATGAATCAGTAATACATTGTGATATTATCTGCACGTACCTGCCTGTCCGGCAGGTACGTTTCTATATATTTAAATAAAACTTGTTGCCATGCCGATTGTTCTGCCCGCCCAGACCGAAGCCCCTGTCCAGAATTTCAGTTTTCAGAAAGGATACATTTATGTTATCAGCACTATTGCAGCTCTCGGAGGGGTGCTTTTTGGATTCGACCTGGTAATCATTTCCGGAACGGTTCCTTTTTTCTCCGCACACTTTGGTTTAAATGAATGGCAAACGGGCTGGGCGGTAGGTTGTATCAACCTGGGAGCGGCGGCAGGCGCATTGGTGGGCGGCTCGCTGAGCGACCAGTTAGGCCGTCGCAAACTGCTGATGGTATGTGCATTCCTTTTTGCACTCACCGGGCTGGGCACGGGATGGGCCAATGAGTTTAACCTGTTCATCGGTTTCCGGCTTCTGAGCGGCGTGGCGGTAGGTATAGCAGCCATGGTTTGTCCTATGTACGTTGCAGAGATATCACCTGCGCAAATGCGGGGCAAAATGGTTTCTTTTTACCAATTGTCCATCGTGATCGGCATACTGCTGGCTTATCTTTCCAATTTTCTGTTACTCAATTCAGGGAGCGACAACTGGCGGTGGATGTTTTCTTCCCAGTCCCTTCCCGCGCTCCTGTTTATGGCCGGATTGTTTTGGGTGGCCGAAAGTCCGCGCTGGCTGATAGGCAAGAAGAAACTGAGCCAGGCGGAAGATATTCTTACGCGAATTGGCGGCAGCGATTATGCCCGCCAGGAAGCGGCGCAGATACAGGCCAGCTTTACTACGGCGCGTAAAGAAAGCCTGCGTCAATTGTTTAGCAAAGACGTAAGGCCGATCGTGTGGATGGGTGTATTAGTGGCTATCTTTTCGCAGGCGGTGGGGCAAAATTCTATTTTCTCTTATGCGCCCGAGCTCTTTAAACGTGCCGGCATGTCGCAGGATACAGCTTTTCTTCAATCGATCATTATAGGTGTTATCAATTTTGTATTTACGTTTATTGCTATCCGTATCATCGATAAATCAGGTCGTAAAAAACTGTTGCAATGGGGTGCAGGCCTGCTTTTCCTGGACGCCCTGGCCCTGGGTTTATCTTTTCAGTTGCAACTGCCGGGCAGCTGGGTACTCATATTTGTACTGGGTTTTATCGCCATATACTCTGCTACCCTCGGGCCGGTAACCTGGGTGGTATTGTCAGAGATATTTCCCAACCGCATCCGGGGAAGTGCATTGGCCCTGGCCACCCTGGCACTCTGGATCGCCAACTTTATTACGACCGCGTCTTTCCCTTTGTTATTAAAAAATGTAGGACTCCCCGGCACTTTCTGGATACATGCAGGCATCTGTCTCCTTTATTTCCTGTACACCCAGGTAAGGGTAAGAGAAACCAAGGGCAAGTCGCTCGAAGAAATTGAAGTGATGCTAACCAGGCAGGGATAATGTATTTAGCGGCGTTAAGCGGTTTTTCTTAACCATACTCCCAGTAAGAGAAATATAAAACACCCTATCATAAAAAATGTCCTTATATAAAAAGCATTCACCACTTTCCATTTTATTTCCTGCACATTGGAGGGTAATTGAGAAAGGTCCCATGTTTGTATCAGGCGATTCAGCGGATGATTGGTGGAAAATACAAAAACAAGGTCGGCCACCAGTATAACGAAAGCACCTAATACCAGCCAGAAAGAAGGCATGTGCCATTCTTTTAAAAGCACCAGTACACTTAACAGGGAAAACAAAAGGAGCAGGGGACCAAAGATTATCATCCTGGCTCCCATATAATGATCTACGTGTTGCCAGTATTCGGCAAATGTTCTATCGCTCATTTTTGCGATGGCCGGGTTGCCTCCCATCGCGATAAAAAACCCGGTGCCCGCGTAAAAGCCACTCAGCAGAACGGCTGTAAAAAGAATGATCTCTATTAGTAGTTTGCTCATATACCTGTTTTTTAAAGTTAATTGCATTCCAAACTTAAGCGGTTCGCCATGCACCGACAATAGTAGAAGAGTACTACAAAAAGTGCATGTGTTGAGGGCATTCAGATGAATGAGCACTGCCCGGAAACGGAAGTACGCTATAAAAAGAAGCGGATGAAGGCTGGATATCGCCCTGTAAGATTTTCTGCCCGGGATGCGCAAAGCTTACCGCTTTTTATTACCTTTGCTGCCCAATTTAAAAAAAGTATTATGGCTACCATTACCAGGGAAAATATAGGATTGCTGAACGACAAGATTGTAGTTAAAGTAGCGAAAGACGATTACCTGCCTTCCTTCGAAAAAGCGATTAAAACCTATAGCAAACAGGCGAATATACCAGGATTCCGCAAAGGAATGGTACCTACGGGAATGGTGAAGAAGATGTATGGCACCTCTGTATTTACGGACGAGGTTATTAAAAGCGTGGAAAAGGGACTGACCGACTACATGACCACCGAAAAGCTGGACATTTTTGCGCAGCCCCTCCCTCTTCCTGAAAATGACGCCCGCCAGCTGGATATGAACAACCCGGACGAGTATTCTTTCGCATTTGAGGTAGGCCTGAAGCCGGATTTTGAAATCGCCGACCTGGGCACTGCGGCTATAACCGGTTATAAAGTAACGGTTACAGATGCTATGGTAGACGAGGCCATCGAAAACATACGCGGCAGTAATAAAACCTCCGAAGTAGCAGAAACTGAAAATGCAGAAGCTATACAGACAGCCGAAACAGCCGACGTCGCAGAAACTGAAAATGCAGAAGCCATAGACACAAGCAAACCCGCGGAAACTGAAGAAGCTCTACCTGCTGAAAAGGCAGTTTTAGACGAGGCCTTCTTCCAGCAGGTATTTCCCGGCAAAGAAATAAAAACGGAAGAAGATTTTCGCAAAGAAGTAAAGAACCAGATACAGGCGCAGTGGGATAGCCAGACACGCAGCCAGATCTTCGACCAGATCTACCATTCGCTGCTCGACCATACACATATTGAATTTCCACAGGACTTCCTGAAACGGTGGATGCAAAACGGCGGCGAGCAGCCCAAAACGCAGGAAGAAGTGGAAAAAGAATATCCGTCATTTGTGAACCAGCTTAAATGGACACTCATTACCGACAAACTGGTAAGAACAAACAATATAGAAGTAAAGCCCGAAGATATCAGCAATTTCGCGAAGCAGCAGTTATTTGGCTACATGGGCGGTATGGGTGGCAGCATGGAAGACATGATGCAGCAGCCATGGGTAAATGATTATGTAAACAAGATGATGAAAGACCGGAAATTTGTGGAAGACAGCTATCATCGTATACAGACGGACAGACTTTTTGAGTGGGCAGAAACCCAGGTAAAGCCCGTGGAAAAAGAGATACAGGCCGATGAGTTTACTAAAATGCAGGAAGTGCATAAGCATCAGCACTGATCCGGTTAATGCTTTATAATATTCAGAAAAGAGTGTGTATTTACGTAATACATACTCTTTTTTGCTTTGGTTGATTAGGCGGCTCCATTTTACCATAAAGTCACTCTGTCAGTTTTTTGGCACTTTAAAACTTTGGACGGAGATTTGTCATCTCCGCACTGTGCTAATAATTAAGGTATTAGCACCTTATTACACATAGAATTATCTAAATTTGAAAAAATAAGCTCATGGATCATCAGAAAGAATTCGAAAAATACGCTATAAAACACAGGGGCATTTCCAGTAATACTTTAGACGCTTATCAGAAATACCAGGTTAACAATTTAACCCCCAATATCATTGAAGAAAGGCCCATGAATATTGCTGTAATGGATGTTTACAGTCGCCTCATGATGGACCGGATCATCTTTCTTGGCTACCCTATCAACGACGAAGTGGCCAATATCATTACCGCACAGCTTTTATTTCTTGACAGTACCGACCGCACCCGCGACATACAGATGTATATTAACAGTCCGGGGGGAAGCGTTTATTCCGGGTTGGGCGTATACGATACGATGCAATATGTAACTCCCGATGTGTCTACCATTTGTATAGGGATGGCTGCCTCTATGGGCCAGTTGCTGATGTGCGCAGGGGCTAAAGGCAAACGTACCGCGCTGAAGCATAGCCGCATTATGATGCACCAGCCTTCCGGTGCCATAGGCGGGCAGGCGAGCGATATAGAGATCACTGTTAATGAAATCAGGAAACTGAAAAGAGAATTATACGAGATTACGGCATTTCATACCGGCCAGACCATTAAGCAGATTGAAAAAGACAGCTCCAGGGATTACTGGCTTACTGCGGAAGAAGCCAAAGCGTATGGATTGGTGGATGACGTATTGCTTACTAATCCACGCAAGGAAAAAAAGAACCAGGAATTGTTATAAGTTCCTTATTACAAACAGGCCGGATCAAACAATTTTAACATTTAACAGAATAGATATGTACTCAAAATATTTAATGAACCCGCTAAGAAACGAAGAAGATCCTGAACTGGAACCCCGTGAAGCGAATCCCGATAAACCGGTGGAGATGGGTATCGTGATGCGGAAGATGGAAAAATATTTCCTTGAATCGAGGAGCGTGTATTTATGGGGACAAGTGGACGATAAATCGGCAAAAGATGTGGTAAGCAAATTATTATTACTTGAAGCTGACAAACCAGGAGAAGAAATTAAATTCTACATCAACAGTCCGGGCGGCGTGGTCACCAGCGGTATGGTAATCTACGATACTATGCAGATGATCAGCAGTCCGGTGAGCACGATATGTATGGGGCTTGCCGCCTCTATGGGCTCCATCCTTCTTAGCGGTGGTATCAAAGGGAAAAGATATATTTATCCACACGGCGAAGTAATGATACACCAGCCCAGTCTTGGGGGCTATTACCAGGCGGTAAGTGCCGATCTGGAGATACAGGCGGAACAAACCCAGCGTGCCAAGGAAATAGGAGCCCGCATCCTGGCCGACAATTGCGGCAAGAAAATGGAGCAGGTTATGAGAGATTTCGACCGCGATTACTGGATGAATGCCAAAAAATCGGTTGAATATGGCATCGTGGATGAAATAATTACCAAGTTATCATAGTTTATAGTAAGTAGGCCGGTAGGCGATATTGACAGCTGGTGGCGTTGATTAACGTTCAGCCACCGGTCAGGACTTCCTATCCTTCATTTTTTTTCGTAAATTTGCGTTTAAAGCAATCTGAAATGGCAAAAAATTCGTTGCATTGTTCTTTCTGTGGCCGCAGCCGGGACGAGGTCAAAATACTGATCGCGGGTCAGGAGGGACATATCTGTGAAAACTGTGTGGAGCATGCCAGGGAAATTATCGATCAGGAATTGGTTGTTAGCAGCGATAGCACCACCCATTCATCTGCCTTTAAACTTTCCGTCAAAAAACCCATCGAGCTGAAGCGCTTTCTGGATGAATATGTGATCGGGCAGGACGATGCCAAAAAAATACTTGCCGTAGCTGTTTATAATCACTACAAACGCCTGCAGCAAAAGAGCGGCGACGATGACGTGGAAATCGAAAAAAGCAACATCATTATGGTGGGCGAAACCGGTACCGGTAAAACGCTGCTGGCCAAAACCATCGCCAAATTACTGAACGTACCTTTTGCCATCGTGGATGCCACCGTATTTACAGAAGCGGGCTACGTAGGTGAAGATGTGGAAAGTATCCTAACCCGGTTACTGCAGGTGTGCAATTATGATGTAACGGCTGCCGAAAAAGGAATCGTATACATCGATGAACTGGATAAAATTGCCCGTAAAGGAGATAATCCCTCCATTACCCGTGACGTAAGCGGCGAAGGCGTACAACAGGGTCTGCTGAAACTGCTGGAAGGTACGGATGTATTGGTACCACCCCAGGGCGGCCGCAAGCACCCGGAGCAGAAACTGATCAAACTGAATACCCATAATATATTGTTTATCTGCGGCGGAGCATTCGACGGGGTAGATAAAGTAATCAGCCGCCGTATCAATACAAATGCAATAGGCTTTAATGTAAATAAAGAGCAACAGGAACATGCACGTAAGAACCTGTTGCAATATGTAAACGCACAGGATCTTAAAAGCTTCGGGTTGATACCTGAACTGCTGGGACGCCTGCCCGTAGTCACTTTCCTTAATCCGCTCGACGAATCAACGCTCCGCTCCATACTTACGGAACCTAAAAACTCTCTTATAAAACAGTACACCAAGTTATTCGAACTGGAAGGCATCGCGCTTACCATCGATGAAGACGTATTGGACTTTATGGTTACAAAGGCCATGGAATATAAGCTGGGAGCAAGGGGATTACGTTCCATCTGCGAAAGCATCCTGATAGAACCCATGTACGAACTTCCTTCTTCCAAGGAGAAAGCTTTTCATCTTACCCTGGAATATGCCATGAAGAATTTTGATAAAAGCAAGATGAGTCTTTTAAAAGTAGCTTAAGCCTAATAACATAGCATCTTATGCAGGATTTACTGGAGCGCCTCCGCGAAGCGGGGCTTACCGAAGAACAGTCTTACAAAGCCATAGAGATCATAAAAGATTTCACTAAAGAAAAGTTTCCGATCTTCTCGGGAGCGATTGATAAATTATTCGATAAATACAAACCTTCGGACAAAGAAGATTTTCTCGATTAAATGCTGGCGGGCTATAACAAAAAAGCCCGGCATTGTGCCCGGGCTCCTATAAACAAGCAATCGAGAGAGACTATTTTTTTAATGCTTCACGGGCGATAACTATTTTCTGAATTTCAGAAGTTCCTTCACCGATGGTGCATAATTTACTATCGCGATAAAATTTTTCAACCGGGAAGTCCTTGGTATATCCATAACCTCCGAATATCTGCACTGCGTCTGTTGCTACTTTTACGGCTGTTTCACTGGCGTAATACTTAGCCATGGCGGCTTCCTGCGTTACCTGATCTCCCCTGTTCTTCAGATCGGCCGCTTTCATCGTCAGTAATTCAGCCGCCATTATTTCGGTAGCCATATCTGCCAGTTTGAATGATATACCCTGGAAACTGGCAATCGGCTGATCGAACTGGTGCCGCTCTTTAGAATAATTTAAGGCGGCATCGTAAGCACCCTTGGCTATACCCAAACTCAACGCCGCGATAGATATTCGTCCGCCATCCAATACTTTCATGGATTGTTTAAATCCATCTCCCACTTTACCCATCCGGTTTGCATCCGGTATCCTGCAGTTATCAAAGATCATTTCAGCAGTTTCGCTGGCACGCATGCCCAGTTTATTTTCTTTTTTGCCACCACTGAAGCCGGAGGTTCCTCTTTCCACTATAAATGCTGTGGCATTGTCGCGGGTTCTGGCTTCACCGGTTCTTGCAATCACTACAGCCACATCTCCGGAAATACCGTGCGTTATCCAGTTCTTTGTGCCATTCAGTATCCACTCGTCACCGTCCTTTACAGCCGTACACCGCATATTTCCTGCATCGCTTCCTGTGTTAGCTTCCGTTAGTCCCCAGGCACCTATAAATTCCGCTGTCGCCAGGAGCGGTAAGTATTTCTTCTTTTGTTCTTCATTTCCAAACAGGAGTATATGCCCTGTACAAAGTGAATTATGCGCTGCTACACTTAATCCTACCGATCCACACACTCTCGATATTTCCTGGATCACGGTAACATATTCAAAATACCCCAACCCTGATCCTCCATATTCCTCCGGCACCATCACTCCCATCAAACCCAGTTTTCCCATTTCTTTAAAAACGGCTACCGGAAAGTGCTGCGACTCGTCCCATTCCATTACATAAGGCCTGATAAATTGATTTGCGAAGTCCCTTGCAGTATGTCCTACCTGTTCCGTTATCTCTGAAGTCGTAAAATTCATAATTCCTGGCAACCTATAATCTGTCAAATAAGCTGATTGCTTATGCAATATAAGAAGAATTTCGAAAAACTAACGATTGTTAGCTAAAAAGTTTTTAGCTATATATAAGTTGTTTAAACATAAAGAAGGTAACAATAAGAAGTTGAATTTTGTAAAAAGCTCAAAACCCCTCTTCTGTCAGGAGATGTGATTGGTGTTTCGAGTGAACAGACAAAGGGTAAACTTCGGCTGCATATGGGACACAATTTGGTCGTCATTTTTAAGTCGTACATAGGATTATATACCGTAATTTTGTAAATTGCCGCGTCAATAGTTTTATCGTTAAATTAGATCATTATGTACCAGATTACAGTGAGAGAACAGCTTAGTGCTATTCAAAAAACTACCCAAGAGGCGTTAAAATCAAAAGAAACTGCGCACAAATTTCTTGTAGATGCAGGTATCATTAAAGAAAAATCCTCAAAAGTTCCAGTTAACACGAAAAAGTAAATTTGGCTTACCATCAACCATTTCAGATAACAGGCTTCCATAGTTGTGACAGGAAAGTAGGATTGAAAATATTAAACGGAGAAACGCAGTTAATTGCCAGTAATAATGCCTGGGATTGGTTAGGGCCTGGGGTGTATTTTTGGGAACAAAACCCTAATCGGGCGTTAGAATATGCGGTTGATAGTGCTTTGGGTAAGCAAAAAAATAAATGGCCAATTAAGACACCCTTTGTAATCGGAGCTATAATTGAACTTGGGAATTGCCTTAATCTGTTGGAACCAACTTCAATTAGCATTCTTAAGGATGCCCATGCTTCTCTAGAAAAAATTGCTTTGAAAAGTGGTGATTCCCTTCCAAAGAACAATGGAGCAAATAGAAAGTTAGATTGTTCTGTTATTAAGTATTTGCATCAGTCAAATATAACAAATGGCTTGCATGCATACGATACAATAAGATGTGCATTCGTGGAGGGAAACCCCATATATCCAAATTCGAATTTTACAGAGAGATTGCATATTGAAATATGTGTTTTAAGGCCCGAGCTTATTAAAGGATATTTTTTACCTTTCCCCATACAGGAATTTAATCCATACCTGAAAACTCCGTTTACTAAACTGTAATACGTTATAGTTCCAGCATTTTACAAGGTACAGAGCCCATACACTAAAAATATCGAAATTTCCACATCATTAAAAACAACTACCCTTCAATGAAAACTACCGGCAATACCATTTTAATAACAGGCGGTGCAACAGGCATCGGGCTTGAACTGGCCAGGGAATTTATAGCAAAAGGCAATACTGTGATCGTCTGCGGAAGGCGGATGGAAAAACTGCTCGCTGCAATGAAAGAGCTCCCCGCATTGATAATCCGGCAATGCGACCTGGCGGATATAACACAACGCAGAGAGTTGTATATTTTTTGCGTTCAAAACTATCCTGAAATAAACATCTTGATCAATAACGCCGGTATCCAAAGGGAGATAGATTTCCGTAAGGGAGAGGAGGATTGGCAGGGCGACAGTGAAGTAATGATAAATTTAGATGCCTGCTTTCATTTGACAGCACTTTTTACACAGCATCTCAGCCGGCAAAAAGAAGCGGCGATTATCAATGTAACCTCGGGTCTTGCAATCGTACCCCTTACTATCACTCCCATTTATTCGGCTACCAAAGCAGGGCTGCACTCCTTTTCCATTTCACTGCGAAAGCAATTAGCCGGAACTTCCATAAAGGTTTTTGAGATTTTACCTCCTGTCGTGGATACGGAACTGGATCGTGGAGCAAGAGATAAGCGGGGACAAACCAATAAAGGCATACTTCCACAGCAGGTCGCCAGAGAAAGTATCGAAGCCCTGGCAAAAGATAAATGGGAGATACTGATCGGTATAGTAAAAGTGCTTACAATAGGTGCCAGAATTTCACCAGGCTTGTTTTTAAAAATCATCAATAAGAAAAACAATTCCGATAAGTAAAGCCGCGTCGTGCATTTATATCGGCTGAATACTTTATTTTATTGCGGATTCGTCCTGCCCTTCTACGGTCAGGTAATAACTGACCTTGCTGTATATTTCCTGCGTGATTATATCTATTTTTAATAGATCCTGTATGTCCTTGAATATACCATGCTGATTTCTGTATGCGATAATGGCGTTAGCAATATGCCACCGGATATAAGGGTGTTGTCGTAATTGTTCCAGACCGGCCGTGTTGACATCTATCTGCTTCAGCGATTTTGTTCCTAAGTGCAGTTTTTCTTTAATACGCTGGAAAGTAGAGTCGGGCAAACCATATGTTTCCGCCAGCTGGTTAATATCATAAAATCCGCCCAGCTTATCGCGAAAACTGATGATCCGCGCAGCCAGTTTCATCCCTATTCCGGGCAAAGGAAGAAGATCAGCAGTATCGGCCTCATTCAGGTATACCAGCGGCACGGCAGGCCGTGGATGGTCCGTTAGGTATTGCTTTTTATACGGGTATTGATAGGCTTTGTAATTTCTTGCAGGTGTAGGATCGTATGGATACTTTTTTCTTTCAGCATACCAGGATTTATACCTACTGTATGCCGGTCTTGTTTTATAATACCCGCTATCTTTTGGAACGGATGGCAGCCGGGAAGCATTCAGCAGTAAAAGGCTGTCTGCTTCCGTACCCTGATCCATGACACGCTGCGGCAATATCGATGGCAGTATGAAAAACAGCGTAATCAAAACTACCAGTACCATCACTGCGTTTCGCTCTTTCCTGGTAAAAGAAAAATACTCTTTCCAGATAGTCTGTTTCATCGTAACTCTTTAGGGCAAGCTACACCGTCCCTGACAGTATCAAAGCAGTAATAAAACGGTAAATTAAGGGGGAAAACCTCATGGAATTTCCAGTACTAGTCCATCGTATGCCAGTTGCATGCCTGCGGGCAGGTGTTCATTGACAGCTGCATGAAGACCCAACTGGTGACTGATATGCGTAAAATAGCCTTGCCTTATATTCATTTCCTGCACCAGCGCAACGGCCTCATCGAGCGTAAAATGAGAGATGTGTTTTTCTTTCCGGAGGGCGTTCACTACCAGGATATCCGATCCTTTTATCTTTTGCTTTTCCCCGTCTTCTATCCGGTTGGCATCTGTGATATAGGTAAACGACCCGAAGCGAAATGCGAGTACGGGCATCCGTAAATGCCATACCATTATGGGGATAACGGGTATATCGCCCACCATAAAAGGTTCGGTATCTATGGTGTTGATGTTTATCTCCGGCAGACCGGGAAACTTATTATCGCTGAAGGCATACGGAAACTCGCGGATAATTACATTCTGCGTTAGCTCATTGGCATATATCTCCATCGGCTTCTGGCAAAAATAGTTGTAGGCGCGCACGTCGTCGAGGCCGGCTACATGGTCTTTGTGCGGGTGGGTAAACACGATGGCATCAAGCCTGTTAACTTTGGCGCGAAGCATCTGGTAGCGGAAATCGGGAGTGGAGTCTATAGCTAGCGTCGTAGTGGCCGACTCTACGAGGATGCTGGATCGCAAGCGGGTATTGTGCCAGTCGGAAGACGTGCACACTTCGCATCCGCAGGCGATCATGGGTACGCCGCTGCTGGTGCCGGTGCCTAAGAACGTTATTTTCAGGGGCGGACAGGTCACTTCTCCTGTTCTTTAACTTGTTCGGAGAGCACCTCCCTATATGTTTTGCCGGCTTCGGCGGAAAGGAATTCGGGTTTTATGGCCAGTTGGGGAACAAGATCCATCAGCGTATTTATTCTTCCTTCGAGTTGCAGGAATTTATTGAGCACCACCACTTTACGTTCTTCAAGAATACAATAACCGCTTTGGAAAGTGCCCCGCTCATAACGGATTACATACCCGGTTTCATCCAGTATTTTTTCAATCTTTTGCAATGTTGCCTGCGTATACTTCATGGGGTAAAGTTATCAATTAAATAAATGGATGAATGCCCGGGAGCAGGGGATTTCTCCACTATCTTTCAAGAAGCTGGCTTATTTCGAAGTCATTTTTATTACCGGCACAATCATCTCCTCCAGGCTTATCCCGCCATGCTGAAACGTGTTTTTATAATAGTTTACATAGTAATTATAATTGTTGGGGTAACATAAGAAACGATCTTCCCGGGCGAAGATATAAGAGGAATTGATAGTGGGTGTCGGCAGTCCGGCGTCTTTCGGGTCGCGGAATGCCAGCACTTCCTTGGGATCGTAGTTCAGGTTACGCCCATGCTTGTATCGAAGATTGGTGGTGGTCTGTTTATCGCCCACCACTTTGGACGGGTTCTTAACACGCACGCTGCCATGGTCGGTAGCTAGCACGATATTGATCTTTTTATCAGCTATCTTCTTCAGCGCCTGGTACAGGGGCGAATGTTCGAACCAGCTGTTGGTAAGGCTCCGGTAGCTCACTTCGTCACTTGCCAGTTCTTTCAGCACTTCCATTTCGGTACGGGCATGACTTAGCATGTCCACGAAATTGTATACGATTATATTCAGATCGTTCGTGAGCAGGTTATGAATATTATTCAGCAGGTTCTGCCCGTCGTTGTGGTGCAGCACTTTTGTATAGGAACACTTAAGGTCTTTTTTTAACCGTTTAAGCTGCTCGCGGAAAAGGTCTTCTTCGTGCAGGTTTTTCCCCCCTTCTTCTTCATCATTTTTCCAGTACTGCGGAAACTTCTTTTCTATTTCCAGCGGCAGCAGTCCGCTGAAAATGGCATTGCGCGCATATTGGGTGGCGGTGGGCAGAATGCTGTAAAAACTATCTTCCTCCTGTATGCGGAAGTACTGGGAAAATATGGGTTCGATGCCTTTCCACTGATCGAACCGCAGGTTGTCGATCAGGATAAAAAAAGTAGGTACTCCTTTTTCCACGTTAGGAAATACTTTGCGCTCCATCAGGTTATGGGAAAATACCGGGCCTGCCGCACGGCCCGTGATCCATGAACTGTAATTACGGGAGATGAATTTAAAAAACTCCGTATTGGCTTCCTGCTTCTGCGCAAGGAACACTTCCTGCATTTCGGGGCTGTCGCTCTTACCCATTTCCAGTTCCCAGTACACCAGTTTTTTATAGATATCCATCCATTCGTTGTAATCGGGATTGCTGTTGAGTGCCATGAACAGGTGGCGGAATTGCTGCTGGTAAGCGGAAGTGGTTTTTTCCGCTACCAGTCGCCGGTTGTCCAGTATTTTCTTCAATGTAAGCCATACCTGATTGGGGTTTACGGGTTTAATCAGGTAATCGCTGATCTGGCTCCCGATGGCCTCGTTCATAAGGTCTTCCGTTTCGTTGCGGGTGATCATCACGATCGGTATGCGGGCGTTTACTTCTTTTATCTTGGCAAGGGTTTCCAGGCCGGTAATGCCTGGCATGCTCTCGTCCAGAAGCACCACATCCACCTGGTGATCTTTTACATAGTCCACCGCGTCGAACCCGTTGGTTAATGTATGTACTGCGTACCCTTTATTTTCCAGGAATAGTTTCTGCGACTGAAGACTTTCCATCTCATCATCTACCCACAAAATATTAGGTGCTGTCATACTATTTATTTTCCGTTTAAGATACTTATTCTACAAATCTACTTTATATGTACAGCATTCGTACTTTTACTGGCTTTTCCACTAAAGGATTAACAAAGCAGCAACAATACATGCCTTCATCCATCCGTAAAATTATCAACGATCCGGTGCATGGTTTTATCACCATCGACCACCCTTTGATTCTCCGGATCACGGCCCATCCCTATTACCAGCGGCTTCGCCGTATTCACCAGATGGCTTTTGCCGGCCTGGTATATCCCGGTGCCGTGCATACCCGCCTGCATCATTCGCTGGGTGCTTATCACCTGATGTGCAGCGCCCTCGGTGAACTTAAAAATAAAGGCATCGGGATTACACCTGAGGAAGAAACGGCGGCCAAAATAGCCATCCTGCTGCACGACGCCGGCCACGGCCCTTACTCACATGCACTGGAAAACATATTGATACCCGGAATGCCGCACGAAAAGATCTCGCTGATGATCATGCAGGTGCTGAATGAAGAAATGAACGGGCAGCTCGAACTGGCCATCCGCATTTTTACCAATAACTACCACAAACCCTTTCTCTACCAGCTTATTGCCGGTCAGCTCGATGTGGACCGGATGGACTACCTGACCCGGGACAGTTTTTTTACCGGTGTTTCCGAAGGGGTGATAGGGTACGACCGTATCCTTAAAATGCTTACCGTTCACGATGGCCAGCTGGTAGTGGAGGAAAAAGCCATTTACAGTATCGAGAAATTCCTGGTGGCCCGCCGCCTGATGTACTGGCAGGCTTACCTGCACAAAACGGTGATGTGTGCCGAAAAAATGCTTGTCGGCATCGTCCGGCGCGCCCGCGAGCTGATATGCGATCATCAACTCGAAGGGTCCGGCTCGGCCACACTGGATTTTTTTCTGCGGAATAGCTGCGACGATGGTGATTTCACCGGTTACCTCGACCGGTTTATGCGGCTGGACGACTATGATGTAATGAGCGCTATAAAAAACTGGATGGATCATCCCGATAAAATTCTTTCCACCCTATGCCACGGTTTGGTAGAAAGAAGACTCTTTAAAGTAAAAACACAGGCCGAACCTTTTTTACCCGGGGTAGTGGAAGATTTAAAAGCCCGGGTATCTCAGGAGCAGGGGATACCGTTGAAAGATGCCCACTATTTTGTAATTGAAGGAATATCCGTCAACACCACTTATGATCCCATTGAAGAAAGAATCAATATTCTTTTTAAAGATGGAACGGTGAAAGATATTTCTCAGGTAGACAATGCGCTGATTCATCATAATTTATCGGCCCCGGTGAAAAAATTTTATATTTGTTTTTTAAACGCTTAGTTTTAGAATATGCAATTCAGTGCTGCCCAAATAGCCTATATCATCCAGGGAAAGGTGGATGGAAATCCGGAGATTACCGTTAGATCGTTCGGAAAAATAGAAGAAGCGAAAGCAGGGCAGCTTGCTTTTTTAGCCAATCCTAAATACGAAGACTATTTATATACAACCGGGGCTTCCATCATCATCGTCAATGAAACGCAGGAACTGAAGCAGCCGATAACGGCCAGCCTGATCCGTGTACCGGATGCATATTCCGCCTTTGCCACGTTATTAGCCAAATACCAGGAACTGGTTACACAACAGATGACCGGTATTGAACAGCCCTCCTCCATACATGCTTCTGCGACACTGGGCAACAATGTATTTATAGGTGCCTTTACCTATGTGAGCGAAAACGTCATTATAGGAGAACAGGTAAAAATATTCCCGGGCTGTTTTATAGGCAGCAACGTTAAAATTGGTGACAATACCATTCTTTATCCCGGGGTAAAAATCTATCATGACTGCATCATAGGTAAAAACGTATCTGTACACGCGGGCACTATCATCGGCGGCGACGGGTTTGGGTTTGCACCGCAGCCCGATGGAAGTTTTAAGAAAGTACCTCAGATAGGCAACGTGATCATCGAGGATTTTGTGGAGATAGGTTCCAACGCCACTATCGACCGTGCCACCATCGGTTCTACGCTGATAAAATCGGGTGCCAAGCTGGATAACCTCATACAGGTAGCCCATAATGTGGAAGTGGGTAATAATACCGTGATAGCTGCCCAGGCCGGTGTAAGTGGCAGTACCAAAATAGGCAACAATGTGATGATCGGCGGACAGGCAGGCATAGTGGGTCATATCCAGATAGCCGACGGAAGCCGCATCAATGCACAGAGCGGGGTAAGCAAATCAATCAAGACCAACAACAGCGCAGTAACGGGCTCTCCCGCCTACGATTATACCAGCACCCTGCGCAGCCAGGCACTCGCGCGAAGCCTGCCGGAGATGGAAAAACGCATCAAAGAACTCGAACTGTTGGTGAAGCAGTTATTGATAGTTCATACCCCTTAGTTGGTTATCTTTGCGCGAATTGAAAAAAAAGCATGGACGGAAATTTCAATACTAATAAACAACATACACTTAAATCGGAGATAAATATTTCAGGAACAGGGCTTCACACAGGGGCTTTGGTAGATATGATCATGAAGCCCGCATACCCGGGTTTTGGTTTTCAGTTTCAACGGACAGACCTTCCCGGGCAGCCTGTAATAAAGGCTGATTGCGACCTGGTGACCGACACCAGCCGGGGAACTACACTGGAAGATCAGGGTGCTAAAGTATACACTATAGAGCATCTGCTGGCAGGGCTGGTAGGCATGGGGGTGGACAATGCGTTGATACAACTTAACGGCCCCGAGATACCCATCATGGACGGCAGTTCGCAGCCGTTTATAGAAATGATAGAAAAAGTGGGAGTAGAGGAACAGGATGCGGCCAAAGCCTGGTACAGCATCGACCAGAATATTTACCATTACGATGAAGTAAAAAGAGTGGAAATGGTTGCCATGCCTGCTATGGACTACCAGATAACGACGCTTATCGACTTCAACTCCCCCGTATTAGGTACACAGCATGCAGGACTTAAAACCATGCGTGAATTTAAAACAGAGATTGCTCCCTGCCGCACATTCTGCTTCCTGCACGAACTGGAAATGCTGCTGGATAATAACCTGATAAAAGGCGGCGATATCAATAATGCCATCGTAATCGTAGACAAGCCGCTCACTACGGAAGAAATGGGCCGCCTGGCCAAAGCATTTAACCGGGAAAAAATAGAAGTCAAAAACGAGGGATACCTTAACAACCTGGAACTGCGTTTCCCCAACGAACCTGCACGACATAAACTGCTGGACGTGGTGGGCGATCTCGCCCTGATCGGCTATCCTATCAAAGCCAGGATTATAGCCAACCGTCCCGGTCACAGTACCAACGTGGAATTTGCCCAGAAAATCAAGAACTACATTAAGAAGAATAAGAACCTTAAAAACATACCTGTTTACGACCCGAACCAGCCCCCTATCTTTAATATTCCCCAGATAGAAAAAACCCTGCCTCACCGTTTTCCATTTCTGCTGGTAGATAAAATAATAGAGATCACTGACAAGCATATCATAGGTATTAAAAATGTTACCTTCAACGAAAGTTTCTTTCAGGGGCATTTCCCGGGTAACCCGGTAATGCCGGGAGTATTGCAGATAGAGGCCCTGGCGCAGACGGGCGGATTGCTATGCATCAACGCCATGCCGGAAGGAAAATACGATACCTATTTTCTTAAAATCGATAACTGCAAATTCAAGCAGATGGTAAAGCCGGGAGACACCATGATATTGAAAATGGAACTCTCCAATCCCATCCGCCGTGGTATATGCGAAATGCGGGGAACGGTATATGTGGGCAACAAGATTTGCACCGAAGCCGACCTGGTGGCGCAACTGGTTAAAAGAAACTAACAACTGAACCTTACATCAATTATTATGATCCATCCACAGACATATATCCATCCAGAAGCCAGGCTTGCCGCCCATGTGAAAGTAGATCCCTTTACTGTTATCCAGCAAAACGTCGAAATAGGCGAAGGTACCTGGATCGGCAGCAATGTTACCATAATGGAAGGTGCCCGCATCGGTAAAAACTGCCGCATATTTCCAGGTGCCGTGCTGGCCGCCATTCCGCAGGACCTTAAATACGACGGTGAAAAAACAACCGTTGAAATAGGTGACAACACTACCATCCGTGAATTCGTAACCATCAACCGGGGCAGCAACGACAGATGGACCACCCGGGTAGGCAGTAACTGCCTGATAATGGCCTATAGTCATATCGCGCACGACTGCATCATCGGCAATCACTGCGTACTCAGTAATAACGCCACGCTGGGCGGCCACGTGATAGTGGACGACTGGGTATGGATCGCCGGCGTTAGTGCCGTTCACCAGTTTGTACATATCGGCCAGCACGCCTATATTGCCGGGGGCAGCCTGGTAAGCAAAGATGTACCCCCTTATATTAAAGCCGTTCGTAACCCTTTAAGTTATGGAGGTGTAAATAGCGTTGGACTTAAGCGCCGTGGATTCGAGCTGGAGAAAATCAATCATATACTGGATATATACCGCGTAATATTTAACCAGGGACTTAATACCAGTCAGGCCCTGGCTCATATAGAAGAAGAATTTGCTGCCAGCGACGAGCGGGACGAGATCGTAACATTTATCCGCGAGAGTGGCCGCGGCATCATCAAACGCTTTACCAAAGGCAACCCTGATGAAGATTAAGTGCTCCGATACCGGTAAGCGCTATAACCGGGAATGGATATTCCGGCATTTCAACTTTGAATTTTTTCCTGGCCGGCACTATGCCATTACGGGTGCCAACGGTTCCGGCAAATCTACCTTATTGCAGGTAATTGCGGGAGCCATTGTTGCCAGCGAGGGTAAAATAACATACGGAAGCGACGCTGTTCCGCTGATAGAAAACGACCAGGTGTATACATCCATTTCCATTGCCGCTCCTTACCTGGAAGTAATAGAAGAAATGAACCTTGAAGAATTCCTGCAATTCCATAACACGTTCAAGCCTTTTTTACCGGGCATCGGCATTAAGGATATTATTGCCATTACCGGCCTACAGGCTTCGTCCCAAAAGCAGATCCGCTATTATTCCAGCGGAATGAAACAGCGCGTAAAGCTGGCCCAGGCTATCTTTTCGGACACGCCCTGCCTTTTGCTCGACGAGCCCTGTACCAACCTGGACGAAGCAGGCATACAGCTTTACCTTCAACTGATAAAGGATTATGGCGACGATCGCCTCATTATCGTAAGTTCCAACGACAAACAGGAATACGGATTTTGCCAGGAACGGATTGATATACAGGATTATAAAAGCAAATCGAGGGTATCCTGATAGCCGGTAAGCTGCTTTGTAGGATCGTTACCGAAGCCTTGCACGCGCCTCGCACGAGCCTTGCACATTGGTTGCATCATGGAGAAAAGTCTCTATAAGGTCTCTATAATGTCTCCATAAGGTCTCTATAAGGGTGGTCTACCGCTTACTCGCTATCAGCAAATTGAGATCCGTGAACTTAAGATTGAATCGCTGACTGAGGTGGAAATTGGTGAGCGATCCTTTAAACAGGTATACGCCGCTGCGCAGGTGCACCTGGTGCCAGATTAGATTTTCGAAGCCGCCTTCATCGCCCGCCTCCAGCAGCAGCGGCATCAATACGCTACTGATAGCCTGGGAAGCGGTACGCGCAAAACCTGACGGGATATTAGGAACGCAGTAATGGATAACGCCATACTTCATAAAAATGGGATGCTCGTGGGTAGTAACTTCCGAAGTATCGAAACATCCGCCGCGGTCGATACTTACATCGATAATTACACTGCCGGGACGCATATTGCTTACCATTTCCTCGGTGGCCACTACCGGCGTGCGGCCGCTTTGCGACGATAAAGCACCCACGGCTATCTCGCAGGTCTTTAGCTGCTTCGCCAGTATCTTGGGTTCCAGTACGGAGGTCCACATCCGGTGCCCGATATTATTCTGCAGCCGTTTTAAACGGTACACGCTGTTGTCGAATACCTTTACCGAAGCACCCAGTGCGATAGCGGCCCTCGCGGCGAATTCGCCTACGATACCTGCCCCGAGTATAATTACCTTGGTAGGAGGAATACCCGATATGCCTCCCAGTAAAACACCCTTGCCATGATTGGCGGAACTCAGGTACTGGCCGGCTATCAGCATCACTGCACTGCCTGCGATTTCGCTCATGCTCCGCACGATGGGATAGGTGCCGCTATCGTCTTTCAGGTTCTCGAACGAAATGGCCGTGATCCTTTTTTCCATCATCTTTTCCAGGAACTCGCTTTTCATTGCCGAAAGATGGATCGGTGAAATCACCATCTGGTTCATCTGGAGCAGGGACAGATCCTCTTCCACCACGGGGGCACTTTTTACCAGCACGGGGCACCGGAATACTTCTTCCCTGTTGTATACGATTCTTGCCCCGGCTTCGCTATAATCTTTATCACGGTAATGGGCGGCTTCCCCGGCATTATGCTCCAGTACTACTTCGTGCCCGTTACTTACCAGTACGCCCACCGCATCCGGTGTTAGTGCTATCCTGTTTTCCTGGAAAGCCGTTTCTTTTGGAATGCCTATATGTAATTTGGTTCCTTCCGGTTTTATATCGAGGGTTTCTTCCAGGGTCTCATAGCTGAAAGACGTACTGATAACTGGCTTATTCTGGAGCATTCTGGTAGTTTATTTAGTCCCCGGATACTGACTTTCCCGGTACCCTGCAATATACTTATTTATCTGCTATCCTGATGCGGCGCGTGTGTTCGTCCAGTGCTTCGATAAATGCGAATACGGTGTTTTCCGGAAAAATCTGCGGTGCCCTTTCCGGCCATTCCACGAAACAGATATTCCCGGAATAAAGGCTGTCCTCTACCCCGGCACGTATCGCTTCTTCTTCATCCTTTATCCTGTACAGATCCATGTGGTACAATATCCCACCCGGGTAAATGTATTGATTAATGATCGAGAACGTGGGACTTGTTACGGGGCCGGTAACTTCCAATTCCTTACATAATGAGTAAACAAACGTCGTTTTACCGGCCCCCATTTCACCGTGTAATGCGACCACTTTCCTGCCATGTAATGCATGAATAAATGTGGCCGCCGCCTGCTTAACGGTATCCAGCGTAAATATCAGTTCCATATATCAAAGATAGTCATCCGCAGATATGATAATGCATGATGGCATTCCCTTTGATCGCGCTGGAAGTATTGCATCTGAAACGGCGTTCGGTCCGGTCAGGATGAATTTGGAAGTCCGGGATAAAAACTCTTTAGTAACTTCGTATACTCAAAAACAGAAGCATTATGGAAACGGTGAACTGGAAAGTGGAGGGAATGACCTGCTCCAACTGCGCATTGACCATTTCCAAATATCTCCAGAAACAGGGGCTGAAGGAAGTGAAGGTAAACCCCATCGACGGGGATGTGAGTTTCGTACAGATCGGACAGGAAATAGAAGAAGATAAAATCGCGAAAGGCATAGAAGACCTGGGATATAAAGTAAGCACCAGCCTGAACGCTCCGGAAACGACGGACAAGCCGCCTATGAACAAATTTCTTCGTTATACCCTCATCTGCCTTCCTTTTACGCTCATACTGATGCTTCACATGCTGGAACGCTGGGTACACCTGCACTTGCTGATGAATCCCTGGCTTCAACTGGCACTTTGCCTGCCCGTATATGTAATAGGCATGAATTATTTTGGTAAAAGCGCCATCCAGAGCATCCGGAACGGGATGCCTAATATGAATGTACTGGTGGCCCTGGGTGCTACGGCTGCCTTTGGTTACAGCCTGGCCGGTACACTGCTGCAACTCGGCGAAGGATACCTGTTTTACGAAACGGCCGCCACCATCATTACCCTTGTATTCCTGGGCAACTATATGGAAGACGCTTCCGTGGAGTCGACACAGCGGGCACTGCATAAGCTGGCGAAATCGCAGAAGGTAATGGCCAATATGATCGCATTCGACGGCGACCACCAGGAAGTGATATTACCGGTAGAAAATACGCAACTCAGGCCCGGGGACCTGGTATTGATAAAATCGGGCGAACAGGTGCCCGCGGATTGTAAAATACTCTGGGGAAACGCCAGTGCCAATGAAGCCATCATAACAGGAGAAAGTATGCCCGTGGAAAAACAGGCAAAAGACAAACTGATAGGCGGCAGTCTGTTATCGGAAGGCACCGTAAAGGCGCAGGTTACCAACGCATCGGGCGATTCGGTTCTTTCCAATATCATCGACCTGGTAAAAAAAGCGCAGGGCGATAAACCTCCCGTACAACTGATGGCCGACCGTATCAGCGCGATCTTTGTGCCAGCCGTATTAATAATAGCTGTAGTTACCTTTATCGTAAATTTTTACCTGCTGGTACCGCAAAACTTTACCGCTTCACTCATGCGCAGCATCGCCGTACTAGTAATAGCCTGCCCCTGTGCTATGGGACTGGCCACGCCGGCGGCTATAGCGGTAGGGCTTGGCCGCGCCGCCAGGAGCGGTATCCTGTTCCGCGATGCCCGAAGCCTGGAGATATTTAAGGATATCAGGCAGGTGGTGTTCGATAAAACGGGTACGCTTACGACAGGCGACTTTATAGTATCCGGTTTGGAAGTAGCTTCCGGCACAGAGGAGGAGTTTAAACGCATAGCCTACTCCCTGGAAAAATATTCCAACCATCCCATTGCCAAAGCTATCAGCAAAGAATGGAAAACCCGCGATGAAATAAAATGGACCAATATAAACGAAGAAAAGGGCCTGGGCATGAAGGCTGTTAGCCAGGAGGGCGCTACATATATTGCAGGTTCTTATAAAACGGCGGCACATCTTACCAAAGATGATTCGCATAATATCTATATACTTAAAAACGGGGTAATACTCGGATGGATAGACGTAAAAGATGAAATACGCCCCGAAGCATTACAGGTGGTTAGTTATTTCCGGAAAAAGGGGATCAGGACTATCCTGCTAAGCGGCGACCGGCTTAGTAAATGCCAGGCCCTGGCTGGTATTTTGGGCATCGATGAAGTGTTGGCAGAACAGACCCCAGAAGAAAAACTGAATCATATAGAAGGCCTCAGTGCCATTGCTCCTACCGCTATGGTAGGTGATGGCATCAATGATGCCCCTGCCCTGGCCAAAGCCACCATCGGTATCTCGCTGAGCGATGCATCACAGATTGCCGTGCAGACCGCCGATGTGGTGCTGATGAATCATGGCCTTAAGCAGTTGCCCACCTCCTTGGGACTTGGCAGGCATACTTTTTTAACTATCAAGCAAAATCTCTTCTGGGCTTTCGCTTATAATATTGTAGCCATTCCGGTGGCGGCCCTGGGGTTTTTAACCCCGCAACTGGGCGCCCTGGTGATGGGACTGAGCGATGTGGTGTTGGCTTTAAATTCCGGCAGACTCTTCATCAAAAAGGTAATATAACGATTGCCGGCTATCCATTCCATACTTAAAGAATACTGGGGCTACGATAGCTTTCGTCCCCTCCAGGAAGACATCATTTATTCCGTGCTCGATGGCAAAGATACGCTGGCGCTGTTGCCGACAGGCGGGGGTAAGTCGATCTGCTTCCAGGTACCGGCTATGTTGAAGGAAGGACTGTGCCTGGTGATCAGTCCGTTGATAGCCCTTATGAAAGACCAGGTAGAATCGTTAAGAAGAAAAAACATCACCGCGTTTGCCATCTATGCCGGCATGACCCGGAAAGAAGTGATAAGGGTGCTAGAGATCGCCGGTGAAAAAAACTGTAAGTTCCTCTACCTGTCGCCCGAAAGGCTGGAGACACGCCTTTTTCTCGAATACCTGCCTTCCCTCAATATCAGCCTGATAGCCATCGATGAAGCACATTGTATCTCTCAATGGGGATACGATTTCCGGCCGCCGTATTTACGTATCGCTACACTGAGGGACGAATTGCATGCAGTGCCGGTACTGGCACTTACTGCTTCCGCTACGGAAAAAGTGCAGGATGATATTATGGACAGGTTGCGTTTTAGTGGCAGGCATGTGTTCCGCCAGTCCTTCGCAAGACCCAATCTCTCTTACAGTGTATTTAACGCCGATACCAAGATTACCCGGCTAGTAGAGATTCTTAACAGTGTACCCGGCAGCAGTATCATCTATTGCAAAAGCAGGAAAAGAACCAGAGACACGGCGGAACAACTATTGTCTTACGGCATTCATGCCGACTTCTACCATGCAGGTTTAAGCAACGAAGAAAGAGGCAACAAGCAGGAGGCATGGATCAGTAATAAAATCCGCACCATCGTATGCACCAATGCGTTTGGCATGGGTATCGATAAGCCGGATGTGCGGCTGGTGATACACCTCGATAGTCCCGATTGCCTGGAGAATTATTACCAGGAAGCGGGGCGGGCGGGCAGGGATCAGAACAAAGCCTATGCGGTACTGCTGTACCAGGATCATGATATCCTGTTACTAAAACAGCAGCCTGACCTTCGCTTCCCGGAAATAGATAAAATTCGTATCGTGTACCAGGCAGTAATGAACTTTCTGCAGATCCCTTCCGGGATGGGTGAGGGAAATTATTACGACTTCGACCTGCAGGAGTTTATCGGCCGGTTTAAACTAGACACCCTTCTTGTGATCAACAGCCTGAAGGTGCTGGAACAGCAGGGATTTATCAGCTTTAACGAACAAGTGTTTCTTCCGTCAAGGGTAGAATTTATCTGTAATAAAGAATCGTTGTATCAATTTGAAATAAGCCAGCCTGCGCTGGAACCGCTCATTAAATCGCTGCTGCGTTCTTATGAAGGTATTTTCGATCGCTCGGTGAGTGTTAATGAAAAATCCATCGCTTACCTATTAAGGAAACAGCCTGGCGAAGTAAAGCAGGAGTTGCTTCAGTTACATCAATACGCTGTTATAGACTACCAGCCACAGAAAGACAGTCCGCAGCTTTTCTTTTTGCAAAACAGGATAAAAGCGGAAGACCTCCGGATAGACGGCAAGCAGTATGCGGAGAGGAAACAGGACTATACGCAACGCATAAACGCTTTTATCGAATATATACATTCCATAACATGCAGGAGTAGTTTTATCGGCAGTTACTTCGGCGACCATCAGCTGGCCGACTGCGGCGTATGCGATAACTGTCTGGCCCGGAAGAAAACGGCCCTTTCCAAACAGGAGTTTTCTTCCATAGCAGATGCCGTTCTTGCTGCGGTTACCGGCAACCCGGTTGATAGTAAAACGCTATTATTCCGGTTAAAGAATATCCCCAAAGAAAAAGCCTGGAAGGTGATCGAGTTCCTTCAGGCTGAAAAGCAGATTACGGTCAACGAAACGGGATTAATTACAAAGACATAGGTCTATCTTCTGCTCCTGCCGCCCAGGCCAAGCACTCCCAGCAAGCCCCTTACAATTGCGCTGGTAGCCGTTCTCGCTACCTGACGGGTAGCAGAGTTGTTCAGCATTTTTTCCAGGGTAGATTTTTCTGCCCTGGGTGCGCGGCCGGTTTTTTTTACAACAGGTTCCTCCGCTGCTGCTTTTTCGCTGGCGGCTTCTATCTTCCTGTTAAGCATCTCATAGGCACTTTCCGGGTCTGTCTCCTGGTTGTATTTGGCTACCAGCTTCGACTTGCCGGTAATGCTATCAATCTCTATATCACTTAGTACATCCATCCTGCTGCGGGGCGATATCATCATTACGTGTGCCAGCGGGGTAGGTATGCCTTTTTCATTCAGCATGGTTACCAGGGCTTCACCAATACCGAGTGCCGTTATCAGTTCGTCCACTTTATAGAAGGTAGTCTCAGGGTAATTTTCAGCGGTCTGCTTAATCACTTTTCTGTCTGCTGCGGTAAAAGCCCGGAGGGCGTGCTGTACTTTGAGACCTAGCTGACCCAGAATGGCGGCGGGCACATCCATCGGGTTTTGTGTACAAAAGAAAATACCGATGCCTTTCGAGCGTATCAGTTTGATGATCGTTTCTATCTGTTGCAGCAGGGCGTCGCTTGCTTCCTGGAATATAAGATGCGCTTCATCTATAAACAGCACCAGTTTGGGTTTATCGAGATCTCCTTCTTCGGGTGATGTGGCGTATAACTCGGCCAGCAATTGCAGCATGAACGTGGAGAAGAGCTTGGGTTTATCCTGCAGGTCGGTTACCCGTAATACGGATATCATGCCTCGTCCATCATCGGCAATGCGCATCAGGTCAGCTACTTCAAAGCTCTTTTCTCCGAAGAATACATCTGCACCGTGTTGCTGCAGTTCGATCACTTTACGCAATATAGTGCCGGTGGAGGTGGTGCTTATTTTACCATATGTTTTTTCTATTTCCGCTTTGCCTTCATTGCCTAGATATTGCAACACTTTAATAAAGTCTTTCAGATCCAGCAACGGCAATTCGTTATCGTCGCAATATTTAAAGATCATGGCCACTATGCCGCCCTGTGTGTCGTTAAGCTCCAGTATCTTGGACAACAATACCGGGCCGAACTCGCTGACGGTGGCTCTTAATCTTACCCCTTTCTCTTTGCTGAGCGTCATTAGTTCTACCGGGTAAGCAGCAGGACTGTATTGCATCGAAAGCTTCTGGTAACGTTCCGTGATCTTTTCGTTGATGGAGCCGGCAGCGGCAATACCACTCAGATCGCCTTTTATATCCATCATCAGCACCGGTATACTGTTATCGCTCAGGCATTCGCTGATCACCTGGAGGGTCTTGGTTTTACCTGTACCGGTGGCTCCGGCAATCAGTCCATGCCGGTTCATCGTTTTCAATGGCAGAAAGATATCGGCACCCGGCACTACTTCACCATCCAGCATAGCCACTCCAACTTTAACATTTTCTCCTTTAAAAGAATAGCCTGCTTTCATCGCTTCCAGTAACTTTGCGCAATCTGCCATATACAAGATTTAGAGGTAAGTTAATAAATATTCCTTTTGGTATGCAGTTTAGATACTTTAACTTTAATTTTCAATAAATTTATCATCATGGGAGACGCTAAGCCATCTAAGATCTTATTATGTGAAGACGATACCAACCTCGGTAAAGTGATTAAAGAATACCTCGAACTAAATGATTTTGATGTAATACTGGAGCGGGATGGAAGGCTTGGGCTGGCTGCTTTTCAACGTGAGCGGTTCGACTTATGCCTGCTGGATATCATGATGCCGAAGATGGACGGATTCCAGTTAGCCGAAGCGATCCGTGATGTTAATCCCGATATCCCGCTGTTTTTCCTGAGTGCCAAAACGATGAAGGAAGATATCATAGAAGGTTATAAACTGGGTGCCGATGATTATATCACCAAACCCTTCGACAGTGAAGTGCTTTTACTGAAGATAAAGGCCATACTTAAACGCAATGAAGAACTGAACAGGGAGAGCGAGAATGCCGAATATGACCTCGGTATTTTTCATTTTATCCCAAGACTGAGAGAGTTAAGTCATAGCGGACAAACACAAACCCTTTCTCCCAAAGAAACAGAATTACTTAAACTGCTTTGCCTGCATAAGAACGACCTGATGCCCAGGGATACGGCATTAAAAAAGATCTGGGGCAGCGACACTTATTTTAATGGCAGGAGCATGGACGTATATGTAGCCAAGCTGCGTAAATATTTTAAGGACGATCCCAATATAGAAATCAGCAATATACATGGCAACGGTTTCCGGCTGGTGGTTCCGGAGGCTTAACTGCATTTCAGAATAGCAGGTTCCCGTCTCCGCTTTTCTTTTTTCCTAAATGTTCGTATGCTTTAGCGGTGGCTTCCCTTCCGCGGGGGGTGCGCATGAGAAAACCTTCCTGTATGAGAAAAGGCTCATACACTTCTTCCAGCGTACCTGTTTCTTCACCTACTGCGGTGGCGATAGTGGTAATACCAACGGGGCCGCCTTTAAATTTATCGATAATGGCGGAAAGGATGCGGTTGTCCATTTCATCGAGGCCGTGTTCATCTACGTTCAGTGCTTTTAAGGCATGTTGCGTGATGGCGAGGTCTATCACTCCATTACCCAGCACCTGTGCAAAATCTCGTACCCTTCTTAGCAATCCATTAGCGATACGCGGGGTGCCGCGGCTGCGGCGGGATATTTCTTCCGAAGCATCTGAAGTAATGCGCGTTTGCATGATGGCCGCTGCCCTTATGATGATCTTCTGAATGGTGGCGGCGTTATAATATTCGAGCCTTGCTTTAATGCCGAAGCGGGAAAGCAGGGGAGCTGTTAGTAAGCCGCTACGGGTAGTGGCCCCTACTAGGGTAAACGGGTTTAGCGTAAGCTGTATGCTCCGGGCATTGGGGCCGCTGTCGATCATGATATCCAGGCGGAAGTCTTCCATTGCGGAGTAGAGATATTCTTCCACCACCGTGCTGAGGCGGTGTATTTCATCTATAAAAAGTACGTCGTGCGGTTCCAGGTTGGTGAGCAAGCCTGCCAGGTCGCCCGGCTTTTCTATAACCGGGCCGGAGGTTTCTTTGATGTTAACGCCCATCTCATTGGCTACTATCCGGGAGAGGGTAGTTTTACCCAATCCGGGCGGACCATGGAACAGCACATGATCCAGTGCCTCACCTCTCATTTTGGCGGCCTTGATGAACACCTTCAGGTTCTCGATCGTTTGTGGCTGGCCGGCAAAGTCCTCTATTTCCCGTGGGCGGATATTGTTTTCGAATTCTTTATCCGCAGGGGTGAGGGAGGATTTGTCTGTTTGTAAATTGGAATTGGGCATGTGTAAAATTAACTAAAATTTCTACCCGCTACATTTTAACAGCGTAATCGGTATCCAACTATATTACAATGTTAACCATCTTACCCTTTACGAATATGATCTTTTTATGGGCTTTGCCTTCCAGCCACTTCTGATCGGCACCATCTGCCAGCACAATAGCTTCTACATCGGGTTGGGAAGCATCCAGCGAGATGCTGATATTGGCTCTTACTTTTCCATTGATGGAAACGGGGTATTCTTTGGAGCTTTCTACCAGGTACTTTGCCTCGAATACAGGGTACTTCGCATCCAGGATACTGCCGCTGTTGCCTAACTGGTACCAAAGCTCTTCGCTGATATGCGGAGCATAGGGAGTAAGCAGCACCAGCAATTGTTCGAGTACTTCTTTCTTATTACACTTTGCATCGCTCAGTTCGTTAACGCAAACCATGAAAGCACTGACCGCCGTATTGAATGAAAAGCGTTCGGTGTCTTCTTCTATTTTCCTGATCGTGCGGTGTAGTATTTTTAGTTCGGCATCGGTTGCTTTTTCTTCTTTCCATACCCGTCCTTTAGCTTCATCATAGAACAATCTCCATAGCTTGCGCAGGAAGCGGTTGACGCCTTCGATGCCTTTGGTGTCCCAGGGTTTGCTTTGTTCTACCGGGCCGAGGAACATTTCGTACATGCGGAAGGTGTCGGCACCGTATTTTTCTACCAATACATCGGGGTTGACTGTATTGTATTTGCTTTTGCTCATTTTTTCTACTTCTGTGCCGCAGATGTATTTGCCGTCTTCTAATACGAACTTTGCATTACTATACTCTTCTCGCAAATTTTTAAAATCTTTGATATTAAGTTCTACACCGTCCACCAAGTTTACATCGACATATATAGGCGATATCTTACTTAAAGAATAGGCACCTTTATCATCAAAAAATCCTGGTTTAACTTTAGATATTATAATAGCTAATCGATCCGTTATAATACCGACTTTTATGTATTCTTCATAAAATTTTTTAGAAACAAATATTGGCTCAGAAGAAGCATTGACAATATCATTGACCCTATACACAAACCTACTACTCCCCTGTATCATCCCCTGATTCACCAACTTCTTATAAGGCTCATCATGCCCTATATATCCCAGATCATACAACACCTTTGTCCACATCCTGCTATACAGCAAATGGCCCACCGCATGTTCGGTGCCGCCGATGTAAAGGTCTACCTGGCCCCAGTAGTCCGAAACAGCACGATCGCAGAATGCCGCATCATTACCAGGATCCATATATCGCAGGAAATACCAGCTACTGCCGGCATAGCCGGGCATAGTGCTGGTTTCCCGCCTGCCTTCAGGAGTGTTGACCCATTCTGCTATATTGGCCAGCGGGCCCTCCCCTTCGGGGCCGGGACCGTACTTATCTACATGCGGGAGCGGAAGCGGGAGTTCGTTTTCTTTCAATGGCAAGGCTACGCCGTCTTTCCATATTACGGGAAAGGGTTCACCCCAATAACGCTGGCGGCTGAAGCCGGCGTCGCGCATCCGGTAGTTGATCTGGCGTTTGCCGATACCCATTTCTACCAGTTTGCCGATGGCCGCATCGATCGCATCGCGCATGACCATGCCGTTCAGGAATCCGGAATTGGTGAGTATGGCCTCTTTGGTGGGATTGGCCTCTGTGCCGTTATAATGTTCCCCTATAATATTGGTGATGGGAATATTAAAATGCCGGGCAAAACCGAAGTCGCGCTGGTCGCCGCAGGGCACGGCCATGATGGCACCGGTGCCGTAGCCTGCCAGCACGTATTCCGCTATCCAGATGGGTATTTCTGCACCATTGAACGGGTTGATGGCATAGGCACCGGTAAAGCAGCCGGTGATCTGTTTTACTTCTGCCATCCGCTCGCGGTCGCTGCGGCTTTTTACATAATCAAGGTATTGACTGATGGCTTCCTCCTGCTCCGGGGTAGTGATCTGCTTTACCAGATCGTGCTCGGGGGCTATTACCATGAAGTCGACACCAAATACGGTATCAGGCCGTGTTGTATATACTTTCAGTATATGTTCGCCGCCTTTAATAGTGAAGTCTATTTCCGCACCCTGGCTGCGGCCTATCCAGTTACGTTGCATTTCCTTCATGGCATCGCTGAACTCGATGCGCTCCAGGCCTTCCAGCAGGCGGTCGGCGTATTCGGTAATGCGCAGGTACCACTGGCGCATTTTCTTTTTTACCACGGGAAAGCCGCCGCGTTCACTTACGCCGTTTACTACCTCGTCGTTGGCCAGTACGGTGCCCAGGGCCTCGCACCAGTTCACTTCACCGAAAGAAGAGTATGCCAGGCGGTATTGCATGAGTATCTCCTGCTGCTGTTTATGATCGAACTCTTTCCATTCCACAGCGGAAAAACGAATGCTGCGGTCGCCCGGACAAACATGCGTTCCGTTGCCTTCTTTTTCGAAGATTTGCGCTAAGCCGGCAATGCGTTCAGCCTTATTGGAAATACGGTTGTACCAGGTATCGAAAATCTGGAGAAATATCCACTGCGTCCATTTATAATACCCCGGGTCGCTGGTGCGTACCTCGCGGGTCCAGTCGTAGCAGAAGCCGATCTTATCGAGCTGCGCCTTAAAAGTGGTAATATTTTTTTCAGTGGTAAGGGCCGGGTGCTGACCGGTTTCCAGGGCATATTGTTCAGCCGGAAGGCCAAAACTATCGAAACCCATGGGATGCAGTACATTAAATCCTTTTAGCCGCTTAAAACGGGAATAAATATCGGATGCTATATAACCCAGCGGATGACCCACGTGCAAACCCGCGCCACTGGGGTAAGGAAACATATCGAGTACATAACATTTAGGCCGGGCGGGGTCGATCTTCACCTGGTATGCGCCTTTTTGCTTCCATGTATTTTGCCATTTCCATTCTATGTCCTGAAATTTGTATTCCATCCTGTATAAGAAAATATGATATTTTAGAGAATATCCTGTTAAGAGGTGGGCAAAAATAAGCATTCAACCCATAAAACCTCTATTTTTGCCAGCTTAGTAAGGTACTAACCATAAAAATAATGCATGCATGAAGTCAGATGAAAAAGGCGTTTCCTCCCGTTCCAAGCCTTCGTATTTTATGGCGATCCTGGGTATCACGCTGGTACTGATCACGCTGGGAACACTCGGGTGGATTATCATCAATGCAAATAAAATAGGAGATTATTATAAAGAGAATGTGGAAGTGAGGGTGTTTCTGCGGGAGAATATTTCTTCGAAAGACAGCGCCGTACTGGTGCAATACATCGCTGCCCGGCCTTATGTGAAGAGTTATGAATACATCACCAAAGAAGGGGCCAAGGCTGAATTTATATCGGACGGCAACGATAGCTGGAAGAATACCCTGGATGTAAACCCGCTGCCTGCCAGTATCGACTTTAAACTGAATAACCAATACCTGAACCCGGATACCCTGGCCGCCATAAAAACCGACCTGGAGCAGAATATCGGCGTTAACGAAGTACAATACCCTAACCAGCTCGTGAGCAGTATCAATAGTTTTGTGAACAAACTGAGCCTGCTGCTACTGGGGCTGTCCATCGGCTGTATCATCGTTTCGATAGTACTGATCGATAATACCATTAAACTGGCAATGTTCAGCAACCGGTTCCTGATAAAGACCATGCAGATGGTGGGTGCTACCCGGGGGTTTATTTCCCGTCCGCTCATGGGCAGGGCGGTTCTTAACGGTGCTCTCAGTGCTCTTATAGCCATCGCCATCATTTTAGGCATTATCTACTTTTTCGAGAGTTACCTGCCGGAACTGAAAGCGATCCGGGACGGGCGGCTACTGGCAGGATTATTCCTGGTGCTGATCGGGATCGGGATAGGTATTTCCGTAGTGAGTACACAGCGCAGTGTGCTTAAATACCTGAAGATGAAATTAGATGATCTTTACTAAATATAATATATTGCAATCCCTAATATTGGAACTATGACAGACAAAAAAACGGTGCCGGCTACCACCCCCATACTGTTTGGAAAAGAAAACTATAAATGGATGATCGCCGGGCTGGTAGTGATCGCGTTCGGCATGATACTGATGGCCGGGGGAAAGAGCAGCGATGCTGCGGTGTTCGATCAGAAAGAAGTATACAGCACCACCCGTATCACCATTGCGCCATTGCTGATACTGGCAGGGCTGGCACTCGAAGTTTTTGCTTTATTCCGTAAACCGAAATAATGACCAGTTCAGAAGCGGTTATTATCGCCATCGTTGAAGGCATCACCGAGTTTTTGCCCATTTCCTCCACCGCCCACATGGCTATTACTTCCGCTGTTATGGGAATAGGCGACGATGCATTTACCAAATTATTTGAAATAGTGATCCAGTTAGGGGCTATTCTCTCCGTGGTGGTTTTATACTGGAAAAAATTCTTTGATTTTAAAAACACCTCCTTTTACCTGAAGCTGGTAGTAGCGGTGATACCGGCACTGGTAATTGGCGCATTGCTAAAGAAACATATCGAGAAGGTACTGGGCAGCCCTATGGTAATAGCCATTATCATGCTGCTGGGTGGCATCGTTTTACTGTTTGTGGACAAATGGTTCCGGCAGCCGCGTGTGCAGGCGGAGAAAGATATTACGTATAAGCATTCTTTTATCATCGGGGTCTTCCAGACCCTTTCTATCGTGTTTCCCGGTCTTAGCCGGAGTGCGGCCACTATCATAGGAGGCATGCAGCAAAAGCTTACCCGCAGCCTGGCGGCTGAATTTTCTTTTTTCCTGGCCGTGCCCACCATGCTGGCAGCCAGCATCAAAAGCCTGTACGATGTGTATAAAGATTCGCCGGAAGTGCTGGGTTCGGGCAATTTAAATATATTATTACTCGGTTGTGCCGTGGCTTTTGTGGTGGCATTACTGGCCGTTAAATTCCTGATTGGGTTCCTGCAAAAGAATGGGTTCCGGGTGTTTGGTTATTACCGGATCGCGGCGGGCGTATTATTGCTGATATTGATTTATAACGGGTATATTCATAAGTGAAAGTGAAAAGAAGATTTACCTGAAACGTTTATTACTACCTGTACCTTCAACTTATTTGTATGCATACATCCCCGAAAAAAGTGATTAATGCCTGGGCTATGTACGACTGGGCAAACTCGGTTTACAGTCTTGTTATTACTTCCACCATTTTTCCCGCATATTTTGAAGCGGTAACCGGGGATGGAAACGACGCTACATCGAATGATAGCGTGATGCTGTTCGGGCGACAATTTGTAAATACATCCTTGTATAATTACGCATTGGGTATTGCCTTCCTGGTGGTAGCTTTCCTGTCTCCCATACTTTCTTCTATTGCTGATTATAAAGGCAATAAAAAACAATTCCTGTTTTTCTTTTGCACACTGGGAAGTATTGCCTGCGCTGCTCTGTTCTTTTATGACAGTACCAACCTGGCATATGGAATCGGTTGCCTCATTATTGCCTGTATAGGGTTCTGGGGTAGCCTGGTTTTTTACAATTCTTATTTACCGGAAATTGCTGCGCCGCAAGATAGGGACCGTATAAGCGCGAAAGGTTTTGCCATGGGTTATACCGGCAGCGTAGTATTACAGATAATATGTTTTGTATTTGTACTTATGCCGGACACATTCGGGATTAGCACAGGAAGGGCCTCGCAGATTTCGTTTTTACTGGTAGGTATCTGGTGGTGGGGATTCGGGCAACTGGCGCTGGCGAGGCTTCCCAAAGGAACACCTCTTTATGCCGGCTCGCAGGGCAATATATTTACAAACGGCTACAAGGAATTAAGTAAAGTATGGAAGCAGTTAAATAATCTGCCTGTTATGAAACGATTCCTGTTCTCCTTTTTCTTTTTCAATATGGGTGTGCAAACGATTATGCTGGCCGCCACGCTTTATGGTAAAAGCGAATTGAACATTCCGACTACCAATCTTATTATTGCCATTCTTATTATACAACTGGTGGCTATACCGGGAGCGTATGCAGTGGCGAAATTATCCGACAAAATTGGCAACTTTAAAGCGCTGATGATAACCGTTTCCATATGGATCCTTAGCTGCATCATTGGCTACCTGCTACCGCGGAACGGCGTCTACGAATTTTACGGGCTGGCGGTGCTGGTAGGATTTGTGATGGGCGGCATTCAATCGCTCAGCAGAAGTACCTATGCCAAGTTGATGCCTGAAACGAAAGACACGACTTCCTTCTTCAGCTTTTATGATGTAACGGAAAAGATCGCTATAGTGATAGGGATGTTCAGCTTCGGCTATATTAATGAATTATCGGGCTCGCAAAGAAACTCGGTACTAACGCTGGTCATATTTTTTGTAATAGGCTTGTTCGGACTCTATTCCGCCCAGCGTACCCAGAACAAAAAAGGAATCGCCGTATGAAGTTGTACGCTATCAATACCGGCTATTTTAAATTAGACGGGGGTGCCATGTTCGGTGTAGTACCCAAAAGCATCTGGAACAAACTGAACCCCGCAGATGAAAATAATATGTGTACCTGGGCGATGCGCTGCCTGCTCATCGAAGACGGGGAGCGGCTGATACTGGTAGACAATGGCATGGGCGACAAGCAGGACGCCAAGTTTTTCGGGCATTATTACCTGCATGGAGACGATACACTGGACAAATCGCTGGCGACTCATGGTTTTAACCGGGATGATATTACAGATGTATTTCTTACGCACCTTCATTTTGATCATTGCGGGGGATCGATTGTAAGAGAAAATGATCTACTGGTTCCCGCATTTAAGAATGCGGCTTACTGGAGCAACAAGTACCACTGGGAATGGGCGGAAAGTCCTAATGAGCGGGAAAAAGCTTCCTTTCTGAAAGAGAATATATTACCTATCCGGGAGAGCGGGCAACTGAAATTTGTTACGCATCCTTTAACGCTTGTTGAACACCACGGATGGGTATCTTCACCTCCGGGTAATTTTTATACCACTGCTTTTACTGAAGCGATTTCTATAAACTTTTTCAGTGGCCATACTAACAGCATGATGTTGCCCCTGATCAAATATAAGGACAGGGAGATCGTATTTATGGCCGACCTGTTACCATCCATCGCTCATTTGCCTATGCCCTATGTAATGGCCTACGATACACAGCCACTGGTGACCCTGACGGAAAAAAGATATTTTCTGCAGCAGGCCCTGGATAAAAACTATATCCTGTTTTTTGAACACGACCCCCTGTATGAATGCTGTACGCTTAAAATGACGGACAAAGGCATCCGCGCAGATAATATATTTTCTCTGAAAGATATCTGATTACAAACCTACGAGTGAGCTTAGCGGGTACCGGAGGTTACGGTACATCATCATATCCACTTTCACGCTGCCGACACTGATGGGACTTTCTACGCGCAGTGGAATATGATTGGCATCGTCGCTTACCCATACCGTCATTTTTTCACCTCCTTCAAAGATGGTTCCCTTTACCAGCAGGGGTTTAAACTTGATAGCCCGGAACTTACCGTATTTCGTCTTGATAGTTTCTTTACCCAGATAACGTATATAGAGGTTGTATACTTCATTATCAAGGAACATGGTAAAAGGTATTTTGTCGTCCTTTTTATACTTGCTGTAATTTACATTGCGGGCATAATAGATGGCACTGATTACATCATGCACACAGGCGGGCACTTTAAACACTCCTGTGTTAGTAATGGCAGTACGCGTATTGTGATTAAAACTTACGTTCTCGTTTTTTTTGTAACCCCCTTCATCCACCAGCCGGATAAACTTCTGGGGCAGCAGGGAGAGGGTATCTATATAAGATTCATATTTATCCCTTACACGGAAGAAACTGTCATAAAAGCTATAGGTTTTTCCGTCGCCTACCACATGGTAAACCGCTTTATTGTTCATTCTTTCCTGCGTAACATTAAAATTAGCTTCACCTGCTGCTATATACACACCCGCGAGCGTGTAAAAAACCTTATAGTTAAGATACTCCGTATTCTTAAAAGCCGTATTGCGTATGCTGCAGGGATCGTCTCCGGCATTGAGGCGCAGGGCAATCAGTAAAAGAGTAATTGCGGCGATGGATCTTCTCATCATTTATTATCGAATATTTTTATTCCTGCTATCAATATACTTCCTATCAGCGCCGGAAAAACAAGATTAATACACCATATACCTGCCGAAGCGGTAATGATACCCAGCTTATTGCTGCTGAACAAACCGAACAGCTCCAGGCTTGCCTGGCCACGTATACCAAGGTCGGCCAAAGCTATAGTGGGTATTACCGCCATAATTAAAAACAGCACAGAAATTAACCAAAAAGCCTGCCACCCCGTTATCTCCACCTGCATCAACTGCAGCATCAGCACATATTGTATTACAAATACCACATAGCGCAAAAAAGAAAGCATCAGAACCTTTAAAAGCAGGGCATTTTCCAACTGGCCTGTAACAGCCAGCTTGCCGGCAGCTTTAGTAAAAAAAGGAATACTTTCCATCCACCTGAACATTCTCCCCAAACGAAAATACACTAACAATGCGATTAAAGAAACGCCGGTAATAATATATAATACAATCCTAACCCAGAACAAATATGACTGATTTTTTCCGGCTATTGTTACAGGTTCTTCCACATTTAACAAAAATAAAAGTCCCCCGCACCCGCATATCAGCGTAACGATCAACTGGCTGAAACTGCCTGCTACCGATAGCGATGCCGCCTGCATACGGTGCCCATCCTGTACATAAAGTATGCGGCCGCCGTATTCTCCTATACGGTTGGGAGTATTGAGTGCGAAAGCAAGTCCGGCCAGTATGGCCCCGAATGCCCGGGCAAAAGAGATACTTTCCAGGGGCTTTAGCAGCAGTTGCCATTTTAACGCTTCTATGCCCCAGTTGGCTAACATCAAAACGGTTACCGCCCAGAACTTCCAGCTTTGAGAACCATGGATTGCCTTCAGGGTATTTTGTAATGCCTGTTCCAGGTCGGGCTGATTGCGAACCTGCCGGTAAATAGATAGGGAAAACCACACAAACAGAATAGGCCCGAGAAAATAGTTGAAAAAGAATTTGATATTTTTGTATCGGCGACGCATTTGCTCGTTCAAAAATAATCTCCTCTTTGCAAAAGCCACTAAAAATAATTTTAGGGATAGATCCCGGTACGGTGATAATGGGTTACAGCATAATAGCCATCGATGGAGCTAAAATCAACATGCTCGAAATGGATGTACTAAAGATGGGAAGTAAACGGGATCCTTACCAGCGGCTGGAGCTGATACATTCAAGGGTAAATGAGCTTATAAAAAAGTTCAGGCCACACAGCTTCGCTATTGAAGCTCCTTTCTTCGGAAAAAATGTACAAAGTATGCTCAAGCTCGGAAGAGCCCAGGGGGTAGCCATCGCTGCGGCCATACAGTCAGGGTTAACCGTTACCGAATATTCTCCCCGCAAAATAAAACAGTCCATTACCGGCAACGGCAACGCCGATAAACAGCAGGTATGGAAAATGCTATGCCATATCACCTCTATAATAGAAGAACCCCGTTATCTCGACGCTTCCGACGCGTTGGCGGTAGCCATCTGTCACCACTTTCAAACATCTTCCATACTAAGCTCCGGAACTAAAAAGGTGAAGGACTGGAGCGAGTTCATTAAAAGCAACCCGGGAAGAATAGCGGGTAAATAGACTGCATGACAGAATGATATGCGGTCAGCAGGTTATTTTGTTTTTGGGGTGATTATTCATGCATTATTAAAACTCCCCGTCTGTATTTTTCAGATTCCTGATTATTTTCTGCCGGGCTTTTTCTAACTGACTGGCCGTTACGCTCACTTTCTTCCTGGTGAAATTGAGGTCGTCTGCGGAGTTGAGCGGAACCAGGTGAAGGTGAGCATGTGGCACTTCCAGGCCCACTACCGCAATACCACAACGCTGGCAATCGAACGATTTCTCGATAGCGATGGCAATCGGTTTGGCAAATAAAAGCAGGTTGCCAAGATACTCGTCCGGCACATCGAAAAATTTGTCTACTTCCAGCTTGGGTACCACCAGCACATGCCCTTCTGCCTGTGGCATAATATCCAAAAACGCGAAGAACTGGTCGTTCTCGGCAATTTTGTAAGAAGGTATTTCCCCCGCGATGATCTTGGAAAAAATGGTCATACCGAAATCTTTTCTATTTTAAATTTCATTTTGCCGTTCGGTGCATTTACTTCCGCCACTTCTCCGGGGGCTTTACCCATCAACCCCTGACCGATAGGCGACCCTACGGAAATTTTACCGGATTTGAGATCGGCTTCGGTTTCACCTACTATCTGATAGGTGAACGATTTTTTGGTGGCTACGTTTGTGATGGTCACTTTTGAGAGTATGCTTACCTTGCTCACATCTATATCCTTGCTGTCCAATATCCGGGAATTGGCAAGTGCGCCTTCCAGCTGATTGATCTTGGCTTCCAGGATGCCCTGTGCTTCTTTGGCTGCATCATATTCGGCGTTCTCGCGCAAATCTCCCTTTTCTCTTGCCTCTGCAATAGCACGCGAAGCGGCGGGGCGTTCTACCGTCTTCATATGATGTACGTCTGCCTTTAATTGTTCAAAAGCTTGTTTACTAACATAGTTGATACTCATAACATATTCATTTAACAAGTCTTCAATAGATAACCCCTTGGGGTTAAAGAAAAAAAATACAACGCCCCGGAACTCCGAAGCGTTGCATACACTGCAAATATAAAGATTATTTGAAAACAAAGCCTGACTCTGTAAATACCTTTATAAGTCTATAAGCGGATTTTGGCAAGCGTTACCTCGGCCATTTTGTAAAATGCCTCGTGACTATAACCCGCTATATGGGGAGTAATAAGTACATTAGGCTGCGTCAGCAACCAGTCGAGCTGTTCTTTCTCCCCGGGGTTATACGTTTCCAGTTTTTCGTTTTCCAGTACGTCCAGCCCGGCCCCGGCTACTCGTCCTTCCTTCAGGGCGTTGATCAGCGCGGCTGTATCGTGCGTTTTACCCCGGGAGGCATTCAGAAAATAAGGCCGCCGACCGAGGGAGTTAAAAAATGTTTCACCGGCCAGATGAAAGGTTTCTTCCGTAAGGGGTATATGAAGGCTGATGATATCCGAGTAGCGGCACAACTGTTCCAGGTTCGCTTCCCTTACCTGCTCGCCGCCGAAGTCCGTTTTATATTTGTCGTATGCCAGTACGGTCACCTGAAAAGGAGCCAGCAGCCTGCCGAAAGCCTGGCCGGTGTTGCCATAGCCTATAATGCCCACTGTTTTGCCCGTTAGTTCCGTACCGCGGTTAGCGTCCCGTATCCAATGGCCCTCTTTTACCTGGGAGGCACTCAGGGCGATCTTATTCAGCAGGTTCAGCACCATGCCGAGCACGTGCTCGCCTACGGCGTTGCGGTTGCCTTCAGGACTGCTCACACACTGCACGCCCCTGCTCTCTGCATAAGCCACATCGATCAGCTCCATGCCGCTGCCCAGCCGCCCGATCCATCGCAGGCGGGGAGCTGCGTCCAGCATTTTGCGGTCGATCTTCAGCCGGGTGGTTATAATCAATCCATCGGCTTCCTCTATCGTGGCAAACAGCTCTTCATATGTAATCTGCGGGGCATACACTACTTCGTATCCATTCTTCCTTAACTGCTCCGGCAGGTATTCATGCACTTTGGCAGTGATGATCGCTTTTTTCATATTCCTTAATTCATTCTGTGCGTAAGGGCTGCGAAGTCCTGCAGACTTAGCTGTTCCGCCCTTTTATTAAAAATGGTGTCGGTCAGTACCTCAGGCTGAAATAGCCCTCTTACCCCGTTACGCAGGGTTTTTCGGCGCTGGTTAAAGGCTGTCTTTACCAGCAGGAAGAGTTTTTTCTCCGATTTAATATCGAGCTTATTAGAAACAGGGGTAAGCCGTATTACGGCACTTTTAACGGCTGGCGGGGGGTTAAATGCATTTTCATGCACTTCAAACAGATATTCCACATCAAAGAAAGCCTGCAGCAATACCGAGGTAACTCCATACACCTTACTGCCTTCTTTGGCTGCTATGCGCTCCGCCACTTCTTTTTGCAGCATACCCACCACGCATTCCACTTCGTTCTTCCATTCCAGTATTTTAAACAGTATCTGTGTAGAAACATTATAAGGAAAATTGCCGATCACCGAAAAGCGGCCTTCAAAAGGCTTCTCTGTGTGTAAAAAATCCTGGTGTATCAATCTTCCCGTTAGTGCAGGATATGTCTGCAACAGGTAATCCACTTTCTCCCGGTCGATCTCCACCGCTTTAAAATCGATATCCTTCAACGTTATCAGGTATTTGGTTAGGGCCCCTCCTCCTGGTCCCACTTCCAGTAGCTGACGAAGGCCGGGCGTTTGAACGGCTGCTACTATCTTCTGTGCAATAGCCATATCTGTCAGGAAATGCTGCCCAAGCGATTTTTTTAGTGTATACATCTCCTGCAAAAATAAGGGTTCGGTCGTTTTAGGCGGGATTTTATAGAATGGTAAATGGAGTATGTGTTTAGGGCATTGTCCGGTCGCTTATTTGCCGATTCAGTTCTTTAGTAGTTATTACGGCAATCCGCTTATCGCAAGTTATTCGTAGTTTTACCTAAATAAATTAAAAGATGAATTCTCCGGAGCAATATAAACCTGTTATCGGCATTTCCTGCGGGGACCTGAATGGTATCGGTATGGAACTGATCGTAAAGACCGTGTCCGATGCAAGGCTGCTCGATCTTTGTACACCGCTTATTTTTGCTTCTACCAAAGTGATGCACTTTTTCAAAAAATCAGTGCCTGTGGAAGCTAATTTTAATTTTCAAAGTATTAAAGAACTGAACCGCATCACGCCCCGGAATATCAATGTATTCAATTGCTGGGAGGAAGAGATCGCGATCCAGCCCGGCCAGCTTACGGAAGCAGGTGGTTCGTATGCCATCAAATCGCTGACAGCCGCCGTAACCGCCCTTAAGGAACGAAGGATTCAGGGACTGGTTACCGCACCCATTCATAAAAAAAATACACAGTCACCCGACTTCGACTTTACCGGCCATACCCCCTATCTGCAGCATGTATTCGGGGCAAAAGATGTACTGATGCTGATGGCTGCAGACAATATGCGCGTAGGCCTGGTGACCGAACACATAACGCTTGCCGATGTGGCTAAAAGTATTTCCAAAGCTGGCATACTCTCCAAGCTGGCAATCCTGAGGGAAAGCCTGGTAAAAGACTTTGGTATCGACAAACCAAAAATAGCCGTACTCGGGCTCAACCCGCATGCCGGTGACGAAGGGCTGCTGGGCAAAGAAGAGCAGGAGATCATCAAACCCGCTATCACGGAGTTTAAGCAGAAGAATAATGTGGTGATCATGGGTCCTTACAGTGCGGATGCTTTTTTCGCACGGGGGTTGCACGAAAAGTTTGATGCCGTGCTGGCCATGTATCACGACCAGGGACTGATCCCGTTTAAGTCACTTGCTCATGGGGAAGGGGTTAACTATACTGCCGGTTTGCCGGCGGTGAGAACCTCTCCCGACCATGGTACCGCTTTCGATATCGCCGGCAAGAATATGGCAGATCCCGGTTCTTTTATCAATGCCATTTTTCAGTGTATAGAAATCAGCCGCCAGCGTTCCTATTACGCCGAGAATAACAGCAATCCCCTTAAGAAAATGTCGTCTGCCATCCTTGCCAGGGTGGAAGATGAAAAGATCGAACTAGAATAGCGGAAAGTTTATAAATCGCCTTTTTTATATTGCTGTTGAGGTTTGAATCTTAACTTATTACGAATATATTTACGGTATAAGCAAGAAATCCCATGTCAGCACCCACCCTTTCTCCTTCCCCTCTTGGTAAAGTAATCGTTTGTGACGATGACCAGGATATTTTAGATGTTATTGTACGTGTGCTGGAACTCGAAGGCTTTAGTGCCATTGCCGTTAAAAACAGTACCCAGTTATACCAGCAAATCGATGAACACCAACCCGACCTGTTGATAGTTGATCTTTGGATGCCTCAGTTTAACGGCGACGATATCATTCATCATCTGAAAAATAATCCCCTCAGGGCGCAGATGGCTATTTTACTGCTTTCCGCCAGCGTAGTAGGCAACCGGGTTGCCGCGCACGCAGGTGCAGATGCTTTTCTTGCCAAGCCTTTTGAAATCGATCAGTTGATAGATATCAGCAAGCGATTGGTCAACTCCGAAAATTAAGTACCCCATTATTTTCCGCATCTTCACGTTACATGATATTATTGCGCTGAGCAGGGCCTTTGTGCGTAATTCCACGGAATTATTCAGTAAGTTTGGATTGTTCTTCCAACAGTCATTAAATCTTGCCGTCATGCTTCATAAATGTTTATTATACCTTGCCATCATATTAACGGGTACAAGTTTATATGGTCAGCGGCCAGTTATTGAAGGCACTTACACCTTTGAAACTGTGGCAAAAAATAAACGCTCGCGCTACCTGGAAAAAACACTTACCTGCCGCTTCAAAAACATGGGATTAAACGATAGTGGATATACGCGCATGCAAACTACCATTATCGGATTCGGGAGCTCAGATGAGGTTAATATCACACTTGACGGTACTGATCAGTTGATAGAATTGATGCTGTTAAATCAGCCGTTCGAATTTTTATTAAATCCCGACGGCTATATTACAGATCAAACAGGTACAGCGTCTATTCTTAACGAAAAAGTGATCAGCTGGGCATTAAAACCAGAAATAAAAACGTCCATTCTGCAATACGGTTATTACGTTATGCTGCAGACTGGACGCGAACTGTTCAACTGCCTTTCCGCTACGGTGGCCAATGGAAACAATACCTGGTGGAACCGGGATTCTTCCATTCTCTATACCGTTACAAGGGTAATGAACGATTCAACCGTTTTTACCCGGAACCGCGAATGGTGCGATGTATTAGTAAAAATGACATCCTGGAGCACGGCTTTACGTATGGGTTTGCAGTATGATTCTGCAAAAGTGTTTACATTTTTTCAAAAGTATGATGACATATATGGTAATGACCGCAATTACCGGTTAAAGAAACTTTCCATATTGCAATCCCTGTCTACAGCCAATGGATATGAAATGTATCAGAAAGAGTTGTCCTCTATTCCCAATGCCTGGATTAAAAACGACGATTCGCATATTCTTAATAAACTAAGCAGGGAAATATCTAGAAATACCGATAGTATTTACTTGCTGTTACGCTTCCTGAGTAAAACTCCTTCATTTCACAGTTGGGTGCAGCAGGACTTTGCGCAGGTTTTTATACATACCGATACAACGGACAAAAACATAAGAAAAGAAATGCTGCGGGAAGGTTATCCGGTTGAGGACATTAATGCAGCTATTTTAGAAACGCAGCAGCGCTTCAAGAACGGCAATATCATTTTAAACAAGCTCGTAAATGAAACGGATACTGTTTTAAGAAACGCCGCCTATCCATTGTATTTATGGTCGCAGACCCGGCAAAATATGGATGACACTTTGCTTCAGCGCAATACCGTACAAAAGCTCCGTCAGCTCAGCCCTTCGCAGGCTACTCAGGGAAATGCACACCGTTATTCGCTTCTTATGTACAAACAGTTAAAACCACACCAGGCGGCACTGGCAAACGACCTGCTTACGTATACCATACACAACCTTGAAAAAGAAACCAATGATACTACCGCCGCATCCCGTTACACGGCCCGTAATATGCTGGCTTATGCCTGGCAGCTTAAGTACGAGGATGCGAGGCAGCAGAATCTAAAGAATGCTTTGCAGTATTTGTCGAAGGCATCCGAATATTCTCCCAGGAGCAAAAAAGAATCTGTTCATGCAAGTTTTTATGACAGATCCTTCCTGGATTCCAAAGAAAGTTACCGCCCCGAATTCGCCGCCGTTCTGTTAAGTGCGGGAGATCAAAAAGAGGCTATTAAAGTATTAGCGGAGCAGGTACAGGCGGACCCTTCTATGCTGACTGATTTAAAGAAGTCTTTTGAAGCCAGCTTTCCCGAAAAGAATTTTAATATATTCATAAATGATGTAGTGATACGCTCCTGGGGTATGGCACCTGATTTTTCGCTGAAAGGCATAAATGGGGAACTATTTCAGCTATCTGACTACAAAGGTAAATGGCTATTGATAGACTTCTGGGGTACCTGGTGCGGCCCCTGCGTAGAAGAAATGCCGGAGATAAATGAATTTGTGAAACACCTTTCCGAAAAGTCAAGCCTCGCTTTTCTATCCATAGCCTGCTACGATAATCAAGAACAAGTAAAGCGATTTTTAAAAGACCAGGCATTTAATTTGCCTACAGCCATGTCGGATAATATAGTAGAAAAAAGATTCCAGGTTACGGGGTATCCGTCCAAATTTATGATTTCCCCCGATGGCCGGATGTTACCACTACAATCTCGCTCCGATTGGAAAAAAATCATGAACCAGTTTAGTCAATTATCGCAAACTACTATCCCGCCGCCAGCCCAAAGCAAGCCAATAAATAAAGTAATGAATTAAATGGATAGGTCATTTACAACCGTTATTTGAATTGTTATTAGCGGAAGCGATAAGAGCCTCTTTTCTTACTTGTTTTAAAATAAATCTCCATTTGCTTTGATAAGCCAGATTAATTTATAATTTTGTGTTATCAATCCTCCGAAACACCGTACCGCAGGGTCATTCTATTGGTTCTGTAAGCCAATTATCCTGAAAAATCCACTTATTTAAAGCTATTTACGCAGTAACAACTGCTCGTTCCAATCTACTATGATCTGTCACACACAAGGCAATCTTTTTTATTTCGATATAATGTTCCATCCTTAGAATTACCGCGACCGAATATAAAGGTCAGTGCTTAAACAGTATTATTAATTTCTGAAACGTATCTCAATGAAACAGTTTTACACTTTACGTGCAGCGGTGATCGTCTTATTATCTATTCCTGCATCTTTATTTGCCCAGCACGACCTGAGCAACAGTTATAAAAATTACTCGAATGTTTACGAATTACCCCCGGTGGCATCAAATGACTATATAAGCGGCACCGGTGCCCGCTCGGTGGCTGGCAATGTAGTTACGAATGACCACGACCCCAAAGGAAAAACACTGACCGCTTACCTGGTAGCAGGTTCCCCCGATGGTGTTGTATCACTTACCGAAGCGGGTGTTTTCAGTTTTGTTCCCAACGAAACCTTCAGCGGAACAAAAACCTCGTTCAGCTATAAGGTATGTAATGGTATCCTGTGTTCCGAAACAGCGGTAGTGACCATTACTTACCCGGCCGAACTGATGATACCTGCCATGCTGGTAGATTTCGCTGCTAATTACAATGATGGAAATGATGTGGTGCTTAACTGGACCACCAGTTTCGAAAACAACAACGACCGCTTCGATATCGAACGCAGTACGGACGGCACCACGTTTACCAAGATAGGAAGCGTAAAAGGAAACGGTACTACCAATGTAACGCACAGGTATAGTTTCAACAATAACGTGAGCAGACAAACTTCCGCCAAGAACGATCTTTATTACCGGTTAAGGCAGGTAACGACCGATAACAGGTCGGTTACTTCCAAAGCGCTGGTAGTAAGGGTTTACAAAACAAGATCTTTACAGATGGTAAGCGTAACGCCTAACCCTGCTATCAACGATATTAAAGTAAATGTTCAACTGAATGAGAAGGGTTATGTAGTAGTAAAACTAATGAATAGCATGGGCGCAGAGATAATGAGGAAATCGATTAAAAGCAATGAAGGACTAAACAGTTATACACTTGATGGCACCAGCGGATTAGAGAAAGGCGTTTACATCCTCGAAATGATTGTAAATAGTAATGAGCGCATGCTGGTGAAATTAATGAAAGATTAAAAGATAGTACAGGGTTTCACGAGGTTAGTACAGCTCTTCCTGCGGGAAGGGCTTTTTTATTGGTATAAATAGAGAGTGACTATAGAAGTTGGGCGATATGGCAGGATTTTGAGCCTTCCCGGAAACGCATAAAAAAAGCCAGACTTTGAAAAGCCCGGCACTTGTTGATCGTACCCTAAAATCGTATATAATAACTTGTATACCTAAATAGATAATTAATATTAAAACGCAAATATGGTGGCTATGATTGAATATTGCAAGCCTTTTGTCAGATACTTATTCACATAAAAAAGACGGCCTGTTAATAAGGCCGTCTTTGCAGGGTGGGCGTGCTTTACGCCTATATATTATTTATACTGTGGTGTTATTTCTTTGGCGAGTGCCACCATCTTATTGATGCCTTCTTCGGGAAGGTTACCCTTTTTAAACTCGTTCAGCAGTTCCGGGTATTTATTTTCCAGTTCCACCAGGAAGTAGGCTTCAAATTCCTTTACCCTTTTAACCGCTACTTCTTTCAATAAGCCCTGGGTACCCAGGTAAATGATGGCCACCTGCTTTTCTACGGACATGGGTGAGTACTGCAATTGCTTCAGCACTTCCACGTTGCGGGCTCCTTTGTCTATCACGTTCTTGGTAGCTGCATCCAGGTCGCCCCCGAATTTAGAGAAGGCTTCCAGCTCGCGGTACAGGGCCTGATCGAGCTTTAAAGTACCGGATACTTTTTTCATGGACTTGATCTGCGCATTACCACCCACACGGCTTACGGAAATACCTACGTTGATGGCCGGACGAATACCTGCGTTGAACAGGTTTCCTTCCAGAAATATCTGTCCGTCCGTAATAGAAATAACGTTGGTAGGGATATAGGCAGATACGTCGCCCGCCTGTGTTTCGATGATAGGCAGGGCCGTTAACGATCCGCCTCCTTTTACCAGGTGTTTGATGGATTCAGGCAGGTCGTTCATGTTCTTCGCGATCGCATCGTTGGCGATTACTTTGGCCGCTCTTTCCAGCAGGCGGCTGTGAAGGTAGAATACATCACCCGGGTAAGCTTCCCGTCCCGGTGGTCTTCTTAACAACAGCGATACCTCGCGGTAAGCCACTGCCTGTTTGGACAGGTCATCGAAGATGATCAGTGCCGGGCGACCGGTATCGCGGAAAAACTCCCCGATGGCCGCACCGGAAAACGGGGCATAGAACTGCTGCGGAGCGGGGTCGCTGGCAGAAGCGGCCACTATGGTAGTATAAGCCATCGCACCATTTTCTTCCAGTGTTTTCATTACCCCGGCGATAGTGGACGCTTTTTGACCAATGGCCACATATATACAATAAACGGGTTTACCCTGTTTGTAAAATTCTTTCTGATTAATGATCGTGTCGATACAGATGGCGGATTTACCCGTACCACGGTCGCCGATTACCAGTTCCCGTTGCCCGCGCCCGATAGGGATCATCGCGTCGATCGCCTTAATGCCGGTTTGTAATGGTTCTTTTACCGGTTCGCGGTAAATAACGCCGGGGGCTTTACGCTCGAGGGGCATTTCGTACAGTTCGCCGGCTATAGGGCCCTTTCCGTCGATCGGTTCTCCCAGCATATTGATCACGCGGCCTACCAGTCCTTCGCCCACTTTAATAGAAGCGATCTTACCAGTTCTTTTTACTTTAGCGCCTTCTTTTACATGACCCTGGTCGCCTATCAGTACCACTCCCACATTATCTTCTTCCAGGTTCAGGGCAATTGCTTTTACGCCACTTTCAAACTCCACCAGCTCTCCGGAACTTACATTATTGAGTCCATATATCCGGGCAATACCATCACCTACCTGTAATACGGTTCCTACTTCTTCCAAATCAGCTCCCACATTAAAGTTGCTTAGCTGCTGGCGCAGTATCGCTGATATTTCATCTGGTTTTACTTCAGCCATGTTTTATTTGTTTTATTGTACTTTGAGTAATGGAGTGCGCCGGTCCTGCAAATATACCTTACCGGATCTGCGACACATATATATTCTGTTCAAACTGTTTCCTGATGTCTTTCAGATCGCGCAGGATGCTGGCATCTACCAGGTTATTATTAAACTCCAGCACAAATCCTCCGATCAGTTCATCGTTCACTACGGTTTCCAGCTCTATATTTTGCATAGGTGTGGTAGTACGCAACTTACTAATGATGCTTTGTTTCAGTTCTTCGCTTACCGGCTGTGCGGTGGATAGTTTAATTCGGTGAATATCTTTAATCCTGTTGTAATCATCTATAAATGCGTCGATCACTTCCGGCAAAAAGGCTTCGCGGCCTTTCCTTACCATCAGGGCGTTGAAGGAGCGGGTGAGCTCATTGATTTTACCGTTGGTAACCGCTTCGAGTATCTGACTTTTTTTACCGGCTTTTATGATGGGGCTTTTCAGCAGGCTTACAAAATCCTTATTGCTTTTACAAACAGCCTGCAGGTATTGCATATCCTTATATACCACTTCCAGCAGGTTCTGTTCCGTAGAAATGTCTATCAGTGATTTTGCGTACCGCCCTGCCAAACGTGGATTGTGCATAAATTAATTCAGTTTTACGTCCCCTGCCAGTTGATTAATATAATTTTCCTGGTCGGCCTTATTACTCAACTCGCGGCGCAACACTTTTTCAGCCACTTCTATCACCAGGTTACCTACCTGGTTTTTCACATCGGTAATGGCGGCCATTTTTTGCTGTTGTATGGAAGATTGCGCGTCGGACAGAATACGGTCGAATTCGTGCTTCGCTTTTTCCTTCGCATCGGCGATCATTTTATCGCCCGTCTCTTTGGCTTCCTTTATCATTACCGCTCTTTCTTCCCGTGCTTTCGCCATCAGGGCTTCGTTCTCGTTTTTCAGGTGCGCCATTTCGGCCCTTACCTTATCGGCCGTTGCCAGCGCGTCTGCAATACCGGTCTCCCTTTCTTTCAGGGAAGCCAGGATGGGTTGCCAGGCAAATTTCTTCAATATCAGGAACACGATGATAAAAGCTACCAGTGTCCAGAACAAGAGGCCCAGGGAAGGCTGTAACAATTCCATATATCGTATTATTTAAAGCTGTTAAATACTGCATCCTCCGCCCTGTGCTTTGGATGCAGTAAGATTTTTACGTGCTTACCGGCTGATTATTTCAGCACGGCCAGGATGCCTGCGATAACGGCGAAAAGGGCAACCCCCTCCACGAACGCAGCGGTCAGGATCATGTTGGCACGAATGTCGTTAGAGGCTTCCGGCTGGCGGGCAATAGATTCTACCGCACCTTTACCGATCTGCCCGATACCTATCCCGGCACCGATAGCTGCTAAACCAGCACCAATGGCTCCACCGAGGTGAGACATGGAAAAGTTCGTGGCTTCCGTACCTGCTTGCAACAAAACAGTCATTAATGACATACTACTTGATTTTTATGATGAAAAAACATTGATTTCAGCAATCGACTTTATTTCCTACTATACAACTCCATCACTATGACCGTCCACATCATCATGCCCGCCTTCAAACGACTGGCCGATGAATACCGCTGTAAGGTTGGTAAATATAAACGCCTGGATAAATGCCACCAGGATTTCAATTAAATAGATAAATACTGTAAACAAAACCGATACGGGTGAAAATCCCCAACCTGCCACTTTGGTCATCCCGCCAAAAATAAAGATTAGCATAACGAAACAGGTGATCACGATATGCCCTGCCACCATATTGGCAAACAGACGCACGATCAAAGCAAAGGGTTTAGTGAAAATACCCAACAGCTCCACCGGTATCAATATGGGTTTAACAAAGCCCGGCACCTGGGGATTAAGCATATGCCCCCAGTAATGTTTATTGGTGCTCAATAATATCACCACGAACGATATAACTCCCAGAACGGCTGTAAAAGCTATATTACCTGTTACGTTGGCCGAGCCGGGCAGCAACCCGAAAAGGTTGTTGATCAGTATGAAGAAGAATACGGTAAGCAGGAAAGGCATATACGCCTCATACTTTTTACCCAGGTTTACCTTACCCACTTCATCTCTTATGAAGGCAACCACTGGCTCCACGGCATTCTGAAAACCGGAAGGCGCTTTGTTACTACCGTTTCTTTTATATTTAGCCGCCACTCCTGTCATTAACCATACCAGCAAAATAAGGGCGATCATCATCTGAACCACGTTCTTGGTAAGGGAAAAATCGTAGACTTTTACCGACGCGTCGGGGTTCCCGTCGGCATCAACTGCGGAAATATGATTTTTCTCTATTTTATATCCATCATAAGCCGCATGTCCGTGCTCGAAACGGGCAGAAGAAAAAGCCGACAATCCGCGCTGCGGGGAGTAAAGTATAACAGGCAACGGAATGGACACCGGGCGGCTGTTCCAGTCGAAGAAATGGAAATCATGACTGTCGCCGATATGATCCATGATCAGCTCTCCGGGGTTGAACTTGCCCGGCTCTTCCGTTTCGCCATGCGCGGCATGTGTGCCTTCCATTTTACCGTGCTCATTTTCGTGCGGGGTTTCCTGCATTTCCCGGGCCGATGCGCCTGCGGAAAATGAAAGTAAAATTGCGCTGAAAACCGCCACCAGCAAAGATTTGACACTGAAAGAGTTCATACCTGTTCTCAAATTTGCGGCAAAGATAAGGACGGATGGCGTAAAAAAAGAAAAAAGACTTAAACAGAATAACAAGGCGATTACAAATCCTGTATTTTGTCAAGATTAAAACTCCATTTATGCGGATAAATGCCTTCAAATAGCGGCACAAAATGATGGTAATCAATGACTTTACTGAGCCATGGCCGGGAGGTGGTTGAAAATGTATGAAAAATCAGGATAAACTTAAACCTTGATATTTTAATAAATGATCATAAGCAATACGTACATATTCGTCTTTAAATAGATTTCTCTTTCTAATGCTCCATTCTTTTACAGCATGCATTACCTTTTCAATACCATAAGTTGGGTTATTATCCATTATATAAGCCACTGTGGACAATATTTCCAGTGATAATTCTGATGTAAACCCGGTAATTAATAATACTAAATTGTTCAACCGTGTCCGTTCATCAAAATTGATTTCTCTTTCCACATAGCTCTTTACCTCTGACCATTTTTCATAATTCAAATAAAGTGATTCAAAAGGTCTGGCTTGCCCTTGTTCTAATCCTTTCAAATAAACTCCATTCATAGAATAAAGTACTTTTTCGACCCCTAATGCATAAGGCCCGTAACTCTCAGCTTTAAATTGCAATCTTAATGGCTGCCCCATACGCTGTAAAAAATAGGCTAGCTTATTTGCTGCAAATAAACTGCTGTTTTCTCCAAAACTTTCATATACAAAAAGAGCATATATTAATTGAGCTCTCGACGGAGAAAGATTGACTTCTTTCAGGATACTTTCCTTTTGTAGTACTTCTTTAATAGCTGCATTAGGTTCGTAAACAAAAACTTCCATCGGAAGTTTACTTAAATATTTAATAATCATAGCCTTAACCAATCCCCATTCCAGTCCACCATTCCCGCATCCCAAAGGTGGCAATGCTATAGATTTAATATTTTGATTTTCTAATACTTTCACTAAAGCAATTAAACCACCTTCAATATACTCATATTTAGAAGGGTGTCGCCAGTGTTTCTTTGTTGGAAAATTTATAATTAGCTTTTCTCCTAATAACAGGTTATTGTCCCACACGGTCAAAATTTTACCAGTAGTAAATTCTCCTTTCTTGCATGCTTGCACATATTGTTTATTATTCTCCGGAAAAGCCTCCTTAAATTGCAGAGCAATTCCCTTACCCATAACACCAACCGTGTTAACCGTATTTACCAGCGCATCAGCCCCGGATTTCAACATATCTCCTTGTATAAATTTCAACATATTAATCAAAAAAGTATTCCCGTTTAACGTGTACTGGAAGCAATATATCTGTTTTAGCCATTTCTTTTTTTATGAATGTACCCACTTTTTCATTATAAACATTAATTGACTCTATAAAGTTAACTGGCACATGTTGGTGAACTAAAAATTCGGCTTGATATCTCCTTTGTTTATCTGTATCATCTCCTGTTTTTTTAAAGTCACTTTTATCGATGATTTCCCAATCAATATCAGCTAACCGGCTAAGATCATTATAATGTTGAGTAATGGCCGTAACATTTGCCTGGCCATCTGTGAAAAAAAACTGATTGCACTTACTCAACTCGTCTATTAGACATCTAATAACAATTACTTCTTCCTTATTTAGTTTAGGAACTACAGGTGCTCTATATCCAGTTAAAATATTAAATAGCATCATTGACTTAGGAGTGAAGTAGAAAGGCACATATTCTCCTATATTACCATAGCCTTCAATTTTAACCAGCGTTTTATCCCTCAAGCTTATAATATCTGTATTGCCTATGCTTATAAAATTTTTAGAGGCTTTCGGATGATACTTAGTACACAAGCCATTTAGTAATATATGTGGCAGATTATGAACATGACAAATTCTATAACAAAATTTTTTATCAAAATTAATCATGCCAGGACTTCTATTGCAAATTCTTCCTTAACGGTGCATCGCTTTATCAAAGTTTTCAGTACTTGTATTTTTATGGGTAATTACCGCTCTTTTATACAGCGCATTCGTTCTTAGCATTTTGGTAAAAAGCGCCAGCTTTTCTTTATCCGGGCGAAATACATCCGCTCGAAGACGTTCTTCTTCAGTTTTATTAGAAAAATGATTGGTGGTTATTTTCCCCTGAGTGATATTTTTATTTTCAGACATTTATCCGTTGTTTTTCGAATTGCATCTCGTGCAATTTAGCGTAAAATCCGCCTTGTTGCAACAATTCCTCGTGTGCGCCGATCTCTTTTATTTCCCCTTTATCTAACACTATGATCTTGTTGGCTTTACGTATGGTGGAGAGGCGGTGGGCTATTACGATGGAGGTTCTTCCGGTAATGACGGTGTCGATGGCGTGCTGTATCAGCAGTTCGCTACCCGTGTCTATACTGGAAGTAGCTTCGTCCAGTATCAGTATGGCAGGGTCGTATAAAAGAGCGCGTATAAAGGAAAGTAATTGCCGCTGCCCCAAAGAAAGCGTGTTACCCCGCTCCATTACATTGTAATCGTAATTGCCGGGAAGCCGCATGATGAAATCATGTACGCCTATGAGTTTCGCCGCTTCTATCACTTTCTCGCGACTGATCTCCGGGTTTCTGAGCGTGATATTTTCCAGTACGGAACCGGAGAATAAAAACACGTCCTGCAATACCACTCCTATTCTGCTCCTTAATACATCCAGCCGGTAATCCTCCACTTTTACATCGTCAATCCGGATCTCCCCACGCCCGACATGATAAAGGCGGTTCATAAGACTGATGATGGAGGTTTTGCCGCTCCCGGTATGACCCACGATGGCAACCGTTTCGCCGGGGTTCACGATGAATGAAACATCTTTCAATACATACCGGTCGCCCGTATAAGAAAACCATACCTTATCGAACGTTATTTTACCGTTCAATTGCTGCGGCGCATAATCGCCCTCCGTTTTTATATAGTCGCTGTTATCGAGTACCTTAAACACCCGCTCGCTGGATACCATGCCCATTTGCAGCACGTTAAATTTATCCGCTATAAAACGGAGTGGCCGGAACAGCAGGTTGAGGTAAAGAATGAAGGCGATCATTTTACCCGTCATCTCGATGGCCTGGTCCCGTGGCATACCCAGGGCCTGGGTAGACCCAAGCCATACCAGCAGGGCCGTGGATACGGCAAGTATGATTTCGACTATGGGAAAGAAAACGGAATAAGCGAAGATGGATTTAATGTTGGCGTTGCGGTGTTCGCGGTTTATCTTTTTGAACTTGGCATACTCCCTGTCCTCGGCGGCAAATGCCTGTACGATGGCCATCCCTGTTATATGCTCCTGCACGAACGCATTAAGCTGGGCAACCGCATTGCGAACCCGGATGAATGATTTGTTTACGCTTTCTTTGAAATAATAGGTAGCCACAATCAGTATGGGAAAAGGAGATATGCTGATGAGCGTCAGCCGCCAGTCCACGTAAAACATAAAACCCAGTATGGATACGATGGAAAGCAGATCGGCGATGATCGGTATCAGTCCGTCGGAAAAAACATCATTGACGGATTCTATATCGTTAATCGTGCGCGTGGTTAGGGTTCCGATGGGTGTTTTGTCGAACTGCGAAAGGTTAAGACCTAACACCTTCTTATATACTTTCACCCGTAAGTCCTTTACAACGGCCTGGCCCAGCCAGGCAGTATAATATGAAAAGACGAATCGAAGAAAGCTTTCTAATACCAGGAATACGATCTGGAAAACCGTTACAAAAACGATGATGCGGATAAGATTAGTACCGATACTGTCTGTCAGGAATTGATTGAGCCAGCCGGGTGCTGCCTGCTGTTTGGCGCCTATTCCCCGGTTGATGGTAATCTGTATCAGCCAGGGCCTTACCGGTGCCATTACGGCCAGTAACAGAGAGAGAAAGAGCGACAGGTAAAATTTACCTTTATACGGAGAAACAAATTGAAAAACTCGTCTTAATAAAGAGAAATCAAAAATGGTTCTTTTCACTTCTTGCGGCATACCCTGCAAAGATACAGTGATCGTTTATATCGAAAAGTCATTTATCCACCTATTCTACCGCTTTACGGTAGGCTTTAATGAAGATGACCCCCAGGTTTTTGTAAGGTGGTACATAATCATCAAAAAGTTCCTTGGAGTCGCCCTTAAACTCCTTGCTCAGCTCTCTCCACATCGGTATCCAGTCTACGTTTTTGCCGCTGCGCAGGTCGTTATTGATGGCCTGCAGAATGGGTTCATTTACCGTTTTGGTACCTACCTGTTTGGAGGATATGATGTGCGCATCGGGACTGATAGTCAGCACTTCGTTCATATTATTATACCCGCCACAGGAGCCCAGTATCACGATCCTTGCCGTAGGCTGTATCTGCGCCAGGGAGTATTTTACATGGTAGCTATGCCCCCTGTGTATGAATATGGAAGGGGAAATATTCTTCGATTCCAGGTACTTAGCCAGTTTTGCCTGTGCTGCCGCATCGGGATCGTCGTCGCCTAGCAGGGGCTTGTTGGCAAATATCCATACGGGCTTACCCCTGGTAGACTTTATAGACACCCAATCCGGGTTTTCGGCAATTGCCCATTCGGGTTTGCCGCGAAACATGGCCATGAAATTGGCGAATGAGTTCTGACCATCCTTATCGTCGTCGCCGTAAAAGAACAATTGCTGCACCACCCTGCCCGTATCGTCGGTAAGGGTGTTATAAGCCACCGAGTAAACCGGGGGAATACCCAGTTCGGCAGACAGGTTGGTTTTGCGCGAAGTATCGGCAGATTCGAATAAAGTGCTTTCCAGGCGGTAAACCACCTGGCCATTTTTATCCCCCGCTTTCTGGCACCGTTCATAATTCCAGCGGGCCTCATTCATCATAAACGACGCCAGTTCCTTATTTTTCTCGAAGATGCTGCTATAGGAATCGGCCACATCCACGGCGTCTTCCACATTATCTACCGTGGTCGTCTTTTCCAGCCCTATCATAAACGCCTTCATGAGCGAGGTCGAACTTTCCGGCGTCATCGATTTCAGTACAAAGTCGAGCGTATTATAGGCAGCCGCCATCTTGATGAATTTGCGGAAATAGTCGCCGTTCACGGTCATTATCAGGCTATCTGCCCTCGGCACTGCCATCCGCTGGAACATCTTGGGAAATACCCCGCGTGTATAACTGGAAGTGTATATTTCATCTTCTCCCAATACTGCCAGGTAATATAACTCCTGTGCCGTAAGGGGCTCCAGGCATTTAAACCGGACAGGGTCGGTGGCCGTATGTAATCCGTTGATCTGGCTGATAAAAACGTCTTTCGCCTTTTTCGCCATCATGCTGGTGAGCGCCCGCATCTCCAGCGGTGTATCTCTTGCCAGTAACCTGCCTGCATAATTGATCCTGGTTTTTACCATCAGGCGGTAATAATTAAGGCCATCGTCTTTTACTTTGTCAATATCCTCAAAGCTCATTTTACCTGACAAGACCATATCTATAAACGGAAAATAAAGCATCCCGCTTTTACTCCGGGCCATCTTTGCCAGCGTGGAAATAAACGGATCCTGTTGGGCACGTATCCTGGCACCCAGCCGATCGTTGGCCGCCGCATAGTTATAAAAAGTGCGGGGGTCGCGGTGAGCGGCGATTTTTAACAGGCTATCGGCCATCGGCATGTCGGGATTGGTACGCAGGCGTGGAAGTACCTGGTCGGGATGCAATGCCAGGTATTTCCTGGTAAGCACCATCCGGGACGGGGCTACCCCTTTGTTTTCCGGGAACCGGAAGCATTCAACCAGGATGGTGCCGACCCCATACGTATACTTTTCGATTACGGGCTGTAAGCTTTCATTATTCCGGTCCAGTAACGTCGCTTCCATATACGCATTTACCAGCATGGGAGCCAGCGTGGGGGGGAAATCCTTTTTCCGGTAATGATCCTGGTAGCCGCGCACCAGGTATTCTATGCCGCGAAGGTATTTCACTTTATTGTTATCAGCCAAAGTGGTATCCGTTTCGATCGATTTTTGCAGTTCGTCGATTCGTTTTATAAGCGCATATTCCATTTGCAGGTGAATTGTTTCCTCACCGGCTTCATCTAGGGAATCGGCAATAAAACGCATCACCGATAGCTTTTTCTGTTCCGCATCTATTTTATCGTGGAATAGAACCCGGCTTCTGGCTATGGTAAAACTGACAGGCGCACTCGTTTGCGCAAAACCTGCCAAACAACAGGCATTAAAGAATATGATCCAGCAAGACTTGTACAATTGATTCATTATCATAAAGTTCGTAAAAAAAACCTTCCTGGCAATAAGGGAGTATCGGGGCAAAGACATTACCGTATGTATAGGCAACATAACGTATTGCATACAATAGTCGTTCCCGTCAGAAGCAGGTATTTCCCGAATGTTATGTATATTAATAAATTATGAACTCCCCCCGTAAATATCTCATCAGACGCTTATTTAGGGTAGGTTTGCGTAAACAAATTGTTAAATGGACAATAAAGGCAAAAAAATACTGATTGCGGATGATGAGCCCGATATACTCGAGATCATCAGCTATAACCTGCTCGGCGCAGGTTATGAAGTATTTACGGCTAAGGATGGAGATGATGCGCTTCAGAAGGCCAAATCGATCAATCCTGATCTTATCATCCTTGATATCATGATGCCGAAGCGAACCGGGGTGGAAGTATGCGAATTGCTCCGGGCACAGGCGGCCTTTAAAAATACACTGATCATTTTTCTTACGGCATTAAGCGATGAATCATCGCAAATGAAAGGCTTCGATATGGGGGCAGATGATTACGTAAACAAGCCCGTAAGTCCAAAATTACTCATGAGCCGGGTGAATGCCCTTTTCCGGAGAATCAGCGACCCGGAAGAAAGCGGCAATGGCGTATTAAAAATCGAGAACATCATTATTGACCCCGTGCAGTTTATGGTTAATATGAACGGAAATGACATCGTACTGGCAAAAAAGGAGTTCGAGCTGCTTTACCTGCTCGCTTCCAAACCAGGCCGCGTGTTCCTGCGAAACGAGATACTGAACCATGTATGGGGCAACGATGTAATAGTGGGTGACCGCACTATTGATGTACATATCCGCAAAATCAGGCAAAAACTGGGACTTGACTGCATTACCACGGTAAAAGGTGTTGGTTATAAATTCGATTTGTAAGATTAAGATTAACTTTATCGATGCCCTTTAGAAATCTATCACTTCGCCAGGTTTCTGCTATTAACGCAGGTGCTATTTCGCTCCTGGTATCCATTACGGGCCTTATCGTTTTTAAAACCGCGCTTGCCGCGCTGTTCAGCTTTGCACTTTGCTTCATAATAGCCTATCTCTTATTCTACTACTTTCTCGAGCAGTTTATAGACAACCGGATCAAACTCATCTACAAATTCATTTACCAAACAAAAGCCAGCAAACGGGAGGAAATTTATTATAAATACGTGCTTCCTAAAAAAAGCCTTGACCAGGTAAGTGAGGACGTACAGAGCTGGGCCGAGCAGAAAAGCTATGAAATAGAACAGCTTAAACAAAACGAAGCTTACCGGAAGGAATTTCTCCAAAATCTTTCCCACGAGTTTAAAACGCCCATTTTTGCCATACAGGGCTATGTGGATACCCTTTTGAACGGAGCGATGGACAACCCCGATGTGCGCACCAAATTCCTGAATAACGCTTCCAAAAACGTTGACCGTCTGGTAAACCTGATGAACGACCTCGACGAGATATCGAAGCTGGAAAGCGGGGAGCAGCTACTGTACCAGCAGACTTTCGTTGTACAGGACATGATCCGGGAAGTATTCGAATCTCTGTCCATCAAAACCAGCGATAAAAATATCCGCTGCTATATCAAAAAAGGCTGCGAGTCGCCGGTAACCGTATTTGCCGACAAAGAGAAGATCCGCCAGGTATTAATCAATATGATCGTAAATGCATTTAAATACGGCAAACAGAACGGCAATATCATCGCCAGCATCTACCGCACAGAAGCCCGCCGCGTACTGGTCGAAATCAGCGACGACGGCATCGGCATAGAAGAAGAGCACCTGAACCGCATCTTCGAACGTTTTTACCGCACCGATAAGGCTCGTAGCAGAGACCGGGGTGGCACCGGGCTGGGCTTAGCCATCTGTAAACATATCATTGAAGCGCATGGGCAAACAATTCATGTAAGAAGTACGCCTGAAGTGGGAACAACGCTGGGGTTTACGCTGGAGGAGAAGAAAGATTGATGACAGGAATTTTTTGATGGCTTTCGCTGGAAGCAGACTAAAAGTCTAGCCGGCCTTCATTGAATTAGTGCGCGAAGCTCTTCCCTGGATGTGATTGTTATACTTTATAAGCGGGTCCGGATGACCTCTTTTATCCCGCTTTTTCCGTTCGTCTCTCCTTCGCCTCTCATTCGTCTGTCGTTCGAACAGGGTTTTTGACGAAGAATTCTTGACCTGCTACCTGAAATGCCGATACAATCGTGGTTGGCAGATGTGTTAAGGTACACCGATTTCGTAAACCAACAAAATTATTATTAAAAACCTGGATCATACACATAGGCCACCTCGTAAGCAACTTCGCGAAGGAAGGGCATTATTGCCCCGATAGCGAGGTCTTGTTTTTGTGAAGTGGGCTCACAAAATGAATATCGCTTACCGTTATAAAGGATCGATTTACCTACAGGCTTATTGAACTGCACGGCAATTGTAAGGTGGTTAGGATAACTAAGCACGATCATAGGCAGGTTGTATATTTCTTTTACCAAACAGAAAAATAATGCAACCCTGTCTTCACAGTCGCTCTCATTGTAAAATAGAGTCTGTTCCGCCGTCATGCGCTTCTCAGTTCCAAATTGCCTGGTATCTGGCTGAAATGAAAAGGCGTACCGGGTAAAATTCATCAGGTAATAGACTCCTTCTTTTACGCTCATTCGTTTCAGCGTCTTTTTCAATTCGGGGATCAATGACTGGTAAGCATCTTCGCTGAGCGGGATATTGAAGTAAGAGGCATAATCCACCACAGGATAATTGGTAAAGAACGACTGCACTTGTGGGTTGATCCTGATTTTAAAGTGGTACTCGTTGCCGTTATAATCAAAAGTGATCGCTTTATCAATACCATCGACTGCTTTGAATTCGGGCAAACGTGTCATTTTGTAAGAGAAGCTGTTTACGGCGTCCTTTATGGCAAAAGGAATAACGGCAAATTGATGCTTTTTTAAATCCAGGTTCTTATAATCGTGATAATTCAGGCAGACATATTGTTTGCCATCCTTAACCCTGACAGGAATATCAAATACGTCTTCATTGCTCTGAACATAAAACAAAAGATAACCATCACTGTAGGTTAACAGCATATTGTATCCTGACTTGCTCAATAGCCACCATTTGTACAACGTATATTGCTCATAATTTGATTCTTTAGGGCATAGCTGCTGCGCCACCTTTCGGATAAGCTGGTAATGTAACCAGTCATCGGGCTTATAAACCGTTTTATAATTACGCAGGGCATTGATAATTGAGGGATGATCTGCCTCGCTTAGTTCCCGGCAATAGGCAGCAATAGCAGCCTCCGGGTTAGTAGCATTTTCCAGGACTGAAACAGGGGATTTATCGAACTGAAAGCTGAATGTATTTCCGCAAAAATCAAATGAAATAATTGAATCAGTTTGGCAGTTACCGGAAACACCTGCAATCGCGAACTGTATTAAAATGGATAATATGGCTATTTTCGTAAACACAAGGCAAATAAATTAACATTAAGATAATACAATTTTTGCACTTTGTATCGATTATTCTTAAATGAAAAGGTTCTTTCCGGTATTAATTCGGAAAGAACCTTTTCATTTAAGAAATATAGCCGTACCGGCTAAATAAAGTATTAATTAAATACTGACCATCCTTTATACCAGTTGGCAAGGTCACCGGCGGTAGCAACCGCTCCGCGGAAAGTAACCACTTCTATTTTATTGGGAGCAGTTGTTGCAATAGCAGCCACTAATTTAGAGTCGCTGAAATCTACATTGTTTAATACTGCAGGTGTAGCGGAAGGGAAGTTTATGATCGGCGACCCTGGATTGGCATACGGTTGAAAATCATAGTTGGTGTAATTGAAAGGTCTTGTATAGCGTGCATCGTCCACGTTGGTAAGCACTCTGTTAGTAGCGGGAGATGCCTGCCCGTTGAACCAGGCAGCTATAGATGCATTGTCTGCTCCTGTAGCTGCAGTGCTGCTTGGAGTATAACTGATTGGGTTGTTGCTGCCGGCAATTAATACGTTCTTGATGCGTAAATCATTGCTCTGGATATTCAGATCGGTGGGTGTACCCAAACCTGCATCGATCAATATGCCATTAGCCCAACCTAATATAACCGAATTGTACAGAGATAAAGCGGAATTTCTGCGAATCTGAACAGCCGATCCCAGATAAAGGGAGTTGCCCACATTCGTAAGTGTGGCGCGGGGCCCTACCATAGTAATATTAGAGAAAATGGGAGCGGTTTTGGGAAGGGCGGTACTACCTGTTGCATTGTTGTCGCTTTCAAAAGCTTCCGAACGGGAGATATCTGCTATCGTTGAATCACGTACGATCAGGCCAAACTGCACCTGTCCGTTGTACCCGTTATCGGTATCAAAATCATCATCCTGCGTTTTATAGGTGATCAGGTATTTACAGTTTACCGTACCACCGAACCACTCGATCGCATCATCTTTTGCATAAGTGATCTGGATGTGGTCGATGGTAGTGCCTCGGCCTACTGCGGCTAATGTGAGGCTGTTGATTTCACTATCTGGTACAAATGCGTAGCCTGCATATTCTATCCGTACATATTGAAGTACGCCGGAGTTGTCATCGTCGTTAGGTGTAGGATAAAGGGCATCTCCTGAACCAGCCAATCCTCCGTTGGTAGTGGCATCATTGATCCCGCCTTCTACGGCGTACAATCCGGGGGTGCTGTTAAAAGCACTATTTACTCTTGCGGTGCCGCATATAACGAGACCGCCCCAATCGCCTGATTTTGGTGTAGGTGCATTAGAGG
>JANNOM010000057.1:0-12745 GCA_031399065.1 Chitinophagaceae bacterium
TGCCAGCATAATCCGGCAAACTGTTATCCTGCGACAACTTAAAGTCATTGAACTTAGCATACGTATATCCAAAATTATAATTGACCGCCAGGCCTTTTACCGGTATCGCCGCCAGTTCCAGCTCCACTCCCTTGCTGGTAAGTTCGCCACTGTTCCGGGTAACAGTAATGGCTTCAGGTAGTATTAATGTGGGTACTTGTGTATTGTTAATGATGGAATAAAAAGCAGCAATGTTTATCTGTAACAGGTTATTAAATAAAGTACTCTTTATACCTGCTTCAAAATTATTACTGTATTCGGGGTCGAAACCATATAACGGGGGCTGCGACGAAATATCCTGTGATAACTGAGTAAGGCCGCCTGTTCTGAATCCCCGGCTATAAACCCCATACACTATAGCATTTTTCGATAAGGTGTAATTGAGCCCGGCTTTTGGAGAAAAAGCACTAAAAGAAGTGCGTGCGCTGGTATCCGGCAGCAACACAAAAGAAGGCTGCGTATCAAATGCCCCCTCCACCAGTACGGATGCCTTCTGGCGTTCATAGTCGTACCGCGCACCCACGATCAGTTCCAGCCGGGGAAGAATATTCTTAGACACCTGGCCATAGAAAGCGATCCCGTTATTGTCGGCATCGGACGTATTGATCGCTGCAAAATTAATGTCGGAAACTCCTATTAGCCCAGCATCCTGTCCATAACGGGTAGCCTGTTTCACCGGGCTGCTGTTATGAAACATATAAGAACCGGCTATCCATTTAAAAGAACCGGCAGATGCGGGTGAGGTAAATTTAAACTCCTGCGTCCATGCTTTTATATTGTTCCAGTCCTTTCCATAATTATTAATAACAGTAACGATATCCAGTGGAGAAAAATCACCGTCTATGGGTTTAGTATAATACCGGTAGTTGCTTTGATAAGCAGTATTGGAACTGAAGTTAAAAGCGGTGCCTTTATAATCTGCCGAAAAAGAAGCATTTAACGTATTGTCGATCATTTTGGTAATGGCATTCTGGTTCAGCTTAAAGGGATCTTCAAACGGGTCGCCGGACACGAGGGGAAATGCGCCTTTGTTCCGGTTGTTATGATGCTTTACATTTAATGAAAGCATCCATTTATCCGAGGGTGCATACTTCAGATAGTAATTACCGGTAAAGCTGCTGCGCGCATCGTAGGAGCTGATGTCGAACTGGTTCTCATAATAACCGTCCCGCTTATCGAAAACACCCGCTATTCCGAGGTATAGTTTACCTTTTACCAGTGGGGTTCTAACGGCAGCGGTATAACGCTGCTGACCGTAGTTACCGAGACTGGCTTCAGCATAAGCGCTGGCTATGTCCGAAGGCTGGCGCGTAATAATATTGATCACCCCGCCCATCGCATTTCTTCCATACAAAGTACCCTGCGGGCCCCTTAGCACTTCAATGCGCTCCACATCCAGCAATTGGGAAATATAGGTATCCAGACCAAACTGGTTGACCCCGTCTATATAAGTAGCCACTGCGGGATTATAGGAAGTGGTGGCGATGCCGCGTATGCCTGTTACATTCCGGTCGTCGCCCGGGTCCGCGGAATACAGGTTGGGTACAATGGCCGTAATATCCTTACTATTCCATAAGCGGTATTCCTTTACCTGTTTGGCAGAAATGGCCGTAACGCTGAACGGAATTTTCTGCAGCAGTTCTGCTCTTTTCTGAGCCGTTACTATCACACTATCCAGTTGTGTGCTTTCCTGCGCATAAGTAAACAATCCGCAGACAGTAAGAGTTAACGAAACGGCAAAGCATTTTATCATCGGGGTCATTTCTTCTTAATTAACGTGACAACGTTTTAATCCAGTCGATAATTTTTTTCACTTCAGTCTTCTGTAGAGCGGGGTGCGCGGGCATGGGCACTTCCCCCCATTTGCCTCCACCGCCATTAATGATCTTTTCGGAAAGATACGGCACCATGTTTTTATCCGTTTTATATCGTTTGGCTACCGCGGTAAAAGATGGTCCGATCGATTTCTCGTTGGTCTTATGACAGGTTTTACAATCCAGCGAAAGCATGAGTGTTTTACCGGCCGCAGCAGATGATATTTTAGCAGCAGCGGTTGCTTGCTGGTGACCTACCGGCACCGATGCCTTATCATAACTGCCGGAACCTGCCAATGGCTTATTGAGTGTGCCTGGCTTATTGACTGGTTTTGGAGTCACCGGTTTTTTCTTATTCGGATCATAATCTATTCTGGACAAACCGGCATCGGCGTTTTTCGAGAACCAGCCGCTGCCGTATTCCAGTACATACATTTTGCCATCAGGGCCCATTTCCACATCTACCGGTGCGTTGAATCGGGTATCCGACATAAATGATTCCATCTTATCGAAACTTCCGTCCGGTAGCATGGTCACCACTTTAAACCAGCCCCTGATCCAGTCATATATAAACAATCGGCCATTATAATAATCCGGCATTCTCGTCTTCTCAGGGTACATATCGGCATAATATACAGGACCGGTCATGGCACATCTTCCACCACTTCCTACCTGGGGAAATTCGGAAGATACATCATAAGGATACCATATAAACGCGGGTTGTGCCGGTGGCAGTTCGCGCAAGCCCGTATTGTTTCGGGAATCATTTATTGGTTTGGCAGGATCGAAGGGCCCGCCGTTTTCGTTGGTAGCGTAATCGTGTGTACGGTAAGGATAATTACTTCCTACAAATAAGGGCCAGCCGAAGAAGCCGGCTTTGCGGGCCTGGTTCATTTCGTCGTAACCACGGGGTCCGCGAGTTTCTGTGCTATCTTTTTTGGCGTCCGGACCCACATCGCCCCAGTATAGATAACCGTTCTTTTTATCAACGGAAATACGATATGGATTACGAGTACCCATTACATATATTTCAGGCTTTGTTTGCGCTTCGCCTTCTACAAACAGGTTGCCTTCCGGAATACTATAAGAGCCGTCTGGATTTATCTTAATACGTAATATTTTTCCACGAAGATCATTGGTGTTTCCGGCTCCCCTGCGTGAATCATATTGCAGATGTCCTTCCCTTTCGTCGAGCGGTGCATACCCGTGATTGGCATACGGGTTATTCGCTTCGTCGAATGGTGTCGAATTATCACCCGTAGAAACAAAAAGCGTATTATCGGGACCAAAAGCGATAGAGCCGCCGGTATGGCAACAAATTTCCCTTTGTGAATACAGCTGCAGGATGATCTTTTCCGATTTATTATCTATACTATCGTTTTCCAGTGTAAAGCGGGATAACCTGTTAACTGATGTATCCGCCGGGCTGTAAAACACATAAACAAAATGGTTATTTGCAAAATCAGGGTCAGCCTGTATACCCAGCAAGCCTTCTTCTGCATTTACTTTCGGCGTTTTCAGTGTTTTAAAATAAACATCCAGAAATCCCGCCTTTTTAACCTTGCCGGTAGCTTTTTTATAAAGTAATATCTCCCCTCTCCGTTGCGAAACTAGTACATCCAGGTTAGGAAGAATAGTAAGCTCGGTAGGTTCAAAAAAAGTACCTTTAACGAGAGAGGTTTTGGTAAACTTGTATTCTGCGGGCACCCTAAGCGTAGTGGCTTTCGTATAATCCTTGTCGGAATTATTTCCCATAGCGTATACTATACCACCCAGAATGTGCTTTAAATAATTGGGATCTGTGTAGGATTCATCGGTATGACCGAGTTCGGTGTACCAGGACCTGCCTCCGTCGTACTCCTGGTACCAGGCCATAGGGTGAGTATCTCCATTAGTACCTCCTTTATACGATGTTTCGTCTATGGTAATAAGTACATTAATATCCTTGCTTACTTTCTTAAAATTATACCATTCGTCTTTTCTTTTCCATTCATCCGGAAGATGAGATGTAGAGAGATGATCTTTATTAACCACTTTCAGAACGGCTTCCTGCTGTGCGGGGTGGCTGGTAAAATAAGCCCCCACAAGCCTTCCATACCATCCCCAGTCATATTCCGTATCGGTTGCTGCGTGTATTCCCACATACCCTCCACCAGCCTGTATATAGCGTTCAAAATCGGCTTCCTGAAAACTGTTTAATACATTGCCCGTAGTATTTAAAAAAACAACGGCGGCATATCTTTTTAAACTGTCTTCCGTAAAATAATCCGCGTTTGTAGTAGTATCAACATGAAAATTATTTTGCTTTCCTAATTCTATTAGTGCCTTCAGACCCGAAGGAATGGAATTATGGTGAAAACCGGCAGTTTTGGAAAAAACCAATACCCGCGGGCTGCGGGCCGGCCGGAATGCCATTACTAAAATACCCGACATCAGCGCCAGGAGATAATACCAGTGAATTCGTTTCATACAGCGACTTGTTTATGTATTTAGCAGCTTTGAGCAATTTTATAGGGCTCATGCTTCAGTTAAAAAAAAGCTCCGCAAAGATCGGAGCAAAAATTTAAAAACCGGTAAGATTATTAAAATTGCGGGCAGAGCGACTGCCTGATAGCTGAATTGCCATCACTATAAAATCCGTGCTTCACCAGCGAAAACTCAGTAGCCCCCCTCGAATTGTTATAGTTTTTCAGTCCGGAAGTGGTAATATCATACGTGAACATCATACGAAAGCCATTCCATTGAAACCCCAGCATAGGGATCACCGCATCTCCTGACCGGTAAAACGCTCCTCCGAGTAACTGGGTAACGCCGTCGCCGGAGAGATTATAATTAAAACTGCCTCCTGCCATCAATTCCGTTGCGCCTGCCTGACTGCTATAATAAGCCATCGGGTTTACAATAACCTTGTCGTTTAATTTTACACTTGCATTAACGAAACCTATGTATCGGGGAGAAAGCCGGTTATTGAAACCCTGATCGTTACTCAGGAAAAAACTTTCCCGGGGCCTGTTAATATGATGGATGGAAAAACCTCCATTAACATAAACTTTATCAGTTGGAAAGTAGGCATAGTTGACCCCCACCTGCATATCGAAGTAGCTGGTACTATTACTATTCAGTATCACTTCGGAAGGTACGCCGGCGTCAAAAAAGCCGGTGGATTTATTGAACTGATCGGGAAATTTAAGATTGTTGGTATTGATGGATTTATTTGCCCAGCCCAGGTTAAAACCTGCCGTCAGCAGGCTGCTGAGGCCCAGCATCTGATGATAGGCGAACGACCCGTAAACTTTGGTGGATGTAAGATTGCCGGTACCTGCCACGTCTCTCAACAAAACGCCTCCTACTCCCAGCCAGCCATTTTCGAACCGATCTCTCATCAACTGGGCGTCGCCGTAAATGCTGATCGTTTTATAAGGTACCGAAAGAACGTTTACGTACTGGCTGCGGTAATTGGCACCTATACGATAATCTGCATCCGGGATAAATCCTGTATTGGCGGGGTTGGTGGTAAGAGGGGAATTAAACCACTGAGAGAAGTGGAGATCCTGGGAAAACACACCGGGTCCCGTAAAGATTATACAAAGGGACAGTATAAACCGGAATATTTTAATACGTTTCATCGGCACTTTTTCTTGGTAACTAAATAAATTCACCTGTTCTATCTTATTAACGTTATATCTCCCTTTTTGGTTGCAGTAGTATTGTCAGTGAATACAACTTCCAGCGTATATGCATACACATCCATTGGCTGAACTACTCCTTTATACCTTCCGTCCCACCCTTCGTTACGGTTAGTGGTTTCAAATATCTTCAGACCCTGCCTGTTGTAAATGGTGAACCGGATACGGCTGATGGCATATCCTCTTACAAAAATCTTGCTGGCACCTTGCGGTCCCAGGGGTGTAAAGGCATTAGGCACATCCAGCCGTGGGTTCACGATCGTAGCCACCTGTTGGCAGGTATCGTCCAGGCAACCAGCCCGGTTATAGGCAGTAAGACAGGCTGTAAATGTCCAGGTTTCATTGTACTGATGCTCTACAGGCGACCTGCTGCTGGTAACCAGTGAATCTCCATCTCCGAAGGCCCATTTGAACCTGTTGGCATCTGAAGAGGAAGTATTGGTAAATATATTTGCCGTATTCTCAATTGGCGGTATAGGAGTATATGTAAAAGAAGCCAGGGGCGAAGCACTCAGGGTGATCTGTAAGGTTGTATCGTCCGTTAGATTACAGGTGAGCGGGTCGGTAGCTGTAAGCCTGATTGTATAGGTGCCAGCATTTGAATAATTGTGAGTAGGGTTAATTTCTGTAGACGTCTGTCCGTCACCAAAGTCCCACACAAAGGTTTGACCTCCTAAAGAAGTATTATTAAATACGGCATCGTACGGTGCACAACCGTTTGCCGGTGTTTCAAACTGCGCATTAACGAGCGGAGATACTCTTACCTGTTTTGCCAGGGAATCCGGCGCGTTGCAATAATTGGTGTCTGTAAGAATAAGTTTTACAGTATACGTACCAGCGGTTCTATATGTGTGTGTAATATTATCTGTTCCATAGGGATCAATTCTTGTTCCGTCGCCGAGATCCCATATAAACGTATTATTAGTAAACGGCACACCGGTGGGTGTACTCAGGTTCCGGAAAGTATATTGGAGGGAAAGGTCGGGGCAAGGTATTGTTTTTTGAAAATCCCACGCCAGATTAGCCTTATTGTCTTTTACATAAATCGTCACATACGAAGTGTCGCGGATATTACAGGTGGATGAATCGACGGCGATTAGTCTCACCCTGTAGTTACCCACTGAAGCAAACAGGTGTGTCTGCCGGTAATCGGTAGTAATCACATCAGGGGTACCATCGCCGAAGCTCCATTCGTACTGCACTGCGTTCCGGATCGTGTCGCGGAACTCCACGGTAGCGGGTGCGCATACGGTGCTATCGAGGTTGCCGTCCAGGAAAGATCTTACACTGGCACCGACACCTGCATAATTAAATGATATTTTTAACGCCCCGAGATTACATCCGCCGCCGCTGGAGGGTGCCCATCCTGTATTGCAACACCATGCACCGGGCGTTACCGGCCACCGGGGCTTTTCTCCTACAGGGCCACAATTGGCACATATAGCCTGGTAAATAACGCCGTTCGCATCAAAGCGGTTGGTGCCTCCATCAACGTGTTCTCCCGTTCCTCCCTGCTCGCCGAAGAATGTTCCGTACAGCTGCGATTCGGCGTCACGCTTAATAACGGTAAAATAGAAATCCTGGTTATCGGTTCTGCCCTGTATGGCATCCGGAGTTACCGGCATACCCAGGGTGCCTGATAATGTTTTAAAAGCCCCGTTAATGTCTTTACCCCATCCTGACACATACACATTTTCGCACCTGTCTACGAGGAAAGCTACCGGGGAAATATTGGGCCTATCGGAGGCTGCCCCGAATACAGTGGAATACTGGAAGCCGGAAAGGCCCCTGTTTAATTTAGCGATAAACTGGCGGGAGCCGGGATTGGAATACTTTGCATTTACAACCGGCCAATTGCCCGTACTCGTACCCATTACATAGGGGTAGCCATTACGGTCAAATTGAATTCCAAATATAAAATCGGAACCATTAGTACCCAGGTAAGTAGATTGCTTAAAAACAGACCCGTCATTAGAATAAACCGCAATAAACCCGTCTATTCCGCTTGCACTGTTTGGTTGTATGGACCCCGTTTTATTACCGGGAAGATTTGTACTGTTAGTAGCACCGGCCATATAAATATCCTGGTTAGTAGGGTCGAGGGCCAGTACAAAACCCGCTTCGTAACCGCTGCCGCCCATAAAGGTACTGAAGAGCAGGGCGGAGCAACTGGGATTTAGTTTCAGCAATACAGCATCCTGCTCTCCGTTGAGCGTTGATTGGGACGCGCCTGGGGTAGTAGGAAAACTACCGTCGGACTGAGAGCAGGAAGCCACGTAAATATTGCCTGACGCATCTATTATTACTTCGCTCCTGGCATCATCCCCGTAATTGCTCACTAATTGGAAAGATCCGCCGGTATGACTATCGCGGGTATTTAATCCATCCGCACCGTCGCCGCCTATGCGGGCAGAGCCAATCAGGGCAGTACCTGTTACATTTAGTTTGGTGACTACTATATCCGCACCCCCTGTTGGTTTGCCTCCCGAAACAGGACATGCCAGTAAAAATGCCGGGTAGTTGTTGCTGGAGGTTCGTCCCGCAATAATGAGATTACCCTGCGGATCGCAGAACAGGCTATGTGGCTGATCCTGCGCATCTCCTCCTATATAGGTTGCATATAGCCGCTGACTTCCATTGGAACTCAGCTTCATGATGCCCATATTCCATGAGCCAGTACCACCGACTCCTCTGTAATTGGTCTGATACGCACCAGGGGAAGTAGGATAACCCGTCCCAAATACGATACCGCCGGAGAAAAAGCTGCCATCCGGACCGTAAGTGGCGGTATATCCCCAATTATCTGCCGTACTTCCAGAAAGCGATGCAAAAATCAGGGAAGGGTCTATCACCAGCACCTGTGATTTATCGTAGTCTTTTAAAGCAAAACGTACGACATTGTTATTCTCTATTTTATATTTGCACTCTATTTTTTTCCGTCCATTTACATCCGACTGGTAAGTGTAAGGCGCCAGTTCCTTTAATTCCCCTACTGAAGTAGTTATGATCAATTCGTTATTACGAAGGCTTAGCTTATCCACTCCGTTAAACTTCATGGCTATCTGCGATGCATCTGCACCCGGCTGCAGGATAAATTCATATTTAAGCGTTCCGGATTCTGTGTAATATTTAACATCTATGCCCGGGTAGATATTTTTATACGTTATCTCCTGGAAAAGGCGGCAGTTGCTCGCCCATTGTGATGAATCGTTGCCGATGAAATAATTATTATAACCCTGGTCTGGTTTACCTGCCAGTTGCTTTGCGGCAGGGTTACCGCCAATAAAATCCATGGTGTAGGCATGGGAGCGTAATACCAGATCCGAGGTATTTCCAGGCGTTGGTACTCCACCGCCGGATCTTCCATCCCGGGTGGGTCTTACAGGTCTTTTAATTCCTTTCTGTACGGAGGAATGGCCATGCACTTCTTCGGCGATCCGTTCCATATCCCCCGGATGATGCTGCACCACGGTAAAGCCAGCTTTCCGTAAATAAAAAGACCCGCTGTTCAGGTCGCCGCGGTAAGTAATGGCACTGTCCCACTGGCCTTTGTTTTCTATAAATTCGAGGCTGGTATAATTATTTTGAGATGTTGCACTCAGTGCGAACAGGAGGCCGAAAAGTAAGGATATAAAAAATTTATCTGGCAAAGTATTCATTTAATTATTCGAAATTAAGCCCGATTGGGGCAGGGTACTATAAATCTACGATATTTTACTCCATATTGTTTTTCCCTGTAGCATACGGAGGTAGCTTTTGAGTTGCAAATTTACGGCCGAACTAAGCTCCGGATCTTCGTCAATTACCTGCAATGCCATTTCTTTCGCCAGTTCCAGCCACTGCCTGTCCGCGGTAATGCTTGCCAGCTTAAAATCCATCAACCCGCTTTGGCGGGTACCTTCGATGTTACCGGGACCTCTTATTTCAAGATCTTTTTCCGCAATCTTAAATCCATCATTGGTTGCTGTCATCATCTTCAGTCGTTCTTTTGCTTCGTTGCCCAGCTTATTCCCGGTTAGTAATATACAAAAACTTTTGTCACTTCCCCTGCCAACCCTGCCACGAAGCTGGTGCAACTGCGACAAACCGAACTTTTCGGCACTTTCGATTACCATAACGGTTGCATTGGGTACATTAACCCCTACTTCGATGACTGTGGTGGATACCATTATATGAGTGTCACCTGTTACAAAACGTTGCATATTCGTTTGCTTTACGTCGGCTTTTTGGCGGCCGTGCACCATACTGATCCAGTATGCTGGTTCCGGAAAATAAGCTTTAACATTTTCATAACCTTTCATCAGGTTTTCATAATCCATTTTCTCTGATTCTTCTATCAGGGGAAAGATGATATATGCCTGCCTGCCCTTCTTCAATTCCGATTTTATAAAATCCATTACCCCCGGCCTTGTATGTTCATAACGATGCACGGTGGTAATAGATTGCCTTCCAGGCGGAAGTTCATCAATTACGCTATAATCAAGGTCTCCATAAGCCGTCATGGCCAGGGTTCTTGGAATGGGCGTGGCGGTCATTACCAGCACGTGCGGAGGTATTACTGCCTTCTGCCACAGCCGGGCCCGCTGCGCTACCCCGAACCGGTGTTGTTCATCTACAATCGCCAGTCCGAGATTCAGAAATTTTACACCCTCTTCCAATACGGCATGGGTTCCGATCAGAATATTCAGGCCACCTTCCTCCAGTTGCCGTAGTATTTCTTTGCGGTGTTTTTGCCTGGAGGAGCCGGTAAGCAACTGAACCTGTACCGGCAGGTGTTTCAATAATTCACTAATATTGTCGTAGTGTTGTTTTGCCAGTATCTCCGTAGGAGCCATCAGGCATGCCTGGTAACCGTTATCTATTGCAAGCAACATACAAAGCAGGGCCACCATTGTTTTACCACTTCCTACATCGCCCTGTAACAGCCTGTTCATCTGCCTTCCCCGTGCGGTATCGTTTCTTATTTCTTTCAGCACCCTTTTCTGGGCACCGGTTAACTGAAAGGGCAGATAGTTATTATAAAAATCATTAAACATCTCTCCCACCTGTGTAAACACGACGCCTTTTGAAAACCGGTGCCGTTCCGATTTTATTAATGCCATACGGATCTGCGCTATAAAAAACTCTTCAAACTTAAGGCGATCGAGTGCCTTTTGATAAGCGGCGGCATCCGGCGGGAAATGGATATGTCCAAATGCCTCATAACGCGATAGGGTCTGCAACTGCTTCAGCACCCGCTCCGGCAGGTTCTCCGGAATGTCTTTGGGTGTAAGCATGTTCATTAATCCGGAGGTGATCTTTGCTATCTGCCGCCCCCCCAGTCCCCTTGCCTTCAGTTTTTCCGTTGTTGGATAAACGGGCTCCAGGAAGCTTTTTCCTTCCCTCTTCTCCTGGTCAAAAGGTTCTATTTCGGGATGAGATAACTGGGGCTTGCCGTTGAAATAACCTACTTTACCGTATACCAGGTATTCCTGCCCGGCAACGAGCGTTTTTTCCACCCAGCTAATTCCCTGAAACCATACCAGTTCGAGCGTGCCGGTGCCATCGGTTAATAAGGCGGTAAGGCGTCTTCCTCTTTTCTCTCCCAGTATTTGCATGTCGAAGAGTTTACCCTTTACCTGAACATAATCTGTCTGGAAATTGATTTCACCGATTTGCTTCACCCATGTTCTGTCCACATGCCGGTAGGGAAAATGCTCGAGGAGATCTTTGAAGGTGAAAATATTCAGCTCTTTCTTCAAAAGGTCGGCTCTAAGCGGGCCCACTCCTTTTAAGTATTCGATAGGAGACAATAATATATTGGAACTGGAGCTGATATACGTTGTTTTGGCAAAAATACTAAAAGGAAAAGGTACAATCCGAAACGGGAGAAACATCTGTTAACAAACTATCTCGATACCGTTAGTACGCGGGACGAATAAAAAAAATGCCTATGTTTGAAAAAAACATTGAAACAGATCGCCTTCTTCGATTTTGACGGTACTATAACAACCAGGGATACCCTTTTGGAATTTATAAAATTCACCAAAGGACGATTCAATTTTTACCTGGGTTTTATTCTGTATAGTCCCTTCCTGGTAGCCTATAAGCTTAAAATTATTTCCAACCAGTCAGCAAAAGAAAAAATACTGGGTTTCTTTTTCAAAAATATGACGGTAGAAAGTTTTGACGAAAAGGGAAAAGCCTTTGTTACGGAAAAACTTCCTGCCCTTTTACGGCCGAAAGCGCTGGCGGAGATCAGGGACTTCCAGGATAAAGGGATAAGGGTGGTGATCGTTTCCGCATCTCCCGAAAACTGGATAAGGCCATGGACGGAACAACTACGGATTGAGCTGATGGCTACCTGCCTGGACATAAGATCGGGTGTACTGACGGGGAAAATAAAAGGCAATAACTGTCATGGCAACGAAAAAGTCAGGCGCATCAATGAATCATTTATATTATCCGCTTACGATAAGATATATACGTTTGGAGACACTTCGGGGGACATACCGATGCTAAACCTGGGGACTACCCGCTTTTATAAACCTTTTCGCTAATTTTTATCAGTTATAACGTTTGATAACGCTGAGCGCTGCGGGGTCAATACTTTTAGCGGTATCACTTAACGGCTTACCGAAAAAAGCCGTTTCATATTCATTCTTATAAACCCCACTTGCCTGGGTGCGGGCAAATACCTGCTTGTTGAGCGATGTATAACTTATATACCCAACCGAGAGAACGCCTTCCGCTATATAAACAAGCAGGAACAAAGTAATAAGCATTTTAGCGGGTTTAAAACGCACACTTTGTAAACCTTCCACTATCGGTGGGATGATCAGCGGGATGAGAGGCACCCAGAAACGGGGATCGTAAAAAGGCCAGTTGAATAATAACACGCTGTAGAGAAGCAGGTAGGCTTTAACGATAAACGGCAACTGATTTTTTCTGATAAAAACAAGATATAAAAAACATCCGAAAAAAAATATACCTCCCAGTGCGAAAGCCGTTTCACCCAGTCCGCCCGGTATATAACCTTCTACCCGGGCCAATGAGGTATTCAGTGAAATCTCCGCCCATTCTGTAAAGTGCCATTTCAACAACCCTGAAAAACTAACTCCTTCATCAAATTGTTTGGTAAAAACACCTGTATAGTGTTCCAGGCCCAGTTGCCTAGCCAGTATTACCACTCCTATTATAATACTCACAATGCCACCTACAATTATT
>JANNOM010000072.1:0-53722 GCA_031399065.1 Chitinophagaceae bacterium
ACGGATGGCCGGATCGGGCTTATCAAGGGGAGAGAACAATTGCCGCAGTTCGAGATTAACGCTGTCCAGTGCCAGGTTCTGCGCACCGGCCTTCGGCTGAATAAAAATTAGAAGAACGAAAATAATGGGCATTGTGATTGCTATGCCCTTAAGCATTGGGAAGTATAAACTTATTTTCATAAACAGGTTTATTGGTTTAATTTTAATGTTTAATTGTCAACTATATTATATTTATTTATTCTATTTGTTTAGAGTAGTCTAACAAGAAACACCAAATATGCCGGGAGGATATTCAAAAGGATATCGAAGGTTATATAGAAAAATTTCAGATAAAAGGTTATTCAAATCAAACTTAAATTTAAGAATTAATTTGAATACTTAAACATTAATTTTACCGTAATGTATTACTTAATAAATATCATGTAGTTGTTCAAAGTTCCAATATGAAAATGTAGATCGTTCGTATTATCTGACTATTCAACGAACATGCTTAATAGTATTGACTGTGATACATCATCTCTCTTTCTTCAATATCCGCCATTCCTTAGGGTAATAATTATTCACCCTGTTCTGCAATGCCTTTACCCATCCCAATGCCAGCCCTTTGTATTTCACCAGCATCCATCCCTTAGCCTGCGTATTCAACTGCATGGTTTCTTTTTTGAGATAGCGCACGGCGTCTTCTTCATCCAGTTCGATGGAAGGGATATGAGTGCTTACCAGGCCACTAACAGCCAGTTGGTGATCCGGCACCAGGGCACCGCTCATCATCTCCCCCGTTTTTATGCCTGCTTTTTTTACATACATCAAAGAAAGCAATTCTTTTTCCGATGCACCCCAGGATAAGGGAACTGCCAGTATTTCATTCTTAAACTTTATGTATTGGTAACTGCCTGCATCTGTTAACCAATGCCGGAGAAGAGCCAGTTCTTCAGCCACTATTTTTTCAAACTTATGTGACGGGGGCTGTACAGCCGTGCGATGTATGGTATCCATTGCCTTGCCCGGCAGCAAACGCAGGACGGTGATGAACAGTCCTTCTCCCTTTACTTTATCAGGATAAAAACGGTACCCATATCCTCCCTTTGCAGATACCGTTTCCACCATGCCATGAGCAGGTAAATACTGCAAGGCCATACTTTCAACAGGCAGTTCCTGCATCAGCCAGTCGACTATGTCTTCATTTTCTTCCGCTGAATACGAACAGGTGGAATATATCAATATCCCTCCTTCTCTTAATGCCGGCAATACATCTGCCAGGATGCGCTGCTGCCGCTGGCAGCACAATTCCACGTTGGCAAGGCTCCATTCTTTTACCAGGTAAGGGTCCCTTCTGAATAACCCGCTGCCGCTGCAGGGAGCATCTATCACTATTACATCGAAAAAGCCGGGCAGCTTCTGAAAATCCCGGGGATCATTATTCGTTACTACCACATTTGCAGCACCCCATTTGATCATGTTCTCTTCCAGTATCGCTGCTCTCGAACGGATCACATCATTGGATACCAGTAGACTTTCCTTGGTAAGAAGCGATTGTATAAGGGTCGACTTGCCCCCCGGAGCCGCACACAGATCGAGTACTTTTAAAGGAGTTAATAAATCCACCGACTGCCGTAACGCCTGCTCCAGGAACATACCGGATGCTTCCTGTACATAATAAAGTCCTGCATGAAACAGCGGATCGAAGGTGAATGAGGGCCGCGAAGCAAGGTAGTAGCCGCCGGATGACCATGGCACGGGTTGCATCGTATCCGTAACCGGCGATTCGGATAGTTGCTGCAGCTTAGCGGGATTGAACCGTATGGACGTTATCTTTTCTTCCGCAGCATGTGCCGCTTCAAAGGTTGGTGCGTCAAAACCCGGGGCTTTAAGAAGGGATGATATAAGAGCAGAAGGTAGTTGCAATAATGATGATTGATAATGATAAAATATAAATGGGTATTGCCCGGTATCTAGTACCTGATCCTGAAATGCTGCGGCTCTTTGATCTCTGTCCGGAAAAAAACAAGGCCGAGGAAAAAAAGGTCAATGGTAAGCGTTACCGCTTCGTGTTTTTTTATCTGCTCCCAGGCTTCTTCCATTTCGCCGCTCCAGTGTATATCGTCGAATATAAAAACGGTATCCGTACCCGCGCGTTGCACCAATTGCTCAAAGTAATGCAGCGTGGCTGCTTTACGGTGATTGCCGTCCACAAATACCAGGTTGGGCGTACCCGTTGCAGCCAGTATGCGCGGCAGCGTATTATCGAAATTACCCTGAATCAGCCGGATATTCTGCAAGCCCAGGGTGTCGAAATTTTTTAATGCCTCCATAGCTACCAGCGGTGCGCCTTCCAGGGTAATGACGGGTATACGTGTATCCGCGCTGGCCAGGTAAGACGTGCTGATGCCTAAGGAAGTGCCCAGTTCCAGTATATGTGCCGGCTGCAAATAGTGCGCTATCCGGAAAAGTAACTGGCCGTATTTTTTAGGTTTGGCGGCATATTTTGTCAGGTCGCTTATAAGCCGCCTGCGGGTAGTACCCTGCGCGGAACCGGCACCCATATCCTCCACTTCTATCGTGCGGCTGTCTTGTAATAATTTATTCCGCAGGTACTCTATTTGTGTATGTGCATAAAAGGCCCTTTTGTCGTTCAATACATGTATGATAAAATCGAATACAAAGGGCGAATGTACTCCGTGACCCTTACCGTTAGAGGAAGTTAAAAAATAATGAATGTATTTTGAAACCAGTTTTACGGGAGAGTACATGAATGTCGTTTAGAAAGATCGTTTATGAAACTACTGCTTATCCTTTCTGGTCCATACCTGGAAACTGTAACTATGAGCGTGTTTTTGATCCACGGAGAAATCTTTGTTCGAAACAAGCTCCCATTGCTCCGGATCAATCTCCGGGAAATAGGTATCTCCTTCGAGTACGGCGTGTACCCTCGTAATAACGATCTTGTTGGCTATATCCATTGCCTGGCGGTATATTTCACCGCCCCCTATTACGGATATCTCTTTGGCGTCGGTAGCGGCAGCCATGTCGATAGCTTCTTGCAGACTTTTTACTATAGTCACTCCATCTGCCTGCCCGTTTTCCTGGCGCGTGATCACTATATTGGTTCTTCCTGCCAGGGGTTTGTTGCCCAGGGAATCGAAGGTCTTACGTCCCATGATTACCGGCAGGCCCCAGGTGGTGTTTTTAAAAAATTTCATATCGTTGGGAAGATGCCATAACAACTTGTTTTTCTTACCGATGGCATTGTTCTCGGAGGCGGCGACTACTAAGGATATTATCATAAAAATAGATTAAACGGCCACCGGTGCCTTGATGGCTGGGTGGCTCTGGTAATTTTCCAGGGTAAAGTCCCCAAAGCTAAAACCAAAAATATCTTTTACCGCGGGGTTCAGCTTCATCACAGGCAACGGGTAAGGGGTACGGGTCAATTGCAGTTTTACCTGCTCCAGGTGGTTGCTGTAAATATGCACATCGCCGAACGTATGAACAAAATCCCCCGGTTCCAGGTCGCATACCTGCGCTATCATAAGGGTAAGCAATGCATAGGAAGCAATATTGAAAGGTACCCCCAGGAATACATCCGCACTCCGCTGGTAAAGCTGGCAGCTTAGTTTGCCATTGGCAACATAAAATTGGAACAGGGCATGACAGGGCATCAGGGCCATTTGTGAAAGCTCGCTAACGTTCCAGGCACTAATCATAATACGGCGGCTGTCGGGATTGTTTTTAAGCTGATGGATCACCTCTTTTACCTGGTCGTATACTTTGCCATCCGCACCCTGCCAGCTACGCCACTGTTTACCGTAAACAGGTCCCAGGTCTCCGTTTTCATCTGCCCATTCGTCCCAGATGCGTACGCCGTTTTCTTTCAGGTACCCTATATTGGTTTCTCCCTTCAGAAACCATAGCAATTCGTGAATGATGCTTTTCAGGTGCAGCTTTTTGGTGGTCACCATCGGGAATCCTTCCCCAAGGTCGAAACGCATCTGGTACCCGAAGCAGCTCGTAGTGCCGGTACCGGTGCGGTCCGTTTTGGAAGCCCCTTTATCGAGTATATGTTGTAGTAGCGTAAGGTATTGCTGCATAGCTGCAAGTTAATAAATAGCGGTAAACCGTACCTACAATTTCCTGCGCCGCAGCTCCTTTTTTATGAGGCCCAGTTCTCTGCCCGTCTGGCCGCTCACCGAACTGTTTTCCTGGGCCCTCCGCATCAGGTAGGGTATCACGTCTTTTATGGGGCCAAAGGGTAAATACTTACTAACCGAACATCCGGCCCTGGCCAGGTTAAAAGTGATATTATCACTCATACCGTAAAGCTGGGAAAAATGAATATGGGGATGCTGTAGGGGAATACCTTTCTGCTGCATTAGCCCGGTGGCGTAAAGGTTGCTTTCTTCGTTGTGCGATGCTACTATCATATAAAGATCCGGCAGGTGTTCTATGCAAAACGCTACCGCCGCGTTATAATCCCTGTCGCTGGCCGCCTTATCTGGCTGGATGGGCGAAGGGTCACTTTTTTCCTCCGCTCTTCTCCGTTCCTTTTCCATATAAGCTCCCCGCACTAATTTTACACCTGCTATAAACCCCTGCTGCCGGCTTTGTCCAATGCTGTCTTTCAGAAACTGCAGTCGGTCGTGGCGGTACAACTGGATGGTGTTATAAACCACCGCTTTCCCAGTATTGTATTTCTGCATCATCTGCATGGTAAGGGCATCTACCGGGTCCTGCACCCAGGTCTCTTCCGCATCCACCAGTACACCCACCTGCTGTTCACTTGCCGCGCGAATGATCTTTTCCATTCTTACCACTACCCGTTCCCATTCCCGGCTTTCGTCTGCGTTGAGTGCTTCGGTGTGTACTTTGCCGGTATACCCGCTTTTGTCGCCGGCAGCGGCATCCAGTTTTTCCAATAAGCCAAACCGGGCAAAACCAGTCACCTTAATGCTCATAAAGGGTATATTAGGCTGGGTGGCAGCATAGTTGATCACCCGGATAAATTCCTCGCAGGCATGATCGAAATTTTCTTCTCCTTCCTTGCCTTCCACCCCGTAGTCGAGGATCACTTTTACATGAAAGGGTGCCAGTTTGCTGGCCGTACGCGCGGTTTCCTGTAAGGTTTCCCCGCCCACGAACTGGGCGAAAATAGTGTTGCGTATCAGGCCGTTCAGAGGCAAACCGGCCTTGATGGCCCAGGGAGTGATACGGGTGCCCAGGTTCACCAGCCATTGCTGCCCCATTGATAAAAAAAGAAAATGGGCTTTCTTTAATTCTTTATCCGTTTTGTAAGCGAACGCATATTCTGTATTGTCGAATGACATACCTGCCCCATTATTCATATCTGTGCACCTTTGGAAGCAAAGGACGATAAAAAAACCAAGATTATCAATATCGCGTTTGTTAATTGCCGCTACCGGATCATAACGAAAAATCCGGTTATCTTTACAAAAAATGAATGATGGAGAATAAAAGGACAAAGACCCCGCAGGAATCGGCCGTTATGATGACGGAACTGGTACTTCCGAACGATACCAATGTGTTCGGCAACCTGATGGGCGGCAGGCTGATGTACTGGATGGATATAGCTGCCGCACTGGCAGCCAGCAAACATTGCAACTCCCCGGTAGTGACGGCCTCGGTGGATAATATTTCCTTTGAAGCTCCCATCAAACTGGGTAACGTGGTTTATATAGAGGCCAGCGTCACCCGCGCCTTCAATACCTCCATGGAGATACATATGAAGGTATGGGGAGAAAATCTTTTAACTCAGGTAAAATATAAAAGTAACGAAGCCTATTACACGTTTGTAGCCCTCGATGATAAAAATAACCCCATCCCTGTACCCCTGCTCAAAGCGGCGACCGATGAAGAGATCAGGCTTTATGACGGTGCTCTCCGGCGCAGGCAGCTCCGGCTTATACTGGGTGGCAAAATGAAACCCGAAGAAGCCCGGGAGCTGAAAGCATTGTTCAGCTAGATGTAAATTATAGATACTTTTCCCCCGTTAGTACTTTTATCAGATTTATACCCGTACCGCGCAACCTAAGTTGGCGTAATTATCGTATATCATTATAAGGATCATTTAAATCTTAAGGTTACGGCTTATCATTTTTGAATGATAGGGCCTTCTTAGCTTTTAGGATTCGTGGACATTCATTTTTATGAATATCTCAATTGAATCTGTAATGAATATAAATTATATAATACTGGCGCACAGGAATGCAGAGCAGTTAAAGCGGCTGATTGAAACACTCGACTCCAATGACTGTTTTTTTTATATTCATATTGATAAGAATGTGGATATTGAGCCATTCTACAAAGAGATAAAAGCAGCCCGTAATATTCATTTTGTAGATAACACGAAAAGACAATCCTCTTCCTGGGGAGATATTGGGGTGGTGGTCGCCATGTTACATATGCTTGAACTGATAATATCCGGTAAACGAAAAGGGTACTGCGTATTACTCAGCGGGCAGGACTATCCATTGAAAAATAATAGTTACATCAATACTTTCTTCCGTATTCATTATGGTAAAGAATTTCTTAACCGCTTCAGCCTTCCCTCGTACCGCTGGCCCGATGGCGGTATGAAAAGAATAACGGATTACCGGATTAACTTCTCTTCGCGGAGAGGGGATTTTGCAATGTATCCTTCTGTATTTAAACGAAGGTTTTATACGAAAAATAATATAGGCAATATCGTTAAACTGGTTCGGGGAAAACGGTTTTATTCACTGCTAAGATTATTTCGGCCCAGAAAGTTCCCGCGGTACCTGAAGCCTTACGGGGGAAGTAGCTGGTGGGCTATCACTATAGAGACGGCTTCAAAAATTATTCAGTATATAAATGATCATCCCGACTACCTGGCCTATCATCAGCATACGCTTTCATCCGATGAAATATTTTTTCATTCCGTTATAATGGATATCCATAAAGAATCACCCGATCAGGTAGTTGAAACCATCACCTATGCCAACTGGGAGCACCATAAAGTTTCTTTGCCGGTAACCTTTACCATTGAAGATTTTCAGGAACTGAGACAGCTCCCGGATAGCGTCCTGTTTGCCAGGAAGTTCGATCAGGAAATAGATAGTGCTATTTTAGATGCCATCGACAGGTATCTGATTACAGATCATTATATTCCCCTGGCCGTATAAGAAAAGCCGCCCTGTTAGCTAAAACAGTGGACGGCTTTTCTGAATAAATGAGTGTATTAATAGTAGTAACTGCTTACAGTTTCTGGAAAGTCATTTTAGCTTCCCCGTTGGTTTTGCTGGTAACGATGGTAACGGGAGATCCGGGTATCGTGTCTTTATCGGTAATAGCTATTTTCGTAGTCATGATCAGTTTATTACCTTCAATTTTATATTTGCTGCCGCTAGGTATTGTAGCCTGGCCCTGACCACCGGCTCCAACGCCAAATACGGTTCCCGAACTGAAGTAGATAGAATCTGTACCTACCAGTTCAAATTCAGAAATGGAGCTCGTTTTGGGCAAGGTAATAGCAAACGGCGATTCCAGGTCGGTTACGAACATATTATTTACATAATACTTAGCATAAATAATAGCATCAATAGAATACTCTATATCCGTTGCAGTTATCTGCTTGCCATTGAATTTTACTGTGCCTTTGTTATCGGTAGTATTGTAATTAGTATTACTGACCGTTTTTTCGCTGTCGCTACCCTCTACCTCTTCGATTTCTACCACTGATTTGGAATTCATATCCATAAATTTCCATTCGCCCTGCAACAGGGCTGCATTGGCACCGGCGGCTTCTTCGAGATCATCTTTCTGGCAGGAACTAACAACGAATGCGATGCAAAGCATAGCTGGCATCACGGATAATAGTTTTTTCATTTGTTTGGGGGTTTGTTAAAATTATGGACGTATAACGCCTGTATTAATAATTAATTGCCCGGCTATAATGCTTTCGCTGTTCTCAAGGGTGCTAAGAAAAGAATATAGAACGCTAAAATGACAAAAGCACCCCGTTTCCGGGATGCTTTTGCAGTATTTACGAAGATCACGTGCGAACGTATCTTACGATTTTGGTTCTTCCTCTTCACCGCCCTGTTCTTCCTGTTGCTTCAACTTTTCTTTCAGGTTGGCCAGCGCACCCAGGTCGCCTAAAGTAGCTTTTTCTACTTTACCCTGGATGTTCTTTACTACCTTTTTAGTAGCGTCGGCTTCCGTTCTTGCTTCTCTTCTGGCAGCTTCTTTTTCTTCATTTTTCGCCTGCTCCCAAACGCGGCTGTGCGATAACACGATGCGTTTTTCGTTGCGGTCGAATTCTATCACTACAAACTGCAGGGAAGAATCGGCCGTTACCGGGGTTCCGTCCTCCTTGGTAAGGTGACGGTTAGGGGCAAAACCTTCCAGCCCATAAGACAACTGTACTACAGCACCCTTATCGTCTTTCTTGATAATGGTACCTTCATGCAATGTGCCCACACCGAAAGTGTCTTCCAGTGCATTCCAGGGATCTTCTTCCAGTTGTTTGTGACCTAACTGCAGTTTGCGATTGTCCTTATCGATACCGAGGATCATGATGTCGATCCGCTCGCCCACTTTCGTATATTCGGATGGGTGATTAAAACGTTTCAGCCAGCTAAGATCGCTGATATGGATCATGCCGCCGATACCTGGCTCCAGTTCCACGAACACACCATAAGGAGTGATGTTTTTTACCAGTCCTTTATGACGGCTGTCGACAGGGTATTTGTTTTCGATCTCGCTCCATGGGTCAGGTGTCATCTGCTTGATGGAAAGGCTCATCTTGCGGGAGTCCTTATCAAGGGTAACGATCTTGGCCTGGTGCTCATCACCCAGCTTGAAGAATTCTTTTGCATTGATGGGAGTATTGGCCCATGTAATTTCACTTACATGTACCAGACCTTCCACGCCCGGCATAATTTCCAGGAACGCGCCATAATCTTCGATGTTTACTACACGGCCTTTCACTACCTGGGCTTCCGTTACCCCTTCAGGTAACACATCCCATGGATGCGGGGTCAGTTGTTTTAAACCGAGACTGATACGCTTTTTGTCGTCGTCGAAATCGAGTACCACCACGTTCAGTTTCTGATCCAGTTTCAGCACCTCGCTGGGGTGATTGATACGTCCCCAACTGATATCGGTGATATAAAGCAGGCCATCCAGACCACCCAGATCCATAAACGCACCGAAGTCCGTGATGTTCTTGATAGTACCTTCCAGTACCTGGCCTTTTTCGAGTTTGCTCATGATCTCTGCACGCTGTGCTTCGATATCGCTTTCGATCAGCGCCTTATGAGATACTACCGCATTCTTGATTGCTTCGTTGATCTTCACCACTTTAAATTCCATCGTTTTGCCAACGAACTGATCGTAATCAGTTACCGGCTTCACATCGATTTGCGATCCGGGCAGGAAGGTTTCCATACCGAATACATCCACGATCAGACCTCCCTTTGTTTTGCTGGTAACGGTACCGGTAACAATTTCGCCGGTTTTGTGTACTTCCACTATCCGCTCCCATGCACGGGTAATGCGGGCCTGTTTGCGGCTCAGGTGAAGGTGACCTTCCCTGTCCTCTTTTTCCACAACCATCACTTCTACTTCGTCGCCTGTCTTAAGACCGACGGTATCGCGGAATTCATTTAAAGAAACCAGCCCGTCACTCTTAAAGCCAATGTTGATCACAACATCCGTTTTAGTCATGGCTACTACCAGTCCTTTTACCAGTTCTCCGTCTGTAATGGCTACGAATGTGTTGTCGTATACAACATCGTACTTTTCTTTTTCTTCTTTGGTGTAAGAAGACACGTTACGCTTGTCGATGCTCCAGTCGAAATCGTCGTGAGCAGTCTGCACGCGTCCGCCATTGTAATCGGCCTTCGCGGGTTGGGCCGGCGGCTCCTGTTCCAGAACAGGCTCCACAGGTGCATTTGTTATCGCTGTAATCTCTTCTGCGGGTGCAGGAGATTCCTGTTGATCAGCGTTTTCGTTAACAATATTGTTTTCAGACATATTTTATACCCGGTGGTTTTACAATTCCGGGGGTGCAAAAGTACATAGAATATGTGTAAATACCATCATTTCAATGGCCTACACCTGTTGAATTTACTGGTAAACCATCAGCCCGGTACATCTTCCATCAATAAGGGGTTTAGTTTTCCAGAATGCTTTCGTCATTAAGAGCAGTCTGGGAAATGGCGATACTGTTTGCCGCTATCCACCCGCTCGTCCAGGCATGCTGAAAATTGAATCCCCCGGTTATACCGTCCACGTCCATGATCTCGCCTGCGAAATAAAGGTTCGGGTTAATTTTACTCATCATCGTTGCCGGATCTATTTCCGACAGGCGGATGCCTCCGGATGTTACAAATTCCTCCTTAAATGTGGTTTTGCCTTTTACTTCCAGTTCGTATGCACAAAGGTTTTTGATCAGCAGGTTTTGCTGTTTCGCAGGTAAGTCGGCCCAGCGCAGGTCGGGGTTTATATGGCATTCAGAAAGAATAAATTCCCAGAGACGTTGAGGAAGCCGGAACGGGTTCCTGTTGATTATCTTTTGCGTAGCAGTATCGAACCGCTGTTTTTGCAGAAATTCGCGTAAGGTATGGTCATTGAATTCAGGCAGCCAGTTGATAAGAATGGTGAAGTGGTAACCGGGACCGGGTTTCCCTTTTTCTGCCAGCTCCCGTGCACCCCATGCACTTAATTTAAGAATGGCAGGACCGCTCATGCCCCAATGCGTGATCAGTAAAGGGGCTTCCTCCTGCAATTTGGTGGCGATTACTTTTACCCGCACTTTTTCCACGGAAACTCCCATGAGTCCTGTTATGGGATTCAGCGGGATGTTAAAAGTGAATAAAGAAGGAAGCGGGTCTTCTATGGAGTGGCCCAATCGTTTTAACCAGTCGAACATAGACGATTTAGGATACCCTCCACAGGCAATGCAAATAGAGTCAGCCTGCTCATCGCCTTTTTCCGTTTCAACGATCCATTGATCCTGCTGCCGTCTCAGGTTTTTTACCTCGCAACCGGTATGGATCTGAACCCTGAATTTAGCCGCTTCATTCAGCAGGCAATCGATGATGGTCTGCGAAGAGTCGGATTCGGGAAACATACGTCCGTCCTCCTCCGATTTGATCTTGACTCCCCTTTCTTCGAACCAGGCAATTGTATCGGTGGTAAAAAAATGATGAAAGGCTTTTTTTACGAAATGCCCTCCCCGTGGATACTTTTTTACCATTTCGGCCAAACTGAAACAGTGATGGGTCACATTGCACCTTCCACCTCCGCTTACGCGTACCTTAGACAGTATCTTATTTGTTTTCTCCAGTATCAGCACGTCTATCGACGGATGAAGTCTCGCAGCGTTCACTGCGCAGAAAAATCCAGCGGCACCGCCTCCGACTACGATTAATCGTTTTTTATGCATCGCACTGCAAAGAAAAACAAAAAATGGCGAAGCCATTAATTACTTAATGTTTCGCCAAAGTGGTAAAGAGGATTCACCAATAAGATTGTACTACGACTGCTTGCTTGCCTGCCTGTTGGCGTTTCTTGCCTGTCCGCCCTTGCGCCCGGCTTCTCTTGCTTCTTCAGAAGTAAATTCGTGCGCGTTACCTGACTGGTGGGCTGCCTTACCTCCTTTACTAGCTATTTCACGCTGCTTTTGGATATCCATTGAAGCAAACCCTCTTTTAGAAGTGTTTCCCCTGCTCTGGTTTTCCTGGCCTTGAGGGCTGTTTTCTTTGTTTTCCATAACTTCTGTTTTTTTAATTGATTAGTATAAAACGTGTTTTTTCTTTTAGTACTGTATCTAAAATACTTGCCAATCGAGTACATCGGTTATTTTTTTGTGGTTTGAGGAAAAAATGAACTGATCCCTGTGGAATTCATGTCCCATATTGTTGAGGTTCTCCACACTTTTGACTATGTTACCATTCGAACCCCGGGAAAACGAAGTAGAATATCCGCCAGCAGTTGTCTTCCATAGCCATAAAGAGCTTAAAGGGGCCTTCTATAAACTTTTGCTCACCATTTTCCAGCAATGCATTATATTTTACCGCTCCTTCCACATGGCCTACACCCTTCATTTCATTTTCCCGCACCTCGAAATGAACGTTGCGCACCAGGTACTGGCAATCGGTAAACCCGGTAAATGCCTCGAAAATGACCCGGAACTTCTTTAATACCTCCTGCCTGGGAAGTATGGAGCCATCCGGTAGCGCGCACTGAAACGCAAGCTCCCAGCTAAACTTACCCATAGTCCGTTCGAACCAGTCGGAGATAAACTCCATGGTCCGCGCCCGCATGTCCTTCTCGTGATTGGGGTGAAACTCCTCGTATTGAAAGTGGAGGAACATGGAGCCAATCCGGATATCATTGATTTCCTGTGGGAAAAGCTCCTGTATGATAAAAAGATATTTAGAGCGATTATCGGGTAGGGTGCCGAAATCGACCGTTATGTTTTTCCGGAACAGCGCGTCGGTAAGGTCGGAAAGGGCTTTTTCCAGCTCTTCATCGCCCAGCTTACCGGGTGCAGGGTATGGAGGCCGGTCAATGTAATCGTATAGCCGTATCAGCGCACAATGGGCCACGCTTTCTTCGAACTCCAGAATGTTCTTTAGGAATATATGTTCGATTTCCGGTGGCAGGGCACCGCCGTCGTGTTGCAGGTCGCTTCCGGTCTGCGCCTTTAATTTGATCCGCAGGATCTCGTTTTCAAGGTGTAGTTTTTTCCTTGTTTCGCTGTTAAGGTGGTTTTCGGGAAAACCGAATCTGTTTTTTTTCATGTTTTCAATTTTCCCGAAAATTAAAAAAGCAGCAAGGCGTTACCTTGCTGCTTTCACCCTAAAGAAAGGGTGTTTTCACCCTTTTTAATGGAGTTATTTTTAGTAATAAGAAGAATCCAGATTGCTGTTAGCTTTCTCCAGCCGCTCGATTTCCTCAAAGGAGGAAAGCACGTCAGCTTTTCCTTTTTTAACGCATACCGTGTGCTCGTAATGCACGGCCGTAAGGCCGTCTATGGTGCGAACGGTCCATTCGTCGTCGTCGTAAAAGATTTCTTTTTTACCCATATTTACCATCGGCTCGATGGCGATCACCAGGCCTTCCTGCAGCTTGATGCCGCTGCCTCTTTTACCATAGTTGGGTACCTGTGGATCCTCGTGCAGGCCCTTACCGATCCCATGACCTACCAGTTCTCTCACCACACCGTATTTATTCAGACGTTCGGCATGTTCCTGCACGGCAAAAGCCACATCGCCGATCCTATTGCCCGATACTGCTTTTTCAATACCCTTGTAAAGGGATTCTTTCGTTATACGCATCAGGTTTTTTACACCATCCGGAACGCTGCCGATGGCAAACGTATAGGCACTGTCGCCATGAAACGAATTTTTATATACCCCCACATCTACTGTCACCACATCGCCTTCTGCCAGTTCCGCATCCGTCGGGAAGCCATGCACTACGGCATCGTTCACCGATATACAACAGGCAAAGGGGAACCCGTTAAAATTTTTAAAAGAAGGGGTGGCGTTATGGTCACGTATAAATTCTTCCGCTATGGCGTCTGCCTGTTTGGTAGTCATTCCCGCTTTCAGCACTTTGGCCACTTCTGCGATAGCGCCACTTACCAGCAGCGAACTTTCCCTTATCAGTTCTATTTCTTCGTTTGTTTTGTAATGGATCATGATCCTTAATTTGCTGCTAAAAATAAGACCTGACAAGTACGGGCTTGCCAGGTCGGTTAATTATTTTATCATGTTATTATATAGCCGAAGTAGGGATACCCGATTGCTGACGGCCTTGTATCCTGCCGCCTTTCATAAGGCCGTCGTACTGGCGCATCAGCAACTGCGTTTCGATCTGCTGTAAAGTATCCAGCACCACACCTACCATAATCAGCAGGGATGTACCTCCAAAGAAAGAAGCAAAGCCCTGCGTAATACCGAGGCGTTGTGCGAACCCTGGTAGTATACCTACCACAGCCAGCAATACCGCACCGGGGAACGTGATCTTATCCATGATGGAACCGATATAATCGGCAGTTGGCTGACCGGGCTTTACACCAGGTATAAACCCGTTATTGCGTTTAAGATCGTCCGCAATCTGCTTCGGATTAAATATCAGTGCTGTATAAAGGAAGGTAAATGCGATTACGATTACAGAATAAATGACCATATGCCAGGCATCCCGGGGATCTGCGAATATCCGTGCGATACCTGCTTTGTTCTCGAAATTGGTATAAGAGATCAGTGTCGGTAAAAACATGATAGCCTGTGCGAAGATGATCGGCATTACACCGGCACCGTTCACCTTAAGAGGAAGAAACTGGCGGGCACCGCTGAAAGAGCGGTTGCCCACAATCTGCTTGGCATACTGTACGGACACTTTACGAACGCCCTGCACCAATACGATCAGGCCCATGATGATAAATACCAGCACGGCCACTTCGATAATGAACAACAACGGGCCACCGCCGCCACGGTTATATTTGGCTCCCCATTCCTGTACGATGGACTGTGGAAGGCGCGCCAGGATACCTACCATAATGATGATGGAAGTACCGTTACCCAGCCCTTTATCGGTAATTTTTTCACCCAGCCACATTACGAATAATGTGCCTGCGGTAAGAACAATCAGCGTAGATGCAAAAAAGTAAGGAGAGTATACATCGATCAGCGCATCCCTGTTAACCTGGCGCAGGTAGGTTACATAAGCACCTGCCTGTACGAGGGTAACGGCTACGGTGAGGTAGCGGGTCCACTGGTTGATCTTTTTACGGCCGCTGTCCCCGTCTTTCTGGATCTTCTGCATCTGCGGCACAAGGATGGTCATCAGTTGCATGAAGATGGAAGCGGATATATAGGGCATGATACCCAGCGCGAAAATAGAAGCCTGGGAAAAAGCTCCGCCCGCAAACGCGTCGATTAAACCAAGTGCACCGGTTTGTGCGCCGGAGAGATCCAGTTTGGCAGCATCGATACCCGGAAGTACAATGTGAGCTCCGAACCGGTATACCAGGATCAACAGCAACGTGGTGGTGATCTTGCTCCTCAGCTCCTCGATTCCCCAGATATTTTTCAGTGTTTTTATAAACTTGCTCACAGATAGTAAATATTTAATTGTACTCGGAAGAGACGGTTTAAAGTACCTATTTGCCCCTCGCTCCAGGTTTGGTAGAATCTACCGACACGCTGCAGGGAGGGGCAATTTACGTAATTATTTTACAACTTCAACGGATCCGCCCGCAGCTTCGATAGCCGCTTTCGCTTTTTCGCTGATTCCATTCACTTTAAAGCTGAACTTACCCTTAATTTCACCGTTGGCCAGGATCTTGATCCGGTCGGTTTGGGCGAGCAGCCCGTTAATATATAAATTTTCCGGAGTAAATTCAGTAATGCCGTATTTCTCGGCCAGGGCGTCAATTTGACCCAGGTTAAGCACTTTGTACTCTATCCTGTTGATGTTTTTAAATCCGCGTTTCGGAATCCTTCTCTGGATAGGCATCTGGCCGCCTTCGTGGGCCATTTTGCTCTTGTAGCCGGCGCGGCTTTGTCCGCCCTTGTTACCTTTGGTAGAAGTACCACCCTTTCCGGACGCTTCTCCGCGGCCGATACGTTTTTCTTTATGCGTAGAACCTTTAGCAGGTTTAAGATTGTGTAATTCCATAATTATTATTTTTTACTTACGGGGTTTGTTCCCCTCGCTGATGAATAATTGATAAGAAGCAGCTTATTTCACTTCTTCCACGGTTACCAGGTGATGCACTGCGCGCACCATTCCTAATATCTGGGGAGTAGCTTCTACTTCTTTGGAAGCGTGCATTTTCTTAAGACCCAGTGCTTTTAATGTCAGCTTCTGGCGCTCAGAACGATCGATGCCGCTTTTAACCTGGGTGATTTTGATTTTTGCCATGATAATTTGTCTTTCCTTGTGATTATCCGGATGATTTATCCGAATGATTATCCGTTAAATACTTTCTTCAGACCGATATTTCTTGTTCTTGCCACACCGATGGGCTCACGCAACATGGCCAGGGCCTTGAAGGTCGCTTTTACCACGTTATGCGGGTTAGCGGAACCCAGCGACTTTGCCAGTACGTCGGTGATACCTACGCTTTCCAGAACGGCACGCATGCTGCCTCCGGCAATTACACCCGTACCATGAGCGGCTGGTTTTATCAGCACCTTGGCGGCACCTTCCTTAGCCAGTTGATCGTGTGGGATAGTACCCCTCATGATAGGAACCTTGATCAGGTTCTTCTTGGCATCCTCTATTCCCTTAGTGATAGCTTCCTGTACTTCTTTTGCCTTGCCCAGGCCATGCCCTACCACACCGCTTTCGTTACCCACCACCACCAGCGCAGAGAAACTGAACGCACGGCCACCCTTGGTTGTTTTCACTACCCTGTTGATAGCTACCACTTTTTCCTTCAATTCCAGGTCGCCCGCCTTTACCCTGTTTAAAATTAGATTTGACATTTATATCGATTTACGATTTTTGAAACCTTTATTATTGTTACTCCGTTAGAACTTCAGGCCTGCTTCGCGGGCAGCTTCTGCCACCGCTTTTACACGGCCATGATACAGGTAGCCGCTACGGTCGAACACTACGTCAGCCAGTCCGAGGTCGATCGCTTTACGGGCGATAGACGCGCCAACCAGTTTGCTTTTCTCGGTTTTTGCCACTTTCTGGGCAACGATATCTTTTTCTTTGGATGAAGCAGCGGCAAGAGTTGTTCCTGTGCTGTCATCAATGAGTTGAGCATAGATCTCGGTATTGCTCCGGAACACCGTCAATCTTGGTCTGGTAGTAGTACCGGATATCTTTTTACGGATACGGTACCTGATCTTTTGCCTGCTTACAACTTTTGCGTTCATTTTCGTATGTTTTACTTCCCGATGCTGCCGGGAACTATTTTAATAATTACTTACCTGCAGATTTACCCGCTTTCTTACGTACCACTTCATTCTTGTAACGTACACCCTTTCCTTTGTATGGTTCCGGTTTACGCAGTCCACGAATCTTTGCCGCTACCTGGCCGATCAGTTGTTTATCTATGCCTTCCAGCATGATCTTGGGGTTCTGTCCTTTTTCAGTAAGCGTAGCCACTTTCAGTTCTTTGGGAACGTCGAAAATGATATTGTGCGAAAAGCCAAGTGCGAGGTCAAGTACATTGCCCTGGTTAACGGCTTTAAAACCTACCCCAACCAGTTCAAGGTCTTTTTTATAACCTTCCGTTACGCCTGTAACCATATTGGATATCAGGGAACGGTATAAACCGTGCAGTGCACGGTGACGTATCTGTGCAGTCGGACGCGTAATTTCCAGTATGCCGTCTTTTACGGTTACGGTAATATCCCGGTCGATAGACTGCTTCAATTCGCCTTTCGGGCCCTTTACTGCCACCACGTTATCCGTACCTACGGAGATAGTGACGCCTGATGGAACAGTGATCGGTTGTTTTCCTATACGTGACATAGTCGATTTTTATTTAAGAGTGATTTGAATTAAACATCCTGTGTTCAGCTCCGACTAAAAAGCTTAATTGTCAGTATGCTTTTATAAAAAGCGGGTCGCCGATCCGCATATTACTTAGTAAATATGGCAAAGCACTTCGCCGCCTACATTCTGCTGGTTCGCTTCCTTATCGGTCATTACGCCTTTGGAAGTAGAGATGATCGCGACACCCAGTCCGTTCAGCACGCGCTTAAACTCGTTGGGCTTGGAATAGGTACGCAGACCAGGACGGCTAATCCTTTCCAGACTCTGGATGGCAGGCTGCTTGGTATTGGGATCGTACTTTAAAGCGATCTTGATAACGCCTTGCTTGCTGTCGTCTTCAAATTTATATTTAAGGATATACCCTTTATCGTATAATATCTCGGTCATACGTTTCTTCAGGTTGGAAGCCGGGATCTCAACGATCCGGTGATTCGCCATCTGTGCATTCCGTATCCTGGTAAGAAAATCTGCAATAGGATCAGTAACCATTGTGTATTAAAAATTGAAATGTGTTAAATATTATTTACAATGCGATATCCCGGGATTTACCAACTTGCTTTGGTGACACCTGGAATTTTACCAGCCAGTGCCATATCGCGGAACATGTTTCTGGACAAACCAAAGAAACGCATATAACCCCTGGGGCGACCGGTGATCTGGCAACGGTTTTTCAACCGCACGGGAGAAGCATTCTTGGGCAATGCGTCCAGTGATGCATAATCTCCGGATGCTTTCAGTGCCGACCTTTTATCAGCAAACTGAGCAACCATTCTTTCCCTCTTTCTTTGTCTGGCTTTTACAGATTCTTTTGCCATAAAATATTAATTAGTAGTGTTCTTTTTTACATTTTTAAACGGCATTCCCATTTCCTTCAACAGCTCAAACGCTTCTTCGTTCGTTTGGGCGGTGGTAACGAATGTGATATCCATACCGGTAATCTTGGTCACCTTATCGATATCTATTTCGGGGAAAATGATCTGCTCGGTAACACCCAGTGTGTAGTTGCCCCGGCCATCGAACGATTTGTCGTTGATGCCCTTGAAGTCACGCACACGCGGCAGTGCCACGGCAATCAGCCTGTCCAGGAACTCATACATCTTTTCTCCCCGCAGCGTAACACGGGCACCTATCGGCATGTTCTTACGCAGCTTGAAGTTGGAGATATCTTTCTTTGACATGGTAGCCACCGCTTTCTGACCCGTGATCGTTTCCAGTTCGCCGATGGCGATGTCCACCAGTTTCTTGTCAGTTACGGCACCGTTCACACCACGGTTCAGGCATATCTTTTCGAGACGCGGAGCCTGCATGATGCTGGTATAGCCAAATTTTTTCATTAAGACGGGTACCACTTCTTTCTGGTACTTATCTTCCATACGCGGAGTATATTTTGCTGTACTCATTATTTAACTACCTCCCCTGATTTTTTAAATACACGAACTAATTTACCGTTATCGCGGGTACGTTTGATCCTGGAAGGTCCGCCTGTTTTCGCATCCCACAACGCCACGTTGGAGATGTTCACGGAGGCTTCCTTTTTAACGATACCGCCTTTTGTATTCTGTGCAGAAGGTTTAGTGTGTTTGGTCATGATATTCACGCCCTCCACCACTACACGACCCTTGTCCACAATTACCTCCAGCACCTTGCGCGGTTTCTTGAGGTCCTTATCGTCACCGGCAATTACTACTACCGTGTCGCCCTTCTTGATGTTAAACTTCGGTTTGAATCTGTTACTCATTTTACTTATACTTAATACTTTATAGAACTTCAGGTGCCAGGGAAATAATCTTCATATATCCTTTATCACGCAACTCTCTGGCTACCGGCCCGAAGATACGTGTACCGCGCGGCTCGTCCGAGTTGTTCAACAATACCACGGCATTGTCGTCGAAGCGGATATAAGAACCATCCTTGCGGCGTAATTTATTTTTAGTACGCACTATCACTGCTTTGGTAACAGTACCCTTTTTGATACCACCGGCCGGCATAGCGTCTTTTACCGTCACCACGATCTTATCACCGATCCTGGCGTAGTCCTGTCCGCTGTTGCCCAATACCCGGATACACAACACTTCTTTGGCACCACTGTTATCAGCTACGTTTAGTCTGCTTTCTTGCTGAATCATTTTACTGTTTTTTTTGCACTTATTACTGAGTACCTGTTACTGAAATCACTTAAGGCCTACTTCACTTTTTCCACCACCTCAACCAGTCTCCAACGTTTCGTTTTGCTCAACGGACGGGTTTCCATGATTTTCACCAGGTCGCCGATGCTGCACTCATTCTTATCGTCATGAGCATGAAACTTCGTTGATTTTTTCACGAACTTACCATAGATAGGGTGTTTTACTTTCCTTTCTATTAACACCGTAACGGTTTTATCCATTTTGTTGCTGGTAACAACGCCGGTCCTTATTTTACGCAAATTTCTGTCAACCATTTTCTTATTTTTTAACTATTTAAACCGCGAGGCTTTTTTGCTGTAATGCTGTTTTTAAACGTGCCAGGTCTTTCCTCAATCCACGGATCGTCATCGGATTTTCCAAGGGAGTGATGGCATGAGCGAACTCCAGCTTCTTCAGACGCAGTTCGTCTTCTTTGATCCTTGCGGTCAGGTCTTCACTGCTCATCTCCTGCACACTTTTTAAAAATTCAAGTTTCTTTAACATGTTATCTCTGTTTGAAAATTATGCTGAATAATCCCTTCTTACCACGAATTTGGTCTTGATAGGCAGTTTCTGTGCCGCCAGCTCAAACGCTTCCTTCGCCACCGCTTCCGTTACGCCATCGCATTCGAAAAGTATCCTTCCGGGTTTTACCACGGCAGCCCAGTATTCAGGGTTACCCTTACCCTTACCCATACGTACTTCCGCTGGTTTGTTGGTAATGATCTTATCAGGGAAAATGCGGATCCACACACTGCCTTCCCGTTTCATGCTGCGGGTGAGGGCCTGACGCGCAGATTCGATCTGGCGGTCGGTCATCCAAACAGTATCCAGTGCTTTTAAACCAAACGATCCAAATGCCAGTGTGGCACCCCGCTTCGCGTCGCCTTTCATGCGACCTTTCTGCATCTTCCTGTGCTTCGTTCTTTTCGGCTGTAACATATCAGTTCTCTGTTATAAGTTCTTTGTAATAAGTTATTATCTCCTGTTATCCCTTCCACCGCCACCACCGCGGTTATCGCGTCCGCCACCACCTTGTCCACCCGCACCTCTGCGCTCTCCACCACCCTGTCCGCCAGGGCCTCTCCTGTCATCCCTTCTGTCGCCACCCCGTCCTTCATCTCTTCTTTCACCGGGACTGCCACCTTCCTTACCGCCTACGAAATTAGGGTTCAGGTCTCTCTTCGCCAGTACTTCTCCCTTACAGATCCATACCTTGATACCTATCTTACCATATACGGTCTGAGCAAAAACATTGGCGTAGTCGATATCCATACGGAACGTATGTAACGGAACGCGCCCTTGTTTAAATTCTTCCGTACGGGCAATTTCAGAACCACCCAAACGTCCGCCTACTTTCACCTTGATCCCTTCGGCACCCATACGGAGTGTGGAAGCGATCGCCATTTTGATGGCGCGTTTAAAGTTGATACGGTTCTCGATCTGTTTAGCGATCGTATCCCCTACTATATTGGCATCCAGTTCCGGACGACGGATCTCCAGGATATTGATCTGGACATCATCCTTGCCTGTCAGTTTTTTCAGTTCTTCCTTGATCCTGTCCACTTCTCCGCCGCCCTTACCGATAATGATACCGGGTTTGGAAGTGTGGATAGTAACGATCAGCTTGCCCAGGGTACGCTCGATAACGATCTTGGCGATGCCGCCCTTATTGATCCGTGCGTTCAGGTAGGTCCTGATCTTATGATCCTCAATCAGCTTTATAGCATAATCCTTTTTATTGCCATACCAGTTACTCTCCCATCCGCGGATGATTCCCAATCTTGCACCAATAGGATTTGTTTTCTGACCCATGTTTGGTATATTATTTTTTTAAAAACAATTATTTAGTATCTACTATTAACGTTACATGATTACTGCGCTTTCTTACCCGGTAACCACGGCCCTGCGGAGCAGGACGCATACGTTTGATAACCCTGGCACCATCCACCATAATCGTTTTAACGATCAACTGGCTTTCATCGCCGCCTTCATTCTTCTGCTTCCAGTTATTAATGGCAGACAACAACAGCTTACGCAATGGAACGGCCGGGTGTTTGGGACTGAATTCCAGTTCGGCTAATGCTTTTTCCACTGCCATTCCACGGATCATATCCACCAACAGGCGCATCTTCCGCGGAGAGGTTGGTTCGTTATTTAATCTTGCTACTGCTTCCATTTTATTTTATTCTAGGCTCCGATACCTGCCCAACGGGCCGCATCGAAACGGATTATGCGATCTTTTTACTTGAGTGTCCTTTAAAGTTACGGGTAGGTGCAAATTCACCTAACTTATGACCTACCATAAATTCCGTTACGTACACAGGAATAAACTTGTTACCGTTATGCACGGCGAACGTGTGCCCTACGAAATCCGGCGTAATGGTAGAACGGCGGCTCCAGGTTTTGATCACACCTTTTTTTGCCTTTCCATCATTAATAGCGAATACCTTTTTCTCCAGGTGTTCGGCTATATAAGGACCTTTTTTAATTGAACGAGGCATAGTATTTCTTTAATTTGAAAATTTAATTATTTGGCTAACTTCTTACCGTTCTTGCGCTGGATGATCAGTTGGTCGCTGTTCTTTCCTTTCGTACGCGTTTTCAGACCTCTTGAGTACTGACCGTTCCTGGAGCGGGGCTGACCACCGGAAGCCTTACCTTCACCACCGCCCATCGGGTGATCCACAGGGTTCATCGCCACACCACGGTTTCTTGGTTTAATACCACGCCAGCGGTTTCTGCCGGCCTTACCCATGCTTTGCAGACTGTGGTCGCTGTTGCTCACCACCCCTACCGTTGCATAACAGTTCACCAGTACTTTTCTCAACTCGCCACTCGGCATTTTAAGTATAGCGTATCTTTCTTCCTTATTGCTTAATTGTGCGGAAGAACCGGCACTCCTGGCCATTTTACCACCCTGTGTAGGAACCAGTTCGATATTGTGAACGTTGGTACCCAGTGGCATGTTCTTCAGTTGCAGTGCATTACCTATTTCCGGAGCAACGGCGTCGCCGCTGATAACGGTAGCACCTACCTGCAGACCCTGCGGAGCGATGATATATCGTTTTTCACCGTCCGTATAATGCAGCAGGGCGATAAACGCCGTGCGGTTCGGATCGTACTCGATCGTGGCCACTTTAGCCGGAATATCTTTTTTATCGCGCTTGAAATCCACCAGGCGATAATGTTGCTTGTGCCCGCCACCGATGTAACGCATCGCACGGCGACCCTGGAAGTTTCTTCCGCCGGTACCGTGTTTAGGTTCCAGCAGACTTTTTTCCGGAGTGTCGGACGTAATCTCAGCGTACGCGTTACCGATTCTCCATCTGGTACCTGCGGTGGTCGGTTTGTATTTTCTTAATGCCATTTTATTTGTTCTTATATTTTAAAAATCGTCAACTCTTCGCGGCGTTTGACTCAGCCATACTTTTGCGTCCGTCGTGCTTATGCCCCGCCGCCGTACAGATCGATGGTCTCCCCTTCAGAAACCGTTACCGTCGCTTTTTTATAAGCCGACTTGCGACCCTGGATATAACCGGCTTTAGTAAAACGTGTTTTGTTCTTTCCGGGAACCACCAGTGTGTTTACGTCCGTTACGGTAACGCCGTAAAACTCTTCCACTGCTTTTTTAATTTCTAATTTGTTAGCCTTCCGGTTTACTTTAAAAACGAACCTGCGCCTGGTTTCCTGCTCAGCGTTTGCTTTTTCGGTTAAAATCGGTTTTACTAATACTTCAGACAGCTTCATGCCTTTCTATTTATAATGTTTTAATTAAGCTACTTCTTCGGCGGTTTCTTCGCTGAAAATTTTAGCTGCACTTTCCGTTAACACCAGCACGTTCGCGTTCATTATTTCGTACGTGTTGATATCACTTAATAAAGCACCCTTTACGGATGGTAAGTTTCTTAAAGATAGATATAGTGTTTCATCGTATTCGGGGGAAATCACCAGTGTCTTTTTATCGGACAGTTTCAGGCTTTTCAGAATACCGGCGAAAGCCTTGGTTTTAGGAGTATCCATTACGATGTCTTCCACTATCACGATGGCATTGCCTTTGGCTTTGTAAGACAGGGCAGATATTTTAGCGATATCCTTCACCTTGCGGTTCAGTTTAATATCATAACCGTGGGGTTTTGGTCCGAAGATAGTACCACCACCCTTATACAAAGGGTTACGGATATTACCTTTCCGGGAACCGCCCGTACCTTTTTGCTTGTGCAGCTTGCGGGAAGCACCCTGTACTTCCGCACGTGTCTTCACCTTGTGCGTACCCTGGCGCTGTGCACCCAGGTATTGCTTTACGGCAAGATAGATCGCATGATCGTTTGGCTCTGCACCGAACACTTCTTCCGGCAGCTCGATAGATCTGCCTGTTGTATTACCCTGTATATTTAAAACTTCTAGTTGCATATTATTTCTGTATTAAAACGATAGAACCATTGTGACCCGGTACGGAACCCGTCACCAAAATGTAATTTTTATCAGCGAAGATCTTCACCACTTTCAGGCCTTTCATCTTTACCCTGTCGCCACCCATACGGCCGGCCATACGCATACCTTTAAATACACGGGAAGGATAAGACGAACCGCCCACGGAACCGGGTGCTCTCTGGCGATCGTGCTGACCGTGAGAACCTTCACCCACCCCATGGAACCCGTGGCGTTTTACGACACCCTGGAAACCTTTACCTTTAGTAGTACCCACTACCTGCACCTCTTCACCTTCCGTGAAAATGTCGACAGTAATGGATTCACCAATATTTTTTTCGAGAGAATAATTGCGGAATTCTGTAACAAAACTCTTGGGAGAAGAGTCAGATTTAGCGAAGTGATTTTTCTGGGCTTTGGTAGTATTCTTTTCTTTCTTGTCTCCAAAAGCTACCTGGAGAGCACTGTAGCCGTCAGACTCCGGGGTCTTGACCTGGGTAACCACGCAGGGACCGGCTTCAATGATGGTGCAGGCGGTCTGCTTGCCATCGGTGCCGAAGATGCTGGTCATCCCGATTTTTTTTCCAATAATTCCTTTCATCGCGTTTTGTTTGCGCCTTCAAGGTTGTAAGGACAATCCAATGTACATTTTGCCCTGTTATGAGCAAAAGAATGGTGGATTTCAATCCCCGTTTACCCACCGACCTTTTCCTTTATGGGGAAGTACCGGCAGTAAACAAACCCTGAACGGCTTGTTTATATGTTTTTCGTTGACCGGGCGATCCTTTTCGGAGAAATGTTTCTCCCGGTTTATATCTTGATCAGAGCTCTTTTCTCCGGCCTTGTGCCTGATTGAGAGATAATACGTTATTAATAAGAACTAGATGCGTACGGATGTCCTGTTACGCTTTGATTTCAACTTCTACCCCTGAAGGCAGATCCAGCTTCGAGAGGGCGTCAACCGTCCTGGAAGAGGAAGTATAGATGTCCAGTAAACGCTTATGCGTACATAACTGGAACTGCTCGCGCGCTTTTTTATTAACGTGCGGAGACCTGAGCACAGTGAATATCCTTTTGTGAGTAGGTAAAGGAATAGGACCTGTAACTACCGCACCCGTACTACGTACGGTCTTAACGATTTTCTCGGCAGATTTATCCACCAGATTATGATCGTACGACTGTAATTTGATTCTGATTCGCTGTGACATAAGCAAAAATCCAATTTTTAATTGGGAGTGCAAAGGTAAGGGCTAAGGCTATATGAAGCAAAGAAAAGATACTGTTTTTCAAAAAAAAGTTGAAAATGAATGCTTTAGGCTGTCACCGGCGGAATAATGACCCGAATTTTCGCCTCCGGGAACAGTATTCCGTCACTTCCCGAGATCAAGTACCAGGGTGGCTTTGGCGGGCACCGGTATCGTATCAGACAGCCGGTATTCGGTACCCGTGATAATATCTGCACCCCGTGTAAAACCGCCTGTCCTGGCACTGAACCGGCTGGTTTGCACCTGCATTACCTTATCGTTGCTATTAAATAACACCATCACCGTTTTGGCGGCATCGTATCGGAAATACACATAAAGACCGTTTTGAGGAACATACTGCATGAGGCGACCCGTTTGCAGCACGGTGTTATTCTTGCGGAAACCGGCCAGCTTTCTTACAAAGTCGAAAGCTTCATTTTCCCTGTCCGTTCTACCCGAAGCCGTAAACTTATTGAGGCTATCCGTTTTCCAACCCCCTGGCACATCTTCCCTTACCAGCCCGTCCGGGTTGGAGAAGTTCTTCATCAGCAGTTCGGTACCGTAATATAATTGTGGAATGCCCCGGGTGGTGAGCAGCAACGACAGAGCCGACCAGTATTTAACCATATCCTCGCCTGCCAATGAATACAGGCGGCTCATATCGTGGTTGTCGAGAAATACCAGGTTTTGCGCAGCATTTTTATATATAAAGTCATTGGCGAGGATAGAATATATCTGGGTAACTCCTCTTCCCCAGCCGCTGGTATCGTTTACCGCTTCGTAGATAGCGTCTTTTATACGGGCATCAGTAATGCCAGGCAGGTGGGTATCAAAACCCTGGCTAACGGTATTGCCGCCGGTAAAGAATGCCTGGTTGATAACGCTCCCCACCAGCGTTTCCCCGAATATGCCAAGCCGCGGAAATTCAGCCTGTACATGGGAAGCCCAGTCGGACATAAACCGGAGGTCGTTATATGGGTAGGTATCCAGCCGCAGCCCGTCGATACCCGCCCACTGTATCCACCATATATTGTTCTGCGTCAGGTAATTCTGAACGAATACATTATCCTGGTTCAGGTCCGGCATCTGGCGGTCGAACCATCCGTCGAGCATCGTCTTTTTATCCTCCGGGGCGGCATATGGGTCCATCAGCGTCTGTTCTTTAAAACTGGTATTGGTGTAAGACGGCCAGCGATGCACCCAATCGGCGGTTGGGGGATCTTTCATCATCCAGTGCTCACTGCCGATATGGTTGTGTACGATGTCTTTTACCACTTTCAGCCCTCTCGCGTGGCACTGGTTTACATATTCCCGGTACAGGTCGTTGGTACCGAAGCGGGGATCTATTTTATAGTGATCGGTCACCGCGTAGCCGTGGTAAGAAGCGTACGGCTGGTCGTTGGCGATTTCCGGGGTACACCAGATGGCGGTAACACCCAGGTCTTTGAGGTAATCGAGATGGTTGATGATTCCCTGTATGTCCCCGCCGTGGCGGCTGATCAGGGTCTTGCGGTCTAAGCTCCCGTCCCGCATACCGGCTACCCGGTCGTTGGTAGTATCGCCGTTGGCGAACCGGTCGGGCATCAGCAGGTATACCAGGTCTTTACTGGATACTCCCTGTATTCTCCCGGGTGCATTGTCTTTTTTCTCTAACCGGTAATTAAAGCTAACAGGAGTTCCTTCTTTGGCGGAAAATGTAATCGGGAAACTGCCCGGCTTTGCCGTAGCTGCAATCTGCAGATCGAGAAACAGGTAATTGGGATTGGTGACCTTGTGAACACGAAGGAGCGATACCCCCGGGTAGCGGACAGACACCTGCCGGTCAGCAACCCGGTCGCCATGTACCAGCAACTGAAGGAAAGGGCTCTTCATGCCCGTCCACCAGGTGGCTGGCTCCACCCTGTCCAGTACGGGCAGTTGCTGGGCGGAGCAGGGGTAAAACAACACGAGACAAACGATTAAAGTCAATAGAAGTACCTGCTTCATAGCATCTGCATTTTCTTATAGCCACCTAGGCGGTTGTATAAATAAACAAAAGGGAAGTTAATAATTTATGATAACCCTGCCACCTGTATTTGTAAAGGTTATGCTCTTTACCGTATACCCTTCCGGTTTATTGGCGCTACCCTGCGGATCGAAAGTGGATATGGGGGTTAAAAAAGAAACGAACTCATTGCGTAATGCAGCGTTCTGTCCATCCATTTTCACCGAACCGGCATCGCCGAAGCCGTGCATAAACAGCTTAATGAATTTAAAGGAAGAAGTGAACGAGCCGGATGCTTTATCGAACACAAGGGACCGTTCGCCCGGGTTGAATTGAATGGTCCTTTTAAAGTAATTGCCCTTTTCATAATCGTACGATGCTCCGTCGTCCTCATAGTATACCAGGGCGTTCGGCATGGCGCCGTTATACAGGTGAATGGCGAGGGTATCCGTTGGTTTCTCCATAGTGGACTGCACCAGGGATTGCATAGGAACGATACTGCTCTCTTTTACATACACCGGTAATTTATTGAGGGCAAGCGATATCGTTTTTTCCGTGTTGGCCGCTTCTTTCTCGCCGGTGTATAAGTTGTACCAGGCATTGCCCGGGAAATAGAGTTTAGTGAAAGAGGCATTGCCCGTTACCGGTGCTACCAGGAAGGAAGGACCGAACAGGAACTGGTTCTGGAACTGCGGCTCGTATACCCTGGAATCGAACGTATGATCGATAGCGAGGCTCCGTACTACCGGCAAACCGCTCTGGGTTGCTTCGTAAAAAGCGGAATACATATAAGGCAGCAGGCGATACCGCAGGTTAATATAATTGCGGGATATTTCCAGTGCTTCTTCGCCATGCGCCCAGGGCTCGGAAGAGGGGGTATTAACGGCTGTATGATTCCGGTAATAAGGGATAAAAGCCCCTAGCTGCATCCAGCGGATGTACAGGTTAACGGAAGGATTACCGGTAAAGCCGCCGATGTCCATACCGGTAAAGGGCACACCGCTCAGGCCCAGACTGGTAATCAGTCTTACCCCTGCCAGCATATGATCGTCCTCCGAGCGGTTATCGCCCGTCCATATAGCCGTATAACGCTGCAGGCCGGCATACCCTGCGCGGGTAAGAATAAAGGGTCTTGTATTTTTGCTGGCAAGCCGGTACCCTTCATAACTGGAGCGCGCCATCTCCAACCCGTAAATATTATGGCCTTCGAGGTGACTGGTGCCATGTCCGTCATAATCGAACAGTACATTGTTCGGCATCTTCTGTCCCCAGGTGGCTATCTCGTTCATATCATTCCAGATACCGGATACGCCGTCGGCCGCATAGCTGCCTATCTCTTTCTTCCACCAGTTGCGGCCCTTTTCGCTGGTAAAATCCGGGAAATGACACCAGCCTGGCCATACCTGGCCGGTATAGGGTTGTCCGTCGGGATACTTGAGAAATATATTATCGGTAAGTCCCCGCTCGTAAGCTCCGTAACCCTTTTCCACTTTTATACCCGGGTCCACGATCACGGTCGTTTTAAATCCCATCTGCTGCAGTTTACCCGTAAGTGCTTTAGGATCGGGAAAGCGGTCTTTATTCCAGGTAAACAGTTTATAATTATCCATATAGTGGATATCCAGCGTAATACCATCGGCAGGTATTTTCTTTTCGCGCAGCGTTTGCGCTATGCGCAGTACTTCCGTTTCCGGGTAGTAGCTATAACGGTTTTGCTGGTACCCCAGGCTCCAGAGGGGAGGCAACTGCATACGTCCTGTGAGCCAGGTATAGGAGGTAATGATATCCGCCACGCGGCGGTGCCAGATAAAATAATAATTCATCTCGCCGCCTCTTGCCCCGAAGGAAGAAAAACGATTATTGCTGGCTCCGAAGTTAAAATCGGTCTGATAGGTATTATCGAGGAAGATGCCGTAGTTAAGACTATCGTGTATACCCATATAGAAAGGAATGGACGCATACAAGGGATCCTGTCCGGAAGAATAACCAAACACATCGGAGTTCCAGTTGGTATAGCCATTACCGGCCCTGTCCAGGTTACCCGTCTTCTCTCCCAGTCCGATGAATCGCTCGCCGGGCTGCATTTTTTTATACGTGGTTACTTCCGCTCCTACCCAACTAGTATTGAGCCCGGCCTCGTCTTCGTTTATTACGCTGTCCTGTAGAGTGAGAAAACGAATAGAGAAAGGATCTTTGGTTACGACCGCTTTAATGGAATCGGTGGTGATGACCATCTCCCTGCTGCTTTGCGTTACATTCATCTTCGTACTCATGGGTGAAGCAATCACTGCATAGGAAAAATCATCTTCCAGTTTATTCCTGCTCATACGCACGCGTATAATCGTAGGACTATACACCGAGAGTTTTATCTCCGCACGTTCAGCAGTAAGCGATATCTCCTGGCCCTTTATATTTACACGCAGCACTTTGCCGGCACTGGTAACAGGTGATTGAGCGAAGGCTCCGGTGATGGTCAATAAAATACCAGCCACTATGGAAAAGCGGGTTCCCATTTTGTACATGATCGCGCGAATTAATGATAAATAAGACAATTACATTTAAAGCACCGAATAAGTCTGATTATATTCATCGATGGTGATCGTATACGTGCCATTGGCAGGTACACTCAGGTTATCGCCATTGATGCTAAGTTTCCCGGCTTTTATGCCGTAATTAAAATCCCAGCTTCCTTTCTTTACGATAAACTTGAACTGACCCGCTGTGAGGTTTGTAGTGACGGTCCATTTACCATTACCCAAATAGGTGAAAGGAGGCCGCTGCGCATCGTTCTGCGTAGCCAGGTTATCCCATCCGCCTACGGTGGCTTCGCCTATTACGTAGAGGTTGCCGGGAGTGAGTATGTACTTTACATTGTTTACATCGGTACCATCCCATATTACCCGGTAGCGGCCCGCAGCAGCCACTGCAGGCAGGTTATCTCCACCGTTAACTGCAAGAGGCGACCCGCTGCCGCTACCATCTCCTTTTGAGCCATAAGTCCGGGTATCGGCAATGGAAATAGCACCTCCGTTAAAGCTGTTGTTGTCTATCAGTTTCCATTCATCCGTTAAAAAATTGGTGATGCCAATAAACTGATCTCTTTGCAGGTACTGAAGCTGTGCAGAAGGCGTATTGAACGTAGTGGGCGGATCCCAGCCTACTCCTGCAATACCGGCTCCTACAAAGCCCATGCGGCCCAGACGAAGATCGTAGGTCATGTTTACCCTGTCTACGCTGAAGCGGTATATGCCGGTGGTGGAAATCTTGAAGTTGTCGGCAGGGTTTTGTTGCAAGGTGCCGCTGGTACCCGTAGTGGATGTGGAAGGTCCGTAATTCACATCCCAGGCGCGGCCCTGCGTTACTTTAAATTCAGTACCGGCTGTCAAATACACATAGGTATAATAGATGGTATTGACGCCACCGCCTGCCCGGAGGTCGCGTACAAGTTCAGGTGCCGTAGGGGGATCCCAGGCGGGCGTTGTATAACTTCCCGGCATGTACATGCGTACTTCCCTCAATATAACGAAGCTATTGGTGTAGTCGGCCCGCTGTACCCAGGTGCCACTGGTTGCCGTTACTGTCCATTTCAATTCGGACGCCTGGCTCAGGTTCGTTTGTCCACGAGCGTTAAGGCTATCATTAATGGCCTTATAGGTGAACGTCAGCAGGCTGTCGGTCCCGCCATTATCGGAAGCGACAGAAAAAAGCGGGTTGGTAAAGTCGGGGGTTATTTCTTTTCCATCTGCATCCGTTGTTCTTAATACGAACAATACTTTATATTTTACCGCCGGACTTCCCACGGCAGGTATCGATTTTGTCCAATTGAATTTCACATTGCTGGTAGTAGAACCAGGGTCTGTCGCAAGCGGGGTGAGTGTAGAAGCCGGGCCGAGGACTATAAAACGGCTGGTACCGTTTCCGAAACGGGTAATACTGATATTAAAGCTATCTGTCGCACGTATTCTCGTTTCTTTATTCTGAGCTGTCACGGTCCATTTAAGGTCGGCTTTGGCACCATCTGCAATACCTTTTGCTTTTAGCAGTGAATCTACCGATTTGTACGAAAGGGTGAGCTTAGCATCATTTCCTCCGTTATCGGAAGGGACAGATATGATGGGGGCATCCAGCGAACCTGTATTTAACGAAGCCACCCAATTGTAAGACGGGGAGGTAATAAGTCCGGGCTTGGCTGCCGTCCATTCTATGGTAACCGCTTCATTAGGAATTGCGGCATTGAGGTTTAGGGCTGTATTATTTGCCGGGGCTTTTAATGCAAAAGCTCCGATCCCCTCACCCGACGCGTCCGACTCCTCTGCGAGGTCGTATTTCCTGCAAGCGTTAAATATCAAACCCATTGCCAGTAAGACGAATACTATTTTAAAACTTTTCATAACGAACAATTGGTTAGGTTATTTAATATCGAGCAGGAGTTTCTCCTGTTCTGGTGAGGTGAGTACAATAGTGTTTCCGCTTTCGTTTTTCCCATTGCCTTTAACGGTAAACTTCAGTTTACTTATCCCCCCGGGCGCGGTCCCGAATGCCTGCAGGGGTATAAATGTATAAGAGTATCTTTTACCGCCTTCATTTTTCAAGTTAGCAGTAAGCACCGCGCCGATTACATTCCCTTTTGCAGAAGTGTCGATGGCCGTTATCTCCACTGTTTTGGGATCCATACGCTGTTCGGTCAGTTCGGTTGCCAGGTTCTGGTTAAAATAAAGGGTGACTATATCGTCCTGGCCAATTCTTTCCGGGAAAAAGCGGTAGGTGGTTTCTACAAAAATGAGCGATTCAAAAGTAAACTCGGGGGCGTTATCCGTTTGTAAGGATCCGTTTTTATTTTTAACGAGGAAAGAAAATTTGGTGAGACTACCCGGATTACTGTTAGGCCACATCACTACAGGGATAAATTTATACTCCCATATATTACCACTTATCCTGGTGAATTTCGCTATCTCATTGGAATTTGTCCACGCACCATTGGTTACGCCATCTCCCTGAGCACCAAATATCCACAGATATGCCTCGCTCACTCCATCCATCCTTGTACCGGTAAGGTCTATCCTGATCGTAATCTCATCTTCCACCGTGTAAGTAGATGGACTGACAGTGATCCTACCCACATTCTGAGCCTGGCTGATAAACACCGCCAGTACAAAAGAAATCGACATTAGATACTTATTCATATCGGTATTATTTTTTAGTAAATTCATAATCGTAATTGGTAACGGCCTTTCCATCTAGGTAACGTACTCTCCGGATATTGAGCTTCCCTTCTACTAATCCCCGGTAATTGGCTATTTCCATTTTTACCGTATCCGTGTTCCTTATTAGATAAAGTAGTTTGGGGGCGTCCATATTATCCAGTCTCCAGGTTCCCGATTCATAAGGCACCACTACCGGAGAATTACCTTTTTTGGTAGTAAAGGTGGAGGGAGTGCTTCCATTTACATTCAGGGTTAGCTCAAATTCCGTAAAAGGAAATGAGTTAGTGATATCGAGCGATTTAAAAGGATAATTATTTTTGACTGCCCTTACATCCGACTGCACCACCCCGGTAAGCCGGTAAGCACCGGGTATCTGTTCTGCACGGTTTGCATTTATACCCAGTTCTTCCACCTTGTCGGGAGTACACCCCGCAATGGCGACTAAAAAGGCGGCAATAACGAACAATGTATTTTTCATGATAATTAATTTAATAGTGATTAAAAACATCCTCCTTCGGGGTTAAGAATAAAACTGGCATTGGCGTCCTGTTCGCCTTTGGGAAACTGAAGAATCATCCCGTTGCAATTCCAGGGAGAGCCTCTGCGGTCTACACTTATACCATTCCGCACGCCTATCCTTTTTATTTCCTGTATCCTGTTACCTTCCCCTACCATTTCCAGTTCGCGCTGGGCACGGGTGTTGGATATGATCAGTGCTGCACCTGCGGCAAGTGGATCTATCTGCCGCGTGCCGTTGTATGCTCTTCTAAGGATATCATTGATATCGGTAAGTGCAGTTGCCAGTGCTGTAGCGTTGGACGCTCCTATTTCGGCCCCAGCTTCAGCGCGTATCAGTTTTATTTCTGTATAGTGTAAAACCGGAAGATCGAAAAAGTCTTTATTATATTTTGTAAGCACCAGGAATCCTGATTGGAGTGTGCTGCTATACCAGGCTCCGATGCGTTTATCGGTGGGAGCCGCGGTAGCGGTACTAAAGTACGTAGGGGTGAAGTAAAATCCTGGCTGCTTATTATCAGAACGAAACTGGTCTCTCAATTCTCCTCCGGGAACAAAAGCACTGTTTTGTGTTACGATCTTGAAAAGGGCTTCTTTGGTTTTTGCTATGGCAAACCGGTCCGCATACGCAGTATCGAGCTGGTATTTATTGCTTTTGATCACCTGGTCGGCATAGTTATATGCCTCGGTAAAATTATTCATCTGGAAATACACTTTGGCGAGATAACCTTTTGCAGTCCATTTGGTGGCCAAATTGCCATTGGCATCCGGTAGCAGGGTATCGGCTTGTTTGAGATCGGCAATCACCTGGTCGTAGACCTGCTTAACCGTTGCCCGTTCTCCAATATCAGTTGAAGCGACGAGCCGTAGCGGAACACCGGGGTGATTATTCTCGGGCGTAAACCCGTAAGGCTGGGCAAATAAACGTACCATTTCGAAATGAACAATGGCCCGGAAAAGTTTGGCCTGTCCTTCCAGCGTATTCCGCTGCGCAGATGCTTTATCGAGGTTGCGCAGCGACAGGTTGGAGCTGGCGATGATACGGTAGGCTTTCAGGTAGAGATTACCCTTGGTATCACCGAAAATAGAATTTCTGCGGTTGTATATTTCCCCGAAATCACCGGTAAACCGGTTACCGTCGTACTCATCTCCGAGCAATTCGCTTACTATCTGAACACGCCCTCCTAGAAAGTCGTTGTCGCTTAACAAGGTATACATGCTATTCGTAAACGCCAGCAGCGAGCTTTCATCCTTAAGTGCATCTTCTTCCGTTAGCTGTCCCTGGGGAGGTCTTTCCAGGAATTTATTGCAGGAGAAAACGCCTGCTATCATTAGTGTAACTCCTATTATTCTGAGCCTTTTCATATTTCTAATTTAAAATGGTTAGAAGGTGATATTTAAACCGAAGATGACCGACTTCTGCTGCGGTGCAGTCAGGTAGGTAATGTTCGGACTCAGGTTCCTGTCCTGCGCATTTTCAAAGTCACGTGCAATCTCCGGATCTCCTCCCGGATATTCGGAGAACGTAAGCAGGTTCATTCCTGTAAGGAATAAGCGCGCATTTTTCAGTTTCATACGTTCTATCAGGCGCCCAGGTATTTTGTAAGAGAGCGTCAGTTCCCGGAGACGCAGGTAAGAAGCATCGTGCAGGAACATAGTGGAATTGAACTGGTCTTCGCTGGACACACCATCATAGCTGGACGCACGGCTTACCAGGCGCGGATACTTAGATACATCGCCCGGTTTAGTCCACCTGTCTAAGTAATCTTCCCGGAAGTTCCAGTTCTTGTTGGAAACACCCAGGAACTGGTATTTACCGGAGCTTTCGTAAATATTACCACCGATAACATAAGTAAACAAACCAGATAGTTCAACGCCTTTATAACTAACTGCGGAATTAAATCCTCCAATATAATCAGGCACCACCCGGCCTACATATACCCGGTGATCCAGGGAATAAGTTTTGGTGATCTTATTGCTTTTATCGAGCCATAGCGGAGAGCCGTCGGTAGGGTCTACTCCATAATAACGTACCAGGTAGTTTACACCTATTGGCAACCCCTCAACAATGCGCGTATCATTGGTACCACCCTGCACGGCATCCGGACCCAGCGGCCATCTTAATACCTTATTGAAGTTCTTGGCTATATTACCCCCTATAGACCATTGCATGTCCTGATTATCGATTACTTTGTAGTTTAAGCTCAACTCCAGTCCTTCGTTAAGTACCTTGCTTTCTCCTACGTTACGTGGGGCAGTATTCTGTCCTGACGAGGGTGAAATGCCGGGTGTAAGCAGGATCGCGGTAGTTACTTTACGATAAAATGCCAGTTCACCCGTAATACGGTTTTTGTCTACGGCAAATTCAACGGCTAGGTCGAAATTGCGCAGGGTTTCCCATTTGATATCCGGGTTGCCAAAATTATTGTAGTACAAGGTTGGGCCACCGTTATACGTAATACCGCCCGCCCGATAATTGTCGTAGTATAAGCCGGAAATAATTCCCGAATTACCCACTATACCATAACTGGCGCGGAGTTTCAGAAAGTTTATGTAGTCGATGCCTTTCAGGAAATCCTCTTCGCTAAGCGTCCACGCTCCTGAAATAGCAGGAAAGAAACCGCGTTTGTTATTAGGGCCGAACTTGGATGAGCCATCTACCCTTGCCAGCAACTGGAAAGAGTAGCGATCTTTCAGGGTGTAATTGATCCTGCCGAAAAAACTGTTGAAGGTGAAGGTGCCTCCGCTTTTTTCTATTGAAGCAATCGTATTATTATTTACCAGCGTATCCCGGCGGTCGGAGTAAGCAGAAGGATCTTTATAGTAAGGCTTGTCGGAAAATTCCCCTATCTCACCATTGTACTCTTTCAGCTTGCTTTCTTGCGCTTCTACACCCAGCAATACGTTGAACCTGTTATTTTGATTCAGCTTAAACTGGTAATTGGCGGTATAGGTAGTCGTCCAGTTATAGCCCCAATAGGGAGATCTTTTCCGGAACCCGGAGTCAGGGACAGACCTGTTAAGCCACACGTTCGATTCGAACTGATCGTCGAACGCCGTGATGTATTCCATAGAGCCGGTGGCTTTCAGGAACAGGTCCTTCAGCACTTCGTATTCCAATGTGAGGCCGCCGATGAAACGGTTATTGATCTCCCTTCTTTTGGTTTCGTTCGTACGGCGCACCGGGTTGGCCCCGTTGTTAAAGTATGTGCCGTTGGCATTATAAACCGGGAAAATGGGCAATGCCGATGACATGGCGTCGCCTATTCCGCCGTCCCACGCAGCGGGTACGCGTTTATTTATGCCTTTGTTGAAGGCAGAGGTAAGACCGATCTTGAATTTGTTGTTTACTTTATAGTCGGCATTTAAACGGACACCATAACGCGTGTAGGCATTACTCTTGATGTAGCCTTCATTATTACTATAGGTGAGCCCTGAGAATACTTTTAATTTTTTTGAGCCAACGTTCATGGACAGGTTATGTTCGTTGATAACGCCGGTACCGGTAAGCTGATCCCACCAGTCGTTGTTAACCGTACTCGCAAGGGCCTGGTCGGCAGCTTTTTGAGCTTCCGAAGTTTGGTCGTTATTGTACCCTGGCAGTGTGGCAAATCCTGTATTGCCATCGTTTTCCCAGGCTTCCTGGCGGAGCTGCACCCATCCCGCACTGTTCACAAAATCAGGTTTGTTGGCATATGTGGAAAGGCCCAGTTTATTATTATAGTTAAAAGAAGCCTTACCGCTTTTGCCGCGTTTGGTAGTAACTAGTATCACCCCGTTCGCTCCTCGCGAGCCATAGATACCTGCTGCACCCGCATCTTTCAGCACTTCAACGGATTCTATATCGTTAGGATTAAGGGAAGCCAGCGGGTTCTGGTTCATGGCGCTGCTATTTCCCCTCAGGAACGGATCGGAGATAATCGGTATACCATCTATCACGTACAGCGGGTCGCCGCTGGCAGTGATGGATCCTATACCACGTATCCTTACTACAGATGCGGAGCCTGCCAGGCCGCTTCCCTGTATGATCTGTACGCCGGGTGCCTTGCCCTGCAAAGCGGCTTCGAAGCTCGGTGCCGCTATCGAATTGATCTTTTCGGAAGATATTTTGGAAATAGCTCCCGTAACATCTCTTCTCCGCTGGGTTCCATATCCCACCACCACCACTTCGTTCAGATCGCTGTTAGCAGCGTCCATGGTAATATCCAGCGCACCGCCGTTTGCCGGGATGCCCATCTCCTTTCGTGTGTAGCCTATGGACGAAAATACCAGCACAGCGGCATCACCCGGCACTTTTATACTATACACGCCGTCTTCATCGCTGCGTGCTGCAATACGCGTTCCTTTAGCATTCACAGTAACGTTCGTAACACCAGAACCGTCTTTGGAATCCGTCACCTTCCCGGTAACCGTCCTGGTTTGCGCCAGTGCCGAAAAGCAGCAGAACAGCAATGGCAGCATGGCAATCAGCAATCGTTTTAGTTTCATATTTATCGTTTTGTTTACTTAGTTGATTTATTATATAGTTTACCTTTTTATTACCAGCAGCTTAAGGGTTTTCTTTTTACCGTTGAAGCGTACCTGCATAAAGTAAAGTCCGGGTTGCAGGGTGCCCGTGTTCAGCGGCGCGGTATAGCGGCCTTTTTCTTTAGAGCCGCTAAACAGTACCGATATCTGCCTGCCCGCTATATCTGTTAGCACGATGCTCAGCTGCCCATTCTCCGGTAGCGAATAAGTAATCACGGCCGGACTGGTAACCGGATTGGGATACACCCCCACTTCAAAGTTTCCGGAGGATATGGTTGAATCCACCGGGGGAACGGTAACCGTACCCAATACCGAATCCCGCATGTTACGGCTGGTGTATACATAATACTCACCCGGCTGCAGGGTTATGTTTTGCGCCTGTCCGGAAGCGGTCGTGCTGCCGCCCGACAGGTAATTATACCAGGTGCCGGCAACGGGGTATGTGATGGAAGTCGTTTGCGGTACCACGTCGAAATTACCGATCACCATTACCCGCAGGGAAAGCTCGTTTATCTTTAACCACTTAACAGCGGTATTGGTGCTCCAAGTGATGTTGGAAGAGGTGAACGTGCCGGCGGCCGAAGGAAAGAGTTTCAGCTTTATAAGTTTGGCATATACCTGGTAGAGTGCCTGCCGGTTGGTATCGGCCGCATAATCCCAGCGGATCGGTTTGGGATTGGTACGACAATCATTTTTGATGCTGCCGTCTTCGCAGCGGTTGATGGAGAAATCGTAACCCAGCTCTCCGAACTGCCATAGCATTTTAGGCCCCGGTATCATGGCCCAGAAAGCCGCGGCGGCCTGGTTGCGCTTCAGGGAGGTAACGGGGTTCTTTACATCGTAACCTGAACCAGCCGCGCTGCTGTTGCCGAACTGGATGTTTTTATAGGCCAGTCGTTCTTCGTCATGACTTTCCTGGTAAGTAATCAGGTGCGGGTTTCTCCAACCCCGGTTGGTAAATATGCCGTATTGGAAATCGGAGGTCGGTACATAACCCATAGCGGCCTCGCTGAAATTATAATTACTGTTACCCCATAGCAGCATGCCGTAATCGGACAGCTCGGTCTCTTCCCTGTTATCGGCAAAATGTTCGAGTATGCAGTAAGAACCTAAAGCTACGGTCTGCATTTTGTCATAAATCCTTTTCCAGATAGCGACACGGCTGGCATCATAGTTACTCCAGTTGCCCACTTCGGCGGACTGATCGCAGTTGCCGGTGGTGCAGGAGTTATTTTGAGTAAAGCCCTTCGACAAGTCCCAGCGGAACCCGTCGATCTTATAATTTGTCAGCCAGTGCTCCACTACCCTGTCCACCAGGTCGCGCGTGGCAGCGGTTTCATGGTTAAAATCATACCCTACGTTAAAGGGATGTTTGGCCACTGCGTTAAACCAGGGATTATCGGCTGCCGGCCGGTTGGCGGCGGCATCCCAGTACATTTGTACCAGGGGCGAAAGGCCAAAGGAGTGATTCAGTGCGATATCCATGATCACGGCAATGCCGTTGGCATGACAGGCATCGATGAACTTTTTAAAAGATGCCGCATTGCCATAGTATTTATCGGGGGCAAAATAAAAATCGGGGTTATAACCCCAGCTATTATTGCCTTCAAATTCATTTACCGGCATCAGCTCGATGGCGTTGATGCCGAGTCTTTTGAAATAGGTAAGCGTATCCTGCAGCGTTTTCCAGTCGTGCGCTTCCAGGAAATCGCGCAGCAGCAGCTCATAGATCACCAGGTTCTTTTTATCGGGACGCTGGTAAGCCGCAGACTGCCATACCATGGCCGGCTGCTGCGTTTGCAGTATACTTACGATACCCGTCGTTTGACCAACAGGGTAAGCTTTAAGCGAAGGGTAAGTAGCCGGTGAAATATAAGTATCGTTAAACGGATCCAGTATTTTCTCCGCATAAGCATCCGCCACTTTAAGTATACCATCCACCAGGTACTGGAACGCATACTCCGTACCGGGTGTAAGCGCCTGTATGCGGAGCCAGAGGCGTTTGCCATCGGGTGTGCGGTTCATCTGGTAAGCAGCGTTCTCCCTCCAGCCGGTAAAGTCGCCCACCACGGTCAGCCGCGTTTTGCCGGGCGCATATACAACCAGCGTAGCAGCGGTAGCATCCGCTTCGTAATTGATACCATCTTTTACACCTGCCGGCAACGGTGCCACGGTAACAGGATCATTTACGTTAAAGCTGATGGTATCCCTTTTAACGAAAGTGCCGCTTACCGCTTCCGCAATAATCGTCTGAACACCCGCCCTGGTGATAATAGCGTTACCACTTATCTCCGCAACGCCAGCGGCGGCAGATAATACAGTGCCGTTATAATAAAGCTTAAGGTCGGACGCTTGACTGGCTTTTGCCACCACGGCAACGGATTCGCCTATATTCTTATTGATTACATCCGCGCTGCCGGTAAAATCCGGTTTGGATAGCGGGTTCGTTAACTGCACATGCAGTGAATCATCGTACACGGGAACATACATATCTCCCCCATCGGCATTCGTTACTTTCTTAGAACCATCGCCATTGCGGAACAGCAAAGCGATCCTGCTTATTTTTTCGGTTGGGTCTGTTACATTGAAAAAGCTGCGCAGTCCACCCGTGATGGTAAACTTCCATTTACTGGCACCCAGGTAGGTACATTTTATCGCGGCATTCGTAGTAGCCCATACCGAAGCGGCCGGCACATGCTGCCAGTCCGATGCATTACTGCTTTTATTGGTGATGATGCCAAAGTGTATGTACACATCGTTAGTGGAGGCATAATTAAGCAAACCCTGATTGCCCAGACTGCCGTCGCATATTATATCTATTGTTAAGGAAGACTCCCGCACAAAATCGGGCGACCAGGAAAGAAGCTGACTGTATACAGCGTTAAAAAAAAATAGTAGAACAATCGTAAATCTGACTTTCATAATGGCAATTCTTGAACTATAACCACGATTGTTGAAAATGATCCGGGCGAAGAAAACAATCGTTCTGGCAACTTAACAATTCAAAAGTAAAAGCAAAAAATCGTATTCAATACGGCGTTATCTATACAGTACTAATACAGATACCAATGAAGAAAGTTTAGCCGTAAATGCTGTTAGTATAAGAAAACACGTTGTTCGTATAAAATATATTTATTTCGTATCCTGTTTTGTAAAAAGAGTATAAAAAGCGGGGATTCCGGTACAGGCCAAAGCCGTATACCCATTGGAAATATGAAAATAATGTAACTTTAATCATGAACGATTTACTGGCCATCGGTGGATTTAAGAAATCGCGGGTGTATTTTTTTTACTGGCTTTCTTACATACTCTTTTTTACATTTATACAGGGAGGGCCCCAGCACCAGTACCTTACAGCCTTTCTTACAGAGCTCATCAGTTTGCCTTTAAAGATACTGTTCGTGTACCTGGTACTACAGCTATTAATGAAAAGGCTGCTTTTCGAAAGAAAGCTATTACCGTTTGTGATTATTTACCTCCCATTGCTGCTTTTATTCGCTTTATTACAAAGACTGGCCGACAACTATATTAACCTGCCCTATTTTCTTTATTGGGAAATACAGCCCCTGCTCGAGCCTGGGCCTTATGTACACAATATTCTTAAATTCCAGTTCGTAGCGGCCATCCCTTTTTCCTCCATGCTCTTCTCCAACTGGGCCAAAGAAAAAAGTAAAAGCTACCTGGTGGAAGGCCAAAAAATGCAGGCCGAACTCAACTTCCTGCGCAACCAGTTTCACCCGCATTTTATCTTCAACGTACTCAATAGCCTCTATTCAAAAATCCTTAATAAGTCAGAGGACTCCGCCGACATCGTACTCAAAATATCGTCCCTTATACGATTCACCCTTTATGATATCAACACCCCATCCATCAGCGTAGAAAAAGAGATCAGTTACCTGAAAGACTATATCGCTTTACAGCGTATGCGGTTTGACAAACAACTGGAACTAAGCATCAGCATCACCGGCAACTACGATAACAAATACATCGAGCCCTTCCTCATTATCCCCTTCGTCGAAAACAGCTTTAAATACTGCATCGACGAAGAATCCGGCAAGGGATGGATCACCATATACATATCCATCATCGACGACTGGCTTAACTTAAAAATAGAAAACAGCATTACCGCTGAAAGCGATAACAAAGAAGAAGAAGACCTCAGCTCCCAGATGAACAACCATGGAATTGGGTTAAAGAACGTAGAAAGAAGACTCCAGCTCTCCTACCCGGAAAATCATACACTCAAAATACTCAAAAGTGAAGAGAGCTTTTTTGTATCCTTAAAAATACAATTATATGCAGGAAACCAATAAATACAGTTGCATCATCATAGAAGACGAACAACCCGCCGCGGAGTTGCTCGAACTATACATTTCCAACGTCGACTTCCTCGAGCTCAAAGGCACATTCAGCAATGCCACCCAGGCGTTAAAAATCATCAACACCGAAAAGATCGACCTGCTCTTTCTCGACATCAACCTGCCCCGCATCTCCGGCATCGACTTCTTTAAATCTCTCAACCCCTCCCCTAGTGCCATCTTCACCACAGCCTACTCCGAGTACGCCGTCGAAAGCTTCAACATAGAAGCCATCGACTACCTGCTTAAGCCCATCTCCTTCGAACGTTTCCTCAAAGCCGTCAACCGCTTCCTGAAACTCAAGAATGTCAAAAACAGCGGACCCGCCGATGTACCTGGCAATGCCGTCGAAAAGCCCTTCATATTCATCAAGTGCGAAAAGAAAATGGTAAAACTCATCCTCGACCAGATCCTGTACTTCGAGGCCCAGAAAAACTACCTGCTCATACACACCGAAAACGAAGTATACCGCGCACACCATTCCATCTCCGAAATGGCCGAAAAAATGCCTGAGGATGCATTTATACGCATACACCGGTCCTTCATTGTGTCTGTACAAAAGATTAGCTCCTTCACGAACAGCAACGTGGAGATCGGCAAGACTGTAATACCGGTAGGCCGGTTATTTTTGATGTCGACCAATAGTCATTTGAAGAGTTACTTTAAATAGGCGTTGAGCCTATTATAGATTTATGAACGGTATTTTGAGCCTATTGCTGCCAATATGGCGTACTTAAAAGCCCATTCCCGTCCACCATGAGCCTTTTATATAGTACGATCCGGCTCCTTTGACCCCATTGGACTGGATAATCTCCTTATCTGCCATCCATTTAAGATCGCGCGTAGCCGTAGGTTTTGAGATGGCGTTCATTTTCCGGCAATCATCATTGGTCAGTCTGCCGGTTTTTAGGATAAACAGTGCGGCGTTTATTTGTCGCTGGGACAGTCCGGCAATGGCGAGTTCTTTACACAGTATCCTCGAATGAGAGTCCTTCGGCGACTTTTTACCATGCATCCGCATATATTCCTTGATAGCCGCCGTATACAGCGTTTCGTCCTTTTTCCGCGCAAATGCGGCTGACCGGACGGGGTCCTGCATTAATTCTTTCGCAAACTGCACCGCTTCTGCAAAAATATTCCTATTTTCACTCTGTTGTTTTGTGGCCACAACCTTACTCATATCGGGTACCTTGCTTATGAACGTTTTACCCTTACGGGTTTTATAAACAAAATTGTCCCCGACTTTACCGGTGGTGCCCCGCACCATATCGTTGTTGATTCTTGCCATTCCCCAAATTAAGACATTTTGGTTATCCTGCGTTAATCTTCCGATTTTCCCGCGTTATTTGCCCGTTAAGTTACCGTCGTATTTATAGCCAGTTACCGGTTAATGAAGGTTGATTTTGCCGGTTTCCGAAAATCCTGTAGGTTTGCGCTCCGGCGTTGAAACCGGGAGAGGGTCCTGTGGCCGAGTGGCTAGGCACAGCTCTGCAAAAGCTTCTACAGCGGTTCGAATCCGCTCGGGACCTCTAATTGAAGGATTACAGTGATGTGATCCTTTTTTCATTTTACTCCACTTTACTCATAACTGGTTGATTTTCATTGTTTGGAACTTGTATTATTTTTCTCCTGTAAGGGTAGGCGCATGGATAGGTATTGTGTATGATACATCTATCTTGATAAATATGTACCCTAAAATATTGCCGGATAGTTATACTCTATCTTTTGGATGGTAAACTTAGCATAACTGAAATCCCCTTTTTCTAATCGCCACAATACTTCAAAGTCGAAAGGTACAATAACGCCGTTCACTTTTTTATAATTGGTAGGCTTTATTATCCAGGTTTCTAATTTTTTTTCGTCCATGTACCGCTTCGTTTCCATTTGAGTTATCTCGCCAATTTCGTTAAATGTCAGAATAAAAGATAAATAGAGATCATTGTAGTTGAACATTAATTTTGCAGTCTGGAAATCAATTGGAATCCAGCGTAGTCTTTCGGAAGGTAATAAATTCGTTGGATACAAAATACTTTCACCAAGCCACCTGAGCAGTTCGCCCTGGTTATACTGTTTGCCTTTGGCATCTACAATATTATACAATGATAAAAGGGAAACAACGAGTCTTCCTTTATCAGCAATATACATATCACGAGCAATAAACATGGTCGTCGTGCCTTTCCAAATAAAACCTGGTTTTTCGGTTGTAGCATATTGTTCCCCTTTTATGTTAATCCAATTTTTATTTAAATCGGGTTTAAATTTGCCAGTATGTGTAATTCTTACGTAACTTATAAAGGGCTGTTTATCGTTTAAAACATGCCTGAAATAGCGTTGAACTGGTTCCGGTAATGCTGATAGCTGTTGATGGTGAAATATTTTTCCTGGAATTTGTTTTGACAGTAAAAAAAGCTTTTTTACTTCCCTATTAAATTGAAAAGATAAATTTATTTTACCAACAATAAATGTGATGACGAGAAGCCCAAGCAGGCATAGTGTAATTATCATGGGTTTCTTAAATTTCATTTTTGCTTAAATTGCCGACTTTCGGTAGTAGTGCGGTAAAAGATAATGGTGATGGCAATAAATATGTAAGAGCTGTGTGACTATTGTTCAGCAAAAAAAAAGACAACAGACAGGAGAGATATCGGGGTTCCGGTAAAATTCCTACTATTATCTTCATGTACCAATACAAAAGCAGTGCTATGCCCGGCATTAAAGAGATATTGGGGGTATACCGTTCTTTGTTTTTTATTCTTTTAAAGTCGAAAGATAGTTTCAGCAGCTGATTAATCCCATCTAATCTTTGTTTTTTGTGAACCAGCATTGCAGAAGCAATTAAAGGACAGAAAGTTATTAATGTACTGATGGGAAGTTTTATGAGTAAAAATTTACGAGTATCTGGTACCAAATATCCAAGTGTCCAAAATGCAATGGCGAGTGCGAAAACAAGCGCAAAGAAATTTAACGGCATCTATTTGATGTTAGAGTATTATCCAAAGTTTATATGCATTTAGTTTAAAATTTACCCTATGTTTTAATTATTTTCCCATCCGCCATGGTAATAATTCTATGAGTTCTATCTGCAAAACTTTGGTCGTGGGTTACGATCAGTAAGGTCTGCTTTAGTTCCTCTGCTAATTTTTTAAATAAGTCAAAAACGATATCGCTATTCTTTTTATCCAAATTTCCCGTGGGTTCATCACCCATAATAATATCGGGGTCGTTTATTATGGCCCTTGCAATTGCTACCCGTTGTTTTTCTCCTCCCGACAGTTGATTGGCTTTTTTCATTGCCAATTTATCAATATCCAATATTTTCAGTTTTTCCATGGCTCTTGCTTCAACTTGCTTTTCTGAAAACGCTCCCAACTTTAAGCCCGGCAGCATTACATTTTTCAACACCGTAAATTCATCCAGTAGATAATGAAACTGAAATACAAAGCCAATTTTTTCATTGCGAACCTTTGCAAGTTCGGCTTCTTTTTTCTCAACCATCGAAATTTCATCAATTAATAGTTCTCCTTCATAGTCAGTATCCATCGTTGATAGAATATACAATAAGGTGGATTTACCACAACCAGATTTTCCTGTAAGTGCTACAAACTCGCCTTTGGCAATAGAAAAATTAATATCTGTAAGCACTTTTACCTTTACAGGGTCATTAAAGTTTTTATTTATTTTTCTGGCTTCTAAAATTGTATCACTCATTTTATTTTCCTCTTATAATTATGACTGGATCTACCTTACTTGCCTTACGTGCTGGAAAGTAGCCCGCGAAATAAGTGGTAACAATTGAGAACAAACAGGCAATAACATAGTACTTTAGATTGTAACTGACAGGATATGTTTTTAACGAAGGTAAGGAGGCAGTCAAAAAGGGAATCTGATCTATAATGGCAGATAAGCCAAACCCAAACAACAAGCCTAAAGCACCCCCAAAAATGCCAATACTTAAAGCGATAATGATGAAAATAGCATTCACATCGCTACCAGAAAAACCCGTAGCCTTTAAAATGGCAATTGATTCTATTTTTTCATATATCATCATGTTCAAAATATTATAGATACCAAAACCAGCAACAATTAGCAGTGTAACCCCTACGGCATAAGAAATAAGCGTACGTATAGAGCTTCCTGTCTCAAATTGAGCATTTGCTGCCTGAATATCTATGGCCTCAACTTCAAATAACTGGCTATATTCTTTGCTTAATTGGGGAGCTAAAGCCATATCCTTTAATTTTATTTGAATATCGGTGATGTAAGTATTTGATTCGCCCAGTAGTTTTTGGGTGGTTTCAATGGAGCAATTACTATGAACTTTATCAAGCTCTAATATACCCGATTCAAAATATCCGACAACTTTTAGCGACACTCTTTCCCCTTTTGAAGTAGTTACCTGCACGTTGTCGCCAATGTCCGCCAATAGCTTATCTGCCAAACCTTTACCTAAAATAATACTATTGGCTACGTTTTTTAAATCCAAATAATTACCTGCAGTTACATAGTCTTTGTATAAAAAGAGTTTACTCTCTTGTTCTACCTCAATGCCATCGATCGTCCCCATTAAATCTACTGCACCTACATTGTAAAATACTTGCGTCATTATTTTAGGAGCTACGCCTGATACCCTGTTGTCTTTTCGTAAAGCTGTCATTATAGCTTTGCTATTACGCAGCACTAATACTTTGTGTTTAGGTTTAATACTTCGAATAAAATCGTAACTATTTTGATTAGAATGCGCCTTTTGAATAGGCTGCATTTTGCTAGCTGCAACTTCATTATAAAGTCGCACATGTGGAGTACGGTTAAGCATGATACCATCTAATAATTCATTTAGCCCGGCCATAAAACTAAGTAACGCAATAAACATTGTTATACTAAAAGTAACGCCCACTGCGGCCACCAGTGTTTGTTTCCATCGAGCCACTAATAATGATTTAGCGATGCTGGCGATGAGTTTAATATTCATAAGACAGGTTTATAAATAACGTCACTAACGCTTATGCCCTTGACAATTTCTACTTTCTGATAATCTTTTAACCCAATAATTACTTTTCGTTTTTTATTCTTTTCAATCCATACACTATCGCCTATTAATAAATAATTTCTTGGTATGGTGATAGCTGTTTCCTTTTGTTGTATTACAATATTCGCTTCGCAGGTTAGGTTGGGGTATAAAGTGGCTGGCTGTTTTATGAACACAGCTTCGATAGTAAACGATTTTGACCTTTCATTCATGATTGGATTGATTTTAGTCACAATAGCTTCAAAAACCTGACCTTTATAACTATCCATATTAAGTAAAATGTTTTGTCCATTTTTTATTCTGTTAATATCAAATTCATCTACTTGCAACTCCATCATGAAGTTATTAGCATCTCCAATTATTGCAATAGGATTTAGAGTGTTTACCATTTCACCTTTCTTCATTAATATATTATACACTCTGCCATTTGCACCACTTCTAATGGTGTAATCACTTTTTATCGATGACGCAATTTGTAAGTTTTTTTGAGACTGTTTGGCCTGAAAACTGATTTGGTTTTGTAGTTGTGTGTAACGGAGTATAGCCGTTTGGTAGGCAGTTACCGAACTTTTATAAGTAAGTTGTCGCTGTTCCAATTCATTTTTGCTGCCAATATTTGCATCCCATAAATTTTGTTGCCGATGCTGTAATAAAGCATCCTCAGTCATTTTCGATCGAGCAAGTTTTGTAGCAATCTGTAGTTCCTGTAGTTTTTCTGCATTGGCATTTTTAGCAGCATAATCAGCAGATAGTACCGCGTTTTCTGTATTTAGTTGGGCATTAGTATTTTCCAGTTTTAGTATAGTATCACCCTTTTTTACTATATCACCCTCCTTTACTAGTATTTCAGCTATAACACCATTTACTGTGGAGAATACCTGGTATTGATTATTACTCTTAATAATGCCGGAAGAATATACAGATTCTGTGATTTTCTCCTCGGAAGGTTTAGTTGTTTCTTGCTTGTTTTTGCAAGAAATTGTAAGAACGCTAATAGTTACCAGTAATATTTTGTGTTGCATAATCGTATGGGGTTTAATTTAAATATTGGTTCGCTCGTATAGAAATGCCTTACGTGTAGCGTCAACGCACGAAATGGGATGATACCTGGGACATATTTGATGCAGGTTATTGCGTTCATTTTCTATTCTTTATTTGATTGTCAAATTTTATTTATCTACTCCGAAATCTCCGCTATCTTATCAACACTTTTAACTTGTAACGCCAGGAATCTTTCGATATCATACATTGCGGTATGTGCAGATGGAGATATTTTAGGCATTATAAGGTCAAATGCATGGTCTGTCTGTGGCAAAATATGCATGACCGTTGGTACTTTTTCCTCCCCCAAACGAGTGCGCAAAAAACGAGTGGTTTTTACAGGCGCCATCAAGTCATGTTCACCTTGTATTAATAATGTTGCAGGACAGTTAGCATGTACATGCGTAACTGGTGAGAAAAGTGCATATTGTTCAGGGCACTCATCGGGATGCCCACCAAGAAGTGTAGCAAATACGCCTGCATTTGCAAAGACTTTATCAAAATTAAAGCGATAATATGCTTTTCCCATTTTTTTAATCATCCATTCGGGCATTTGCACAGGCATTTCTTTTTTAGGTTTGCCTGGTGTTGAGCGGGTGGTAAGATGCTGGTTAGTGTGGTAGTACATCGCCTTTAAATCTGTCGGACCATAGAGCGAAACAACTCCGCATACGTTGATGTCCTTTCCTTCCAATTCCTTTGGTGTAAACTGCGGGTTGTTGGCTGTATAGGCAGAGAGCAATGCAAGATGACCTCCGGCAGAACCGCCACCCACAACAATTGTATTGGGATTTACTCCGTACGTGCGCGCATTTTCTTTCATCCATACGATGGCTCGCTTTACATCGTTTACCATTCCCATCATGTCCGTTTCAGGGGAAAGCTGGTAAGCCACGTCCATAATCACATGACCCTGGGCAGCCAGATGATTAAAAAATGGACGAGTACCAACATCTTTATCAAGCAGCGCCCATGCACTGCCATGCAGATATATAAAAGCTAAACCTGAAGGAGTGATCGTTGCATTTGGTTGCCAGACATCACATAGAAGATTTCTATCAGTGCCTGGAATAGTTGCAAATGAAATGTTTTGTTCGAAGTGCGGACTTGGAACGATGGGTAATCTTGCTATTGTTCGTTTTGGGAGAAAGTGATTCTTTCGTTCAACGCTTATGTGATTTTCCCAATTCAAACCGAAAGCCTGTTCGAAACCATTTGAAGCGTCAGGTGGACGGGTAATCCTGTATATGTGTGAAAGGAAAAATAAGGCGACATATATGCCAATCAAACTAATGAAGACAGAACCTGTTGTCAGTCCTACAATTGCACCCACTACACCAATAAGGAAAAGCAACGGTGATAATGCAGAAGCAAATAGCTTTATTATCCATACTACAGGTGCAGGCCATTTTAACCTAATGAAAATAGGTATGGTCATTAGTGCAGCTAAACAGGCTACAACTGTGGTAAGAATTAGAATGATTAATCTTATAATTTCCATTTGGCTTAATTCTGATTTATCAGAACTACTTTTAGTTGGATATTAGTTGCTCTTTCCTCCTTTGATTACTAGCCAAACGGCAAGTCCGAGTTCTCCTAAAGTCATAGGCAAAGCCAGAATACTATTTAAAGTGTTATTTAGTTGGGTCATCTGATAAAAACTGGTTTTCATGAGATGAACTAAAATGTAGGAGGCGCCAGCTATCATTGTCAAAGACCATAAAATTTTCGGTATTAATTTATGTTGCTTCATTAGCACACCAACTATAAATAAATGAATACCAAAAACAATCAGCCCAATTGACCATATGTTTTGAAACGAATTATAATTTTGTGCAACGATTCCGTTATCGGATTGCCCAATATTTTTAAATAGATAATAGGTTGCAAAGCCAAATATCAATGAGTAAATAATTCTTAAAAAACCACACAGTAATGCAAGTTTATTATTATCCTTTTTAAAGTAGATGTAAAGAGTCCAAGAAACTAATAAGTCAATTAGAAGAACTATCAGAATTCCTGCCAGCATAAGTTTGTACAGTTGCAAATTTTCGGATAGGTCACGTTGGGCAAAATCAATTTGACTTGGGTTGAATATTTTTGGAAATGCAAATCCTAAAGAAAAGCCGGCTATCAACGCCATCACTACAAGTGAGTATCCAGTAAGTTTTGCAAAAGTTCTATGGTTAACCATTGTCTTCTTTATTAAACGTCTTAATCACATCTGGATTAAACCCTTTTACAATTAGCCAAACCGCCATCACCATCTCCTGCAAAAAAATGGGAAAATTCATAATGGTATTTGAAGTAGAACTTTCTGATTGTAAATCAAACAGAAGTAGCAGTCCAGTTGTAAAATGCAGAACTATAGCAATGATGCCCCAAATTGATAGCCAGCGAGGAATTAGTTTCGATTGAAATAATAGCCAGTAAAACATCAACGCACCCAAACTAAAGACAACTATTGTGCTCAACGATATTGCTTCACGGGTTTTCAATAAAAGAGTTCCCAAATTTTGAAAACCAGATGAGTGTAAAATGCCTGCTTTAACATAAGAACCACTTACATTTAAAAGCAAGAGCATACAAATGCCAATTCCAATATACGTTACAGTTTCAACTGCTCCTCTAAAAATAACATAACCGATGGCTAAAACTTCATGTTGTTTTTTCAAAATCGGATACATAAATAAGGGAATCAACGCAAGCGAAAAGCCCATGAGCCAAATAAATAATGACCCCAAGATCATCTGTGTTTCATTCTCAGAAATCTTTGCAAGATAATCTGGTAGTTGGAGAAAAGGACTTGTTAGCATGGCACTCATTATTCCTGCAATTGTTCCTACGATAAATAATGTGCCTACAATTATTGCGGTCTTTCTATAAATATTCATCTCTTTAACTTCTTTGATCATTTTATTTGTTTTCATTTTGCTCTTTGAATTCACTGATCCCCCAAGGAATGTATCCAACACACATAAGTCCGCCACCAATGGCACTTATTAGTTCAATTTCAGGATTATTTAAAAGCAATAAACCAATAATAATAAATATGCCTTGCCATAATTTAATGATGTTTTCTTTCACCAATCCGACAGTTTGTATAATTGCTCCAAGAGGTAACAAAGGCAATAGCCACAAAATAGCAAGTAACCCTGCTTTATCAACAATCACTTGCAGATATGGAATTAATCCCGAGAATTGCTCCTGAGGAATGGTATCGAACGCAGAAAGTACAAGACATAAAGCACCTTTGTCAACTGCTAAAATAAATGCACCGAAAACGCCAATTATCGCACCCCAAAATCCTAATCGTTTACCTTTTGCTTGCAATAAATTCATAGAACCTATCATAACAATTATTATAAACGGAACGGCTAACATTACTATTAGATGACCAATGTGAAACAGCGGATTATTGTGAAATCTTTCCACAAGCTGTTGTGCCGTTTCTAAACTTTTCATTTCAAGTAAATGAGGATGCATGAGAAACCCGGTAAACAGCATTATTGGAAAGGCTATTATTGAAAAAGCAAACCCTTTTTTCTTTACTGTTTCGATCATAATAATTTTCATTGAATCAATAATTTATTTTACATAGTTATTTTTTTACCATTTATAAATTTAAAATCGCAGCAATCACCACCTTCGGCCAAAGTCTTTGTCCTTAAAAAAATTACTTTTGGTGATAATCCGCCATAGGTTGTTATATCTGTATCGCAAGTTGCTTTGCATATTTCGAGGCAACCGTATTTCCTAAAAGTTTCTAAATACAAACAACTGTGCATGTTCATGGCCAATTCTTTTTTGTTATCTACTTTCCATTCTGTTTGCCATCCTTCTTTCGGAAAATAATGAGCCATAGTTTTTTTAACAATCCATTTAGTGATATAAAAGAAGAATGGAAGTATTTGGAATATTCCTATTTTTCTACCTGCTTTAATCGCAGTTTTTTGTAGTTCTTCATGAAGGAATAGGTAGGCTTTTTCCTTTGCTATCCCATTGTTTTGCATCGCTCTATAAAATGCAATCTCAGGTAGAATGAAATAACGTAAGTGTTTTTCAACCGCTTTACTATTTCTAAAATCGGCAGTTTCAAGTAATTCTGTAAGAATAAAAGAAGAATCAGTGTATATTTTCATACCTTTTTCATTTCCAAATGCCACAGTACAATCCTTTTTTATAAAGGATAAAATACTTTTGTTTAAACTATTCATTTTATTTTATCTATTATTCAAATTTGTATTCTGCCTGTTTTAATAATGGATTTCCATCAAGATATCCTTAAATAAATTAGATAGGTATGCCAGTTGTGAAATATTAAAAAGACAAGTACAGCAAGAAAAAATATTAATTTTCTGTAGGGTAGATTGAAGTAGAAAGAATCTCCCATTAATCCTATACCGACTAGCCAAAAAAACGGTGTGTAAGCAGGAGCCAGAAATCCAAACACACTTGCGCTCCACACACTACTTGGCAAATAGATTAGCAGTAGCCAAGAAATATAGTATACAAATATGCCTGCCACATACAAGGCAACTCCTTTTTTCTGTGTTCTGGTTGAAATGCATAGTGGCATCAGTACCATAAAAATGAACATCACTATCCGCGAAATATTTTCCACGTAAGCAATAAAAGGTGGTACGTTATCCCAAAATATTTCGGGCTGAAAGGCTTTAGGTAGCTTATTAGCAAAAATATAATCCCATAGCAGAACAGGTATTGTTAGAAGGAAACAGTTAGATAAATATTTCATAGTCATCATTAATTCTGATTGAGCATTTGATAGATCAGCAATGCAATAATGATGAGGAAGAATATTGAATAAATTAGCTTATTATTCTTGGCCAGCCAATTGGGAAGATAAATATCGAAGTTGGCTTTAGATGAAGTAGAATAGTTCTGCGCCATCAACGTGAGTGGACACATCATTTTAAATATGAGTAGCACAATCACTTCCAATAAAATTAGCCCGATGCTAATCCAAACTAAGTAGTCAATTTTATTTACGATAACCGCATAGAGCAGATAGAAGAATACTACATTGAAAAACACCCAGATTAGTGTATGAATAATTTTAAGGCGATGTAATTTTATTTCATTCTTCAATTAAATGGAGCTTAAACATGTAGTCGGGCTATAGCAGTTGCTTTACAACGTCCTTTTTATCAATGTATCCAGTATTCTCCCATAATAATTTTCCGTTTTTGTAAAGGTGTAGAACTGGTAGCGCATCTATTTTCAATTGCTCACACAATGCCTGGTGATCGTCTGCGTTGATGCGGAGCACCACAACTCTATCTGTCATCTCGTTTGAAATTTCGTCAAGGTAGGGCTTCATCTTTTTGCAGGGCGCACACCAATCTGCATAGAAATCGACTAGCACTAATTTGTCGGAGATAAGGAGACCGTCAAACTCTCGTTTAGTCATTCCTGTTGATATGCTTGAGGTGTTGGTGACTTCAGGAAGGTTGGCGACTCTCCATTTCATTAATCCACCTTCTAATTCGTACACATGGTCGAAACCATCTGAACGCATTTTATTGGCAGCCGCAGAGCTTCTCCCACCACTTAGGCAGTAAACAAAAATGGGCGTTGATTTATCAAGTGCTTCAATTTTCTGTTCAAAATCATTCCCGTTCCAATTGATGTTCCGTGCTTCATGTAAATGAGCTTCAAAAAATTCTTCCGATGTTCGTACGTCAACCAGTATGGCGGATG
>JANNOM010000083.1:0-68513 GCA_031399065.1 Chitinophagaceae bacterium
CTGATGGCAGTCCTGCCGATAATGTATCGCTAAAAACGAAATCATTGATGCTGCCCTCCCGTTTGACGGAACCGGGCAAGGCTCCCGTTAATATGCTTAAAGCATTTTCCTGAACGGCCATCAACTGTTCTATTTCGGGAATTAGCTGAGAGGCTACCAGGCGCTGCGCTTCCGCCTGCCTCACGGCCAGTGCCGTTACCTGCCCGGCATCGTATTGAAGTTTGATAATGGTGAGCGTACTGTCGTTCAGCAGCAGGTTTTTATTGGCTATCGCCACCTGTTCGCCGAGCATGAGCAAATTAAAATAACCTTTCGCTATCATGGAAACCAGGTTGGTCTGTACAGCCCTTCTGGCTTCCACTGTTTGGAGGTATTCCGCCAGTGCTTTTGATTTTTGATTTCTAACCTTGCCCCATATATCGGCTTCCCAGCTCAAACGGGTGCTTATGCTGTAATCTTCCACGTACGATTGACCGAGGAACTGGCTTAAACTTAATCCATTCAGGCTATTGTCCGATGGCCGGTTAATGGCTCCTGTTGCCCGAATAGTTACTTCGGGTAAATAACCCAACCTGCTCTGACGTACGATCAATTCTGCGGATTCGATATTCTTCATTGCCGTTTGCATATCGTAGTTACGCACGATGGCACTGTCTATCAAATGCTGTAACCCTTCGTTAATAAAAAACTGTTTCCATTGAATGTCCGCGATGCCGGAGGTATCTTTCGTATCTGCGTTCCGGAAGCTTGCGGGTAATGGAGGTTCCGGCGCTACTATATCTTTTGATACTTTACATGCACTCAAAAACAAGAGCGCCAGTAAAGCCGTATGTACGATGCGTTTCATTTTCATTATACTTCTTTTAAATGATGAGGGTTGTTAAGAATAACCCGGTTTACATGGGGCTCAGTGATTTGTCCTCCTGCTTTATTTCCACTCCATTTTTCCTGCAGGGTTTGGAAAACGACAAATAGTACGGGTATGATAAAAATTCCCAAAAGTACGCCCGTTAACATGCCCCCTACGGCACCGGTACCTATAGAGCGGTTACCCATTGCCGATGCTCCAGTGGCCGTAAGCAATGGTATCAGTCCTGCTATGAAGGCGAAAGACGTCATGAGAATAGGACGAAGTCTTAACCGGGCAGCTTCTATAGCGGCGTTGCGAATGGAAAGCCCGGCTTTTCTTCTTTGCACGGCATATTCCACGATCAGGATGGCATTTTTCGCCAGCAGGCCAATCAGCATGATGAGGCCCACCTGAACGTAAATATTGTTTTCTATACCCGCAATATTTATGAATATGAAGACGCCTAACAAGCCCGTGGGCACTGAAAGTATTACGGCCAGGGGAAGAATATAACTTTCATACTGAGCGGCCAGTAAGAGGTATATGAACACCAGCGACATTATAAATATCAGGGTGGTTTGTGTGCCGGCGCTTTGCTCTTCCCTGGTAAGTCCGCCCCATTCAAACGCATATCCCCTGGGTAAAGAGGCGGCAGCTACTTCCTGCACCGCCTTCAATGCCTGGCCGGAACTGTACCCCGGTTTAGGTATCCCGTTTATCACAACCGCATTGAACAGGTTGTTTCTTGTTACCGTTTCGGGACCATATACTTTTTCCAGGGTAATCAGCGATTTTATGGGCACCATCCTTCCCAGGTCATTTTTTACCTGCACATCGTTAAGTGTGGACGGGTCGATGCGGTAAGCGATATCCGATTGCAATATTACCTTGAACTGCTTGCCGAAGCGATTAAAGTCACTTGCCTGGTAACTGCCATAATACACCTGCAGGGTTTGCAGTAATTCACTGATGGAAACACCCAACTGTTTGGCCCTTGATTCATCTATATTCAATTTATATTGCGGGTTACCTGTATTAAAAGTGGTAAATGCATAAACGATTTCCGGGCGTTTCATCAGCTCGCCTATAAAATCGTTGGTAGCGGTACTCAGGTCTTCCAGTTTTCCGTTGCCCCTGTCCTGTAATATCAGTTCAAAGCCGCTGGTATTACCGAATCCCTGAACGGTGGGCAAGGTAAAGGTGAACATATCCGCCGACGAAACAGCCGTGAGCCGCTGGTTCACCTCCGCGAGTATCGTATTGATATCTTCCGTGTGGCCCCTGGTGCCAGGCTTTTTAAGCTTTACGAAAGCGAGTGCGCTGATGGGACTGGTAGCATTGGTAATGATATTCATCCCTGCAACGCTATACGATTTTTCCACCGCTTCAACGGTTGAAATGATACTGTCGACCCTTTCCACCACTTTGCGTGTACGCTCCAGCGATGAGCCTGCGGGCATGTTAAGTGAATACAAAAAGATGCTCTGATCTTCTGTCGGAATAAATCCGGTAGGCGTTTGCCTTACTATCAGTACGGTGCCGATGGTTATGATTACGAGCGAGCCTAGAGCCACCCATTTCGTTTTGATCAGGAACTGCAGGCTTTTACCGTAACGGTTAGTAAGATTATTAAAACCGGCATTAAAGCCATTGAAGAACCTTGCTTTAAATCCTTTGGGTTTGTCTGATTCTTTGTGATGATTGTTCCTTAAGAATAACGCGGACAATGCAGGACTTAGTGTAAGCGCGTTAACCGCTGAAATAAGTATGGCGATGGCCAGCGTAAAGGCAAACTGTTTATAGAAAATACCAGCCGGTCCCTGCATGAAGCCGACGGGAACGAATACCGCCGCCATTACCAGTGTGATGGAAATGATGGCACCGGATATTTCATTCATGCTTTTGACCGTGGCTTCCCTCGCCGGCATATTCTCGTTGGCCATTTTGGTATGCACGGCTTCCACTACTACGATGGCATCATCCACCACGATACCGATGGCCAGTATCAATGCGAACAGAGTAAGCAGGTTGATAGTGAAGCCAAATAACTGCATGAAAAAGAATGTTCCGAGGATAGCTACGGGAACCGCTATAGCGGGTATGAGCGTGGAGCGGAAGTCCTGCAAAAACAGGAACACCACCAGGAATACCAGGATGAACGCTTCCAGCAGGGTATGTTTAACCTTGTCGATGGAGGCATCTAAAAATTCTTTCGCGGAATAGGGGACAAATACTTTTATGCCTTTGGGCAGATCTTTTTGTACCCTTTCCATGATGCCGTTAACTTCTGTAAGAATATCGTTGGCGTTGGAACCTGCCGATTGATAGATGAGAATTCCGGTGGCAGGACCTTTATCTACTTTTGCATCGGCGGTATAGTTGAACGAACCCAGGTCGACCCTTGCCACATCTTTCAGCCTGATGGCGGAGCCATCGGGGGTGCTTTTCAGGATGATGTTTTCGTATTCATCATTGCTGATAAGTTTGCCTTTATATTTAATTACATATTCGAACGACTCCTTGCTGCCTTCCCCGAATTTACCCGGAGCCGCTTCCAGGTTTTGTTCCCTTATGGATTCCAATACGTTTTGTACGGAGAGGTTGTAAGCGGCCAGTCGGTCGGGTTTAAGCCAAACCCGCATGGCGTAATCTTTTGAACCAAAGATCTCGGCCTGTCCTACTCCGTGTACGCGCTTTATTTCCGGTACAATGTTTATTTCGGCATAATTCTGTAAAAACGTTTCATCATAGATACTGTCGTTGGTATACAGGGCTATGGCCATGATGATACTGTTTTGCTGCTTTTGCGTAGTAATACCTACCTGTAATACTTCCTGCGGAACGAGGCTGCTAGCCTTTGCCACGCGGTTCTGCACGTTTACGGACGCAATATCCGGATCGGTGCCTGCTTTAAAGAAAACGCTCAGCGTCATGGTGCCGTCGTTATTTGAATTGGAGGTCATGTAAGTCATGTTCTCCACCCCGTTGATGGCTTCCTCCAGTGGTGTGGCGACGGAACGCGCCACCACTTCTGCGCTGGCACCGGGATAGGCCGTTGTTACCAGTACCGCCGGGGGTGCAATGTCCGGAAACTGTGTAATGGGTAAGGATGTGAGCGAGACGATACCCACCAGCACCAATAGTATGGAGATTACGGTAGATAATACCGGGCGTTCTATAAATTTCTTAAACATGGTATAAAATTTAGCTGTTCGATGGCAATGACTATATCGGATTTCATGGATAGCGGATTCCTGTCAGCACCATGGTGCTGAAAAAAGACATTCATATGTGCAGTAAGTAAAAAGATTGATTTGCCTTAGCCCTGGCTTACCTGTATTAATGGACGGCGGCCGTTTCCCGAAGTACACTATCCAGAGAAATATTCTGCGGAACAATTACTACCCCATCTCTCAAACGCTGTAAGCCGCTATAAACAATGGTTTCCCCTATCGTCACTCCCTTTTCTACGATATAATTGCCCTCGCTTTTACCTTTTACGGTTATCTGCTTGCTCACCACTTTATTGCTATCGCCCAGGGAAAACACGTATACTTTATCCTGCATTTCATATGTAGCCTGCTGGGGTACGATCATTTTATGTTCAAGTAAAAAGGGAATTCTGATTTTACCGGTTACGCCTGAACGAAGTAGTTTTTCCTGGTTGGTAAAAACGGCCCGGAAGCTGATATTACCGGAGTTACGGTCAAACTGACCCTGTACCAATTCCACTTTCCCCTTAACTTTATAGATGTTATTACCTGCCAGTTCGAGCTCCACCGGAGGAATATTATGTATTTTTTCCTCTGTTGTTTTCCCCGGTATATTGGCCAGGAAAAGATAGAAGTCCGCTTCGCTCAGTGAAAAATACGCGTGCACGTTATTCACTTCGCTAAGTACGGTAAGTGGGTCCAATTCTCCTTTGCCTATCAGGCTACCCTGTTTAAAATTGATATGACCCACATAACCGCTAACGGGTGCTTTTATGAGTGTATATCCCAGGGTAATGTCCGCACTGTTTTTCCCGGATACAGCGAGCGTATAAGCTGCCTGGGCTTCGTGTAAATTCGCTTTGGCTGTTTTCAGCTGTACTTCCGCGATCACCTTATTGGCTACCAACGGCATAAGCCTGTCTACTTCTACTTCTGCTCTTTCCACCGCTGCGCTAGCCGACTGAATGGTAGCGGCGGCACTGCTGCTGTATTGGGTGTATTCCCGGCTGTTGATGCGGAATAGCGGCTGCCCCTGGTTTACCCATGCACCGTCTTCCACGTAGATTTTTTCAAGATAGCCGCTCACTTGCGGCCTTATCTCAACATTTACCGTGCCCTGTACCGTTGCAGGAAATTCCTGCCAGGTGGTAATAGTCGCTGTGTCCAGTTGTACCACTGGTAAAGATTGCGGAGGAGGTGCCGGCTGGTTGTTTTGATCGTTGGCGCAGGCGGTTAAAAAAAGGGCCACGCCGTAAAGTAAATACCTTTTCATCATCAGATTTAATTGTTTATTGTATTAGGTAATAATTTGAAAAGAACTTCCTGCTTCCTGTAAATACTCTCTGTAAAACGACTATTGGTAACGCGATTAGATTATCTAACAGTGTTAAGTAATAAGTTTAAAAAAATGCCCTATAAGAGCTTATACCAGGATGCATATAGTTTGAATTTAGTTCCTGAGAGAATTGATAATACCACCCAAAGCATCCTTCAGCACCTGCTTGTTAATATCCTCAGAAGATAACTGCCTCGTCATGTTGATAGATATCAACCCGTGCACCACCGACCAGAACGTGTAATATTTAGTATCTATATAATCTTCGGTTCTTTTACTTTCAGGGACCATTTCTTCAATTTTGTTCCAAATCAATGTAGCGGGACCCTTCATATCGGGACAGGGGTTTTCCATGATGCAACAGTTCATTTCCACACCATACATTAACTGATAGAGTTCTTTTTCTGCGAAAGCGAAGTTCCAGTAAGCCAGCCACATCGCTTCCAGTTGTGCTGCCGGAGTGGTAAACCTGTCCTTCGCTTCTTCCATCTGACTAGCCAGCTTCAAATAACCCATCCTGGTAAGTTCCTGCAGTATCGCATCTTTGTTACTGAAATATTCATAAATGATGGGGGCCGTATATTCTATTTTATCGGCAATTTTCCGCATACTCAGTGCAGACCAGCCTTCCTCCTTCACTATGTCAAGGGAGGCACAAAGGATATTAGTCCTTGTCTCGTCTTTTAACCGTAATATCCTGTCTTTACTTGCCATTTTATACTGCTGTAAGATTATTTAACAGTGTTAGACAAAGGTAGCAGTAATTCTTTGACTACACCAAATAAATTTCCAGGATTCTTTTAGTTTAACATTTTTTAACAATCCTTATTAACACTGCCACAATATAGTCCGGTATTGATGTAAATTAGTGCTTATGCTTACATGGAATCTTACCAGTCTCCCGGTTTTAGAAACACAACGCCTTGTTTTACGCGAACACAACCTTACGGATGCAGTAATGCTATATGGCCTGCGTACCAATGAAGAACTGATGCGGTATATCGACCGTCCGCGTCCCAAAAGTGTGGAAGAAGCGGAAACGGTTATTCAATCGATGCTGGACAAATTTAAAACGGGGCAGAACCTGGTTTGGGCGATCGTTCGTAAAGATCAACCCGCCGAAATGATAGGGAATGCCGGCTACTGGCGAACGGATTTAGCCAATCACCGGGCAGAAGCGGGCTATGCGCTGCACCCGGAGCATTGGAGAAAGGGAATCATTTACGAAGCCATGACCGCCATTATCGATTTTGGTTTTAAACAGGTAAAATTTCATTCCGTATGTGCGAATATCAATCCTGCCAATAACGCCTCGCGTCAATTGCTGCTGAAGCTTGGTTTTATTAAGGAAGCTTATTTCCGGCAGGATTATTACTTTGACGGGCAGTTTCTCGACAGCGAAATATATGGTTTGCTGAACCCGGATCATTAGGCAACTAACTGCCAAGCATTTAATCTGCATCTGTCAGGCGTTAGAGAAACTTCTAACAAGCATTAAGGAAACTTCTAATAAGGTTCTAACAAACTTCTAACAAGCACTAGGAAACTTCTAGTAAGGTTCTAATAAACTTCTAATAACAGTAGCACAGAATCCTGAAAGCAAATAAGGCTGGCACAGTCCATTTAATGTAAAACCACTCAATTTTACCGGGAGAAAGTATACAGAAAAAAGAAGAAAAGCGTATTTTTAAGCTATGAAAGCAAAATACGCAATAATCATACTGGTATTGGGATGGTGTTTCAATATCGTGGGAGCTTTTATGAAAATCACCCATTGGCCTGGAGCCAATGAACTTTTAGCGTTTGGAGTTATTCTGGAAGTGATCGGTGCAATTTTACTTTTATACAAGCTTGTCACTTATTCCAAAATACGCGATTTTTTAAACCGCTAGCATGTGGCGGTAGATCTTAGGCTTTATGCTGACTTCTTTTATAAAAAGAACCGGCATTAGCCGGTCCTTTTATTACTTAGGCACAAATATGTCCTTCAACTGTTCTATCAGTTTACCATTGCCACTTACACTGATATTGCTGATCTTATCGGCAATCTTTTCCACATATTCCATTTCTTTAAGTTTCCATAACATCGCATTTTCTTCCATCAATTTGGCAGTGTTCAGCAAGCTACGGGTGCTGGCCGTTTCTTCCCGGCGCATAATGGTATTAACCTGAGCTTTTTTCTCGGCAACCAGAACCTGGTTCATAATTTCTTTTACGTCGCCGGGCAAGATGATATCCCGGATGCCAAAACCCTGTACCTGCACACCCAATGCTTCCGCATATTGCTTTACATACTCCAGAATATAAGATGCTATGGTTTCTTTTTTGTCCAGCAATTCATCAAAACCAAAACCGGCAACATATTCCCGCAGTGCTAACTGGAAACTAATATACAACTGGCGTTCATACTCCTTGTTTTGCAACAAAGCTTTTTCAATATCCGTCACTTTGTATTGTGCCCAGGCATTGATACGCAATGCCGCTTTATCCCTTGTTAATATTTCCTGGCCGTTTATTTCCAGTTGTTGCTGACGCATATCTGCTTTACCTACATGGATGGCTATATTGTTCTTCCACCAGAAATATACGCCACTCTCCAATGACTGGACGTATTTTCCATCCATGAACAATACTGCCTGCTCGTAATTTTCAACGCTTACGCTCCTAACGTAGGGTGCTATCAGCTTATTGGCCAGTGTAGCCCGGTCGATAGGTTCGGTAATAGCAGCTTTACCGATATCGGCCTTTACAAAATCGTAACGCACAGGCCCCTTCCAGTAAGCATACCTTCCCGCGGTTAATACTTCTGCCAGTATGCCGTTTTTGTATTGAAGCACAATTTCATTGTCTTTTACTTCCACTACTTCCAGCACTGATGCCAGTAAGGGGTCCTGCAGCAGGATGTTTAGTTCTATAGGGGTATTAAACGCTCTGGTGATTTCATAAACCATTACGTCTTCGCTGAGCCAGAACCAATAATTCCCTTCAGGTATCATCCTTTTAAACGATCCGTTTTTAAACACCAGACCTACCTGGTAGGCGTTTACTTTTACATGTTTCATTATTGTTTGTTTTTAAGTCATTAATAAAAAGCCGGCTTGTTTACTATCGGATCAATATGGAATCGATCTTCCCGTTACATTTATCCATACCAGTTTCTTTCCCTGGATTATTAATTATTCTATAATAATCGCCAGGATCAAAAGTGGCCCGGCGAACGCACTGGTACGGTCAATTGCTGACATTTACCCGATTGCAGTATACCCGATGTCACCCAGAAATACTACCAGCAAACATTCCGGCTTTGTTGCATGTCATCATTTTTTGAGAAGCGATGGACTTCTTTGTTTTCAACATCCCGAGTGTTGTGTTCTACCACTGAACCATCACGCATGAAGCGCGAGCAGGATTCGAACCTGCGTTACAAGAGCCGTTGCTCTAACCTGACTAAGCTACCTGCTATTAACAGGGGAGGATTCGAACCTCCGACACACAGCGTATTGGCAGGCAGCGCCCTAATAAAACAATAGCATACAGATAGTTACTACGTCTGCACTGCGGGGCCTGTAAAAGCCCTCACCTGGTTTGTTTATTAACTGGCTACTGCCTGTCTTCCCGTTCAGGAAGCTTTTGTGCTGAAGCGTGTTTCAGCCATATTTTAAAGAACGTCATTGTACTATTTTATTAGCACAGTTGCTGCTGGCAAAAGCGTGCGGCTTGGCACGGAAAGCGAATCCCATACCCATGATATAACCCATAGCTTCTTTGAGGGCATCATTGCTTTTAAAGTTCGGGTTAGTATTAATATCCGCATGTACCTCCATATCAATGTCGTACAGGGTAAATATCCCACAAAGGTTGTAAGCGGTATCTATACTTTTTGCCACTTCCAGTAACATCCTTTGCTTGATGCTCATTTTCTGGCGGCTGACTTCTGAGTGGACATACATAAAACCTCCTTTTCCTTTACGGATAAAAACAATCACCGTAGCAAACTCCGTTGTCTTTCCTTTTACCTGGCTATCTGTTCCTATGCATACTTTTAATGCGTGTCCGTCTGCCTTTTCACGCACGATCACTTTCCTGATCTCGTCGGCTATTGGTTGCCCGATCTCTTGTCCATTTAGTTTTTTCCATTTCTGTTCCATCATATTTTATTTATCAAAGCACAGGATGAAGGATTCGAACCTTCATGCACGGGGTTGGAATCCGTGTTGTTGCCAGTTACAGCAATCCTGTCAATGCGGGCGAAGCAGGACTCGAACCTGCAACCACGGTGTTTCAAACCGCTGCTCTGCCATTGGAGCTATTCGTCCGGAAGGAGAGCACAGTACACAGGCCTGCAGCTCTCCGGGATACCTCCTCCCTGTTATTGCGGATGAAGAAAGAATCGAACTTTCAACCTTCGGCCTAACAAACCGCCGCTCTGCCTATTGAGCTATTCATCCATCGTTGGCCCGGAGCGACTCGAACGCCCAATACACGGCTTAAAAGACCGTTACTCTATCCATTTGAGTTACGAGCCAATCTGGTGATGATAGAAAGAATCGAACTTTCAACCGCTATCGTATAAGGATAGTGCTCTGCCAATTGAGCTATATCATCATTTCATCGCGGCTGCGGCATTAAGACCCGCATCTCCTGCTTATTAGACTATAGTGTCACCATTACATCAAACAGTGAGGTACTTTGCCAGTTAAGCTAAAAGTGACATAGGTTGTTGAGGCTGGATTCGAACCAACATCATCAGTGCCAAAAACTGATATGCTAACCATTACACTACTCAACATCATTGCGGTTTGTACGGGAATCGAACCCATGGCAACAGATAGACAATCTGCTATGTTAGCCATTACACCAACAAACCGTAATAACCCGTATGGCAATCGAACCCATATCATCACATGGAAAATGTGAGATCCTAGCCTTTAGAAGAACGGGCTTTCTGAATGATATCCGGAAATAAAAAAAGCCCGGTCGCTGTTAACGACCGGGCTTTTTCAAATTGCGTGAATAATTAAATACTCATGCGATGATACTCCGGTCGTGGAATAAGAATGTTCTGCTCATTACCTATACAATCGCTATTGATAAATGTATTTACATACCAATAGCCACCTTGCAATGAAGGAACGTTATTATGTATAGTAAATCGTTTAAGTCGTAACTGTAGTAGCAATTCCATTTTTTTAATATAATAATGATTAAAAATAAAAAACCCCGCTTTGTGGGCGGGGCTTGTATTTCAGCGATTTCGTTTATTCAACTTATTGCAGCACTACATGCCCCGGAACTGGATCGCAGCCTTTTGAGCTAAACCAATTCACTGTGATAATATGTTGTTCTATTCGTTGCATGTATATTATTTGTTTGCGATGCAAAGATGACAATCTTTTTTTGATATTACCAAATAATCAATGAATATTTTTAAATAAATTAAATAGACTAGGTGCTGATATTTATGTGCGTTTTCGATATCAAGCCTAAATGATTACTTCTTTATTGTATTTGTTTCGGTATTCCAACGGCGACATCCCTGTAATTTTTCTGAAGACCTCACGAAATGCCTTTACATCCGAAATATCCTACTTCATAACGAACTTCGTTTACCGTTTTATGACTGCTTTCAAACGCCTTTTTTGCCGCCTTAATTTTTACTCTTTGTAAATATTCGACAGGCGTATTGCCGGTTGCTTTAATAAATCTTCTGTCAAAACTTCTTCTGCCAACAGAAAATTTAGATGACAATTCCTCAATAGAAAATTTCTCGTGCAGTTTACTTTCAATAAAAGCCTGTGCCTTCTTTACTACGTCAGTTGCTGGCCACCGAAGGTCTGGTAAATGGCGGCGAGCGATCCCTGAAATGATTCGTCTTTTTCGTTTCCGAACAGGCTGCTCCCCCCGAACTTTTCCCGAAGGCCCTGAATCGCATTCATCGCTTCCTCGTAGTTGATCTGGAATAATTCCCGGGAAGTGGTAGCCCCGATTTCCAGCGCCTGGTGATCATACTTATCCAATACATCCAACGCATAGGTATAATCCGTGATTACTTTCAGCAGGCCGGTCGCCTCGTTGTAACTCAGCGGCTGCTTCTTCACTACATTCGCGAGCAGCTTCACCGTCTGTTTCAGCTGGACAAATTGCTCATTTTGTTCCTGAATCCGCTTTTCATTGATAGAAAATCCCTTCACCAAATAATCTTTTAGCACTTTATTCGCCCAGATACGGAATTGAGTACCACAAGTTGATTTTACCCGGTATCCAACTGAAATAATAACATCCAGGCTATAAGCCACGACCGGCCTGTCGGAATTAGCAATTTGCAAAAAATGCAAATTGCTTTTTTCGTCGAGTTCACCTTCTTCAAAAATATTTTTTATATGCCTGGAAATTACTGACACGCTTCTTCCAAATAACTGAACCATTTGAGCCTGGCTTAACCAAACGGTATCATTTTCCAGCTTAACGTCGATGATTGTTCCCCCATCCTGGGCCTGATATATGATAATTTCTCCTGTTTGCATAAAGAAAGAAAGACCTGAATTCAGCTATTTGTACTGATTTCAGATCTTCTTGTGGTGTGGGCCGGGGTTGAACCGGCGACACATGGATTTTCAGTCCATTGCTCTACCAACTGAGCTACCGCACCGTTTGTTGGGGGAGCAAAAATAGGAGTTTTGAATTAAACCCTGAAAAAAACTTACATCCCGTATTGACTTAAAAACTTGATACGCATGATCTTCAATTGTTCCCAGTTATAATTGCCTTCACTAAGTTCCTGCTGCGCCACCTGCAGACTGCTGGTCTCACAGCTTTTGAAGTACTCAAGGATCTCTTCGCGTTCGTATTCGTCTACCATTTCATCGATAGCGTAATCGAGGTTTAGCTTGGTGCCGCTGGCAGCGATGGTTTCCATCTCTTCGAGGAGGGCGTCGAGGCGCAGATCCTTGTTCTTGGCGATGGTTTCGAGGGGGATCTTTTTATCTGTCTGCTGTATGATGTATACTTTAAGTCCGCTTTTGTTGACAACGCTTTTCATAACGAAATCATCGGGCCGTTCTATATTGTTTTCTTCCACGTAAGTAGCAATCAGATCCACGAAGGGTTTGCCGTAGCGCAGGGATTTGCCTTTGCTTACGCCCTGGCATTTTTCCAGTTCTTCGGTGGTAGTGGGGTACATCGTAGCCATGTCCTGCAAAGAGGTTTCCAGGAAGATGACGAAGGGAGGTAACTTACGTTTCTTAGCTTCCTGCTGACGCAGTTCTTTCAGCATTTCAAAGAGCTTCTCATCCGTTACCGCGGTGCCGCCGTTTTCGGACGGATTCTCATCGTCGTCCTCGGCGTTTGCGTCTTCGAAGAGGTTGTTCATCACTATCATGAAAGAAACAGGTTTCTTGAGAAACTTTTCTCCTTTGGAAGTCAGTTTAAGTACGCCATATTCTTCTATGTCTTTTTGTAAAATGCCTTCAAGCAGCAACTGACGGATGAGCGAGTTCCAGAAGTGTTCGGCTTCGCTTTTACCGATACCGAATTCGGCCAGTTTTTCGTGGCGGTACATCTGTATCTGGGGGGTCAGTTTGCCTATAATAATATTGATCGCATATTCCGTTGGAAAGCGCTCGTCGAGGGCCTTCACTGCTTTCAGGGCTTTTACGGCGTTATCTTTGGCTTCTACCCTTTCTTTGGGATGACGGCAGTTATCGCAATTGCCGCAGTTCTCCTGGGTATAAGGCTCGCCGAAATAGCTCATCAACGTTTTTCTCCGGCAAACGCCGCTTTCTGCATACGCTACGGTTTCCGCGATCAGTTGCGCCCCTACTTCACGCTCACTTAAGGGTTTGTCACGCATGAGGTGTTCCAGTTTGGAAACGTCTTTATGCGAATAATAAAGAATACACTTGCCTTCCAACCCGTCGCGGCCGCCGCGGCCGGTTTCCTGGTAATAGTTTTCGATCGATTTCGGAATATTATAGTGTATCACGAAACGAACATCGGGCTTGTCGATGCCCATACCAAAAGCGATGGTGGCTACTATTACCTGTACATTTTCGTTCAGGAAAAGGTCCTGCCGGTTGGCGCGCAGTTTACTGTCGAGGCCCGCATGGTAGGCAACGGCTTTAATGCCATTTGCCATCAGCATGTCGGCCAGTTCTTCCGTCGTTTTCCGGTTAAGTGTATATATAATACCGCTTTTGCCTTTATTCTGTAAAATAAACCGGACAATATTACGGATGGTGTCTTCTTTGTTAATCTTGGGAAGTATCTCGTAGCTGAGGTTGGGCCTGTTGAAGGACGAAATAAAAATGTTCGGCTCCCGGAGACCGAGATTTTTTATGATATCGCTCTGTACCTTTGGCGTGGCTGTGGCGGTAAGGGCGATTACAGGTATTTTCTCATTGATAATATCCATCATTTCCCTCAAACGGCGGTATTCCGGCCGGAAATCATGACCCCATTCCGATATGCAATGGGCTTCATCTACCGCGAAGAAAGAGAGCGGCAGCTCCCTGAAAAAGTCGAGGTTTTCCTGCTTGGTGAGGGTCTCCGGTGCCACATACAACAGTTTGGTTTTACCGGAGGTAAGATCGCTCTTGACCTGCACGGTTTCCTTTTTTGTGAGGGTGGAGTTTAAAAAATGGGCGACGTTATCCCGGCTGCTATAGCTTCTTACCAGGTCTACCTGGTTTTTCATCAGTGCTATCAGGGGAGACACCACTACGGCTACTCCTTCGCTGATCATGGCGGGTAGCTGGTAGCAAAGGCTTTTTCCCCCGCCGGTAGGCATAATTACGAACGTGTCTTTTCCGCCAAGTACAGATTGTATAATTTCTTCCTGCGGGCCCTTGAACCCGTCGAAACCAAACTGATGCTGTAACTGGGCGGAAAGGGTGGAGAGCTCTTTCTTGTTATCTGTCTTTTTGCCGGTTTTTATCCCGGTCGTTACTTTAGTGGTCGATTTTTTTGTTGTTGCAGTAGCCATTCTCATATATTTTCAATCTCACGATTTAAAAAGGTGTTTTATAGGGTCAGCGAAGCTACAAAAAAACAATGGGGGAACCAAAGAGAATGTGGAGGGTGACTTACCCGGCCGCACTGCCCTTAGATTCGCCGTAATCCCCTACTTTTGCGCTGCACGCATGGAAAAAAAAGACATTTACGGGATCGCCGTCAGCACCATCGACACCGAAGCTGCATCGGTGGCCTCCCTGCGTAATTATATAGGCGACGATTTTTTAAAAGCGGTACAAGCCGTTTTTGATTGTAAGGGCAGACTGGTAGTGAGCGGTATCGGCAAGAGTGCTATTATTGCCCAGAAAATAGTGGCTACGCTCAATTCTACCGGCACTCCGGCTTTATATATGCACGCTGCGGATGCTATTCATGGCGACCTGGGAATGATACGTGAGGAAGATACCGTACTGGTGATCAGCAAAAGCGGCAGCAGCCCGGAAATAAAAGTGCTGTTGCCATTGGTTAAAAGCTTTGGAAATACATTAATAGGAATGGTGGGCAATATGGAATCGTTCCTGGCTAGGAATGCGGATTTCGTACTGAATACGACGGTATCCAAAGAAGCTTGTCCCAATAACCTGGCCCCCACCAGCAGTACTACCGCACAAATGGTAATGGGCGACACACTTGCCGTATGCCTGATGGAGCTACGGGGCTTTTCGGGAGATGATTTCGCCAAATTTCATCCGGGTGGTATGCTGGGTAAACAGTTGTACCTAAGGGTACGCGACCTGTTTATAGACAACGAGAAGCCGGCCGTTAAAGCAGATGATACCCTGAAAGATGTGATCCTGGAAATGACGCGTACCCGGCTGGGCGCTACCGCCGTGGTAAACGATGAACAGGAGCTGGTGGGTTTTATTACTGATGGCGACCTGCGAAGAATGCTGCAAAAAAATGTATCCATCGACGTTATTAGGGCTAAAGATATTATGACCGTTCATCCTAAAACCATACATCCGGACGAGCTGGCCGTGCAGGCACTCGATCTGTTGCGCAGTCACAGTATCACGCACCTGGTGGTGGCGGAGGGAACAAAGTATTCCGGTATTTTGCATTTGCATGATCTTATTAAAGAAGGTTTGATCTGAGATGAATAAAAACAAATTATGAATAAACATCATTATGTAGCCATTATGGCCGGCGGCATCGGCAGCCGCTTCTGGCCAATGAGCCGTACCGGGTATCCCAAACAGTTCCTGGATATTCTCAAAACCGGTAAAACACTTATCCAGTGGACCTTCGACCGCTTCGCTGAATTTATTCCCAGAGAGAACATCTTTATAGTTACCTCACAGGAGTATGCAGACATTGTGAAGGAGCAGTTGCCCGATGTAGTACATGACAATATATTAGGTGAACCCTCCCGCAAAAATACGGCCCCCTGCGTCGCTTATATATCATTCAAACTGTTGCAGAAAGATCCGCTGGCTTCACTGATAGTGGCCCCTTCCGATCACCTGATACTGGATACCACTGCTTTTAAAAAAGTATGTGTGGAAGCCCTGAGCTTCGTAAACAAGCACAATGCGTTTATAACCCTGGGCATAAAACCAACCCACCCCAATACCGGGTATGGCTATATCCAGTACGAGCAGCAGGGTGTGTCCGATAATGTGTATGCCGTTAAAACGTTTACCGAAAAGCCCAATGCAGAACTGGCAAAGACCTTTCTGGCAAGCGGCGACTTCCTATGGAACGCAGGTATTTTTGTGTGGCAGGTAAAGAACATAATAGTAGCTTTCGAAAAATACCTTCCTGAAATGTATGAGGTGTTCTCTGCAGAAAAAGAAAAATTCAATACGGAGGAAGAAATATCTGTCCTGCAGCAGATATACCCGCAGTGTACCAATATCTCTATCGATTTCGGTATTATGGAAAAGGCGGATAATGTTTACGTAATTCCTTCCTCCTTCGGATGGAGCGACCTGGGTACCTGGAACAGTGCTTATGATAACCTGGAAAAAGACAAAGAAGGCAATGCGGTGGCAGGCGATCAGGTTATTTTGATCGACTCGCATAACTGTATGGTGCATAAATCATCTGATAAGCTCATCATGCTGCAGGGCATGGAAGATTTTATAGTGGTGGATACCAAAGACGTGCTGATGGTATGTAAAAAAGATAAAGAGCAGGACATTAAAGAATATGTAGCAGAAGTAAAAAAGACAGCGGGTGACAAATTTATTTAATAATTAACAGATATAAACTTAATAGAGAAGAGCAAACGAACGGATACTCCGCAAACTCCACAACGACCCGATCATACAGTGTATCATAGAAAATTTTAACGTAAAGATTATACCCATCAATCAAACCGATATATCCGGCTAAGTGCTTTTGTTTATATTTGCTAACACTTAAAAATCAATACTATGGCACGTAATGCAACAGCCGTTTGGAACGGATCGGGTAAAGAAGGCAGTGGTCATATCACTACCGCCAGCACTGTGCTGGATAAAACACAATATTCTTTTAAGTCACGTTTCGAAGAAGGGGTGGGTACCAACCCGGAAGAACTGGTAGCCGCCGCTCACGCGGGCTGTTTTACTATGAAGCTCACGTTTGTACTGGGCGAAGCCGGCTTTACTCCGGATGAACTGGAAACGAAATGCGAAATTAGTTTCGTTAATGGTGTTATCACAAAATCGCACCTGGTATTAAAAGCCAAAATACCGGGGATCAGTCAGGAGCAATTTGATACCGCCGCGGCAGATGCCAAGGCCAACTGTCCTATTTCCAAGCTGCTGAATACTGAAATTTCTCTCGACGCTTCGCTGGTATAAACGACCCGGCACTGCAATATATACAACGGGCACATCTTTTTTCGCATTGCGTAAATAAGATGTGCCCGTTTATTTGATCTTTGCGATATGTCGTCACCCCTTACAAAGTCTCCCTGGCAACAGGTACGCAGTGCATTTAACACGCTCCATCTGTGGCTGGGTATAGGAAGCGGTGTTATCCTTTTCGTGGTATGCCTTACCGGTACTACCTACACTTTTTTTACAGAAATTGAGGAAATGAGAACGCCGCACCGGTATAAGGTAGCCGTTCCTGAAGGGGCGGCAAGACTGCCGGTAGACGAAGTGGTGGATAAAATAAAAACACAGGTGAGGGGTAAGCTGCTGTTTATTAATATACCGGCATTGCCCGAACGTACCTATCAGGTGAGCATACTGAAAGAAACCAAAAAAAGTACCGCAAAAAAAGAGTCAACGGAGCGGGAGAACAATCGTAAGGCAGCACCAAAGCAAAAAGAAAGCAGGAGCCCCAGGGGCACTATTTATTTTATTAATCCTTACACCGGCGCAGTGATAGATACAGCCGACAACGGATCGCCTTTTTTCCTGGGCGTATTCCGTATGCACAGATGGCTGTTGCTGGACCAGGAAATTGGCCGCCCCATCGTAGGCTGTGCCACCCTCATCTTCGTTTTCCTGATCATCAGCGGGCTTGTGATATGGGTACCGAGGAGAGCGAAAAGCTGGAAGCAGGGCCTGAAAATTAAATGGAGCGGCAACTGGAAAAGAGTGAACCATGATCTGCATAATGCGTTGGGCTTTTATGCCTCCTTGCTGCTGCTGGTAATGGCCCTTACCGGGTTAACCTGGTCGTTCGAGTGGTACAAAACCGGGCTCAACAAACTACTGGGAGCTCCCGGTACCGCCCGTAGCGAGAAACCCCTTACATCATCCATTCCACCGGCGGATAGTGTGTACGGTATATTGCCAGTTTCCGTGTATGTGAAGCAGGCGGATGCCTTGCTACCTTATGAAGGCAACCTGGTGATTAACCTGGCCGCAAACGACTCCGGCACGGTATCGCTCACTAAAACGCATGTCGGCTTTTTTGCGCCGGTAGCGGGTGATAAAATACAATTCGACCAGTACAGCGGCCGGCCGCTGAAAGTGGATGTTTTTAAAAACAAACCGTTTGGCCAGCGTATAGCCGGCTCCTTCCGGGCACTGCATGTGGGCAATGTATATGGCATGTTCACGAAGATCCTGTACTTTATAGCCTGCCTGATCGCTACCAGTCTGCCGGTAACCGGCACTATTATCTGGATCAATAAACTGAAAGCCAAAAGAAAGCGTAACACCGGTGCCATTTTATCGAAGTACCGGAAATAAAAAAGAGGCTCTGTAGAAACCTCTTTTATCTAATAAGTATTTTACCTGTTTACTCTGCTTCCGCTACTACCTCACTTACTTCGGGGATCATTCGTTTCATCATACCTTCTATGCCCGCCTTGAGCGTGATCATAGAAGAAGGGCAGCCGGAACAGGAGCCCTGAAGCATCAGGTTTACTACGCCTTCATTATAGCTTTTGAACTGAATGGCACCACCATCCATTTCTACGGCTGGCTTTACATAGTTTTCCAATAATTCTTTAATACGCTTTACCACATCGTCATCATCCGCGCTGATCACGTTGCCTTCGGATTTAACTATTACCACGTCTTCTTCATTCACTACCGCTTTTCCTTCTTCCAGGTATTCTTTGAGGAACTGGCGGATGGCGGGTATCACGTCCGACCATTCTGTTTCCTGGGTTTTGGTGAGGGTAACAAAGTTACTTGCGATAAAAACGCTTCTTATAAATGGAAAGCCAAACAATTCGTTGGCTAATGGTGATGGCTTGGATGATTGTACATCGGGAAAGTCAATGCTCTTACCGGGATAAAGCAACTTGTTGGCAACAAATTTCATGGTTTCCGGGTTCGGCGTCATCTCTGTATATATGCTAATCATTGGGTTGCCTGTTTTAATCATAACAAGATAATTTATGTAAAAATAACAAATTTAACGGGAGAAAGTTCCCATTTTAACAGTATTGGCTCCTAAGTGGGATCAGTGGCGGTGAGAGGATTCTTCAGCCGGTAACGCGCCGTGATCGCAGTCGGTAGAATGGCAGTGATTCGCTTTTTTGCAATAGTGGAAATTGTAAAAATGGGCAGCGACGATGGCAATTACTGCGGGAACCATGAGCCAGAGCTCCATGGCATGCCATCGCTGTTTGGCAAATAAAAGCCCGATACCCAGCAGAAAAATAAGCAAGGGGGCCAACCGGTGATGATGCTTACGGAAGCCGTGGTACAGCGAATATACCCCGATACCCAGCGCCAGGAAAATCATAAAATATTCAAAAAAGGGATTATGGATTACGTTGATGCCAAATACCGGAAGGCTGGTAAGCAATAAGGGCAGCACGGCGCAATGTATGGCGCATGCCAGCGATGTGGTAATTCCTAATGCGTCCCAATTGATTTTAAATGCCATAAAGAAATGCAAATATACAAACTATGCAACTTTGTTGCAAAGGTTTTTTCAAGTTAACCCTTACCTTTGCATAATGAGCAGGAAAGCATTGTTTTACTTAGTCTTCTTTGCATTGCTGATAGTCGGGTTTTACATCACTATAAAGAAATTAGTACCCGGGTATGCGGAAAATAAATTACCGGTAATCAGTTATGTGCAGCCTTTTAATTTTCAGAACCAGGATGGAAAGCCTGTTACACAACGCGATGTACAGGGTAAAGTATATGTAGCAGAATATTTCTTTACTACCTGTAAGGGCATTTGTCCCCGGATGAATACCAACATGAAAAAGATATACGATGAGTTTAAAGAGGAAAAGGATTTCGTGATTCTTTCCCATACCGTAGATCCGGAACGGGATACGGTTGGCCGCATGAAGTGGTACGCTGACTCTATGCAGGTGAAGACGGATAAATGGCTGTTTCTTACAGGGGCGAAAGACAGCTTATACCGTGCCGCCCGGTTAAGTTATGTATTGGATGACGTTAAGAATAACAATGAAAAGATAGAGGACCAGTTTATTCATACCCAGTTTTTTGCACTGGTCGATAAATCGGGACAGGTAAGAAAGATATACGACGGCTTAAAAATGGATGAACTTACGGAACTGTCTACAGATATCCGGCGCGTGCTGAATGAAAAATCCACTGGTACTTTTTCCAATTCACTGTTTACGAATAACCCGAATTAGTATGGAGGCTGAAATCAAAAAGATACTAAAGCAGAACGAACTAAGCGTTACAGAAAGCAGGAGCCGCATCCTCGAAATTTTTCTGGATAATAAAGGAGCGATGGCTCATTGCGACATCGAAAAGAAATTCGGAGAAAAAATGGACCGGGTAACGGTGTACCGCACACTGCAAACGTTTCTAAGCAAAGGCATCATACATACCATACCTACTTCAGACAGTTCTATACAATATGCGTTATGTAAAAGCGATTGTACGGAAGGGCACCATCATGATGATCATGTTCATTTTGTATGCGACGAATGCGGAACTACGGTATGCCTGGATGATATTACCACACCCGCTCTTAAACTGCCTAAAGGATTTAAACCAAAGCAGGTAGAAGTAGTGGTAAGCGGTACCTGTAAAAATTGTAATTAACGGAGCCGGTCACGTTAATGCCGCATACTCATTATTCACAAAATCCATCAGCACCTTTATTCTTGCGGCTGAAAAATTAAATTCAAGCCCCGCCGCTTTGTATAGTTCCGGTAGTGTTTTAGTGCCGCCGAGGCTCAGTGCGCCAATGTAATTATCAAGAGCAGCATCTTTATTTTCCTTAAACTGTTTCCACATGCCGAGCGCCCCTAACTGCGCTATGCCGTATTCAATATAATAGAATGGAACCTCGAACAGGTGCAGCTGCCGCTGCCAGCCATAGCGGCGGTATTCTTCCAGCCCGCTATAGTCGATGGATTTTACGGAAAATTCATTCAGGATCTCTACCCATTTATCACTCCGCTCTTCGGTAGTATGCGCGGGATGTTCATATACCCAGTGCTGAAACTTATCGATCGTTGCTATCCAGGGAAATATAGTGATCACTCTTTCCAGTTGATGCTCTTTGGCGCGCTTCAGTTCTTCCCCGTTTTCGAAAAATGCCGCCCAATAATCCATGCTAAAAAGTTCCATGGACATGCTGGCCACTTCTGCTATTTCCATAGGATATTCCTTGAAGGCGCTCAATTCGAGATTATGCGAAAGAAAAGAATGTACGGCATGCCCGCCTTCATGCACCATCGTGGTAACATCTCCCATTTGCCCGGCGGCATTCATAAAAATAAAGGGTGCGCCGCTTTCTGCCAGCGGACAATTATACCCTCCGGGAGCTTTGCCCTTGCGGCTTTCCAGGTCCAGGTGACCCATTTGTTTCATTTTTTGAAGGCATTCCCCGAAGAAGGGCCTTAACTGGTTAAAGCAATCCACTGTTTTTTCCAACAGCTCTTCGCTGGTAACAAACGGATTCAGCGGTTTGATACCGGCCGGCTCCGCTTCCACATCCCAGGGCCTCAATGTATCGAGCCCCAGCTTCTTTCTTTTATTTTCATATATCCTTTCCACCAGCGGAAGCACATGCAGCTTAACCGCTTCGTGAAACTGGTAACAGTCTTCTTTAGTATAATCGAATCGGCCCATTTCCACAAACTTATAATCCCGGAAATTATAGAAGCCGGCGTTCAGGGCAACCTGGTGCCTTTTTTCTGTTAACTGACTATATAGCTGGTTAAGCTCTTCTTTGTCCTGGTGTCTTCTTTTTTGTATTTTAAAATACACGTCTTTGCGCACGGCCCGGTCGGTGTTTTCCAAAAACTTGGAAGCCTGTTGCATGGTATACTCGCGGCCATCTACTTCCACGCTCATTTTACCGGAGATCACTCCAAAGTTCTGAGCCAGCACACTCAACTCCGCCTGCAGAGGGATATTTTCTGTACGAAATAGTTCTATACTCTTTTTAACGGAGCGCAGATAGGTAAAATACTTTTGAGTGTCCAGTCCGGTGGTAAACGGATTACTGACCAGTTTTTTATTAAGCCGGTCTGCGTAAGGCTGTATCCTGGGTTGTATCTCCAGTACGAAGTAATGGAAAGCCTGCTCCAGTTCTTTATTCTCCGTATCACAGGTCATGCGGATCTGCCTCCAGCAGGCGTCTTCGCTTATTACCGCTTCCAGCTCACTGGAATCTTTCATCCATTTTTCCAGGTCTTCCCGGGAATTAATAGTTCTTTCTTCGAGGTCTTTGAGATAGGGTTCCATGTGGTCCCAATCGGTAATGGAAAAGTCTGCGGGTAAAAAATGTCTTTCCAGCTTGCGGATATCAGCACTGTACATCATAATCACTTATTTTGTAAAAGGACGGAACTTATTCTTCTGCCTTTTTCTTTTTTGCCGGCGCCTTCTTTTTGGGAGCTTCTGCCGTTTGGGTCACGGTATCTGCTTCTGCTGCTGCTTTCTTTTTAGCCGCGGGCTTCTTCTTTTCGGCTACCGGTTTCTCTTCAACCACTTCAACAACAGCCGGTGCCGATTGTTTAACTTCTTCCGGCTCTATCGTTTCTTCCTCTTCCTCTTCCGTCAGTTTAAATTCTACATCGTGCTTACTGAGTGTTTCATACCATTTTACCATTTTCTTCATATCGCTGGCATATACCCGCTCGAAGTCCATAGAAGGAAATACTTTCTCGAAATATTTTTTTACGGCAGCGTTGTCTTTATTATCCGGCAGCGTTGCCTTGGCGTTTTTCATAGCGTTAAACACGTCTACCAGGTTCACATTATCCGCGTTGGTGTATACTTCGATGGTTTCCAGGTGAGAAAAATTATGAACCCGGCTGGAAACGAATTTGGTGCTTTTATCATCGAGCGAGCGAACCAGTGCGCCATCGTTTTTGCTGGAAAGCAGTTCAAACAGGCCTGTTAGTCCGGTAACCGCGATAATCTTATTATAATCCATACATTATGTTTTTGAAAGGGGCTGCAAATTAAGGGAAATAAATGGAATGTTACTTCACCCCGCTTCCGAATATCGTACCGAAGAACTGCTGCATATCTATCCAGCTGGTGGAATCAGCCGCTTTGTTATAGGCAATGGGCAGGTTGAACTTCTTACCTTTTTCCGTAGCCTCCGGGTTGGTAAATGCGTGTACCGCATCAGGGTATGCTTTAAATGTATAATTGGCACCGATAGAATCCATTTGTTTTTTGAACATGGCTACCTCTTCGGGTTTTACAAAAGGGTCCGCGTCGCCGTGACAAACCAATATTTTAGCTTTCAGCAATCCTTTATCGGCCGGTACGCCCACCAGGTTTCCATGGAAACTCACCACTCCTTTCAGGTCTTCTCCCATTTTAGCCACATTTAACGCCACGGCACCTCCAAAGCAATAGCCAATGGCCGCAATACTGGAAGTATCTACCTGTGTATATGTTTTTAACTGGGCGAGTGCGGCGTCAATGCGCGATTTGGTAAGCTGGGGGTTAGTATAAAAAGCGCCTGCCAGCTTACCGGCGTCTTCGGGATTATCGGCTACTTTGCCATCTCCATACATGTCCACTGCCAGGGCTACATAACCCATTTCTGCCAGTTTCCTGGCGCGGTCCCGGGCGTAATCGGTAAGTCCCCACCATTCAGGTATTACGAGTATCCCGGGTCTTTTATAATCACTGCTGTCGTTATAAGCTATAAAACCTTTTAATGCTACTGAGTCGGTACCGGTGTACGTAACAGTCTCTCCTTTGTAAGTGGCTACCGGAGCAATTTCCTGCGCGGGCTTGTTCTCATTACAAGCGGCCAGTGTAAAAAAAACAGCTGCCAGTGCGCTTGCTAAAAGTATAATTTTCGTTTTCATGGCATTAAAGTTCAGTAAAAGTTTTGGATTGAAGAAAGGCAGAGCTAAGAAATGATTTTATGTTTTTTTTGTATTACCGGTATAGGTGGTGCCGGGATTATTAAATAAATTGCAATGTCTAATTAAAAACTGTTTCATGAAAAAAATGATTTTATCAGCCTTTGTCGCTTTTCCTGCACTGTTATCTGCCCAGGGAGGTGATTATACTATAAATGGTAAAGTAGGTACCCTGAATGCTCCTGCCAAAGCCTATCTCAGCAGCCGCGTGGCTGGCAAAAATATACTGGACTCTGCAGAGCTGAAGGGGGGAAATTTCACCTTTAAAGGATCTGTTACGGGAATTACCCGGGCAGCTGTTGTTATAGACCATACGGGTAAAGGGTTGCAGGCTATAGGCAACTCTGTCGATATGGCGAGGGTTTACCTGGATAAGGGAACCATTAACCTTTTTTCCAAAGATTCCGCTAAAAACGCCGTGCTTACTGGTTCTAACATTAATCAGGAAGCTGACAAATATCATAAGGTGTTGGAGAAACCAGAGAAAGCCATGAATGAGATAAACTTAGAATATGCCGAAGCCCCCGCATCTAAAAAGCAGGATGAAGCCTATATAAAAACCTTGCGCGAAAGATTCGGTAAGCTGACAGGAGAAAAGGAAACACTTCAGAAAAAATATATAAGTGCCAACCCGGGTTCTTATTTCAGCCTGGTGGCATTGAGGGAAATTGCCGGTAGTAACGTGGACTTACAGGTAATAGACCCCCTTTTTAAGGGCCTTTCCGATAATATCCGGAACAGCAGCGATGGAAAGGAGTTTGCCAAGTTTATAGATGGTCAGCGCCAGACAGCTGTTGGCGCCGTGGCTCCTGACTTTACGCAGAACGACATCAATAACAAGCCGGTTAAGCTTTCCGATTTTAAAGGTAAATATGTGTTGCTCGATTTCTGGGCTTCCTGGTGCGGACCCTGTCGTGCGGAAAACCCCAATGTGGTAAAAGCATTTAACGAATACAAAAACAGGAACTTCACCGTTCTGGGTGTTTCCCTGGATCAGCCTGGTAAAAAAGACGCCTGGCTGGAAGCGATTCAAAAAGATGGACTGGCCTGGACGAATGTATCTGACCTTAAATTCTGGGATAATGAAGTAGCAAAACTGTACGGAGTGCGTGGCATTCCGCAGAATTACCTCGTAGACCCTGCAGGTAAAATAGTAGGAAAAAATCTGCGCGGCGAAGAGCTGGATAAAAAATTAGCAGAAATTATCAAATAGCTGCAGCCTTATTCGATATCCCTTGCACACGCCTTGCACACGCCTTGCACAATGGTTGCATATTGAGGAAAAGTCTCTATAAGGTCTCTATAAGGTCTCTGTAAGGTCTCTATGAACCGTGCAAACGGCATCTCATTTTTACCATTTTGCAAGGTTTTTACCAGAAAAAGATTCTAACAGCGTACTTAAATGTTCTTATGCTGAGAATTTTATTAACCCTTTGCTTTTTATATTCAACCCTGGCAGAAGCACAAACACTTAGTGTAAAAGGTGTTTTAAAGGATGACGCGGATAAAATGCCCATACGGAGTGCTACTGTAAGACTGACTGCACAAAACGACACTACACTCAATTATAACGTGGTAACGGACAACAGGGGTGCTTTCATTTTCAATGGGATGCAGCCGCGCATTTACTTATTGCACATCAGCTCCGTGGGGTACGATTCCTTGAGGCAAACGGTGATTCTTGCCGACAGTAGCATAGACCTGGGTACCTTGTCCGTTTTCAAAAAATCCAGTACGCTGGAAGGTGTGGTGGTCACCGGCACTATACCACCTGTAAAACAGAAAGCGGATACACTCGAATACAGCGCCAGTGCTTTTAAAGTAAACCCTGATGCGTTGGCGGAAGATATGATCAAAAAAATGCCGGGAGTAACGGTAGATGCAGCAGGAACGGTAACGGCCCAGGGTGAGCAGGTAAAAAAGATCACGATCGACGGTCGGGATTTTTTTGGCGATGATGCTACTGCAGCACTGAGAAACCTTCCCGCAGAGGTGATAGACAAAGTACAGGTTTTTGACCGGATGAGCGACCAGTCGCAATTCACAGGCTTTGACGATGGTAATGCCTCCAAATCCATCAATATTGTTACCAAGGCCGATATGCGCAATGGGCAGTTTGGACGGGTATATGCCGGGTATGGAACCGACAGCCGTTATAGTGCCGGAGGCAATATGAGCTTTTTTAAAGATACCCGCCGGATTTCCCTGGTAGGGCTTTTCAATAATATCAATCAGCAAAACTTCGGGTCGCAGGACCTGCTGGGCGTTACCAGCAGCAGTGGTGGTGGCGGAGGAGGTAGGGGAAGTGGCGGCGGACGGGGTGGTGGCGGCGGTGGATACCGAGGTGGCGGAGGAATGGGCGGCTGGGGTCAGAACAATAATTTTCTCGTAGGGCAGCAAAGCGGCATTAGTAAAACTAATGCAGCCGGTATCAACTATTCCGATCAATGGGGGAAGAAGGTGGAAGTGACAGGCAGTTATTTCTTCAATAACAGCAATAATACCAATAGCGAAATATCCACCCAGAATTATGTAGGATCTAAATCGGGCGAGTTTTACAGCGATAGCAGTCTTTCCACCAGTGAAAATTATAATCATCGCGTTAATATGAGAATCGAATACAAGATCGATTCTTTCAATACCCTCACTTTTACTCCTAACCTGAGTTTGCAGGATAACAGCTCGGCCAACACTACCAGCAGCCTTTCCTTTCTGGAAGGCGTTAATTCGCAGGCTACCAGCTTTAATAACCAGGACAGGAACGGGTATAATCTGAGAAACGATCTTCTTTACCGGCATGCATTCCGTAAACGGGGCCGCACGTTCTCCGTTAATTTTAATACCGCCCTTAACAGAAACAAGGGAGATATCTATACCAGTACCCTCAGTTTTTACAAGAGTGCTTTGCGCGAATCGGGGGATACGCTTGATCTTTACAGGGATCAGCTTACCAATGGCTATACCCTGGGGGGGACCGTATCGTATACTGAACCAATCGGTAAAACGGGCCAGTTGGAGCTGAGCTATAATCCTTCTTATACTTCCAATAAAGCCAACCAGCTCGCTTACGACTATGACAACCAGGGAAAAGAATACTCCTTACTGAATACCGGCTTATCTAATAAATTCGACAATTCGGTTACCACCCAGCGCACCGGCCTAAGTTACAGGAAGGGGAACCGGGAAAATATGGTCTCGCTGGGTGTCTCGTACCAGTACTCCGAGCTTGCCAGCAGTCAGATATACCCTCGTATACTGAACATCAATAAAAGCTTTAATAACCTGCTGCCAAATGCCATGATCAACAAAAAACTCTCCACCCGTAGCAGCATCCGTTTATTTTACCGTTCGTCTACCAACGCACCTTCTATTTCCCAATTACAGAATGTATACAACAACTCCAACCCACTTCAGTGGACATCGGGCAATCCTGATCTGAAACAACAGTTTACCAATTTCCTGGGTTCCCGTTTTTCCTATACCAACACCGTTAAAGGAAACAGCTTTTTCGCTAATTTCTTCGTTCAGAAGGTAGACAATTATATCAGTAACGCCATCTTCAGGGTAAGGGCAGACTCTTTTCAACTGGATTTCCCTGATACGCTTCGCAGGGGAGCACAGTTAACAAAACCCATTAACCTTGACGGCTACTGGAGCTTCCGGTCCTTTTTTACTTATGGCCTGCCCGTTAAACTGATTAAGAGCAATTTGAACTTTAATGCGGGGTATACTTACTCCCGTTTACCGGGACAGATACAGGATACCAACACCGTTTCCAATAACAGTAACTTTAATCTCGGCGCAGTAATCGCCAGTAATATCAGTCAGTATATAGATTTTAATCTCTCTTATTCTGCCAACTTCAATACAGTGAAAAACTCCGCCCAGTCAGGCCAGAACACCGATTATTTTTCCCATGTAATAGGGATACAGACTAATTTTCTTTCCAAATCCGGTTGGTTTATACAGAATGATTTAAGCAACCAGTATTATAAGGGGCTTACACAGGGTTTCAACCAGAATTTCTGGCTTTGGAACATGAGTGCGGGAAAGAAATTTCTCAAACAACAGAAGGCTGAAATCAAGTTAACCGTATTTGACTTGTTAGAACAAAATCAGAGCATCGTTAGAAACGTAACCGAAAACTATATAGAAGACGTTCAGAACCAGGTTTTACAACAATATTTTCTGCTTACATTCACTTATAAATTGAGGAACTTCGGGAAAAAGAAAGAGAATTCCAATTTTCGTAATCCCGATGATACACCGGGTTATATGGGTCCGGGCGCTTTCCCGGGTCGGCCGCCAGGATCCTTTTAAGGCTATGAACCAAGCACTATGAGTGAATGGATATTAATTGAACAATTGAGGCAGGGCGATGAAACGGCCTTTAAGGCAATTGTAACTACCTGGAAGGATATGGTATACAATACTGCTTTAGGTATACTGCAAAACGCAGAAGATGCAGAAGATGTGGCACAGGAGGTATTTGTACAAGTGTATGAGTCTATCGGATCTTTTAAAGGGGAATCCAAATTTTCCACCTGGCTTTACCGCATTACCATCACCAAATCCATGGATCATATCCGGCGAAAAAAAAGGAAGAAACGGTTTGCCGGTATCCAGAGTCTTTTTGGTATTAATAACGAACCTGTTCACGAACCACCTGATTTTCATCATCCGGGTATTTCGCTGGATAACAAAGAAACGGCTGCCATATTAATGAAAGCGGTGAAGGGGTTACCGGAAAACCAGCAGGTAGCTTTTACGCTGCATAAAATGGAGGGATTGAGCTATCAGGAAGTGAGTGAAGTGATGAAGACTACTGTATCTTCGGTCGAGTCCCTGCTGCACCGTGCCAAGAACAACCTGAGAAAATCGTTGGGCAAATATTATGAATCACAAAAAGAATAGGCGACAATTGTTACCCACAAGTTTTATTTAAAGTTCACGTCAAAATAAGGTCTATGAACACAAAAGAAAAAATACAAAATGCGCTCGATAGCCTGAACAATATGCAGCGGGCCACGCCGGGTCCTTTCTTTTATACCAGGCTGAGCGCGCGGCTGCTCAGGGAGCCGGTAACTACCTGGGAAAGACTAAGTCACCTGATATCCCGCCCCGCGGTGGCCATTGGAGCCCTTTGCCTGATAATATCCATCAATATGGCCGTAGTACTCAACCAGGCAGATGAATCAAATATAACCTTCGAAACGCCGGAACTTGCATTGGCAGATGAGTATGCTATTGCCACTACCAGTTTTTATGATTATGAAAACGGGGAGACGAAATGAGCCGGATGCTGAATAATACCAAAGTACTGATATTTATCATCGCCATATTACTGATTGCCAATATAGCTATACTGATATTTTTCCTGGGGGCTAAACATCCTCCCCAAAAGAACGATCATAACGCAGGCAACAGGCCTAAATTTTCGGAGTTTTTAAAGAACGATATAAAATTCAGCCAGGCGCAATTGAAAGAATACGACTCCATCAAGAAAGTACACTGGAAAACGGCCCGACCCATTTTTAATGCGATGAATGCTGCCAAGGATAGTTTATATTTTCATTTGCGCGACAGCATTGTGAGCGACCAGTTTTTGCTGGAAGCTACTGACAGCATAGCCCAGCGGCAAAAACAGATGGATCTCCAGATGTTTGTGCACTTCAGGAATATGCGCAATCTCTGTACACCGGAACAGAAACCTTTATTCGACTCCCTGGTGCAGGACCTAATACGAAAGATGACGAACTCCTACCGGAGAGACGGTCGGCCGCCGAAGCCGGAGGGCAAGGATAAGAAGGCTGATTCGTCCGTAACCAGTCGCTAGCCCTATATTTTAATGATTAAAAAAATGAAAAAATGAAAAATACAATCTTGTTATCTGTTCTATGTCTATTCGCCGGTATTTTAACGGCAACCGCACAGGGTGGCGGTAACTATCAACGCCGCACTGTGGAAGAAAGAGTAAAAACAACCCTGGAAAAATTAACACCGGAACTGAAGCTGGAAGCCAACCAAACAGCGCTTACTGACAGTGCGTTTACCGGTTATTACAGGAGCATGGATAAATTGCGTGAAGGCATGCAACAGGGTACACGCCCCGATAGAACGCAGTATGAGAAACTGATAGCAGAAAGAGATGAAAAGCTCAAAAAGGTTTTCAGTGCAGAACAGTATAAAAAATTTAAAGAGGAACTCGAAGCAACCATGCGCCCGGGCAGAGGTGGTAATCGTCCGGCAGGCGGCGGCAACGCCCCACAGGGTGGCAGTAACCAATAAGTCTTTCTATTGAGCAGGAAGTAAACAAGCGCCGACCGGTATAATACCCGGGCCGGCGCTTTACGTTATGGTAGTCAATACACTTTCCATCGTGGTTTTCAGCGTATCGTAATCAGTATAACCGCGGCCCAATAAATAGAATTTTGACTCACTCGCCTGGAGTAAAACAGTGGGATAACCATTTACCTGCAAACGCTTTACGAGTGCAAATTCATAGTGGGCTTTTTCATTATAATCCGCGGAAGCGAGCGCAGCATAAAATGCTTCGGCCGGTATATCGTATTTATCAAGCAAGTGCCTGTATGCTTCATTATCGCACAGGTCTCTCCCCTCGTAATGCAAGGCATATTGCAGGTCTGAAGCAAAAGCCACCTGCATATCCGGGTAATAATCTTTAAATATGCAAAGAGCGATAGCAGGTTTAAGAGACTGGGGGAACCAGTCACTTTCTTCCGGGTGGTTTATATGCCAGAGATAATCTTCTCCGAAACGCACACCAGTATATTCCTCCACCGTTTTGTATGCTTTGCGTATATAATCTGCTGTGGTACTAATATGCCTTGGAATATCGGTAATGATCATTCCGCCGGAGAGCACTTCAAACGAAAAGCGGGTTTTATGTTCTTCGGCAATCTTTTTTATAACCGGGCTGAATCCGTAACACCATCCGCAGTATGCGTCGTAACAGTAATATACGGTATATTTATCCATAACACAAATGTCTAAAGGTTAGCAGGCAGTCTCTTTTCAAAGGCATTAAATCGCAAACCTACGGTAAGCTGAAAGGTAGCTTCATTGGCCAGCACGCCTATATTGGAAACCGGCGTAAAAGAGTTATTGTAGCGCAGTGAGGCAGAGACAAAGTATTTTTCCTGGTTATAACCTCCCGATGCAAGTATTCGCGCGCTTGTTTGCCAGTGAAGCCCATTGGTGATCTTTGTTTCCGATACGGCATGATGATACCCGAACCCGGCTCCTACGAACAGTCCGCCGGAAAGAAAGTAAGTACCTTCTTCGAAACTGAACGTGTACATGTAACCGGGCCGGACGTCGAGATTATAAACCGTCAGCTTTTGCAGACCTGCCATTTTTCCAAACCGTTCATCGTACACTGTTCCGGTGGGAATAATATTTCCGTCTTTTCCTTTTGCGCGCATAATAAACGGATTTATTTCAAACATAAAAGCACCTGCCGATCTGCGTTGTCTTTTGGAATATTCTGAGATGGCCGCCAGCGAAAAGCGGGTATGGTTGAAATTATACATCCAGTATGGACTGAACTTGAATAAGTTGATACTGCTTTTTGTATCGATCACTTTCTGATCTTCCAGCGCGGCAACATTGCTGTAAAATCCCAGCTTGCCGCCAACGCTTACCGGTCCGTTGGTTTCATACAGGGCGATTACGAACGATTTGTTATTCGTTTTACTATTAATGGTTTGGGAAATAGAAAAGTTGAGGAACTTATAATAGACGTTCAGTGAAAGGTTGGTGCCGGTATTAAAGGGGAAACTCGCTGTTGCGGGAATTACCGTGTAATCCGGGCTGATCTGCAACCCGGCCCCCGTTCTTTCCAGGGAAAGCCGCGCCACATAAGGATAAACATAATCCTGGATATAGGCCCTGTCAAGATCGGCCTGTGCAAAAGCATTTATCCGGAAAAGTAAGACCAATAGCAGCAGGAGACTTATTTTTATAAAATTCATTATTCCGGATTGAACAATTTTAATGCCTGATATGTGTCGGATCAAACTCAATGTGCTTCCAGCCAGTTGATGCCTACGCCTACTTCTGCATTAGCAGGAACATTGTTGGGAAGCAGCAGCGCATTTTGCATACATTCTACCACCAGTGTTTTCAGCAGGTCAACTTCTTCTTTATGTGCGTCAAATACCAGTTCATCATGTACCTGTAACAACATCTTCGACTTCAGTTTTCTTTTGCTGAATTCGTCGTGTATGCTGATCATGGCCAGCTTTATCATATCTGCAGCGGTGCCTTGTATGGGCGAGTTAATGGCGTTTCTTTCTGCAAATCCCCTCACGGTAAAGTTTGCCGAATTAATATCTTTCAGCCATCTTTTTCTTCCCATGAGCGTTTTAACATACCCGTTCTCCCGTGCAAAATTAATAGTATCGTCCATATACCGCTGGATATTGGGAAACTGCTTTTTATAGTTATCTATAATTTCCCTGGCTTCACCCCTGGATACACCGAGGTTCTCCGCAAGCCCGAAAGCCCCCTGTCCGTATATGATGCCGAAGTTTACGCTTTTGGCTTTATAGCGCATTTCTTTCGTTACGGCTGTTTCCTCCACTCCGAATACTTTGGCGGCAGTGGCAGTATGTATATCGCTGCCGCTTGTAAAGGCAGCGCACATATTAGGGTCTCCGCTGATGGCGGCAACGATGCGCAGTTCTATCTGCGAATAGTCTGCGCTTAAAAGCAGGTGATCTGCATCTCGCGGTACAAAAGCCTTACGTATCTCGCGGCCTTTGGCCGTACGTATCGGTATGTTTTGCAGGTTGGGATTGGTGCTGCTTAGTCTACCCGTTACCGCAACCGCCTGGGCATAGGAAGTATGTACGCGTCCTGTTTTGGGGTTTATAAGAATGGGAAGGGCGTCTATATAAGTGGATTTAAGTTTGGTGAGTTCGCGGAACCCCAGTATATCGTCTACTATCTGGTTCTGATGGGCCAGTTTTGCCAGTACTTCTTCGCCGGTAGCATACTGGCCGGTCTTGGTTTTTTTGGCCTTAGGGTCCAGTTTCAGTTTCTCGAAAAGAATTTCTCCCAGTTGCTTAGGTGATGAAACATTAAAACGCATGCCTGCCTGTTCATATATGTTTTCTTCGTAACGTTTTACTTCCAGCTCGAGTTGCTGTGAATAATCTTTAAGAAAAGCGGTGTCTACTTTTATGCCTTCGAACTCGATCGCTGCCAGTATTTTCACCAGGGGTGTTTCCACTTCTTCGAATACGCGCTCCACTTCACGTTTTGTAATCAGCGGAACAAAAGCATGATGAAGCTGTAAGGTAATATCGGCATCTTCTGCAGCGTATTCTTTGATCTTTTCCAGTTCCACGTCACGCATATTTCCCTGGTTCTTTCCTTTTTTACCGATCATTTCCTCTATGTGTACGGGCTCATACCCCAGGAACTGGGCACTTAACAAATCCATGCCCCTTCTGCCTTCCGGTTCTATTACATAATGGGCTACCATCGTGTCGAATATCTTTCCTTTTATTTCAATGCCATACCACTTTAACACCAGCAGATCGTATTTGGCGTTCTGTCCTACCCATAAAATGGATGTATTTTCATATAGGGGTTTAAATAAGGCTAACAGGTTCAGTGTCTGCTCCCGGTCTGCCGGGCAGGGTATATAAAACCCTGTACCTGGCAAAAACGAAAAGCTAAGTCCTACCAGTTCAGCGTTATTGGCATCGATACCGGTTGTTTCGGTATCGAATGAAATGGTGGATTGCTGCGATAAGGTTTCTATCAATTGCCTAATGGCTGCTTCGTCCTGTACCAGCATATAACTATGCGGGGTGTTATGAATATTCTTTTCGGCCACCAGTCCGCCTGCTGGTTCTTCTTCCGCTATCTCTGGCTCTGCGGACTTAACAGGCTTTTGTTTATTTTCAACTGCGTTGCCGAACAGATCGGTCTGTGTACTTTGAGGAGCAACATTAAAGACACTGTAATTTTCTCCCAGTATTCTTCTTCCAAGCGATTTAAATTCAAGCTCTGTAAATATCTCGGTCAGTTCGGCACTGTTATGTTCCTTTAACCGGTAGTCTTCCGGGTGAAATGCTACTGGTACGCTGGTAATAATGGTAGCCAGTTTTTTGCTCATGATAGCCTGCTCTCTTCCGTTACGGATTTTTTCTCCTACCGATCCTTTAATATTTTCTGCATTTGCCAGCACATTCTCCAGCGTTCCATATTCTTTCAACAGTTTGCAGGCTGTTTTTTCACCGATGCCCGCAATACCGGGTATATTATCCACCGCATCGCCCATCATGCCCAGCATGTCCACTACCTGCGTTACATTTTCGATGCACCATTTATCCGTTATCTTTTTTGCGTCCAGTATTTCGGAGGGGTTGCCCTGGTATCCGGGTTTGTAAATATATACATGGTCGTGTGTAAGCAACTGGCCATAATCTTTGTCCGGTGTAACCATATATACCTCGTATCCATCATCGGCGGCTTGCCATGCGAGGGTGCCTATTACATCGTCCGCCTCGAAGCCGTCCAGCTCCACCACGGGAATATTAAAGCCTTTTATGATTTTCTTGATATCGTCTATCGAGTTCAGCAAATCCTCCGGGGCTTCCTGCCTGTTGGCTTTGTACGCGGAAAAATCGATATGCCTTTCCGTTGGGGCATGCGTATCGAAGCATACCGCAATATGAGTAGGTTTTTCTTTATTGATCAGGTCGAACAAGGTATTGGTAAACCCGAATTGGGCATTGGTGTTTTTCCCCTTGGAAGAAATGATCGGGCTCCGGATCAGCGCATAGTAGGCTCTATAGATAAGGGCCATAGCATCCAGGAGATAGAGTTTTTTGTTCATTGCGCTAAATTAGTTAAACTAACGGCGAAGCAATTCATTTTCAACTATTGTTTTACTTTTTCATTTCATCCAGTTTTTTCTGCATAATGAACATTTCGTCGCGCAGGGTAGCCGCCTGCATGAAGTCAAGATCACGTGCCGCTTTTTCCATATCTTTCTTAATTTTAACGATCGCTTTTTCGAGCTGGGGGATAGTCTGGTAAACAACGTCCTGCTCCTCTGCTGCCTGCGTAACACCACCGCTCTCAATGGCATATACTGAACCCGGATCGTATCCCTTTATATTGAGTACGGAGGTTTGCTGGAATATCTGTTCTTTGGATTTTACAATAGTAGTGGGTGTAATATGGTGTTCGATATTATAGGCAACCTGTTTTTCGCGGCGCCTGCTGGTTTCATCGATGGTACGCTGCATGCTTTCCGTCATTTTATCCGCATAAAAAATCACCAGGCCGTTTACGTTCCTAGCTGCCCGGCCGGCGGTTTGTGTAAGCGACTTTTCGTTGCGGAGAAATCCTTCTTTATCGGCATCCAGAATAGCCACCAGCGATACCTCCGGAAGGTCCAACCCTTCTCTTAACAGGTTCACGCCTACCAGCACATCAATCTCTCCCAGTCGCAACTGTCTTAGTATCTCCACCCGTTCCAGCGTATCCACTTCGCTGTGTATGTATTTTGATTTTATATTGATGCGGTGAAGGTATTTATCCATTTCTTCCGCCATGCGTTTGGTGAGCGTTGTTACCAGCACCCTGTCGCCCTGGCTGATGCGCTTATCTATTTCGTCCAGCAGATCGTCTATCTGGTTTACGCTGGGTCGTATTTCGATGGGCGGGTCCAGCAGTCCGGTAGGCCGCACCACCTGTTCCACTACAATGCCTCCCGTTTTTTCCAATTCATAATCTCCGGGTGTGGCCGATACAAAGATGGTCTGATAGAGCATCGACTCAAACTCATGAAAATTCAACGGTCTGTTGTCCAGCGCACTTGGCAGGCGGAATCCATAATCTACCAGTATCAGCTTCCTGCTTCTGTCGCCTCCATACATGCCGCTTACCTGTGGAATGGTCTGGTGACTTTCATCTATAACGCATAAAAAATCATCTGGAAAATAATCGATCAAACAGAAAGGCCTGGTGCCCGGGTAACGGCGGTCGAAGAAGCGGGAGTAGTTTTCCACTCCATTGCAATAACCCAGCTCACGTATCATTTCCACATCGTAATTCACTCTTTCAGACAGGCGTTGGGCTTCTATATATTTGCCTTCCCTTTTAAAATATTCCACCTGTTCGTTACATTCATCCTGTATTTCACCGAGTACCTGTTGAATCATGTCTTTAGGTGCCAGATATAGATTGGCGGGAAAGATGGCGGCATCCTCCAGCATGTCTATCCGCTTATTGGTAGTAACGTCCAGTCGCTCTATGGATTCTATTTCATCACCAAAAAAAGTAATACGGTATCCGAAATCCACATAGGGAAGATTGATATCTATCGTATCTCCTTTAACCCTGAAGTTGCCCCGGTTAAAATCTATGGTAGATCGCGAGTATAAAGAGTTGACCAATGCATGTAAGAAACCCTGCCGGGAAATTTTCTGGCGCTGCTGTATACGGATAATGCCGTTTTCAAATTCCGCCGGATTACCGATGCCATATATACAGCTTACACTTGCAACGACGATGATATCTCTTCGTCCGCTTAACAGTTGAGTGGTAGCCTGCAATCGCAATTTATCCAACTCTTCATTAATAGAAAGATCCTTCTCTATGTACGTATCGCTTACCGGCATGTAAGCTTCCGGTTGGTAATAGTCATAGTAAGACACAAAATACCCAACGGCATTATCCGGAAAGAACTGTTTAAACTCACCGTATAGCTGAGCGACCAACGTTTTATTATGTGTTAATACCAGTGTAGGTCGTTGTACATTCTGGATTACATTGGCGATCGTGAACGTTTTACCAGAACCGGTAACTCCTAACAATGTCTGGTTCGGTTCTCCTTCTAACAGCCCGTTGGTCAGTTTCCTGATGGCTTCCGGCTGATCACCAGCGGGTGTATATGTAGAGTTTATTCTGAATGGCATACGCGTAATTACTAAATTTCATTAAAGGTGTTAAATAAATAAACATTATTTATTGTTCAAATAAGTATTGCTTAATTAGTTTTTATACATTAATATTGCAACGGTTTTTCATAGGATATTGGATTTTAAAACGGGGTTGAATTTTTATTCTGACCCCTTTTTTATTTTATATACCTCCTGCCACCTATTCTTCACCATATTACGTTATTATCTCTGATAGTATTTATACATATTTTGATTATACATTAATAGTATATCTACGATATTATACGGTTATTTATGATAGTTATATACCATAAAGCTGATGATCCCAAAAAAGGCCTCCTTTCCAGGAGACCTTTGCGTTTTACTACTAACCCATATAGTGCGAAACAACGCCCTTTATATCTTAAGAAGCTGCTGCTTCTGTTATTTTAACCCTGATCTTTGTTTCCAGTTCGTTAGCAAGTTCGGGGTTATCGAGCAGCAGTTGCTTTACCGCTTCCCTTCCCTGACCGAGCTTATTGGTATCATAGCTGAACCAGCTTCCGCTTTTGGTGATCACTCCCAGTTCCACTCCCATATCGATAATTTCCCCGACTTTACTGATTCCCTCACCGAAAACGATGTCGAATTCTGCTTGGCGGAAGGGGGGCGCGACTTTATTCTTGACTACTTTCACTTTTACCCTGTTACCGACTGCCTCGTCCCCGTCTTTTATCTGTGCCATGCGGCGGATGTCCAAACGTACGGACGCGTAAAATTTAAGTGCATTACCGCCGGTGGTGGTTTCCGGGTTTCCGAACATCACCCCTATTTTTTCCCGTAGCTGGTTGATAAATATGCAGATCGTATTGGTTTTGCTGATAGTGGCTGTAAGTTTCCTCAGGGCCTGGCTCATCAGCCTGGCGTGAAGCCCCATTTTACTGTCACCCATTTCACCTTCCAGCTCACTTTTAGGCACCAGGGCCGCTACGGAGTCGATTACCAGCACATCTATTGCTCCAGACAATATCAACCTATCTGCTATTTCAAGCCCCTGTTCGCCGTAATCCGGCTGAGAAATCAGCAGGTTGTCCACATCCACCCCTAGCTTTTTAGCATATGCACTGTCGAATGCATGTTCTGCATCTACAATGGCACACATGCCTCCTTTTTTCGGAGCTTCGGCTATTACGTGTATGGCTATGGTGGTTTTACCAGATGACTCCGGTCCGTATATTTCCACGATCCGGCCTTTGGGAAGGCCCCCGATGCCCAACGCTACGTCCAGGCCGATAGACCCCGTAGAAATAACTTCCTGAGGCTCCTGGGAGCGTTCATTCATCATCATAACACTTCCCTTCCCGTAATCCTTATCTATCTTGTCGATGGTTAATTTAAGTGCTTTGAGTTTTTCTACGTTTGACATTTCTTTTTATTTATGATGCTTATTTAATTCCAAATGTATCAATTAGACAAAGTTATAATAAATAATTTATGCACACTAATTATTTTAGCAATAGATCGCTAATTTATTTGGTTTCAGGTGTTGTTATTTATGTTCCTGATAACAATGCAAACATAGTAGTATAAATGCTGGCAAAAAGGGTGATTTCACCCTTTTTTGAGGAATGAAATCACCATTACACGTTATTAGAAATTTTACCCGCAAGCAAAAACCTGATGGCAGGAAAGTTGAATACGTGTGTGGATACAACAAGAAATCAATCATTCAAAACATTCTATTATGAAACAGTTATTATTAAGCTCATTGGTAATCGCGGCTATGTACGCATGTAATAATCCTAATTCTTCCACGGACGCGGGTGCGGATAGCACATCGTCCATGGAAACAACTCCTCCTTCCAACAGGCCGGGCACAATGGAGTCAGACAGTAGCACCATGTTACCGTCCGACACTTCTTCCACTACAGATACGAGTTCGATGATGAACCGCCCTTAAAGTAGTGTTGGCAAACAAGGTAATCGTACTGGCAATATGAGTCAATAGGAGTATATTTGTTACCCTATTAACACATAAATGTAAAATATGAAACAACATTTTCTTTGGCTGGGCATATTGTCAGTATCTCTTTTTTCCTGCGTAAGCAGCAAAAAGTTTAAAGCGGAACAGGAAAGGTACGCAGCACTAAACACTACCTACCTTCAATTACAGGAAAGCCTTAAAAGTTGCCAGGACTCTTCCGTTGAAAACGCCCGTAAAAAAGCAGGTTTGATGGCCGATATCGATAACCTCAACAAGCAAATGGAGTTTATGCGGCAGAACAACACGCAGGCTCTTAAGCAACTGGAGGATTTATCTGTTATATCCAGCACACAGGCTGAAAGCATCAAGAAGTCGATGGAAAATATAGGAGCCAAAGACAATTACATCCAAACACTTCAACAGCAAATGGCTCAAAAGGATTCACTGAACATGGCATTAGTGATGAATCTTAAAGGTGCTATCGGCAACCTGGACGATAAAGACATCAATATTAAAGTAGATAAAGGCGTAGTTTATATCGACATTTCTGATAAACTGCTTTTCACCACCGGCAAATATGAAGTAACGGAACAGGCAAATACAGTACTGGGGAAAGTAGCGGCCGTACTCAAGAACCAGCCGGATATAGAATTTATGGTAGAAGGGCATACAGATAATGTAGCCTATAAGGGAGGCGGAGTTTTGGTGGATAACTGGGACCTGAGTGTGAAGCGCGCTACTTCCATAGTAAGGATATTGCAGAATAAATATGGCCTCGACCCGGCTAAAATGTCGGCGGCAGGACGCAGCGAATTCAAGCCTGTTGAAGATAATAGCACCAAGGAAGGCAAAGCTGCCAATAGAAGAACAAGGATAGTTATTTTACCGCAGCTTGATCAATTCTTTAAATTGCTGGAAACGAAGAAATAAATGAATTTATTTGCAAGGAAGCCATTCACAAATTGTGAATGGCTTCCTTATGTCAGAGCCTTTTAATGTCAATATTTTCGGATCTTATCCAGCAGCTGATTCAATATTTTTGCTTCCTCTTCGGTAATGTTCTGCATAATATGATCCATAGCCTCCTGGTGTTTATCCATCTCTTCCAGCAGCCTCTGACCTTTATCGGTGATTACCACATCTACCAGTCGTTTATCCTGGTCGCAGGGTGTTTTTTTAACGAGGTCTTTTAGTATAAGCCGGTCTACTATCCTGCTGGTATCACTCATTTTGTCCAGCATCCGCTGCCTTATCTGGAGGGTAGACAATGGCTTTCCCGCTCCCCGGAGAATACGTAATATATTAAACTGCTGGCTGGTGATATCGAGCGGGTCAAACAGTTTTTTCATCTGTTCGTTCAGCCAGTTGCAGGTGTAAATAAGATTGATGGATGATTTCTGGTATTCGTTGCGGAACCTGGTCTGGCTAATGTCTTTTTCTATACTCATGGAGCGGAAACGTTTTGGTTAAAGTAGTAAAATGCCACAACTATTCACTCCATACTTTGGTGCCTTCGCTACAGTTGGCACAAATATCTATATTTTTTCTGCTTTTAAGCATTTGTTTACGGAAATTGATATAATCGTTATTATGCCATATTTCTTTAAATGGCATCCCTTTCAGATCACCTAGTTTATGCTGAGCATCTTTATCGAAGCAGCAAGGTACCACCAACCCATCCCAGGTAATAACAGTGGCATGCCACAATCTCCAGCAATGATTTTGTAACCCGTTTTTAAAATAGTTTTCGCCGTTCTTATTTTTTTGATAGCGGCTGTATTTGCTGATAGTTGGTACCAACTGATTGGGGTCGTTTTCATAATCATAAATCTGCGCTGTTTTAAGCCACACATCATCAACCCCCGTTTCCCGGGCAAGACGTTTTACATCTTCCACCTGGTGTTCGTTTGGCCTAACCACTAAAAACTGGAAAACGACGAAAGGCGTTTTGCTATTCAGCTCTTTTTTCCATTTCACAATATTACGGGCACCTTCCAGCACCTTGTTAAGCTGCCCGCCTATTCTGTATTGCTGGTAAACATCCTGGGTGGTGCCGTCTATGGAAATAATAAGCCTGTCGAGGCCACTTTCCACCGTGAGGCGGGCATTGGTGTCGTTGAGGTAATGGGCATTGGTGGAAGTGGCCGTATATATGCCTTTAGCGGAAGCATAGGTAACCATTTCAAGGAAACCAGGATTAAGATAGGGCTCTCCCTGGAAGTAAAAAACGAGGTATAGTAAATCTCTATGTAACTGGTCTATGGTATCCCTGAAAAAATCTTTCTGCAACATGCCCGTAGGGCGTGTAAAAGCGCGAAGGCCGCTGGGGCATTCAGGGCAGCGCAGGTTGCAGGAAGTAGTAGGTTCAAAAGAAATGGAAATAGGAAATCCCCATTGTACCGGTTTGCGCGTCCACTTACTGATATAAAAACTTAGTAACACCCTGCCCGCATTCTGCATTCTGCGGAAGGTAAGTTTAGACAGTAAGTTAATAGTATCGTTATGATGAAACCTGGCCATAGTTAAGGTAAAATTAAGCTAAACCACAGTTATATTTGCAGAATGGTGCAACGGAAAAGAAAATCACGGTTTATCGTTTTTGTACTACTCCCTGCATTTATAGTTGCCGCCGGCTGGTGGGTATGGGTAAGAGAAAGACCTCAATTTGTACATTATCCTGAATTCGGAATCGAACTCCCTTCAAACTATAGCATCCATGGTATTGATGTAAGCAAGTACCAGCAGTTTATCGACTGGGAATCTGTAAAAGAAATGGAAGTGGGCGGGGTGCATATCAGTTTTGCCTTTATAAAAGCGACGGAAGGGCTGGGAAATGTAGACAGGCATTTTAAACGGAACTGGAGAAAGGCGAAAGATGCAGGGTTACCGCGGGGGGCTTATCATTTTCTCCTGGCTACCAAAAGCGGTAAAATGCAGGCGGAGAATTTTATCTCGCGCGTAGAGCTGGAGCCGGGTGATCTTCCACCGGTAATAGACGTAGAGCAGGCGTATGGTGTGGCACCGCAAAAATTAATAAAGCAGGTAAAAGAATTTGCAGATGCGCTGGAATACTATTACGATGTGAAGCCCATCATTTATACGAACGTAAGCTTTTACAACCGCTATCTGAAGGAGGATTTTAAAGAATATCCCCTATGGGTGGCCCACTATCTTCAGAAGGAACGACCCCGCATAAAAAGAGATTGGCTGTTCTGGCAGCATAGCGAAACGGGAAGGGTAAATGGCATCTTAAGCCAGGTTGACTTTAACGTGTTTAACGGTGATTCTGCCGAATTCCGGAGCCTGCTGATGAATTAAGCTAACTACTATGATCAGATACGATAAGCCATTTTCCATTTATTTTCCGGAAAAGCAACGTATAGTGACCGCCTATATCTCCTGCATCCCTTTTCAGGAACCATTTGCCTAATACGAAGTAATGATCCGCAGAAAGTCTTTTTATCTGTAGAATGTCGAAAAACAGGCTTCCCATTTTATCTTTACCAGGATACCCTTTTTTATAATTTTCCAGCGTGTTGGTATATCCGTAAGTAACCCCGCTTTGTCCTACAAACATCAGTGAATCGTTGTTCCAGTAGCCCACCATAAATGCTTCCAGGTCGCCTTTGTTCCAGGCTTCGGATTGACTGGCAAGGGTACGGCGGATTTCCTCCTGGTCTTTGTCCTGAGCGTTCAGCAGGCCGCATATCATGAAGCAAAAACAGGTGAGCAGTAGTTTCATAAAAATATTTTTATTGAATGATCCGCAATTTGGCGTAATTAAGCATGATCTTCTTTTCACCATTATGCTCAAACTTTACGGTGGCTACCGGATTGTGGGCAGAGCCTTCCATTTTTATTACTTCACCGAAGCCGAACTTCGCATGTTCTACCCGCTGGCCTTCCTGCAGACCGGTTGTATCGCTGGCGGCAAAATCGACGCTGGGTATATGATCCACTGTTTTCACTACGCTCGATTTGGGAGGCAGGTACGCTGGTTTGCTTTCCTTTTTTGCGGAAGGTGACCCATATTGACGTTCTGCGCGGGACGCAGAATTGCCTTGCGGCGAGCCAAAACCCCGGTTCATACGGTCAAACGCGCTTGAAGATCCCCACCCGCTGCCCTGGTTAAGCGCACCGCCGCCGGAGAAAGAACGGTCAAGATACTGGGAGGGTATTTCATCGATAAACCTGCTGGGTTCGTTCTGAACGAGGTTGCCGAAACGATAGCGGTTATTGGCGTGCGTTATATACAGTTTTTGTTTGGCCCGGGTAATCACTACGTAAAAAAGGCGGCGTTCTTCTTCCAGTTCTTCCCGGGTATTGATGCTCATGGCACTGGGAAAAAGGGTTTCTTCCAGTCCGGCGGCAAATACCACCGGGAACTCCAGTCCTTTGGCGGCATGTATGGTCATTAATTTTACCATATCTGCATTTTCATCCTTACTGTCGGCGTCCGTTATCAGACTTATCTGCTGCAGGTAGGTGGACAGGCTTTTATCGCCCACTTCCCCGTCTTCTTCATTCATGGGGGTTTCAGTAAATTCCTTTATGCTGTTCAGCAACTCCTGTACGTTCTCGTACTTTGCCAGTCCTTCCACGGTTTTATCATTAAACAGCTCTTTAACGAGGTTTGTGCTCTTGCCCACTGCAAAAGCTATTTCATAGGCATTGCGCCTCGGCAGCTCCGAACGGAACATTTTTATCAGTAGTACAAATTCCTCGATAGCCTGCAGGGTGCCTGCTTTAAAGCCGGCTTTTGCGGCATTTTCCAATACCTGCCATAAGGTGATATTATTTTCATTGGCAAACAGCACGGCTTTGTCCAGGGAGGTTTTGCCAATGCCCCGGGCCGGGTAGTTTACGATCCGTTTCAATGCTTCTTCGTCCTGCGGGTTCGCTATTACGCGCAGGTAGGCCACCATATCTTTTACTTCTTTACGCGAATAGAAGCTAATACCGCCATAAATAATGTAGTTGATACCCATGCGCCGCAGGCTTTCTTCAAAGGCACGGCTTTGTGCGTTGGTGCGGTAAAGTATAGCAAAGTCCCTGTTATTGTAATGATTGCGCAGCTTCAGTTCCTTAATGGTATCGGCCACATACTTGCCCTCGTCGTTATCGCTATTGGCGCGCACCAGCTTTATCTTCTCGCCTTCGGCATTGTCTGTCCAGAGATTTTTGGGTATTTGTCCCTTGTTTACCTTGATCACTTCATTGGCTGCGTGAATGATACTTTGTGTACTGCGGTAATTCTGTTCCAGTTTTACGACGTTTACATCATCATAGTCTTTCTGGAACTGTAAAATATTCTGGATAGTAGCCCCGCGAAAGCTGTATATGCTTTGCGCATCGTCGCCCACTATGCAGATGTTTTCATGCTGGGCTCCCAGTAGTTTGATAATTTCATACTGGGCGGGGTTGGTATCCTGGTACTCGTCGATCAGTATGTACCTGAATTTGCGCTGGTATTTGCTTAATGCCTCCGGAACGTTTTTCAGCAGCTTGTACATGTTCAGCAGCAGGTCATCAAAATCCATAGCCCCGTTCTTAAAACATCTTTTTGCGTAAGCATCGTAAATCTGTCCGATGGCCGGTCTGTTCGCCCGCATATCTTCCTGCTGTATGCCATAATCCATTATATACTCTTCCGGGCCCACCAGGGCGTTTTTGGCAGCAGAAATGCGGCCCAGCACTACATTGGGTTTGTAATGCTTATCGTCCAGGTTCATTTCATTGATAACGGTTTTCAATACGCTTTTGGAATCGTCGGTATCATAAATCGTAAAACTGTTAGGGTAATTGAGGTGGTGCGCTTCTGCCCTGAGTATACGTGCGAAAACGCTGTGAAAAGTGCCGATATAAAGGTTCCTGGCTTCGGTATTGCCCAGGGTTTTTTCTACCCGATCCCTCATTTCCTTCGCCGCTTTATTGGTAAAAGTAAGCGCCAGTATGTTGAAGCTGTCTACTTTATGGTGATCCATCAGGTGGGCGATACGGGTGGTAAGCACCTTGGTTTTGCCGCTTCCCGCACCCGCCACAATCATCAGCGGGCCGTCCTTATGCAGCACCGCTTCCCGCTGCGGTTCATTTAATCCTTCTAAATAATGTAACATGCAGCGAAGTTAAGAATAAAGGCAGAAGGTATAAAGTTAGAATGACCCCTGCTCGCTCGAATATAACGAGGCGAGTGCTCCATAAGCAGATGGAGGTGAACTTTTGGACGTTAGTGTAAAACCGGCCGCATGGTTTTATACTGGCCGATCGTTGCGAATTATCATCCGCTACGAAGCGGTAAAACGCTCATATTTTAAATTTTTCATTGCCCCCGAATGTTTGTAAATTTGCGGCCTGGTTTTTGTGCATGGCGCTGCCATTTGAATTTTCAAATGACGAGTGCTCTAAACCCCTAGGCAAATATGGCACTGAGTCAAAGTTTACAGCAGAAATTATTACAGAAGTTATCGCCCCAGCAAATTCAATTAATGAAGCTGCTGCAGGTGCCTACTGCCTACCTGGAAGAGCGGATAAAGGAAGAGCTGGAAGAGAATCCCGCACTTGAACAAACGGATGAAGGGCACGACGATGCCGACGACATGAAGGATGAGTTCGAAAATACAGATGAAGAGTTTGAACCGGATGGCAGCGAGGATGAATACGACAACCTCGACATCAGTGAATATGTAAACGATGGCGACGATGAAGTAGGGGATTATAAATTGCGGGACGATAACTACCCGGAAGCAGACGACAACAAAACAATCCCCCACCGGGTAGAAACCACTTTTCACGATATGCTGGCCGACCAGCTGGGAATGGTAAAACTGGACGACCGTACCCGGAAGATAGCCGAACAAATCGTGGGAAGTATAGATGACGATGGTTACCTGCGCCGCGAAACTGCATCCATCAAGGATGATCTTGCCTTTCGCCAAAACATCGAAGCTACAGAAGATGAAATAGAGGAATTGATTCAGGAGATTCATAAATTCGATCCGCCGGGAGTGGCGGCGCGCGACCTCCAGGAATGCCTGTTGTTACAGTTGAAAAGAAAGCTGGCAGAAGGCAAAAATGTGCAGATAGCAGTTGAAGTGCTCACGCATTATTTCGATGAATTTACCAAGAAACATTACGAGAAAATACAGCGGGGGCTTGGCCTGGATGACGAAGGGCTGAAAGAGGTGATCAAACAAATCGTGAAGCTGACGCCTAAGCCGGGCGGTAATGTGGGTGAACTGAATAAAGCCGAAGCGTATGTAGTGCCTGATTTTTTTATTTATAATAACGGGGGCAAACTGGAGCTGACTCTTAACTCCAAAAATGCACCCGACCTGCGTATCAGCGAGGGCTACCGGGATATGCTTCGGGATTACGATAAAGGCAGCAAAAAGGATAAGCGCCAGAAAGAAGCGGTACTTTTTATCAAACAAAAGATAGATGCGGCCAAATGGTTTATTGATGCCATCAAGCAAAGGCAGCAGACCCTGCTAAGTACCATGGGTACCATAATGGATTATCAGCATGAGTTTTTTTTCTCCGGCGATGAAACCACCCTGCGGCCTATGATCCTGAAGGATATTGCCGAACGCACGGGCCTCGATATATCCACGGTAAGCCGGGTGGCGAACAGCAAATTTGTGCAAACGGAATTTGGTACATACCGTCTGAAGTTTTTCTTTAGCGAATCCTTAAGTACAGATAGCGGCGAAGAAGTTTCCACCCGCGAGGTGAAAAAGATCTTAAGCAATATGGTGGAGGAAGAAAGTAAAAAAAGACCCCTCAGCGATGAGCGTCTTACAGAATTGCTGCAGGAGAAAGGTTATAATATAGCCCGCCGTACCGTGGCTAAATACCGCGAGCAACTGAATATTCCGGTGGCCAGGCTAAGAAAGGAACTATAAAATTTTACCAGATGTACGAAGCCAACGGAGACAGAAGAGCAACCGAAAAAGAAATACCCCGTAACCATCCGGAAACGGACCGTACGCTGCTTTTTTTTGGTAACCTGGTATCCTTTATATTTCACCCGCTGTTTATTCCATTTTATATCACCTGCTTCCTGGTGTTCGTTCATCCCTTTGCGTTTCCCGGGATGGATCAAAAGGTAAAAGTATTCCGGGTGATATCGGTGTTTATGCTGACGGCCTTTTTCCCCGCCTTTACCGTTTTCCTGTTAAGAAGGCTTCAGTTTATCCGTTCTATTTATCTGCGTACGCAAAAAGACAGAATCATACCTTATGTGGCTTCCATGTTTTTTTATTTCTGGATTTTTTATGTGTCTAAAAACCTTACGGACAGTTCACCCCTTTTTGTAATGCTGCTGCTGGCGGTATTTATTTCTTCCATCGTTTCGCTGATGGCCAATATCTATTTCAAGATAAGTATGCACGGCATCGCAATGGGGGTAATGCTTACCTTTTTCGTATTGGTGGCGCTGCGGGGTGACGTGGCGATGGGAGCTGTTCTTGCACTGGTGGCTATTACGGCAGGGTTGGTATGTACGGCGAGGCTGCTGGTATCCGATCATTATCCTTTTGAAGTATATGCCGGCTTTCTGCTGGGCATCGTGAGCCAGTTGCTGGCGGCCCTGTTCGTTTAACAGCAAAGCCCAATCATAGGGTACGATTGAGCTGTTGTCTGTTTTCAAACCATCTAGTCGTTGTCCAATCTAGCCGTTCAGAATCTTTGATTGATTCAGGTATTTCTTTGTGGGATGATATATAAACAGGCAACTGCCATTCTTAATAGTGTGAATAACTTTGGGTGTAATACGTGAAGGAACGGCGGGGCATCCGAAGCTTCTTCCATTGAACCGGTTGGATCTTAAAAAGCCGGCACCCACATATTGCGACCCGTGAATAACGATGTTACGCTCGTCTGCGCGATCATTAAATCCTTTTTCCAGACCCTCTATTTTTAACGCCAGTCCATGGTCGCCGAAGTAAGTATTCCTGGTAAGATAGAACCCCAGGCTGCTTTGATGCGACTCCGGCCTGTTGGAAAAAGCGCGGGCATATTCTCCCCCTGAATTACGACCGTGAGCCACATAGGTGTTAAGTAATAGTTTGCGGCTTACAACGTCGAAAATATACAGTCTTTTCCTTCGGGACGACTGGCTGAAATCGCATATAGACAAAATGCTTTCCCGGTATAGTCTGTTTTGTTTCCGCAGTCGGTGATAACCTTTCCAGGCATATTCAAATGCCTTTTTATTTAATCCCGCCTTTCTGAGATGCATGGAATCATAAATAATTCCTGCGTCTTCCGCAAGCGGTTTGGTGGTTGTGTTGTGTTTTTTAGCGGTGGTTGGTAAAGTGCCTGGCTGACGTTTGTGGGTGGATTTGACAATGACAGGAGTAACCATTACTGTGGCCATATTGGAACCGTTAATAGTTCCTGAACTCATAAGCATAAGGGCTAACAAACCGCCTATAGATACGGATTTAAAAGTATTACGCATAATAATTATCAACTGGTTTTTCAAAACGTCCATATCATAAACGGCCGATAGCGCAAAATAGTATCCTGTCATTTAATTTTACTCAGGTGTGGCCTGCTTGTCCATATCCGCCAGCGGGTGTGCAGCAGAGCCAAATTCGGTGGAGTAAAGCTTTATGAGCAGCACGAACAGGGAGATGACGATAGGCCCGAAAATAAGACCTATAAAACCAAATAGGCTCACCCCTGCAATTACCCCGAGGATGGTAACCAGTGGGTGGGTATCGCCCAGTTTTTTCTGCAGTACCATCCTGAAAAGATTATCTACCGTGCCTATAATGCCGAAACCGTATACCAGCATTACTATCCCCTTCCAACTTTCTCCCTGCGCAAAAAAGATGATACTGATAGGTACATAAGCCATAGCTGCACCTACCACCGGAAGCATAGATGTAATACAGGTGATGGCGAACCAGAAAAAAGGTTCTTTCAAACCCAGGATAAGGTAAGCGATGAGGCCCATAATACCCTGGGCAAGAGCTATTAAAGGGATCCCGATGGCATTGGAAGCTACCATTACGTTGATTTCGTGCCCCACCTTATTGGTATTCTTGTCGCTCATGGGTAAAAATTCGGAACATATCCTTTCCATTTTGCGACCGCTGGTCAGCATGAAATATAATAAGAAATACATCATGGCAATGGATGCTATGGTATTGAAGGTGGCTCCCAGTACAGTCGGTATCTTTTGAGCAACGATAGCACCTGCGGATTTTAAATTCGACTCGCTGATAATACCAACCCCTAATTTTTTTTCCAGCTGGTCAACAAAACGGGTAATTGATCGGGTAATTTCAGCACTATGCTCAATGGCGAAATTGATACGGGACGACAGCAAATTAACTACGAGCCAAACCGGTACCATTATGATGATAAATGAAGTGAACATTAATAAGGCTGCTGATTTTCCGGGGGTCCACTTCCTCACGTGAATGAGCCTGAACATTCGTTTACGCATTAGTACATAAAGCGTAAGAGCACCCAGAAAGGCAGGAATAAAACCGTTCAATGTGCTGAAAATCAACCCTCCTAATAGAAGTATAATGAGCAAAAATGAGATCTGGCGTAGTTTGCTGTTGTCGATGTAATGCATATAGCAGGATTATTAAGGCTTTAAATTAGTTATAATATAGTTTGCCGGGTTGCTAATTTACTTCATTTGCCAGACACTTAGTATGGGCCCCCTTTATTGGCCTTAATGTTGCATTAATAAATGTAATACGTACCTAAGTAAATGTAGAGAAGATAATGAAAGATGATATTCCAAGAGTACTGATTGTAGACGATGAGATGGATATTTGTTTCGTTCTCAGCAACATGTTCAAGAACCAAGAGGTTTTTTCAGAATATGCCAATTCCCTGGCGGAGGCGCAATTGTTAATGAAATCTCATCATCCCACTATTTTAATACTTGATAATCATCTCCCCGATGGCCTCGGAGTAGAATTTATTGAACACGTTAAACAGGCTTATCCTGATACTAAAATAATAATGATAACCGCGCATGATACTGCTTCGGATAAAATGCTGGCTCTTAAAAACGGAGCTGATTATTTTATCGGTAAGCCCTTTTCCATTTCTACTGTAAAGCATACGATAGACTGCCTGTTGAATCGTGCCTGATAATAAGCACTGTCTGTAGAATTTTTTTCCCATACTCATCTGTTAAATCAACAAATTGGTCAGTTTTTATTTATTATTTATCATGATCAGCGGATGAGAATGCTGGCAAGGTTTTTCTATTTAACATTAAGTATACAATAATTGTACACCTTCAAATAACAACTTCATGGGAAATCTTCTTTATTTAGTGGCCGTTATCTTAATCATAGCATGGGCAGTTGGATTCTTGGGCTACCAGGCCGGCGGTATTATTCATATTTTGCTGGTAATAGCTGTGATAGCTATTTTATTAAGGGTTATCAGGGGAGCTGCATAGCTTAACTTATTACCAAAAAATGAAGGGTATGTATGTTGGTTCATCCAGGATACATACCCTTTATTTTTATTTATTTTGCGGCTAAAATGTTAAAGGGGGGCTAAAGTTCGCTGTTGAGCGAAAACATTTCAGGATTTAAGCCGTTATCACTTACCGGTAATGCTTTGTTCAAAAAATCAGTTATAAATGATGAGATCTATTAATTTCCGTTTAAAACCGTTTTTATTTATTGCAGTGATACTTGCAGCGAGCTTTAGCTTTTTACAGGCTGTACCATATCACAATGGTAAAGCCGATAAAAATACTAGTAAAAGCACCCTTCGCTCGGCAAGTAACGAGATAAGCAATATGCAATTGTACGAAGATCTTCAACTAGATTCACTCCATTTATCAAAAGAAGCATTTATATATGCGATGCAAGGACTTGACAGTCTGCAATCCGCAGGTCTCGTTACAAACGACAGTATAATTTCTATTGTCGATTTCAGCCTTCCATCCAGTAGTAAAAGACTTTTCGTTATTGATTTATCCTCCGGAGCATTGCTGTTCAACACTTTCGTATCTCACGGAAAAAATTCAGGAAGAGAAATAGCTACCCGCTTTTCAAATAAGCTAAACAGCTTTGCTAGCAGTCTTGGATTTTACATTACCGGAAATACCTATAAAGGTGAACACGGTTATTCTCTCCGTCTAAACGGTATAGAAAAAGGAATTAATGACAATGCATTGAACAGGGGGATTGTGATGCACAGTGCCGCGTATGTAACCGAAAAACTGATCAGCAAACAGGGATATATTGGTCGCAGCCTCGGTTGTCCTGCTGTGCCTGTCGCACTACATAAAGCCATCATAGGAACTATCAAGAATGGAAGCTGCCTGTTTATGTATAGCCCCGATAGAAAATATATAGCTCATACGAGGATTTTTAAATCATCTTTTCTCTTTCCACAATTGCTCGTCAACGAAGAAGTTTAGGATCTGTAAACAGGCGACGGGCTAGTTTTGCGTCATGATCATAAATGTCTTCTGCATTTTTTAAAGTACCGTTATTATCCGCCCAGGTTGTGTAATAGGAAATCAATACAGGTACCGGTTCTTTCACCTTTACATATTTCTCCGTTTCACTGTTCATGGCACTATCTATTTTTCCGGGTGTCCATTCCGGCTGATCCTGCAGCAGGTACCGCGCCATTTTTGCGGGGTCGCTCAGGCGAATACAACCATGACTGTAGGCCCGTTTATCTTTATTGAAAAGCTCTTTATAGGGAGTATCATGAAAATAAATATTGAAGCTATTGGGAAAAAGGAATTTCACCTTACCAAGATCATTCTTTTCTCCGGGTAGTTGCCGCACTACAGGCAGGCCGTTTACCTCTCCTGTTATCTCCATGTTCTTTTCTTCCAGGTAGTTTTTATTCTTTTCCATGGACGGTATAATTTCCTTTTTTACTATGCTTTCCGGAAGGTTCCAGTAAGGGCTGAACACCACCTGGTTAAGATTGCCGGAGAACATGACCGTATTATGTCCTTCTTTACCTACCACGACATCCATATCAAATGCTAAAGCATTCCCATTTTGTACGTGTAATTTAAACTCGGGGATATTTACCAGTATCAGCCTTCCCTGTGGAGCGGCGGGCATCCATTTCATTCGTTCCATATTTACCAGCAACTGCTGCACTTGCAACGTGAGAGAATCTTTGTAAACGCGGCCTCCAGCGGAGTCCGGCCGGCTACGGATACTGTCTACCCATGTTTTTAATTGCTTACGGAGTTGATTGTAGGAGGGATTAACCACGCCTTCATTACCTGATACCAGTGTTTCTTCTGCGAGAATAAGTACCGGTTTTTTTATGGCAGGTATCGACCCTTCCAGTATTCCTGCCCTTGTATCGGCATCGCTGTATTTAGTCCATGCATAATTAATGAATCTCCAGGTAAGCGAAAGTTCCGTTTTAATTATATCGGCGTCTGAAGCGGAAGGAGCAATACTGTCATCCGTCATCAGGTTATCCAGCCTGCTGTCAAGCGATTTCCGGGCACTGTCTTCCGTATAGTCGTAAAGACTGTTGAAGGCAAAAGTCTGTTCCGTAAGTCCCTCGCTATTAAACCAGGCAAACTGGTAATTTCGGGCATTATAAAAACTACGCATGTCGTTAGAGATGGTATCGTTAAGCTGCTGCAGGGTAATAAATTGCTCAACTGCGAGGCTATCGAGAAAAAGATCGCTATAGGAATTAGCTTTTGTAATGGCGGTGTTTCTTTCAGTTAGTTTTTTTGACGTTCCCGTAACGGGTGGGGTGTTTTTACAGGCCAGGAAGAAGAGAGAAATTATTAAAAACGCTACTATAGATTTTTTCATGCATTAGCGTATTTCAAAAGCCATGCCTTTAAACGCTGCTAACCGGATGTTTATCACCGGTTTTATTTTCCGGTATTGAAACGCGTTCTCTTTCCGGAAGTATATTAAAACTTCTGCGGTGATGATGACAGGTACCGTGCAATTCAATAGCTTTCCGGTGTTCGGCAGTGCCATAGCCCTTGTTATTGCTCCAGAGGTAATGAGGAAACTGTTCATGCAACTGCTGCATATAGGCGTCCCTATATGTTTTTGCCAGTACGCTGGCGGCGGCTATAGACGCATAAATGCCGTCTCCTTTTATAATGCAATGGTGGGGTACGCTTTTATAGGGATTGAACCGGTTGCCATCGATCAGCAACAGTTCCGGGTATACGGGTAATTGTTCCAAAGCCAGGTGCATGGCTTTAAACGAGGCTTTCAATATATTGATCGTATCTATTTCTTCCACCTCTACCTGCGCTACGGAATATGCGATGGCTTTTTCTTCAATATAGGGCCGCAGATCGTTTCGTTCTGCCGGTGATAATTGTTTAGAATCGTTCAGCAGGGGATGAAAAAACTTTTTGGGAAGTATAACGGCGGCGGCAAATACAGGACCTGCATAGCAACCTCTGCCAGCTTCATCGCATCCCGCTTCTACGTATTTGTTATGATAATAGCCTTTAAGCATACTGTACTTCTCCTGCGCCGGGTAAACCGGCGGTAACCTGGTAAGCAGCGAAAATAAAAATCTTTCGCCAACATTTTTGCGATGTTGGGAAATAAATGAAATGCGCTATCACGCATGCTTTATATACCTGCATAAACCCCGGCAATTAACTAATTTTGCATTAATTTTTTAATTATGGCAGCTATCAGGCGATGGACCCTCGCTACTTTTATTCTTACTTTCCTGGTAATTATTGCCGGAGGTGTGGTGCGTACCACCCAAAGCGGTATGGGCTGTCCTGACTGGCCAAAGTGTTTCGGTCAATGGATCCCGCCGATGAATGAAAGTCAGCTTCCGCCGGATTTTGAGAAATATTTGGAAAAGCAGGATATCGATCACACGTTCAACGCGCTGCACACCTGGATAGAATACATTAACCGGCTGGTAGGTGCCCTGCTGGGTCTGTTTGCCGTTATACAGGCTGCTTTGCTGTTTAATAAAAGAAAACAGTACCGTACACCTTTCCGGCTGGCACTGGGCTTCCTGTTGCTGGTGGTACTTACCGGCCTCTTCGGTGCGATAGTGGTAAAGCTGAACCTGGCACATCTGAGTATTTCCGTTCACTTGTTTTTTGCCATAGCCCTTTTGCAGATACAACTGGCACTGATACTTTCGTTAAAGGAAAAAACAGGGGTGCTGCCGTTGGAGCGTAAACTGCGCAGCATGTTGCTGGCTTTCCTTTTCATTTTAATAGTGCAAAGTGTTCTGGGAACCATGGTGCGCATATATGTAGATGATGTATCCAAAGCGCTCGGCTACCAGCAGCGGGATACCTGGCTGGCTGCGCTGCCTTTAAATTTTCTGCTGCATCGTTCATTTTCATGGGTAGTGTTATTATTGTCGTTATTGCTTGCCTGGCAGGTGCGGCAAATGGGGGATATTAAAAATAAAGTCTGGACCATGACGGCGTTTGTAATACTGAATATGATAGTAGGTATCGTGCTGTTCTATGCAGGTATGCCTGCCGTGGCGCAGCCTTTACACCTTGTAATGGCCGCCGCCGCCATTACGCAGACGATAAGCGTGTTACTGCAAACGAAGCCGGTACGCAATAACATTACTATATAGCCGTTGCAATAGGGCAGTGGTTGCCAATATAAAACCCCTCTTCTTCATGAAGCGATTTACCCGCAGTATTTATTATTCTTTTCCCATACAGTTGCTGCTGCTTCATTTCAAGAAATTCCAGGTATTGCTTATTTTCTGGTATCTTCTTTTCAGTGCCATTAACGGCAGTTTCCTGAAAGGCTTCGGTGTGGATTCACTCTTTCTGGCTCCGGAATACCTGGGCAACGTAAACTGGCTGAGTGTTTCCTTCGTCGGCGTTTCCATAGGCATTTTTATTATGAGCTGGAATGTCACCACTTTTATTCTATTCAGTCGTCATTTTAAGTTCCTCGCCACCACCACGAATCCCTTTCTCAAATACTGTATCAATAATGCACTGCTGCCGCTTATATTCCTGGTGTTTTATTTTGTAAAAGCCACTTCTTACGACATCTACAAAGAGCTGCTGCAATGGCCCGATATACTGGTGCTGACCGCCGGGTTCTTATGCGGGTTCGTTTCCCTGTTAGCCGTTTCTTTTTATTATTTTTTCCGGGCAGATAAATCGATCGCCCTGCGCATTATGCCGGTATTGAGTGACCCGGAACTGTTTAAACGGGAGTTTACCGGCGATGTAACCATCATGCAAAACAAGAGCAGGCTTATAAAAGTGCACTCTTACGTGAATTCCTTTTTTTCCGTTAAGGCGGTAAGAGATGTGTCGCATTACAGTAACGCATTTATAGAAAAAGTATTCAGCCGTCACCACCTGGTGGCGGTAATTGCCATTTTTATTGCCTTGTTCTTTTTATTTGTGGTCGGCTTTTTTATGGATAACAGCATTTTTCAGTTGCCGGCAGCTGCGAGTGTTACGGTGTTTTTTGCAATACTGGTAGCAGTAGCGGGGGCCTTCTCTTATTTTTTACAAAGCTGGAGTATCCCCTTTTTTATCGTTATTATCCTCCTGTTTAATTTATTGTATAGGTTCGACGTGATAGACCCTACCAATAAAGCGTATGGACTTAATTACAGTAATAGCATACCCCGCCCGCCGTATACCAGGGAGGCCCTGCTGCAATTGTGTACGCCGGATAAAATAGCGGCAGACAAGCGGCAAATGATATCGGTACTGGAAAACTGGAAACGCAAACAATCCTCGCCCAAGCCCTTGTTATATTTTATTACTACCAGCGGTGGAGGCACGCGAAGTGCCACTTTTACCCTGAACGTACTGCAAAGACTGGATAGTCTGAGCGGGGGTAAACTGATGGACAAAACCTTCGCCATTACGGGAGCGTCCGGCGGTATGTTGGGGGCTGCTTACTTCAGGGAACTGGCACGCAGCCGTTCGGCCGACCCATCCATGCGACTGCAGGATAGAAAATATGTCGATCATATTTCCGGCGATTTACTCAATCCCATGCTTTCTTCCTTTGTGGCGCGCGACCTGGCTTCCCCTGCACAGAAGTTTAAGGTGGGGGATTACACTTATATCAAAGACAGGGGTTATGCTTTTGAGCAAAAATTGTCGGAGAATACAGGCGGTTTGCTGAACAGGCAATTGAGAAGCATAGCGGCGGACGAAAAAGAAGCCAGGGTGCCTCTCCTCTTTTTTAATTCCGTTGTTACCAGCGACGGACGCAAAATGATACTGAGTACACAACCCGTGAGTTTTTTAATGAGACCATTGTACGATACCAGCCAGGTATCTTCCATAGATCCCGATGCAGTGGACTTTGCCGCGATGTTCGCCAAACAGGACCCTATGAATCTCCGGATGCTGACGGCTTTACGAATGAACGCCACTTTTCCCTATATTTTACCCAATGTATGGCTTCCTTCTTCGCCGGTAGTGGATGTAATGGATGCAGGGCTGCGGGACAATTTCGGCCAGGAATCTGCCCTCCGGTTCCTGTTCGTATTTAAAGACTGGATAAAAGAAAACACTTCAGGAGTAGTACTGATACAGATCCGTGACCGGAAGAACGGCGGCTGGGAGCATCCTTTTCAGTCTAAAAAAGTAACGGATATCTTTACCCGCCCGCTTTTGCTGCTGCAAAACAACTGGCACAAAATGCAGGAATATAACCAGAACGACCTGCTGAGTTTATCGATGGATGTTTTGGATGGTAAATTAAGCCGGCTGGCTTTCGAGTACGTACCCCGCCAGGAAGAAGTGGCCGCAGCACTCAATTTCCATCTCACCAAAAGAGAAAAGCAGGATATTTTCGAATCGTTGACGAGCCCATCCAACGAAAAGGCTTTTCGTCAATTCAGCATAAAGCTGGGGGCTCGTTAGGGCTGCAAAAGCCGGATGGCCTTTCGGGATATTTTTATTTCCAGCAGTTCATGTGTATTTACCGGCTCTCCGTCAATATGAAGGGGTGCCCGGCCCGGGTTGGCGATAGTTAGGCCAGGGGTCTGAAAATACAGGATGTTTTTGTTCTGAATCGCTTTGGTAGTATCCTGGCGTTTATACCATCCCTTCAGTTGGCCGAAAAGGTAAAAGGGCAATAATAATTTACTTGTTTTCTTTACCACTACGATGTCCAGCAGGCCATCGCTCAGGCTGGCTTTGGGAGCGATGGTGAAATTGTTACCAAACTGATTGCTGTTGGCGATACTGATAAAATAGGCTTCTGCCGAAAAGGTTTGCCCGTTTACGGAAAGTACAAAAGGGTAGGTTTTGCCATTAAAAAAATTACGCAGGGAAATGCGTATATAGGTGGCAAGCCCTCTTTCAGGCTGCTGTGCAAATTCGTGTGCAACCCGCGCATCGAAGCCCAGTCCGCAAAGCATGCAGGAGAATAATCCGTTGAGGTAAAACCCGTCCACATAGGAAGCGTTCCCCTTAACTATTACATCCAGCGCTTTTTCAGCCGATACGGGTATACCGGCGCACAGTGCCAGTCCATTACCCGAACCCATCGGGATAATCCCCGTATTTACATCCATACCTGCCAGTTCAGAAGATACAGCGTTCACTGATCCGTCGCCCCCGCAGATAACGATATCTGTTATTTTTTCATTAATTATCCTGTTTTTCAGAAAGCCATAATTTCCAGCAGCGTTAGTATATATTATCTCAAAGGGTATTTTTGCGGCTTCAGAGGCCCGGATAATAGTATCCTTTATCACAGATTTACCTTTTGTACCCGATATGGGGTTGATGAGGTATACGATTTTACGCTCCATCCTGCAAAGTAATTATAAATAGAATGTGTAACGCATGAATTCTCTATGCCATCTGGCAGATAAATTGTACCTTTGCGCCTCGTTAAAAACGTTCTTGTACAGATCTGCCCTAAAAAGCAACCGGACTGGAACTAAGATGAATTAAACAACGTCCGCAGGCCATTTGAGATCGTTTTTAAACTTTAATTTTATTATGCAAATCAGAAATATCGCAATTATTGCGCACGTCGATCACGGTAAAACTACACTGGTTGACAAAATACTGCACTCCACCAATGTTTTCAGGGCTAACCAGGATACAGGCGACTTGATAATGGACAGCAACGATCTTGAAAGGGAAAGGGGTATCACTATCTTTAGTAAAAACGCTGCCGTAGAGTATAAAGACACAAAGATCAATGTGATCGATACTCCTGGTCACTCCGACTTTGGAGGTGAAGTAGAAAGAGTACTTAAAATGGCAGACGGCGTTCTGCTGCTGGTAGATGCTTTTGAAGGACCCATGCCCCAGACACGTTTTGTGCTTCAGAAGGCACTTAAGCTGGGCCTTCGCCCGATAGTGGTAATCAATAAGGTGGATAAGCCAAATTGCCGCCCGGATGAAGTACACGATGCAGTATTCGAACTGTTTTTCAACCTCGACGCTACGGAAGAGCAGCTTAATTTCCCCACCTTTTATGGTTCCGGGAAAAATGGCTGGTTCAACGATAAAAACGAACAATGTGAAGGCATTACGCCTTTGTTGGATGGTATACTTCAATATGTACCACCACCCAAAATATCAGAAGGCCCGCTACAAATGCAGATCACTTCTCTTGACTATTCCTCTTTCCTGGGCCGAATAGCCGTAGGCAAGGTAGCGAGGGGATCCATCAAAGAAGGAGTGCAATATGCACTGATGCAGGCCGACGGAACTATCAAGCGTCCGAAGGTGAAAGAGCTGTACACTTTTATGGGTATGGGTAAAAAGAAAGCAACGGAAGTAATTGCGGGTGATATCTGTGCAGTAGTAGGCCTGGAAGATTTTAATATAGGTGATACGATCGCAGACAACGAAAATCCTGAAGCGCTACCTGTTATCAGCGTAGACGAACCGACCATGAGCATGCTGTTTGGTATCAACAACTCCCCGTTCTTCGGGCGGGAAGGCAAGTTCGTTACCAGCCGCCACCTGCGGGATCGTCTTATAAAAGAAACAGAAAAGAACCTGGCACTCCGGGTAGAAGATACGGACAGTGCGGATAGCTTACTGGTTTTCGGCCGGGGTATTCTTCACCTGGGAATTTTGATTGAAACGATGCGTAGAGAGGGATTTGAGCTTACCATTGGTCAGCCACAGGTACTGGTAAAAGAAATAGAAGGTAAGAAGAACGAACCGTATGAAATATTGGTGGTGGATGTGCCCGGCGATTACAGCGGTAAAGTAATTGACCTGGTTACGCAGCGCAAGGGAGAAATGCTGATTATGGAAAGCAAGGGCGAAATGCAGCACCTGGAGTTCGAGATTCCTTCCAGGGGTCTTATAGGTCTGCGCTCCCAGATGCTTACCAATACGGCCGGAGAAGCCGTAATGGCGCATCGTTTTCTGGAATACAAACCTTGGAAAGGATCTATTCCCGGCAGGAATAACGGGGTACTGCTTTCCAAAAACCAGGAGCGTACAACAGGTTATTCTATCGATAAATTACAGGATCGTGGTAAGTTTTTCGTAGATCCGGGAGAAGAAGTATATACCGGCCAGATTATAGCCGAGCATATCAAGCCCGGAGACCTGGTAGTAAATGCCACCGAACCCAAGAAGCTCACCAACCATCGGGCAAGCGGCAGCGACGATGCATCCCGCATTGCGCCCAAAACCCTGCTTACGCTGGAAGAGTGTATGGAATACATTCAGCACGACGAATGCATAGAAGTAACACCGAAAAGCATCCGGATGCGTAAACTGATACTGGATGAGGATGAGAGAAAGCGCGTCTCCAAGAAATTGGGCGCAGAAGCTTGATTTTGAATACATTATTTATAGTAAAAGCCCCTGATTGGGGCTTTTTTAATGTGCGGTATCCACATGATGGATACTAAACCGGTGCTGTTTACCGTTATCCTATCCAATATTCCGTTCGCATTTTTTATTTAAAGTCCATCCATGAGAACAAAGTTAATAGCCTGCATTGCAGGATTATGCCTCATTACCACACTTTATATCACCTACAGGTTATATGATCTGAGTGCTATTATTCCACAATTGAGTATCAAAACAGCGGCCCTGGACGAAAGGATATCCAAAACCGAGACGCTTAATCAGCAAAATGCCGATGAGATAGCCAATATAGGCAAGTTCGTACGGTCTCAGAAAAAGGAAACAGAGTACGAGTCTTTTGAAAAATATGATGGGGAAACTGCACCTGAAGTATATAAAAACACTAAGAAGAGTTCAAAACAGGCCAGGAATAAAAAAATTAACCGTAGGCCAAATAGCGAAGAAAACAACCCGGAAACAAATGCGGTAAGAACAAACACAGTACTTTCCAATAGCGATCGTCCAGTTACAATCTCCAAAGCGGTGAACAATGTACCGGAAGAAAGTCCAAAAGGCATCTCTTACGGATTGCTGAACGAACGTATGCATTTGCTAAAGTCTTATGCGTCGGACAATAGCCTGGATAAAGACTATGCACTGATAGCGGACCTTGGCATCAGTTCCGGGAAAAAGAGATTTTACCTGGTAGACCTCAACAAAATGTCCATTGCCAAAAGCGGCCTGGTAGCTTATTCCAAAAAAGGCGATAACGGTGGTGCTGCCAGGGTGTTCCGGGTAGAAAGGACAGGTATGGAGTTTTATGAATTATACAGCCTTGATAAAAACGGTAATGTCGTATCTCCGGAACCGGAGATCCTTAGCCCTGTAAAATGCGTACCAAATAGCGAGGCGGAGGGATTTGCCTGTGAAAGTGATGGCGGTCCCGGTCTTTCGCCCAAACTGTTCGGAGAAATACACCAGCTTATAAAATCGAGAAAAAAGCCGATGCTTTTGTGGATGTTTAAATAACTTTGCACAAACGTTCAGCAAATGAAAAAGTGGAGTGTGGCAGTTTTATTTATAATGATCTTTTGCTTTTGTACTTATACATCCGGGGCACAGTGTTCCATTTGTACAAAAACAGCCCAGCAGATGGGCGAAAAGCCGGCCCAGGCCCTTAACCTGGGCATCGTTTACCTGGCTTTTGCACCTATTGCTATCTTCAGTATCATTGGTTATAAATGGTACAAGAATAACCGGTAGTCATTGCCCTTATATTTCTTGTTCACTTACGAAAGCATACAGGTTAAAAGGCCCTGCCTTCCTGGCGGCGGCTATCTTTTCTTTTAGCAGTTGCTTTGTTATATCCTTCATTCTTTTTTGCCTTACCAGTTGCCAGGCTTTTTCAGCCAGCAGCCAGTTTTTCTGATCGTTACTTTTCAGTATGCTATGGTGTTCTGTTATCTTTTCAACTAACTCAGTAATTCCTTTGTTCTCGCTGGCCACCGTTTTTACAATAGCCACTTCGCCGATATGGTTGCTGAATGCAGGAGCCAGCATCAGTTGCAGGTTCTTCACAAACGATTCGGCACCCGGCCGGTCCGATTTGTTCACTACAAAAATATCGGCAATTTCCATAACGCCGGCTTTCATAGTCTGTACTTCGTCGCCGCCCTCGGGCACTACTACCAGTATGGTGGTATCGGCAAGTCCGGCAATTTCAATTTCACTCTGACCTATACCTACTGTCTCTACGATCACCATATCGAAGCCGGCCGCCTTCACCAGGTCGGTGATCTCTATTATTTTGGGACTGAGTCCGCCCAACGCTCCCCGGGATGCCAGCGAACGGATATACACATCTGGATGATTGTACCATTCGCTCATACGTATACGGTCGCCCAGTAAAGCACCGCGGTTAAAGGGCGAAGAAGGATCTACGCAAAGGATGGCAATCTTTTTTCCGGAGGCCAGCAGTTCCTTCAGCAGGGCGTTGGTAAGCGTGCTTTTGCCTGCGCCCGGCGATCCCGTGATGCCGATAACGGGTGTATCGCTTTCTGGCAAGGCGCGCAACAGTTCTATATACCCGGGCACTTCATTTTCTATCCAGGAAATGGAACGGGCGATGGTGGGTATATGTCCCTTCACTATGTTATGATAAACGGAATCTGGCATGCCGGCTGTTTATTGATCGCTGCTGAATCGGGTTTAAACATAATCAATATAGTTAAAACAACATGGCGGTTTAACTATATTGCAGTATATTTTATCTGTATGTCCCATTCATCCAAAGCGCCTTATGTTCCGCAAGCCTGGGAAAATACATCCTGCCCATTCTGCAGGTCGGAAGAAAACAAGCTGTACGAAAAGTTTGGCAGCGAGCTGCAATATACATACGTGCGCTGTAAAAATTGCGGGTTAATATACCAGAATCCTCGCCCCGTGTACAACCAGCATTTTATAGACGCGGCTTATGCCGATTACTACCAGTACGCAGAAAACCTCACGCTCGAAGACCTTACGCGGGTGCGGGAGTCTTCTCTCGATATGTTCCGGGAGGAAGTGCGGTACATCAGCCGCTTCGATAAAAAGAAAACGGCGGTACTGGATGTAGGCAGTGGTATGGGAACTTTTTTGTATGCCGCTAAAGACATTTACCCAAAAGCAGTGGGCCTGGACGTATCGCAAAAGATGGCGGCTTTTATAGAGAAAAATATGGGGCTGAAAGTGTATGTTGAACAGTTGGAGAAATTTAATTACCCGGGCAAATTTTCACTGATACATCTGAGTCATGTGATAGAGCATGTGCCCAACCCGAATGAATGGCTGCAGAAGGTAAAGCAGTTGATGGATGCGGATAGCATACTGGTGATCAATGTGCCCAATAAACACTCGCTCGGCGGAAGGGTAAAATACCTGTTGTACAGGATAGGTCTGAAGAGACAGGTATCCTCCGGTATGAACGATGCGTCCAAAACCCCCGACCACCTGTACGAGCCAACCGTCCGCAGCCTCCGGATGGTACTGGATAAACACGGGCTGGAGATCATAGAGCTGTTTACATATAGCCGGAAAGATCCTACTTCTACCCGTTCGGCTTTTTCCAGGATATTAAACAGGACGTTTCATGGAGGCACCAATATTTCTGCTATTTGTAAAATGAAGAATGGCGTGTAAGCTGTAAGCTATCAGGGTTACTTCCAAGGCAGGAACTTTTCCGTTTGTTGTTCTATCAGCTTCGGCTTAACCGTATTAAGCGCATACCCGTTCAAAATCCGTTCATATTTCCTGAGGTATTCAGTTGCCATTTTGTGTGAGTTAAAATGTTCGGCTGCCCATTCATGGCATCGCTTCGCGGAATATTTACCAGCCTGCTCTACGGCTTCTACCAGTTCCCGGGAATCGCTGGAAAGGAAACCCACATCTCCCGGCACCAGTTCCGGCAAGGAGCCATAAGGAGTACCAAAAACGGGGCATCCGAAATACAGGCTTTCTATAATGGCCAGTCCGAACGGTTCGTGCCATTTTACCGGGAATATCAATCCTTTGGAGTGGCGGAGCAGCCGGTTCTTTTTTTCTCCGCCTACCGTTCCATAAAAACCAGCCCTCGTACTAAGCGTGAACCGGAACCCCATGCGAAGGTTCAGCCGTTGGCCGCCGAGTATTTTAATGCGCTCCGATGCAGTACGGTCTATGATATCGATCGCACCTTTAACGTTCTTCAGCCTCCAGGCGGCATTACCGAGAAAGTGAAAATAAGAGCGGGGAGCCTGGAGATCCGGGGGTCCGTAATCGTTCCAGTCAAGACCATTATGCACAAACGAAGCAGCCCCGAAACGGGCAGCATGATTGCGGGATACGAATACGGTATTGATATCCAGCTCCTGCGCATCGTTTCGGTTACCATGCATCGTTACCAGGTTAGGAAGCCCGATTGTTTCTTCGGGCATAAAATGAAAGTGCACGATGTCGACATTGGATGGAATCTGTTGAGATATAGGCTTTGATTCATCCAGGAACAGCACTTTACCGAAATCGCAATAAGAGTCTTTTTTTACCAGGTAAGTAATGGTGTGACCGGCTTTCGCCAGTTCTCTGCCCAGGTACCAGATCACCCGTTCCGTGCCGCCATATTCCATAACCGGTATCCGGCTGTTATTTACGATCAGGATATTCATGTGTGCTTTATTAGGCGTTGCCCGGCAACAACATCATATTTTCCGGTAGTTCTTATACGCAAAAAGGCGTTTGCCGGTGCTGCGTTCCACCCAGTATAACAGACGGTCTTTGAACGAAAAGCGTTTGATGCCGGTATCCAGTTGCAGGTTCCAGTTGGCTCGCGCTATCCGGTCTTTCATTACCCCGGGGTGCGATCCCGTGAAAGCAGTCAGCGAGTCGAAATCGTTGAAGTCGAATACATCGGACGACCGGATAAAGGCTTCCACTTTACCGTCATCGTGCCATAGCCGGTTAAAATGATTCAGCTTGCGTTTCATTACATCCGGACTTTTTACCCAGCCATAGTGATAGATGGCCGCACCCGAATGCTTTACCCGGAGCTTACGTCCCTCTTTGCGAAACCCCTGTGCATCGCGGTAAGCTTGTATGGATGGATCGTTGCGGATGATGCGCACTTCTTTATTGTACCAGCGCCTGCTATCGCCTATATAATCGTAGGTGCCGTAAAAATGATTATAATCGAACAGAAGGCCTTCCACGTTCCGGTCTTCGAGGTATCGTTCGCAGGAATGCCGCACCGCCTCCTGGTAACGTTCGTGCAGCACTTCATCTGCCTGTATGTAAAATGCCCAGTCGCAATCCGCAGTAACATGCCGTAGTGCTTTATCCGTTTCCACTGCCAGCACTTTGCCGCCTGTGCGCATACTCATATCCCATACTGAAGATATGATGCGTATTTTACCGGAGCCGATCGAACGGATCAATGCCTCCGTTTCATCATCGCTTTCGCCTACCAGTACTACCATTTCATCTACCACCGGCAGAATGGAACGGATCGCTTCCGCCACCGGGTAATCGTTGATGATGGCATTTCTGATAATGGTGAATCCTGCTATTTTCATGTAGGTAGATGTGTCCGCAAAATAAACAATTCAGGGTTATCTTTGTCCATTAAAGTTACAACAGCGCATGACGAATTTTATCCCGATATTTCCCCTGGGTATAGTGGTATATCCCGGTGAAGCACTTAACCTGCATATTTTTGAATCACGGTACAAACAGATGATTACCGAATGTTCGGAAACGAACAGGCCTTTTGGAATACCTACCGTTATCGATAACAAGATAAGTGATATGGGAACACTGGCGGAGATCATGGAGATAAGTGCCGTTTACGAAAACGGGGAAATGGATGTAAAAACAAAAGGCACCAAAGTATTTCGCATACTGGAGACTATTAAAATAGTACCGGGCAAATTATATGGCGGGGCCATTGTTACCTACCCGGAAAGCAACGATGACGATGGGAAAACGGAACTGATGGACAAAGTGGTAACGGCCATCCGCCAGTTGCACCAGTTGCTGAAAGTGGATAAAGACTTTAAGAAACCCGACGGGGAACTCTGCACCTACGACCTGGCCCACCATGCCGGACTATCCCTCGAAGAAGAGTACGATTTACTGGGTCTTTTAAGCGAAGCGCAACGGCAGGAATACCTGAAGAGACACCTGGGCAAGGTGCTGCCTATGCTGGCGGAAATGGAAATGCTCAAAGACAAGATCATCCTGAACGGCCACTTTAAGAATCTCTCCTCATTCGATTTATAACTATGGTAACGCTCTGCTTCGATTTCGGAAATACAAGACTTAAATATGCGGTATTCGATAATGCCCTTTTAAAAGAGGAAGATGTGCTGGAAAATGATGACCCTGGCACTATTGCCCATTTACTGGATAAAGTAAAACCTGGTAAAACGATCCTGTCGTCCGTTATAGAACACAACCCCGCTATAGAGCCTATACTGGCGGCTGGCTCTAAGTTTCATAAACTGTCTTACGACTCCCGTCTGCCCTTTACTTCGCCGGTCGGTAAGCCGGCCAGCATTGGGGCCGACAGGCTGGCATTGTGTGCGGCGGCAGTCAATCTTTTTCCCGGTAAAAACAATCTCGCCATCGGCCTCGGCACCTGCATCACTTATAATTTTATCAATAAGAAAAACGAGTTTATCGGCGGCAGCATTTCACCTGGCATGGATATGCGGTTTCGATCACTCAATGCCTTTACTGCCAAGCTCCCCCTTATAAAGGAAGAATGGAATTTTCCGCTAATGGGTTACGATACGGCCACCAATATATTGAGCGGTGTGCTACTCGGGATGGCGAAAGAGATCGACGGCTTTATAGACGCTTATGCTGAAAAGTATGGTAATTACAACGTTTTATTAACAGGCGGTAATGCGCTGTATTTTGTACCTCACCTTAAAAACAGGATATTTGCCGATCCTGATTTAATATTTAAAGGTCTGTATGCCATTAGCGAGTGTAATTAAAATAAAACGGTTCGTTTGCTGTTGCCTCTTAACATCACTTGCCGGTTGCGAAAACGACGAGAAGGCGGTGGATGCATTGGTAAAAAAGCAGTTGACGATCGATACCGGAGTCAGGATAGAAAGCTACTTCAGCACCGATGGTAAGGTAAAGGCCAAGCTTACTGCTCCTATTATGTACAACTACCAGTCGGATTCTCCTTACGTTGAATTTCCCAAAACACTTCATGTCGACTTTTACAACGACAGCACCCAGCAAATAGAAAGCAAGCTCGATGCCCGTTATGGCAAATACAGCGAAAACGAGAAAAAGGTGTTTCTGAAAGACAGTGTAGTGGTGTTTAATATTTCAGGCGATACCCTGCGCAGTATGGAGCTGTGGTGGGATCAGGCTCGCAAAGAGTTTTATACCGACAAACCGGCCCGCATTTACCGTAAAGACCGCACCATCATTTACGGAAGGCAGGGTCTTACCGCCTCGCAGGATTTCTCGGAAGTAACCATTCACCAGGCATCAGGTATAGCCCCTGTGCCGAAGGATGCCGGTTTCTGATCAGAACATCAGCTCCTTTACTTTCTCTTTATCTTCTTTTTCTTTCTTCAGATCGAACATGGTGCCGAATACCAGGTCCCATAGGGTGGAACTGACGCCAAAGCCCATTTCCTCATTTTTGTAATGGTGCAGGTGATGATTGCGCCACAGTGGCTTCATCCACTTGAACGGGGGATTCCATGCATGGATGGCGAAGTGCATAGTGCCGTACATCAGGTAGCCGATCAGGAAGCCCGGAAAAAACATATATACGTGATTACCCAGTAAAAGGTATTGAAGACTGAAAACCACGGAAGCCAGGATTAGACTGGGTACGGGAGGCATGAATAAGCGCTCCCTGTCTCTCGGGTACTCATGATGGTTACCGTGCAATATGTATACAAACCGCTTCATACGGGGACTGTGTGCCACAAAGTGAAAAGCAAAGCGGTGAATGAAGTATTCAAAAAGCGTCCATGCAAAAGCACCACCCAGGAAAGTAATAAGAACATTTATAAGACTAAAAGAAAAAGCGGAATAACCATGATACAGGCAAAAAATAATCACCGGGGTATAGATACCCCATATTACGAGGGGGTGGGTTTTAGTAAGCATTTCCAGGTACTGACTTTCGAATAATTTGGCCTGCCCTTTATTATGAATCTTCTCAAACTTCATTGCATATGGTTTCAGTACACGAAATTAACTAATCTTATCTATATCATAACACAACAGCCGTGCCATGCTCAATATCCTTATATTAACCGATTCCCCATAACTTTGCAACCTTTAAACGGGCTGAAGGGATAGAACGGCCCCTACTAAAACCGGTAATCATGAAACTCGCTTCTTACCTGCAGGATGGATATGAACGTATCGCCGTTTATCATAACAATTACCTGTACGACCTGGAATTGCTGCACGCGGATCTTCCTACCAATATGGGTATGCTGCTTAATTTCTGGGAAGAATATATGCCGGCCCTTCGATCGCTGAACGAGGCGGTATTGAAAGGGGATATTGCTCCCAACCTTGCCATGGCGGCCAATGATCTTCACCTGCTGGCCCCGGTACCGCATCCTTCTTCCTGCAGGGACGGGTATGCTTTCCGCCAGCATGTGGCTGCTGCCCGGAGAAACCGTAAGGTGGAAATGATACCTGAATTCGACCAGTATCCCATCTTTTATTTTACCAACCACCATAGCGTTCAGGGACCGGGCAAAATCCGCTGCATGCCCGATCATTTCGAGCAGCTCGATTTTGAACTGGAAGTGGCGATAGTGATTTCGCGGGTAGGAAGAAACGTACCCGCTGAAGAAGCGGACGATTATATAGCCGGTTATATGATTATGAACGATATGAGTGCCCGCCGCCTCCAGATCGAAGAAATGCTGCTTAACCTGGGGCCTGCGAAAGGAAAGGATTTTTCCACCGTAACGGGCCCCTGGCTGGTAACCCCCGACGAACTGGAACCTTATAGGGTGCCGGCAAAAGAAGGACATACCGGTAACAGTTACAACCTGCCCATGACCTGCACTGTAAACGGCATCCGCGTAAGCGCCGGTAACATGGCCGATATGGACTGGACCTTCGCTGAAATCATCGAACGGTGTTCATACGGGGCAACCATTTTCCCGGGAGATGTGATTGGCAGCGGT
>JANNOM010000086.1:0-3892 GCA_031399065.1 Chitinophagaceae bacterium
GGGCACTTTTACCACAATATTTTTATGCAATGCAGCCAGAATTTTTCCTTCTGCCACTATACCATCAAAATCGGTAGAAATCACTTCAGCACTGATATCACCATCTACCATTTCGCAAATGGTTTTATAATGCTGCATTACGGCTTCTGTTCCTTTTATACCTTCTTTAGCCATCAATGATGGGTTGGTGGTAACACCGTCTAAAATACCAAGATCGTTGGCTTCTTTTATTTGTGCAAGATTTGCTGTGTCTATAAAAAATTTCATGCCCCGTACCCCTAAAGGGGATTTTTTTTTAAATTGTTAGCTAATTAAATTATGGCAAAAATAGAATATTTGAATTTCTTTAATTAATAAAAATTATTCTGTTCTATTAACTGAAAATAATTTGTTGTCAGTAGAGACTTTGTAAGCCCCTTCAGGGGCCTGCCTGCCGGTAGGGAGGGTTTGGGGGCTTTGGGGTATGGGCATAAAAAATGGCAAGTTACTTACATCGCACCGCTCAACCATTTACCCTTGCTACCTTCCGGTCCTGGGGGAGTTAAACAGGAGCTGGTCGTATAAGACTTGCCGCTGCAAATATAGGCGATAAAAACTTTATTAAATTTTTGCACCCTTATTTTTTTTTATTTTTTTATGTTCCCTGCTATATCTCACTACCAGACTTCATTGACGCCTGCCTGCCGGTAGGCAGGTCGCACTCTTGTACATTTAATCTCTATTCAGCTTTTACGCAGCTTAAGCAATTTTCTAGAAACTAAAACCAGGCCGGTCTCTACGGGAATTCACCTGGCTCACTCCTATCAGTTGATCACTCCTGTCGGTAAATGATTTGTAATAAATAAGTATCGTATAACTGTTTTCTGTTTCCCAGTAATTGCCTTCCATTGCAGTGGCTTTTCTATCCATTTCCAGGTCTTTTGTTATATAGCTGTAATTATAATACCCCTGTTTTAAAAATGCCGTGGTTTCATACAATTGCTTTTCTTCATTATATTTCATTTTCCATTGCTCATTGAGCCCATACCCTGTAAAAGCTCCCTGCAGGTACAATTCCTGTTTCGGGTAAGGCAACCCGTTAGGAGGTATATAGGAAAAATAAACAGTAGCATAATCTCCCTGCCACAAAGGATTAATTGTTTCGTATGTACTGATATTGTACATGCCGTTATAATCAGGAAAATATACATAACGCTGTGCTCTCCTGTCTGCATCAGGTTTTAAAAATATGTCGGTAGAATTTTTATTGTAATTGGCTTTTTCTACCCTGTCGCTTTGAAGTCTAAAACTGCGCAGGTCAAGCCAGCGCCACTCTTTGCCCCCTTCAAAAATGCCCAGGTTCTCAGAATTGTATTCAAGGGTAGTACCCCTTACAAATGTGGGGACAATATCTTTTAAGGCATTATCCCAGCGGTTATTTTGGAGTATCACAGCTTTTACCTGCTGTGCTGCACTAAAACTATTGATATCTTTTATGCTGGCAGAAAATCTTATTTTTTGGTGCGTAGAAAAAAGTTGGGGAGTAAAAGGCTGCACCACTTCTGCATTAATGGTAGCTTTTTGCTCCAGCACATACATTCTTTTGGTAAAAACCAATTTTGAAATATCTCCATCCAAAAAAACTTTTAACATATAATTGCCGGAACGGGTGGGAACAGCAGCGTTCCTGTCGGGCAAAATGGCCTGGTAGTGGGTGTATCTTGTAAAGGCAATAGATGAATAACGGTAAGTGCTTATCCTGTTTTGTGTAAATCCTTTTATGTAATCAAATGGATTTAAATTGACGGGCTGCCAGTTATAGTCACATAAAACATATGTGTAATAATAATTCTTCAGGCTCCCTTCCATATCATCAAAGCCAAGCTCCAACTGGTCTCCGCTATTGAGGGTGTAAATGGGCAACCCCTGCTGATTGCCGTATTGAAACAATTGAAGTGTCTTTATATAAGGTTTGTAAATCATTTCCTCCTGCTGCTGCGACCATGCAGAAAAACCAGCCACGCAAAAAAGAATGATAAGACTGTAACGGATGAAACTCATTTAATAGCTTATTTAATTTACTTTTGAAAGATACCAAAATTATGCCTTTTTGAATGTATCCTTTTTTATAGCGAAACGAATAGCAGGAGTTAACAAAAACAGTTTTAGCCGGTTCATCATTGGCCTTGCCATTAGTGCAACTACCCTTAGTGTGGCTGTAATGATTGTGGCCCTTAGTTTTGTGAATGGCTTTCAAAATGTAATCAGCAATAAAGTGTTTAGTTTTTGGGGGCATGTGAGGGTGCAGCAAAGCCTGGATGAAAAAATAAATACTGCAGAAGAATATCCCATTACACAAAACGATTCTGTTGAAAATTATCTTAAAGGACTGCCACAGGTTTTGTCGGTAGAAAGATATGCAACCAAATCAGCCATCCTTAAATTTGAAACCGGCATAGAAAGCGTTTTATTAAAAGGGGTAGACAGGAATTTTAATTTTACCCGGCTTCAAAGATTTTTACAAAAAGGTAAATGGATTTCTTTTGCCGACAGTAGCTATAGCCAGGAACTAAATATCAGCACCTACACGGCCAAACAGTTGCAGATAGATGTTGGTGACAGCATGCTCGTTTTTTTCTTTAGCGCAGATGGTTCACGCAGGGCAAGAAAATTAACGGTAACAGGGCTTTTTCGTACAGGCATAGAGCGGTTTGACCAAAATTTTGCGATTGCTGATATCAATTTAATCAGGCGCTTAAACAACTGGGAGCCCGACCAGATAGGCGGTTATGAAATATTCCTTAAGGATTACAAACAAACCGACAGCGTAAATAATTTAATTTATGAAGAATTACCCCAGGGCTGGTATAGCAGGAGTATGAAAGAAATTTACCCGGAAATTTTTGACTGGCTCAACCTGCAGGGACAACTTAAAAATATACTGCTCAGCATTATGATGATTATTGCAGTCGTTAATCTCATTACCTGTCTTATTATACTGGTACTGGAACGAACAAGGATGACGGGCATTTTAAAAGCATTGGGATCATCTGACTGGGGAATACAAAAAATATTTTTATATAATACCAGCTTGATTGCCATCATTGGAATTATTGCAGGAACCATACTGGGTATTGGCATCTGTGTGCTGCAACAACAAACTGGATTTATAAAACTAAATGAAGAGGCTTATTATATGAGCCAGGCAGAAGCCGATATCAACTGGATGCAGGTAGTGCTGGTAGATCTTGCAACCCTGGTTGTTTGTTTTGCCACCCTCATTATACCTACCCTGCTTATAAAAAGAGTTAATCCTGTAAAGGCAATACAGTTTAGATAGTTGGTTCATAGTTTATGGCTCATCGTTCATGGTCAAATAGTCAATTGTCCATAGCATTTCGTAAATCTGGTTTGTTGAACGATTCCCAAATTTTTCATCCATACAACAATCAATCCATTCAACAATCCAACCATTCAACTTTTAACTTTCAATTTTCACCCCCCTCCTCACTTCATACAATATTACCCCAGCGGCCACACCAGCATTTAAAGATTCTGCCTGGCCATAGCGGTCAATGGTAATTTTTTCATGAGCCAGTTGCATAACAGCATCACTGATGCCTTTAGATTCATTGCCAATAACAATGATTCCCTCTTTTAAAGATCCCATGCTTTGCAAAGGCTGACCATGAAGAGCAGCCGCAAAGATGCGTATGGTTTTATTTTCTTCAAGCCATGTTGGGATATCCGTATAAATAAGATTTATTCTTTGCAGGCTGGCCATGGTGCTTTGCACCACTTTGCTGTTATACATATCAGCAGTATGCAGGGAGCAGATTACATTTTCTACAGCAAACCGATTTTTTCCCTGGATAATAATAGTAATACCGCCGTCAGGCATTTTTATTTGCTT
>JANNOM010000058.1:0-15026 GCA_031399065.1 Chitinophagaceae bacterium
TATCAGGATGAAGGATATTCCGGACCACAATTTCTTTTATGTGCAGGCCGGTGCCGGGTTTTCCGATAAAACGATTGGGGAAGATTTTTACGGGGATAAAAGAGGTGATCTCGAAATACTGGGTTTACCTGGTTCTCAAAGGAGTATATCAGATCAGTTTCCTACTTCCCGTTCCGAATCTACTTTGAATCAAAAAAACATCCAGGAACAAGTGTATTTGTCTAAATTGCTTAAAAACAACCTGGCTCCCATAAATCAGGGATCTTCGGCACTTAACAATAAGGCGATGATAGGTTTTGGGAGAGTGATCAGGAAAAAAAGCGGAACTAAAATAGGGATCGTTGCCTATTTGACGCAGCAAAAGACAGAACGAATAGATAGCAATTTTGTGCAGGTGCGGCCGGATGTAGCGGGCAATCCTTTCCCTTTCGACAGAGCCAAACAATTAATCAGATCTCAGTCGAACGATATCAATTATCGTTATTCTTCACAATTATCGGGGATTGCGAATGCGGCTATCATATTTGGTCATAATAAAATTTCCTGGAAAAACTTTCTGGGGAATACGTTTGATAACAGCTTTACGCAGCGGTCAAAGCTGTCAAAACCAGATGAAGACCCACTCGCCCACTACGGAATCAATTACCAGACGCAACAGGGGAAATTCATCAACTCCCAATTATCAGGTGAACACGTACTCGGGCAGCAACGCCGGCTGAAGTTTGACTGGCAGGTGGCGTATACCTACTATCGTCAGCAAGATCCGGACGAACGAAATTTTCTGTTAAGGCAGGATTCAATCGCAACTAATAGATTTGAAATAGCCAGACAAGCTTCCGTTCCCGATTTTACCAGAACGGGAAGAGGTTGGAAGGAATTTACCGATAATAACTTCGCTGCTTCTTTTAACTTATCTGTTCCTTTTAATGTGATGAACCGGCCGCAGTTGCTGGCAGGTGGTGTTTATATAGAGACAAGGGATAGACTTTATACTGATGATTTTATACTTAATGCCGGAACGGGATACTATCCATTAGACAGCCTTATTGCCCCGGAACGTTACTATCCAGGAGGACTGGTAGCCAATAATTATTATTTAAGAGAATCGGTGTTCTCCGGTGGTACACCTGATCAGATTGCACAAAATTACAGGGGTAATTATACCGCTTCCTCTAATCTGGGAGCTACTTATTTAAGATTGGAAAGTCAACTTATGAAATTCTTGAAGCTGGATTGGGGTATTCGCCTGGAATCTTACAATCAATTGGTATCTAACGTACAGTATTACTTTTTAGAGGGGTATAAGAACGAACAGATGACGTCCATAGATGCTAATAAGAATGTTATTAGCTTCGATTTACTTCCTACAGCTAAATTAATGTATCAGCCCATTGAAACAATTCAGGCTTATGCTTCTTACTTCAAAACAGTAAACAGGGCGCAATTGCAGGAGCTATCCGGCTACAGCTTTTATGACCCCATTTCTTTTACGGTAAAAACTGGAAACACTAATTTAAGAAATACTGAAATTCAAAACTATGCGGCTGGCCTTAACTGGCTACCGAATGCGGGAACGTCGATTGCCGTATCGGGTTTTTACAAAGAAATAAATCAACCTATAGAACATATACTGTCATCTTACAATACGGGAAACCTATTAAGTATTCCGCATAATACCCCTCCTGCTACTGTCAGGGGTTTAACGGGTACTTTCAAGATGGATTTATCTACAGTATTTGCTGCCCCGATGCTCCCTATCTCCGTTTTTGCCAATGGCACATTGCTGAAGTCTAAGGTAGATGCCGGATATATCAGAAGTGCCGCTACTCCCGAAATAGGGGAGCATACATTAACCGGAACGCCCGATTATACAGTAAATGCAGGTATCGTTATAAAGTATGCTGCTTATCCTCAGCTGACTGTAAATTATAATACGACGGATGATTATATCACCGCTCTGGGATCAGGAGAAGTAATATCGTTGGATAACGGCAAGAATCTGAATTCCATTCCACATTATAGGGTTAAAGGACGATCAGCACTTGATCTGCAGATATCTCAGAAATTCCTGGCATCAAGGATACAGCTTATAGCGGGCGTCCATAATCTGATAAGCAGTGACTATATCACATACCAGGATTTAAACGGTAATGAAAAATTTGACGATGCGCTTATAACCGTCCAGCCAAATTGGAATGGTGCCAGCGGTAATTACATAAGTGGAACAGACAATACCATTTTCAGGCAACAAAATCAGCGTACATTTTATTTTACTTTATCTTATTTATTTAATTAATTATGAAGTATAGTCATAATCATTATCTGACTGTTTTCTTTGCTTTGATCAGCTTAATCGGTTGCACAAAGTTTGAGAAGGTTGAAGCCAGGAAGGCGAAGCCAGAAAGAATACTGTCTCCAATTAAAGATGGCCCAATCACCCATTTATACAGCGACACTGTATATATCAATGAAACAGCATCAAGTACGCAGCAGTTTACTATTAATTCCGGAGAGCAATTAATTATCGATCCTGGTACCGTTATTAAGGGAGTTTACTTTGTAATAAAGCCTGGCGGTACTATCCTGGCCAACGGCACCAAAGAGAATCCAATCGTATTTACGAGCAGGTCATTAACGGGAAATCAAGGTGTTGATAATTTAGCGGCATTCCGCATAGAGGGCAAGTCCAGGAATAATTCAGTCAACACTCCTTATGATTCCCTTGATTTTTCCGGAACACTTCGATACGTTAGAATTGAATTTGCGCCACTCATTCTCCAGTCGGTTGGTAGCAGAACCATTATTGAAAACGTAATGGTAAGTTATTCTGGTCAGTCATCTTCCTTTGAAATCAGGGGAGGTAGTTTTAACGCACGTAATCTGGTTTCCTACGCGTGCGGAGGTCCGGTCGATTATTATATCACGCAAGGATATACTGGTAAAATGCAGAATGTACTGGCTTACAGGCACCCTTTTTTTGGTGTAAGGAGAACACAGCCGCCAAATACTGTATCAGGTGTTTTTATTGAAAATAATTCCAGTGCAACATTAGCAAGAACCGCCCGACCTTACACATTTCCTTATATTTCGAACCTTACCGTTTTAGGGCCCGACCGACAGAATGGATCTACTGCGGCTTACAGCGATACGTCTACTTCGTTTCGGTCAGCAGCGTTGGTGACGACAGCCTATGCCCGTTTTCAAATTCGCAATTCCATTTTCGCCGGTTTTCCGGGTGCCGCCTGGTATATAGATGATTCTACCACAGCCAGCGATGTATCGTTCAGGCGATACGCAGTAAGAAATTCAATCTTTCATTCCAACTTTAGAAACAGGGTATTTTACATAAGAAATACCACGCTTCTTCCTTTTACCAGTGCAGACTTTATGTCGTTCATGATGAACCCCGGCTTTGAATTCAATACCCGGATTTTTGAAAGATCAGGAGATTTTATGTTTGGTGATCCTTTTAATTATGATAAGCCTGATTTATTGCCGGTTGAGGGCTCACCTGTGCTATCCGGGGCAGATTTTACCGGATCAGATTTTGGAGATCCTTTTTTTACAAAAGTGCAATATGTAGGTTCTATAGGAAGGGAAAACTGGCTGGAAAGCTGGACGAATTTTACCCCGCTTAAAACGAATTACAATTTTCAGAAATAAATAATAGATACCAACATTATATAATAGCATTCAAGACAATTACCTGTATGTTCCACAATAAGTATATAAATATTATTAGCGCGTATTGTAAATTGAATTGTTGCGTTACTGCAAGTCTGCTTCTACTTTCCATTGCCGGCTTTTCGCAAAAGGGCACAGGTAGGCTTGCCGGTAAAATCACGGATGGCTCTTCTAACGAATCGTTGTCTGGTGTTAGTATTATTCCAAAAGGTAAAACTAGCGGTACTTCATCCATTACGGACGGTAGCTACATACTTTCTTTAGCACCTGGCACGTATACCATTACTTACTCATACACCGGCTATCAGAAAAAAGAGATATCAGGTATAGTTATTAAGGCCGGAGAGAGTACTTTTTTTAATATTGTACTGGCACAACTGAATGATAAGCTGGAAGAAGTGGTGGTGACTTCCAGCGTTAAAAAAGAGTCGCAATCATCTTTATACAATGCCCAGAGAATAAGTGCAGCGGCTTCTGATGGTATCAGCCAGGAAGCCATCAGCAGAACGCCTGATATTGATGCAGGGCAGGTACTTAAACGGGTAACCGGAATTAATGTGCAGGACAACCGGTTTGTAGTAGTAAGAGGTTTGGGCGCGCAATACAATCAGACAATGTTGAATGGGGTAGCTATGACCAGCACGGAAACTAACCAGAATGCTTTTTCTTTCGACCTGGTTCCTGCTAGCGTTATTGACAATATAGTGGTAAATAAAACAGCTACTCCTGATATGCCAGGTAACTTTGCCGGAGGAATCGTTCAGGTAAATACCAAAGACTTTCCTGCGAGAGATTTTTTCTCTATTGCGTTACAGGGTGGATTTTCCGACAAAACGTATAATAAGGATTTTTATGGTGACGAAAGAGGCAATCTCGAATGGTTAAGTTTTATCAGAAAAAATAGGGATTTACCGCAAGACTTCCCCAGATCTACTGATAGAGCTAACTTAGGAAATTTGAACCAGCAGGTACTAACCAGATATCTAAAAATGTTACCCAATAACTTATTGGCTATAAATCACGGACCTTCTAAATTTAACGAAAATATACAATTTGGATTTGGTAAAACTATAAAGTTTAACGAGAAAGGACAATTCGGTGTTGTGGCAGCTTTGACCCAACGCAAAACGGAAATAATTGAAAACGAGGAAACAACCAGAAATCCAAGTCAGGCTCTTCAAAGTGCCTTTGGCAGACTTTTTAATCAATATTCACAAAATATTAGATATAAATATTCTTCTGAATTAGCCGGAGTATTGAATCTTGCTTATAGTTTCGGGAATAATAAAATTACGCTCAAAAATATATATTCACAAACCTATAGAAACACCTATATAAAAAGAGATAGTGTTTTTAAAGTTCCTTTTAATTCTCAAAGTTTTAATGGAGATTCAAGTGAGATAGAAGGCTTTTCTTATTTAGTTGAGCAAAGAAAGTTGATAAATACTATTTTAGGAGGTGAACATAAAACGGGTAAAAATAATGAAACAAAATTAGACTGGAATATCAACATCACAGCAAATGCCTCAGAATTTCCAGACGTAAGAAATTTTTTATTGTACAGAAATGCTTCTGGTAATTATGAAGGAAATTCAACCGCTTCTGAGTTTTTATCGATACTCGAAACGTCAAGCAGGTTCTGGTCTGATTCAAAGGATTTCGTAACAGGAGGAGCCTTTAATGCTACTACTATATTTAGATTGTTTAATTATCCGCACATTTTAAAAGGGGGTATTTTGTTTCAAAACAGAAGGAGAACAGCGACAGGAACTGCTATTCCTTATAATTCTGTGGCAATAAAGCCTTTGGACAGTGTTTTGGCACCTATTTTTTATGAACCAAATACGAATTCGGGTATAGACGTGGTTGGTAACCCCATAGGTGGATCTAGTAATTTGGGAAACTACAATGCCGCTAGTAGTCTTCAAGCTGCTTATGAAAGCATAGAAAATAAATTTGGGAAAAGTTTGCGTATTATTTGGGGAATTAGGATTGAGAATTATCAGCAAAGCGTAAACGTATATACTCCCATTCACCGTAATAATTTCCAGGAACCAGATTTGGAATCTACAAAATTCGCTGCAAGATCTACATTCAATTTTTTGCCATCAATAAATATTGTTTATAGTCCTATCAGTAAATTGAATATAAGGGCTGCTTATTCTAACACTGTTATAAGACCTGATTTAAAGGATTTGGCAGAATATACGCGATTTGATTTTGTAACTCTACAACTTACTACTGGGAACAGCGAACTTAAAAGTACAACTATTACAAATTATGATGTAAAAATGGAATGGTTTCCGTCATCTGGTGAAATAATCTCCATTGCTGGTTTTTACAAAAAATTAATAGATCCAATTGAAAGTGTGCAATCAACCGTACAACCTGCCAGAGTAGGGAGTGTGTCCGTTAATAGCGGTAATACAACGGTAAGAGGAATTGAAGTTGAGATTAGAAAGAAAATAGATTTTGTATCTTTTGCGCCGTGGTTAGCAAATGTTACGCTATTTGGAAATGGATCGTTGATGGACTCAAAAGTTAAAGAGGGTGCTACTACTAGCGGATCTGTAAGATATTTAGTTCCGGAACACTCTCTTACGGGCCAGCCAGACTACATTATCAATTTTGGAGCGAGCGTGGCAGCTTTTAAAAATTCTTTCGAAGCTACTCTGAGTTATAACCGATCAGGAGATTATGTTAATCAGTTAGGATCAACAAACTTAGATCCACAAATAGATCCTATTGCAGGGAAAAGGATATTAAGTATTCCAAACTTTATAGTTCGGGCACGTGATATTGTAGATCTTGGAGTCAAGCAGGTTTTCTTAAAGCGTAAAGCGCAAATTAAGTTTAATGTATCTAATTTATTTGGTAAGCCGTTGTTGATTTACCAGGATTTTAATGGAAACAATAAGTATGACTCGCCCGCTTATGTAATAGATCGCTCCCAGGCTGGACAGGGATTTGTAATAAGTGGCATCGATAATAACTCATCCTTAACAAATGGGCAAAGAACCTATTTTTTATCTTTTACATATACTTTTTAATATGAAATATTTTAACATAAGCATAGGCTTTTTAGCCGTATCATTTCTGTTTGTGTCCTGCAAAAAGGATTCGGTGTTTATCGAAAGAGAAAGGCCTGAGCTTACCTTAAATGCAGAAAATGAAAGGCTGACAGCACCCATTATTCACTTAGTTAAAGACACCGTTTACATTCTGGCAACAAATTTAGTGATTAAAGCAAGCCAGGAATTAATAATAGACCCGGGAACCCTTATTAAAGTAAATAACGATCTATCCATTGATATAAATCCTGGCGGGAAAATCGAAGCCAAAGGAAGTATTACAGACCCCATAATATTTACCAGCAGTGCTTATCAAGGTTTGCAAGGTGATAGTAAAACGGGTAAAATAAATGGATGGAATGGAATAAGTATTAGTGGAATGCCAGATTCTCTATCAGCTGTTCTTTCTTATGTTAGAATAGAGTTCGCAGGATTAAATAGAAGCTCTTTATTGCTTTTTAATCTAAATAAACGTAATGTTATCAATAACATCCAAATTTCTTATTCGTTAAGATTTGCTTCTTATGAAATTAGTGGCGATAGCCTAGACGTCAGGAATCTCATTTCTTACGCCTGTCAAGGAAATGATTTTTGGTTAAAAAGTGGATATAGAGGATTGCTTCAAAACCTAATTGCTTACAGACACCCTTATTTTGCACCTAATCCGGTTGGATCAGGAAATTTAACGGGTATGTTGATAGAAGATAACTTGACATTTCCTTCTGTAGCTAATTTAACTGTTATTGGGCCCGACCTAAATTTAGGGAGTAGTCCTATTTACGATGATTCCGTTTCCACCAGTCCTTTTCCCCCTTTTCAATTGACAGGATACCGAGTTGCTAGTTTAATAATGAGGAATAATGCAAAATTCCATATTATTAATTCTGCATTGCTAGGTTTTCCTACGGGTGGCTTTTATATGGATAATAGGGAAACGGCGCTTTCACTTAATAATGGGGAGTCAGACTTTACCTATTCAATAGTACATAGTAATTATAGCATGAGGGCTTTTTATTTACCCTCCAATATTTACCCCCCTTTTACCTCTAAGGATTTTAGAGATTATATGTTAGACCCAAGATTTCATAACCGGCAATTTTTAAACTCTGCTGACTTTATGCTAACGGATCCTTTTAATTATAATGATAATCCAAACCCTTTACCGAAACAAGGGTCTCCTTTATTGACAGGGGCCAATTTTGAGGGTCCCGTCTTTAGTAACCCATTCTTCACAAAAGTATCAAATATTGGGGCTCTCGGTGTGGACAATTGGTTAAGGGATTGGACTAATTTTACTCCTTTGGAAACGAATTATAACAATTAATTTTTTATACTCCATTGTTTATTAAACCATAACAAATTTTTAAAAGAATTATTTTATATACTGTATTCTATGCAGTAATTTATAAAAGCCAACTCATAGAAGTTGGCTTTTTGCAACATTAGTTGTTGGCTGGCCGAGTTTCTCCTAAAATTTTGTTATTGTTTTGGTAATGTTACGTTAATTATCTGGTAATAAACAGGGGCTACTTTTACATTGCTTATTCGAAGTCAAATACAGAAAATCCAATCCCTTTCCGAGACCTACCGTTTAGTTCATATGTAAGTAAATATTTAATTAATTAATCAATCAAAGACAATGAAAAAATTTTTTTATGCTGCTTCTTGTGCAGCGATTGTTTTAGCCAGTTCTTGTAAAAAAGAAAGTGCTTCTGAAAAAAAAGAAGTTATTCTTAGTGGTACAAGTGCTCCTGACACAATTAGAGGAATCCTTTTGAACGACACCACCTTGACAAGAAATACTTTCATAGACGGTATCGTTTTCGTTGACGCAGGTGTTACTTTAACTATTAACGCAGGTGTTACCATGATTGGGAGAACAACTGACTGCGGTCAGCTTCCTAACCTGACCAATCTTGCCGCCAACAAAGGAACACTGGTAATACAAAGAGGTGCTCAGCTTATTGCAAATGGCACGCCAACTCAACCAATCGTATGGACATCTTCAAGGCCTTCAGGTTCTAAGATCATCGGAGATTGGGGTGGTTTAGTTATAAATGGTGCAGCTCCTATTACTACTGCCCTAAATCAATCAACTAACACTTTTGAAGCGTTCACTACGCTTTCACCAGCATTTGTTGCAAGAAGTAATTATGGCGGTACTGACGCTGCTGATAATTCTGGTTCTATCACCTATAATCGTATCGAATTTTGCGGTGGTATCGTTACACAGGAAAATCAGGAAGTAAATGGTCTTACTTTGTGTGGTGTAGGTAGCGGAACTACAATCAACCACGTAGAAGTTCTTGCTTCTAATGATGATGCTTTTGAATTTTTCGGTGGTACTGTTAATGCTAAATACCTTTTGAGCTATGGTAACAGAGATGATGATTTTGATTTTGATGAAGGATATCGCGGTAACCTGCAATTCATCATCGCTTTCAGAACAAACGTTGCTGACCAGTCAGGTTCTGAAACAATAGAACTTGATAACAATTCAGCTTCAGCGGCTTTCCCAGGCAAATTAAGAACTAGACCATTTATTTCTAACGCTACTTTAATTGGACCAGGCTCTCTTTCTGTAGCTACTCTTTGTCCAGTTACTGCAATTGGCCGTTTTGATGGTGGTGTTTATGTAAGAAGAAATGGCAGAATTGTTCTGCTGAATTCTTTGATCATAGCTCAAGCCTTCCCAACTGCTTTTGCTTCAACTCCAACTACAGATGCTTCTTTCTTCGGACCAGTGCCTCCGCCATTGTCTGATAGTGCATCTACAGTTATTTCTAACATTTTCCAGACTGCGTCTGCGAATCCCGTGGTACTTGATGGCAATGAAAGTAATCCTATTGCTGTTGCTCCTTTCACAGGTAATGGTCCATTAATCAACCGTTTTGCTTCACAGAACAACACAGCTCTTGGTAGTTTCGGTGATTTCCAGCTTGGTGGTACACTTGAAAACACACCATCTTCTCCATCATTTACCGGTGGTATCGATCTGGCTGCTTTAGGCCTGCCTTTCTTCCATGGTACAACTGAGCGTGGTGCGGTTATCAGTTCTGATGTTTGGACTGCCCAGCCATGGCTTTCTATCGCTGCTAACTAATTTTTATATTTAATTTCGGGTAAGCACTCTCTAAATCTTCCGCCAAAAGTCAACGTAATGTTGACTTTTGGTATTTTAGTATCTTTACGAATGGTTGTCGGATGTCTATTTAACCAACCCTTTCCCAAACAGTTGCCTTATGGCTAAAAAGAGATTACTTTATTTAACTACAAACACTATCTGGGGTGGAAGCGAAGTTTTATGGACGCTTTCAGCAAAGCGATTCATGGAAGAAGGGTACGAGGTAAGTGCCGGCGCGCATTACAGCATATCTTTAGTGAGCCGCTTCTTAAAAAATCAGGATTCATTTATCGATCTTAACAAAAGATTTAGATATACGTTTACAGGTAAGATATTTCAAAAATTAGGTTTGATCGTTTATAAACCTACCGATAGTTTGAGTATACTGTTTAAAACGGACAAACCCGACCTGGTCATCATTTCCCAGGGTAATAATACGGAGGGCTTTCAATTTATGGAGCTCTGTTACGAACACCAGGTTCCTTTTGTAACACTTACTCATCTGGTTATAGAAATGATGTGGCCAGCCATGAATGACGAACGAATAGATCGCTTATCCTTATTGTATGAACAATCCAGGATGAACTTTTTTGTATCCAGGCATACCTTGGGTTTGCATCAGAAGATGTTAGGTATTAATCCCAGTAATTCAGCTATCACCTATAACCCTTTCACCAAAAGAAAAGATATTGCAACTGATTACCCGGCAGTAAGGGACGGCATATATAAAGTTGTTTTATTCGGTCGCCTGGAGAATTTTCATAAGGGCTACGATCTGCTGATAGACGTATTGAAACAGGATAAATGGAAACGGCGTCCCCTGCTTTTTACCATTTACGGAGGAGGTCCGCATCGCGGACTGATCAGGCGAATGATACAACTGCACGAAATCACAAATTTAATAATTGAAGAACATAGAGACGATGTGGCTGATATATGGAAAAGTCAGCACATACTCTTAATGCCTTCCCGTATGGAAGGGCAGTCCCTGACATTGATAGAGTCTATGTGGTTCAAAAGGGCTGCCATCGTTACCAGGGTTGGCGGGGTGGAGGAACTCGTGGAAGATGGGCAATCGGGATTTATTGCTTCTTTTCCGACGGAAAAACATATAGATGAGGCATTGGAACGCGCCTGGGAAAGTAGGGAGAGATGGAAAGAAATGGGGGAGACGGCCTATCGGCTAATTAAAGAAAGGCATCCGGAAGATGCGGTATCTTATTTTAACGGCCAAATAGAGGCAGTTATAGGTCAAAAACTGGCGTTGGATAAATAAAACAGCGGTTTTACCTGTCATTAATTGTTTAATGATAATATTGAGTTTATATTGAACATTTACCTTCGTTATAAATGTACTACGCCGAATGAGTGAGATGATTAATACTGAAAAAAAGTGGCAGGAAGTAATTACTTCAAAAGATAGTATATGGAAGTTAAATGTAAAGGAAATCTGGGATTACCGGGATCTGCTGGTCATCTGGATGAGAAGGGATATACTCTCCATTTATAAGCAAACCATACTGGGTCCTTTATGGTTTGTTCTTCAGCCGATACTAACTACGGCTACTTATGTTTTGATATTTTCACGGTTGGCTAAATTTTCGACTGTCGGCCTTCCCCCGGTGGTATTTTACCTGAGCGGAATTATTATATGGAGCTATTTTTCGGAATGTATCACCAAAACGGCCACTTTCTTTAAGGATGGAAGTCCGGTGTTTTCGAAAGTGTATTTCCCCAGGCTTATCATACCTCTTTCACTGGTGTTAACCAATCTCGTAAAGTTCGGAATCCAGTTTCTATTATTTATCATAGTATTTATCTATTATCTGGCAACCAGTGATTCCCTTCACCCAAATGGATATATCGCCCTGCTGCCCGTTTTAATTCTCCTTATTGCTGCGCTGGGTTTAGGAACAGGTATCCTTATATCTTCTCTCACTACCCGGTACAAAGATTTTTCCCATTTAGTTACGTTTGGCGTTCAACTCCTGATGTTCACCTCCCCTGTTTTTTTCCCTATTATGGGGATTGAAGACAGCAGTTATAAGAATGTAATTCTTGCTAACCCTATGACGGGTATTATCGAGGCCTTTCGTTATGGGTTTACCGGTAGGGGATATTTTAGCTGGCAATTGTTAGGATATGATGCGGCATGTGTGGTATTTTTCCTGTTTATCGGTATCATTACATTCAATTCAGTTGAAAAGAACTTTGTAGATAATATTTAAATTGACAGGCTGGTTAATTGATTAACGTATGATTTCTATTATCATCTGTTCGGTAAATAAGGCACTGCTTCACCGCATTACGGAAAATATTAAAGATACGATCGGTGTGCCGTTTGAAATGATAGCGATAGATAACAGCGTTAATAAAGACGGTATCTGCAAAGTTTATAACGAAGGTGGCAAAAGAGCCAAATTCCCCGTGCTGTGCTTCGTTCATGAAGATGTTCTGTTTGAAACCCTCCAATGGGGAGAACGGTTAATTAAGCATTTAAGTGATAATAAGGTCGGCTTAACAGGTTTGGCCGGTGGTGATGCCAGGAGTGTAATTCCTTCCTCGTGGTCAACCCCTTTCCAATCGGTAGAAGTCAATATCGTTCAACATCATAAAAAAGGGAAATCCATTTCTTATCCCATTCTTAAAACTGCCGGGGGGCCGGGAATGCTGAAGCCAGTAACCAGTTTGGATGGTGTTATGCTTTGTACGAAAAAGGAAGTGTTCGACCAGTTTAAATTTGACGAAGACCTTCTTAAAGGATTTCATGGATACGATATGGATTATTCGCTCCAGGTTTTGTCTAAATACCAGGTGGCCGTAATGTTCGATATACTGGCGCATCATTATTCCGAAGGCATTCTTAACAGGGAGTGGATGGATAGTGCCATTCTTATTTCAAGGAAATGGAAGCAGGTGCTGCCTGTTTCTGTTCGTTCATTGACCGCAAAGGAGTTGACTTTTTTTCACTGGAAGTCTATGCAGGTTTTTTTACAAAACCTGGTAGAATTAGATTATCGTTATTATCAGGTAGTGTATTATTACCTGCATTATTCTTTTAACCGTTTTTTTACCCTGAGAAATTTTTTGTCGATGGGTAAATTTATACTTATAAGCATGTATTATAAATCGTTTGTTCCCGGAGGTACAAAACATAAAGGAGATCAGTTAGACAGTCTTAAATATGGCAGCTAGTTAAGGATATTTTACAAAATCAATACACATGATACCGGTAACACAACCCTTTTTACCACCTATGGATGAATACCAGGTCTACGTAAAACAGATATGGGAACGGAACTGGCTTACCAATAACGGACCTCTTGTTAACGAGCTGGAATTGCGATTGAAAGATCAGTTAGGGGTTAATCACCTGCTTTACTTAAATAATGGAACCATTGCATTGCAGATAGCCATAAAAGCCCTGGGACTCAAAGGCGAGATAATCACCACGCCATTCAGCTATGTGGCCACTACATCTTCCATAGTATGGGAAGGATGTACCCCGGTTTTCGCGGATATAGACCCGGATACATTAAATATGGACCCGGCCTGTATCGAAGCCCTTATAACGGAAAACACATCGGCTATAATTGCTACTCATACATATGGCAACACCTGCAATATTGATGCTATTCAAGAGATAGCGGACAGGCGTCAGCTTAAGGTGATTTACGATGCGGCCCATTCCTTCGGCTCAACATACAAAGGTAAAAGCACTTACTTGTATGGCGATATAAGCACTGCGAGCTTTCATGCGACAAAACTATACCATACCATCGAAGGCGGTGCCGTGTTCACCAAAGACCCGGAATTATTGAAGAAAATGGCTTATATGCGTAACTTCGGACATAATGGGCCAATGGATTTCGCGGAAGTGGGCATAAATGGAAAAAACTCCGAGTTTCATGCGGCGATGGGACTGGTAAACCTTAATTACATAAAACAGAATGCTGAAAGCCGGAAAAATCAATACGAGAGATACAATACCTGGATGCAATATTTAAACGTCCGTAATATTGCTATAACACCTGATTGCGGGTTTAACTATTCTTATTACCCTGTTATTTTTGAAAGCGAGGAGGCAGTAGTTAAGGCCGTTGAAATGCTGAACGCTAACCTGATTTATCCAAGGCGTTATTTTTACCCAACGCTTAATACCCTGAAATACGTCAACAAGTCAGAAACACCGGTTTCAGACTCAATAGGAATACGCGTGCTTTGTCTGCCCATGTATTATACATTAAGCATGGAAGAAATAGATTTGATATGCAGATTATTATTAAGAACCCAAAATAATTAAATATGTTATTTGTAGGTGCCGGCGGCCTGGCCGCTCAATTGTTTGAAGACCTGGTAAAAACTAATATGCAGAACGTCGTTTTCTGGAGTGAAACCGAAACACCTAACCATTATATAAAGGAAAGGTATAAAATCATCAGTACGGATGACGAGGTAAGGGACTATTTTAATAACGTTACTAAGTCTTTTGTTTTATGTGTCGGGGAAGTTGAAAAGCGGAAAAAAGTGGAGGAAAGATTTAATAATCTGGGCGGTAAAATCGCTTCGTTTATCACTCCGTTTTGCACACTAAGCCCTTACGATATTACGATCGGTCATGGCAGCATGGTGTTAAATGATGTTAATATGGAAGCAGGAGTAACCATCGGAGAAAGATGTTTGCTCAATAAAAAATCTTATTATGGTCATGGATGTAAAGTGTCTGATTATTGTGAAATCGGGCCAACAGCTATTATATCTGCGGAAGCAGAGATAGGAGAGAGCTGCCTGATCGGAATAGGAGCGATTATTTTGCCAAGAATCAAAATAGGTAATAACGTAATAGTATCAGCGGGTTCCGTGGTAACCAAAAACCTATCGGACTATGCCGTAGTTTCGGGAGTGCCGGCCGCCGTAAGATTTTATAAAAAGAAATGAAAATTAATATCTGTGTAATTACTTATAATCACAAAGATTATATAGCGGAAGCTTTAGACAGCATATTGAACCAGGTAACCACGTTCAGTAAGCAGATCCTGATAGGAGATGATTACAGTACAGACGGTGCCAGGGACATTTGCAGTGAATATGCCCAAAAGTACCCTGAAACGATCCGGTTGATTCCGGCGGAAAAGAATATTGGGATG
>JANNOM010000065.1:0-83915 GCA_031399065.1 Chitinophagaceae bacterium
TTGGCCAACGGATGATGAGGTACATTTTTCATTCCTATAGGTCCCGACGTGCCTAATCCTCCACCTATAGGGTGCGAATGAATATAAGGCTGGATGTACGCTCTGTTTACCACCCGTACATTAAAAGAAGGGTCGTCGCTGGCTTGAAAGGTACTCCTGAATCTGTTGATAGTTGAGTTCCCGTAAATAGGAATATACATTATCACTACAAAAGCCATAACACCCACAGCGGCAAATAACTGCGTACTTCTTTTATTTATCGTAAGCAGCACATAAAAACAAAGCCCGGCCACCAGCATGGCATTGGCGGTTCTTGTACCTGAATATGCCATACCCAGTATCATTATGATTACACCGGTAAAAAGAATCCGTATCACCCATTTACTTTTACTGTTCATCGCTATGATGCTAAAAAAAATGGCACCGCCGGACATGATCAGTCCGAAACTGGTAGGGTCGTTTATAGTGGAAAATTTTCTGAAATTGCCATCTACGAATATCAAGTTAAAGCGGGTTTCATTCAACGTTACCCACCATAAAGAATAATCCATTAATCCATACCATTGCTGTATACATCCGTAAAGGCCGACAAGAGTAAGTAAAATAAACAGGTAAGTTAAAAACCGCTTTATTTTATCGTAAGTGCTGAACAGGTTATAAGCGATATAAAGAAGCATGAATTCTGCGGCAATTTTGCGCAGGTTTTGAAACCACCCGGCAAATGAGAGAGCATCTGCATTAAAGAACTGCAAAAGATAATACCCGTAAAGAAATAAGAAAACATTTAATACCCTCGCCGGCGGCAATTTCTTTTTCTTTCTGAGGCCGACAAAAAGGCCCAGGAAAGTTGCGGCTACAAAAAAATCGGATATGGTTCCTACAGGAAATGTGTCGTTATATATCAACCTTATCCAGTCAAAAGCGATAAATGAATAAAAAACAGTAATGTAGAAGCCAAGTTCAGGATTAAGCATGCACAACGCCACCACGAAAATTCCAACGGCAAGACCCACTATTCCTGCTCCGATCTCCAAACGTACCGTCATCAGCCAGCCCAGGATAACCGCAAGCGACATTACCAAAAGGTATCCAGCGAAGGAATTCAGTTTTTTCTTAACCAAAGCATTATTTAGACTCTCCGATATTGACCTGAGCATATATATATTTAGCCTGGGTTAAAAATTATTTTGATATATACGAAAATAAAATAAACAGCCACTAAACAAATTACTATTATTTTATATATATTTCTCTTGCCTTGAGCCATGTATCACTTTGTTATAAAAATAGGAAATATATGGTGAACATACAACCGTGTGAATCATTCACCTGATAAAAGTAAAGGCCGCCCACATGTTATACAACACATGGGCGACCTTTTATTGAATCAGTATCTTCTAATAAATATACCAGGTTAATTACCGGCTTCTCATCAGCTTTATAACCTTGTTCTTTAACTTTCTGTTTATGTAATCTATGTGAGCAAAATATATATTACTATAAGCTGCGTTACCTAACTGGATCTTTACATAATTTATACCTTCATTCAGGTTGGTAAATTGCTTAGAGTAAACCAGTTGACCATTGACAGTATAAACATTTACCATCACTTTATCCTCCCTTTTAGCATTCAAAGCCATGGTTACATCTTCTTTGAAAGGGTTAGGATAAGCAATTATCTTATCAATAGCTGCGTTTTCTTCGTCCCTTCGTGAAATAGTTGTTTCCACAGTCGTATCATTAAACGCAACCCGTGCTCCAGGCGGAAGTGTTGGTAACTGACCGGCAGAATTAGCATAGCCCGATACAATAATACCGCAGAGGTAGCCACCCAGCGAATTGGAAGATTCACGGGTAACAGATACAAAGATTTCACCATTCTGATCCGGCAGTATACCGTAGGCTATCACGTTTCCGCTGCCCAGGTTACGGGCTGAATTATGAATATAACGTTTCCCATTAATCACATAAACAGAAGTGGCGTCGAGCGAAACGATCTGGTTTTGGCTTCCGAATAATGTGATATCATACTTAAAGCCGAGACTAAGGCCTTTAAGCTTGAACTCGCCTGTGGCGCCAGGGAATACGCAGTAGGTTTTCTTAATTACATTATCAGGGAAGAATCCTGAGTTATTACCCGTATTCATTCCAAGTGGCTGTATTTCCGAAAAGCTCCTGGTAATGGCCATTTCGATGCTGGATACACCATTATCGTCAAACTTAAAATTGTTAAATACATATCCTTCATCCGGAGTTGCACGGGTATTGTTCCAGGGTAACGGCGCTATATCATTGGATGTGAAGTTTACATATAGTGTATTAGCATAAGTGGCAGCGGAAGCTACAGAGGTATAAGCAGAGTAGGTAGTACCCTTTTTAGCTCTTACAATATAGTAGTAAACTTTATTAGGATTTAGATTTTGATCTGTATAAGAGGCTACATTCACCCCCACTGTGTTCAGGAGCGTATAAGATCCCGCGGGGCTTGTAGCGCGCCAGATTTCGAACCCGGTTTCACCAAAGGACCTGTCTTCCCACTGAAGCGAAAGTTTGTTCTTCTGTATATGGGATATCCTGAGGTTGCTGGGGCTTAACAGGTCTATCGCAGGTGAATAGCCCTGGATGATCAGGGTGTTAATGACTCCAATATCCGCACCCAGATCTTTTTTAACACTGATGTCTACCTGGCCACTGGCATTGGGGGCAATACCATTTATCTGCACAGTCTTGTTGGTATTATAAGCCGCATTCAGCGTAACGTTCGTTCCGTTGATAGTAAATACCGTATTACCATTGGTTCCGAAATCAGTACTGTTAAAGAATACAAAATTATAGACCTTAGCCGTAGACAGGCCTGCAACGCGGATTGTTTTAGTATTGGCTGAACTTACCACGAACGCGCCCCTTGTTGCCTGCTCCTGATATATATTAGTACCATTTCCAGGCCTTGCACCAAAATTGGAAACACCATCGAAACCATCTACCAGCGTAACAGAAACCCCTGTGGCTACACCGCTCTCGTCCTTGATATTACTTATATTGACACCAGCACCAGGCCAGCTTGCCAGGTTATTCCACGGCGCGGTTCCAACATATCCGCCATCGGAGAAGGTAACATACATGGACGTAACATCTTTATCCGTAATATTAATTTCAAAGCTGGAGGTAACGGTCGCATTGCTATTATCGGTTGCTGTTACCCTGATATTGGAATAGCGGCCTGTATTACCTAACTGCGGAACCACGTTTATTACCCCGGTACCATCTCCGTTGTCAGTAAATGTACTGAATGAAGGAAGATTTTCAACGGAAAGCGTGATATTATCGCTTGCGTCGTCCACAGTAACGATGTTTACACTAGCGGTTTGATCGTTACGTATATTGATATTAGTAATCGCATTGAGTGCCGGTATACGATTGCCAGCAACCACTGAGAATATATTACTATAAGCAGAAGGACCAAAATCATTGGTAGCCCTTACCTTATAATAATACGTGGTAAGTGCAGAAGCCGCACTGTCGATGTATGAATTGACATTATTTTTGATCCTGTTGCTTATTTTAGTGTATGTTCCGTTTTCAGAAGTGGAGCGGTATACTTCAAATTCTTTTTCATTATACGACAGATCCTGCCAGGTTATATTCACGCCACCTGAGGGTATATTCTGGGCCACCAGGGAAGCCGGAGCTGCTGGTACCGTTCCATCCTCATATACGGAATAGATAACAATCGAATTAAGGAACCCTAATGCTGCACCCGGACTCTTAATCATGGAGATGTTCAGTGTGCCATCAGCGGCTGGTGACAGGTTCTCGATTGTGGCCGTATTGGTCGTATTATTTTTAAACTTCACGGAAACAGTTTGACCGTTTACGGTGAAATTACTGGCATGATTCTCATTATATTCACTTCGGTTTATACCCGCGTAGAAAGTAAGATTATATTCTCTCGATGGAGTAAGGCCCGACAATACAGCTACCAATGGTTGTACTTCCCATGGTTCACCAAAATATAAATTGTCTTTCAGTATCACATCCGGGTACACACCGGAGTTATTACCGGTAACTGGTCCCCACGGAATCGTATGATATACATTGGCCGGGAAATTAATTCCTATAGTAGTAGTTTGTCCGTAAATATCCTTCAAGCCCGCAGTGGCGGCACTGGTTATGTTATTCCATGGTGCAGGTGCTGCTTCGGTGTGTTGTATACGCAGATTTATTTGCGTGTTAGGATCTTTTGCATTTACGGTAACAGCGAAATTACGGGATGCAAAACCCCCAACCGAGTCCGTAACGTTTACGGTTACAGTGTATGTTCCCGCAGTTCCGTATCGCGGATTAAAGGCAAGTGCTGCCGAACGACCATTGGAAGGTATGATCGTAAAGGCAGCCGGTAAATTAACTACCGACCATCTAAGTACGTCCGATGGGTTCTGATCCACGCCGGAAAGCGGGATATTAACGCTCGCATTTTCGTCCACGGTATAATTACCCACTGAATCGATGGCAGGATCAAAATTATCATTTACGGTAAGTACAAAGGTAGTAGTATCACTCCCGCCGTTGCCGTCACTTACAATGTAACTGATATTGTTATATACAGCTTGCTGCGCAGCTGAAGGACTGAGGTTAAGAGTAGCCGTTTTATTTCCATTATTTACAATAGATGCGAAAGCCGGCAGATTTACTGTAGTGAAGGCCAAAGCATCGCCGTCGGAGTCCGTTGCGCTGATTGTAATCTGGGTAGTAATGCCATAACGTACAGTTCTGTTTCTTATGCTGTCGAATACAGGTGCCGTATTTTTTGTTTTGGCGCTATCCTCATTGCTATAAGCCGATCCACCTCCCTGCCCTATAGCTCTTACTTTGTAGTAATAAGTGGCATTCGCAAACAGGTCCTGGTTTTCAAAGTTGACTGTGTTGGCCGGCAGCGTAGCGAATAATATATAGTTCGCGTTATTATTGTTCGACTTATAAAGTTCAAACCCTGTTTCATTATTCACGTCGCTCCAGGAAATATTTACAGAAGAAGGTGACACCCCTGTTGCCACGAGCCCTGCCGGAGTAGCCGGAGCGGCCGGTAAAGCGAGCGTTGTAGCGAAAGACTGGAGCAATGGTACGCTTGTAGACAGGTCTAATATCTCTGCCGCTGTTAATGCCCTGTTGTAAATGCCCACGTCATCCATCTTTCCGTTAAATCTCAAGGGCGTAGCGTTTAAAAATACGTTGCCACTGGCACCGCCGTCGCCAAATCCTAGTTTGGATGTTCCCCCTGTAGCGCCGATAGAAGTAAATGGTAGCGTATCGGTTGTTACTGTCAGTGCGCCATTTACAAAAAGCTTCAGGGAGTTCGCATCGTAAACCAAAGCAATATGGTTCCAGGCTGTAGACGTGAAAGGCGTTTCTATACTCCTGAGCACACTGCCACTCGCCACTCCTGCCAATAATTTGCTCGCATCCAGTTTAATAGCCAACCCATTATCGCCTCCACCTATTTCCACCAGGAACCTGTTACCAGTATTATTACCGGATTTAGCCCAGAAGGTGATAGTTTTTTGAGTATAGGTGTTCTGAAGAAAAGAAGGGCTAGCTGGGATATTCAAATTCTGAGTGGTGCCATTCAGTGTCACTGCATGAGAACCCTCTACTTTATCTGCCGCATCGAATACTGATGGCGGAGCGGGAGCGGTAAGCAACCTACCATTTCCACTAGCATCTGTAAGCGCATTATTTAAACCCCACTTCGCTTCAATTCCATTACCGATATTAGACACCAGAGCTGATTCACCAAACTGGCCCACCGCCCTGATCTGGTAATAATATGTTGTGCTGGCCTCCAGTGCGCTGTCGGCATAGGTAGTTGCATCGGGTGTCGCAACAGCTACCACGCTATAACCGCCCGACTGGGTCTTTGAACGGTAAATTTCAAAACCTGTTTCATTAGAGCTATTATCCTTCCATGTCAGATTGATTTTGTTGTAGGCAACCGCTGCCGCTTTTAAAAATGAAGGGGCAGAAGGAGCTGTTCCCAGATTAGCTGGTGCCTCCACAAAAACAGCATTCGGAATGGCCACATAACTTGTTGGCGAAGAAGGCGTCCTCCAGGAAATGGACATGGCCTCGCCACTACCCTTTTCAAAAAAGCAAATAGCTATCGGGTAAACACCTGCAGTTAACGCAAGTGCCGCTGAATTGGCATCCTGTTGACCATGGAGACCATCGTTGTTGACCGTGGCAGGCCCCGAAAAAGTATATGGAGATGTAGTACCGTTTAGGTTACCAAGAAAAAGTTTACTGCCATCATCCGAATTGGTACGGAAATAATAAGTACCGGTGGTAGGGATGGTGATATAGCCCTCCCAAAGAAAAGCAAAATTATCATTTTGTACCCGCGGAGTGATCGCTACGTTAGGCATGGTGCCTGTAACTACTGGCGTAAGTAGTGTAAAATCAGGTAGCAGATCGTAAGAGCCGGTATAATGTTTATAATTTAGTCCAGAGATAAGAGCCTGTCCAGTTACCTGGTTGCTTGCAGATGAAAGATTACCAGACAGGTCCACGGCCTTTGCAGTAAATACATACGATACACCATTTTGCAATCCAGTTGCCACAAACGAGGTTTTATTGCTATCGATCACGTAAGCCAGTGCTCCGTTTATATACAGGTTGTAATCGCGTATGCCTACATCGTCAATAGAAGCATCCCACGCCAAACTGATAGTATTTCCCGTGGTTGCAGTAATTCTTAAATTACCAGGAGAACCAGGTAAAAGCACATCGGTTGAAGTGGTGCCTGATGCTTCGTTAGAAGCAGCGGAAGCACCTGTATTGTTTACAGCTCTTAATTTATAGTAGTACTTTACGTTAGACCCAAGCCCGTTGACAAGGTAAGTAGTAATATCGGCTCCCGTAATAGCTATCAATTTATAAGGCCCGCCTGGTTGCAAACTCTGATAAATCTCGAAGCCGGTTTCGTTGTAATTAGGCGTTGGATTTTCGCTCCAATCGAGACGCAGCGAGGAATTGGAAACAGTGGACACAATAAGCTGCTGCGCAGCATCTGGCTTGTTGGGACCATCAGCGTCTATTACGTTAAACTGACTGGAAAAATCGCTGGAGCAGCCAAATTGTTCTACAACCCGAACCTGATAAGCTCCCGGAACCGATACTGATAATGTATTCTGCGTGCCCAGGATAGTGGTATCCTCTGTTTTCTTCCATGCATAGGTTGCGTAGCCGGTTGGTACTGCAAGGGTAACGGCGGTGTGGCCATCCAGGGCAGGTATCACTTTACTCATTAATCCCGAAACACCTATTGTTGGGGAAACAGTAGGCACTTTAGTTTTAATTTCTACCGGTAATGGAGACCATTGCGACCAGGTGCTTCCTTTTCTAACGCGGCAGTCATAAACCCCTATATTTTTAATAGTAATTGTATTTCTGTTAATCCTGGGCAAAACGATGCCATTCTTCCGCCATTGGTATTGATCGAACCCCGCGCGTACTCCTATCGTTACGTCGATGGCCTCACCGGGACAAAACTCTTTTCTCCCGTTAACCGGCCAGGGGTTTGACATATAGGCTCTTAGAAGAAAGGGCACAAAATCAGGATCATTATAAGCCGTAGTCCAGGTATCATGGCCAAGATTGGGATAAAAAGTGGTTTTGAAATTAGCACCGGCCGCGGAATAAGCAGCTGCCACCTGGGCGCAATCGGCAGGAGTAGGGCTGGGATCAAGTCCCCCGTTAAAGCTCCAAATCGGTGTGTAAAGAAGAGTGGCGTTATAACCGCCCCTGGTCGACATTGGCGCGGCAGAGGCAATATACGTAGGATGACTTGTAATCATTTCCCAAACCCCGGCCGCACCAGCTGAAAGACCATGCATACTAACCCGGAACTGGTCAAGTTTATTATTGGCGACCATATAATCGATGATCTCCGAAAGAAAGTTGTAGTATCCAGGGCCCCAAAATTCAACGGTCTGCATAAAAAGCACGTAACCGTCAAATTGCCCGTTGTCGACAAAGTCTCTATGTTTCTGACCACCATGATATAAATGATATTCATTGTCTTTTATCGAATCCCTTTCACCTAATCCGTGCATCATAATTACGAGCGGATATGTTTTCCCGTCACTTACTCCAGGAACGTATGTTTTGGGGAATTTCAGACGGAAGGCGGCCCCTTTATATATATAAGCCTTATAAGAATCAGTATTCCAGTTCAGTCGTTTCGTTCTTATCCATTTGCGGATCTTATAGTAGTCAGGCGACCCAAAGGCGGGTTGCGGAGGGGGAGGATTGAGAGGGTCATACGTAATAACGGAATCGCTGGGGTCCAGAACACTCTGGCCTGTAACTTCCTGCAGAGATAATACCGTTAACGCAATTAACAGAGAATAGGTAAATTTCTTAATAGTCTTCATGATTTCACGATTAAAAATAAATTGGGTAAGCGGGCAGTGAATTAGGGGGCCCTTGCAATTTCTCGCAGGTATTGGAGATTGACCAGAAATTCAGAAGGATCGTGAAATTAAAAGAAACTGTTGTTCGGAGGAATTAGACTTATTAAGGGTGTGTCAGACGAATAAGGATGCAAAATAGTACCTTTTTTTTGAAAGTGCAAGATTTGGGAATAAAAAAAGACGGTTTTAAAATAAATGGCTGTAAAGCCTCCCTTACCGAAAACCAGACCAATTAATTTCCATGCTCGGAAAGTTTAGCACTGACTTATTTTACCATATCCTGGGTAAATGTTTTGGGAGTATGTACAAATTCTTTACGGTTTACTTTCATCTTAAACAGGGCGGTAATAATGGAGAATGCCAATAAAGGCACATTGGTTAAGGCTTTTAACGTACTTATATTATAAAAACTGCGGGGAATGGAAACCACGAAGACTAGGAAATACATGACAGTTAATGCCAGCCACCACCCGTAACCGGGATAAAGAATCGAATACCCGCTAAGGTACTCAACTACCTTCAGCAGGAAAGCAAGAAAATACATGAACAGGAAAATAAGCCGTGGCGGGGCAATATTCACAAAAAGCTTATTCCAGTAATCCTTTGTTTTGGGAACATACCCGCTTTTTTTATCAAAAAAAAGCCGCAGGTGAATAATCTGTGATTCCAGCCAGCGGGTTCGCTGCCGCTGGTATACAGCGGCACTGGATACCTTTTCGTCGAGTACATAGGCATCGTCGATGAACTCGATGCATATAGTGGCTTTCATGATCTCGAAATCCACTTCCCTGTCGCAGGCCGGGTTGCTTAAAATACCCGGTTTGTTGTACACTTCTTTTAGCTTCGCAAACTCGAATGCCATGCCGGAACCGATGGTATTGGAAGAAAACCCCATAGCACGCTGTGCCTTCCGGAAAATATGGTTATTGATCTCCTCGCTCATGGCGTCCAGCACGGCTACTGAAGTATTTTTATTTTTGGCGATCCGGTGACATTGCACGGCACGGAAACCCGCCTGGAAAGCGGCATTCACTTTTTCCAAACATCCCGGAAGCATCTGGTTGTCACCATCTATAATAATAGCTATATCGTATTTGTCTGCCGGTATCCAGTTCAGTAATTTATTGAGCGAACGCGCTTTGGAACTGATCTCGAACGAAGGCTGCAATACATTAACCGGAATGGCTTCCAGTTGAGCAACCGTGTCCGGCTGCAACTGGTCGGCTGCTACGAAAACATCAAAGAATGCTTTCGGATAATCGTGTTCGAAGGCATAACGTGCGGTTGCCACAATTACCCCATCCTCTTTATAAGATGGGATAAGCACCGCTATCCTTTTTTTGTCCGGATGCGGCGTATACGATTTCTGCTTGTAAAATTTACCTGCAATAGCGGTGATAAAAAAATAAAGGGTATTAATAGCCAGGAAGCAAAAAACGACCAGGAAAATGATATGTATTACACTTTGAATCATGCTGTACGAACGTTGGGTTGACTATTAGGGGTGGCTTTGCCATTCACGATATCTTTATAAACATCTTCTATCTGCCGGGTCATTACCGAGGCGTTAAATTCTTTTTTTACAGTAAGCTGCGCCTGGTGCTGGTAGGCTTTCCTGGCCGTTTCATTTTTCGCCAGTGCCAGGATGGCTTCCGTAAGTGCAGGTATATTGCCCGGAGCCACCAGCAGGCCGTTCTCCCGGTTTTTGATCACTTCCTTTGTGCCGTCTACTTCAGATGCTATAATGGCCTTGCCCATGGCCATTGCTTCGAGCAGCCCGATGGGCAATCCTTCCCACAGGGAGGGCAGTACGAATATATCTGCTGCTGCCAGTACATCGGGTACATCCTGCCGGAAGGGCAATAGGGTGATGGAAGAGCCCGCGTCTGCATCGCTGATCAGTGCTTCCGCTTCTTTTTTCTGTTCGCCGTCTCCCACCATCAGCAAATGAAGAGAGGGCATTTCTTTTGCCGCCTGCAGAAAAGCACGTATCAGTAACAGCGGTTGTTTCTGGTGAGTAAACCTGGCTATAAACAATACCAGTACCGCATCTTTTGATATACCCTGTTCGTGACGTATATCCTTAACAGTAGCCGAAGGAAAAAACTTTTTCTGATCTATTCCATTGTTAATTACGATGGATCTGAAATCTTTTATTTGTGCTTTGCCCGATTGCTGGCTGGATGCTGATACGCAGATGTTAACGGCCGACCGGGATGTAAGATACTGCTCGCTCAGCACACGTATATACCGTATGGCGGGGTGCTGATCCTGGTGAAAAGACCATCCGTGAACGGTATAAACAACCGGGATGTTCAGTGACCGGGCAGCCCATAACACGTTGGAATTGGCCCGGGTACCATGGGCATGAACGATATCTATCCTTTTTTCTTTCAGAAAATGCCTGACCTTTTTCCACTTGGTGAAGTCGAACGGCTTTTCCGTAAAGATTACGCGCGAATCTATTTTCAATTGCCTGAGCCGCTCGATCATGGGTCCGTCCGTAAAGGACAATATAACCGGATGAAAGACCGACCGGTTTAGGTTTTCCACTACACTCAGCAGATGCGATTCACCGCCACCGATCTGGCCCTGCCTTATACACTCCAACACGTTGATCTGCTGCATAAACAACTATAGCTTAATGGCTTCCACCTTTATCTCCTTTATACCCATAACGCGGGAAAGTAAATTGGTTGCAGTGCGGTATAAACCGAAACTGATCTTTGCCAATGGCAGCAGTTTATTATAACCAGCTCCGCGTACATATTCGTTGGAGATCACTTTAAACCCGGAAAGTAAGAGCAGGTTATTGATATTCTGAAAGTTCCACATAAACAGGTGTTGATTGAGATCCAGCTCAAATTTTGCCTTGCCGTGTGTTTCGTAGGGTATCACCAATATCAGTTTACTTCCTTTTTTTAATTTGGAAGAAATATCTGCCAGCATCACTTTAGGGTTCGGATGGTGCTCGAGCACATGGGCTGAAAACACAATATCGAAACTTTCGTCCGGAACCTCCGTCATATCGTTCGTTGCATGGATGCCTTTGCTTTTGCAAAATTCCACTCCGAATTTGGAGATATCCACCCCCATCGCATTGGGGAGATAATAAATATTCTGGCCCAGTCCGCAGCCGAAATCAAGCAGGCGCGCTTTTCTGTCTTCTTCGGAAAAGAATTTGGTAAGTGCAATTTTAGCCCTGGCATTGTAATAATCCTCATTGAAATGGGTATTATGCCTTTCTTTATGGTACCATTCCTCGTAGTCGACTTCGTGCCTGTCGGACATCGTTAAAGTTGGGTTCATGTGCATTATTTTATGAATGTTAAAACGAAGATATTTAAATTAGATTGCATAATTAAACCGCCCTGCCAGGCTTATATTTAGTTGAAGGTAATCTTACGGTTAAAATGCCACCAGATACCCTTCCAGAAGGAACGTAAATGTTCTTTCTGGCCTCTCAAAAGAAAGGTCAGGCTGTTTTTTGGAATAGTGAAAAAAGTGAAATAGATCATAAAAACGGAAAACCCCGCCCAGTGAATATTTCTGCGCATGAACCATATCCGATTGCGGGTGATATAAAAAGTTTTTAAGGAACTCATTTTGCCCGTAGTCATAGACTCCTTATGGTAGATAAGCGAAGCCGGCTGGTAATAGATTTTATATCCATGTTTCCGGATATTACGAGACCAGTCCAGTTCTTCGTAATACAGGAAGAACGGCTCATACATAGGGCCTACTTCTTCGATCACTTTACGTGAAACCATCATACCACCACCATGGGCGTAGTTGGTTTCTTTCATGTCGTTGTACTGACCGATATCCTTTTCCCGGCAGCCGATCATCCCGTTGCGGCCAGTAAAAATATTTACGCTTTCGTAACCTGCATATTCGATGGTGCCCTTTTCGAAGAAATAATGAAACTTGGGCGATACCAGTCCTGCGTCCGGGTGGTTTTGAAAAATTTCCAGCAGGCCTTCCAGGAGGCCGGGGGTAAACTCCGTATCATTGTTTACGATAAACAGAAAATCGCCTTTGGAGGCCCTGATACCAACATTATTTCCCCCTGAAAAACCAAGGTTTTCGCCTGTCAGTATCACCTGACTATCCGGTATGATCTCTTTTAATACGGAAGTGGGATTATCTTCAGAACCGTTGTCAATAATGATGATTTCGATATTCTGATAGGTATTGTGTTCTTTGATCGAACGTAGAAATTCAGCAGTAATGCGGGTGGTATTCCAGTTTATGGCAATAATGGATATCAACGGAGTTTGCTCGTTGACCATATAGTTTCTTTTTGTGGTAAAAAATTCCTTCGGACGAGGTATTATACATTTTCTTTCTGCAACAGGGCTGTTGGCGTTTTCGCCATAATCCACAGGTCGTATACAAAGCAAAATTTATGCGCGTAATCAATGTCCAGGCTTATCCTTTCTTCTACAGACATGTTGCTGTCGCCTCTTTTCTTGATTTGCCATAGCCCGGTGATGCCGGCAGGTGCCATAAAACGTGCAGCGTGCTGATCGGTAGTAAGTGTGGCGGCTTCATATAACGGGAGCGGCCGGTTGCCCACCAACGACATATCGCCCAGGAACACATTGAGTAACTGGGGCAGTTCGTCCAGGCTGGTATTTCTCAGGAATGCGCCTATTTTAGTGATCCTCGGATCGTTGCTTATTTTAAAGAATACCGGGCCCTCACTGGCAGGTGCATATTGATTAAGATGTGCCAACTGGCCCACTTTTTTATCTGCATCCGCTACCATCGTACGGAACTTATAGAATTTGAAAATCCGGTACCCCTTACCGGCACGTTTGGCGATATAGAAGATGGGACCTTTCGATTCCAGCCTAATAATCAATGCGATTACAAGGAACACCGGCAACAGCAAAAGGATAGCAGTTCCGGATATAAATATATCGAACAGCCGCTTAAGGAATAAAGGCACCGAAAGCTCTGCCCGTGGAGGAAGCTGTATATTATTATTGAGTGTATTAAAGTCGGCCCTGGATTTTATCTTCCGGAGAAAACTTGCTTTAGCTATAAATTTTTCGCTGGAAATATTTTTCAGAAAAACGATTTCGTCGATAAAGCGGATGCTTCGGCTGGTGCAGAGTTCCGCATCCGAAAGATCGGACCCGTCCAGGATAATGGGCACTTTAGAAAAAGCGGTGGTAGAAGAGAAGAATTTCTGCAACTGCTGCATACCTGCAATCCCTGCTTTGCCATCTATAATTATGATACCGGGAACCGTGCTTTTATCTGCATTACGCTGAAGAAACGGGAGAGCAGCAACTATATTATCCAATGCATAACCACCTTCAAAGGATTTTACTAAAAAATCAATCTTAAATGCATCATTTCCAACGTAGAAAAAATCTATGCGCTTCAACGGAGCCATGTCCCGGGCAGGGTTCGACTCCATGATGAAGTGCCGGTAAACCTTTTCAGTTGTTTGTTTTTTGGGTAATGATACTTCCATACGTGTTTTCATTTAGTAATTGACCAAGTTTTCAAATCAGGGTTAAAATTCTTCATATCATATGGATCATCCTACTTTCAGTTGCAAACGTTCGGAAGACAGGTTGATGTCTTTAATCTTATAATTGATCAACTTGTTTATACATTGTTCCAGATCAACCGGATTAAATGGTTTATGGAAATAATGAGCAACCCCCAATTCTTCACATTTTCCGGTGGTTTCTGCTTTGCTTAATGCAGAAAGCGCAATCAGGGGTATTTCACCATACAGGCCACTTCCAGCCAGGTACTCTATCAACTCCCAGTTTTGCATATCGGGCAACTGGGGATTTGCTATAATAATTCCGGGAAGACTCTTTTTTGATAACCAGTGCATGGCGGTATATCCATCAGGGGCAGTTACTACCTGATACCTTTTGCCAAGTATAGTTTGCAGCAAAAAGCTAATAGCCTTACTATCATCGATAACTAATATATTCTGTTTCATTTTTTCCTTAAAAATTAAGCTAATCCTAACTCAATTCTTCATCGGACTAATCTTGGAACAATACTTCAGAGAAATTGGAATTTAGGGGTACCGCAGCATAGCATTTAATCGCCGGCAATAATCTTGATATATTATTTACCTTTTACCGGGTTGTTCAATGGATGGGAAAAAATTATAGATCGTCTTAGGCAGGGTTTTCATAGGGATTCAATCTTCTTACGGTATAAAAGTAGTAACAATTATCAATAAACCAAACAAAGTTCAAAAATTTCTTGATTTTTTTACTTAAATACCCAATACCCTTTTACTAAAACCGATCGTTATATTATTGTACGTATCAGATACGGCAAAAACTCATTTACAGATTAATACCTAATCAGGTTACAACATTAATGATTCATTTTCCCATTCATAGAAATGAGTCCTGTAAATGGAAGATGAAATAGTATTAATAGTTTATAAAGCATTGGTTTTCAGCTAGTTAATATTTGGTACGACTATGGACTTTGGGGTACAACTCTAAAACACGAAGACCATGAAACATTTATTACGCATTTCATACAAACTTAAGTTCACCCTTGCAATAGTAAGTATGGTGCTTGCAACATTCGGTGCTTACTCGCAATGTACTCCACTGGGCGACCAAACAACATATGGTACAAGCGATACCTGGATAGGTTATGTATATCAAGGTGTAAACTTCAACACTTATAAAGGATATGTAAACCAGGGCACTACAGGTAATCCGAATTTCGACCAGAGCTTCGGCGGTAACCGGGTAAATTACGCAACTAACGGATGTACCGTTCTTACTGATACATTCAGTGTTCGTTATAAACTTACCAAAAACTTTTCAGCGGGTTCGTATGTATTTACAACCGGTGGCGATGACGGATACCGGTTAAGTCTGGATGGCGGTGCCACCTGGGTAATCAACAACTGGAACACGCACAGTTATATTACAAGTACTTATACTGCCACACTAAACGGAAGCTACGACCTGGTATTTGAATATTATGAAAACCTGGTTGATAACAGGGTAACATTCAATATATCGACCCCCTGTGGTACATCGGGTGATCCCGCGGTTTACGGAACCTCTTCATGGACAGGCTATGTATATTCCGGGATGAATTTCGGAAGTTACAGAGGCTATGTAACAGAGGGTACGGTAGCCAATCCTAACTTCGATCAGAATTTTGGCGGCAGCGACGTAAGTTATGCCACTACGGGCTGCCCGGTAACTACCAACCAGTTCAGCGTCCGTTACCGCTTACAGAAAACGTTTGCCGACGGTACCTATACCTTTTTGGTAGGCGGAGATGATGGTTACCGTTTAAGCCTTGATGGAGGCGCTACTTATGTTATCAACAGGTGGGCAGATCTTTCTTATAATACCACTTCATATACAATTACCATGAGTGGTACAAGAGATGTAGTACTGGAATATTACGAAAACACAGGATCTAACCGTATCAGTTTCAATATGACTTTTGCTCCAGCGGCTGTATTGCCTATTAAACTGCTAAACTGGTCGGCCGCCCTTACGGGTGACAAAGCACTCCTGCAATGGAAGACCGCAGCAGCCGATAATTTCTCTCACTTCCTGGTACAACGCAGTACCGACGGTGCATCTTTCATTACCATCAAAAATATCAATTATAACGACGGTAATACGCAGCCGGTGCGCAGCTTTAGTTTCAAAGACAGTTACAACATCAGTTCCAATACTTTTTACCGGCTTGCGATGGTGGATAAAGACGGTAAAATGGAGTATTCTTCCATCATCCGGCTTTCTTCCAACAGCAGGATAACAGAAACAAAACTATACCCCACGGTGGTAGAGAACGGCAGAATATTTATCGAATCCAGTCAGGAGACAGACAATGCCCGCCTGGAAGTGTATTCTATGGCAGGTATTAAAGTAAGCCAGGTAAAAATATCACTGATCAACGGAAGACAGGAAGTGAATTTCGGAAGCAGTTTTTCAGGTATATCGACAGGCTCTTATGTGGTGCTTTTGTCGGACAGCAAAGGATTGATCAGTAAAAAAGTAATTTTTGTAAAGTAGTATTATACACCGTTAATACTATACATCACCAATACTATACACCCTACACCAGCATTACCCCTTAATCGTTCCCCCGAAAAGGGTTTGACAAGAAAACATCAGCAATCTCTTATACATGGATAAGCAGACCTGATGTTTTCTTTCCTTTTCTTGCACTACAAGAAAATGCGCAAGAAGATTCAAAAAAACAAGGTTGACTGGTATGTAGTGACCAGGATCAGAGATTTGCGTATGGCAAAGGGTTACAGCCAGGACGACCTGGCGATCCATCTGGAAGTAACCCGCGGTTTCATTGGCCAGGTGGAAAGTCCCAATTACCGGGCAAAGTACAAAACGCTTCATCTCAACGATCTGGCCAGGCTCCTCGAATGCTCTCCTAAAGATTTCTGGCCTCAGGACCCCATTTAAACACGGCATCCACCTCCCCCGTTTAAATAATACCCGTTAACTCCGGGATAACAAAACTCCGTTTGCTCAAATTATTATAACTTTAATTATTCAAACACATTACCATGAACAAGACCTTAATTGTTGTCCTTATTATCGCTGCCATTTTATTGTTTGCCGGATGCGGCCAGTATAACGGGCTGGTTACGCAGGATGAATCTGTATCCAACGCATGGAATAAGGTTCAGAGCGATTACCAGCGGCGTGCCGACCTTATACCCAACCTGGTGAATACAGTAAAAGGAGAAGCGAACTTTGAGCAGAAAACATTAACGGATGTAATCAACGCCCGTGCATCCGCCACGCAGATAAAAGTTGATCCGGCCGATCTTACGCCGGAAAAAGTGCAGCAGTTCCAGCAGGCCCAGGGCCAGTTGTCGCAGGCACTTGGCCGCTTACTCGCTGTATCGGAAGCTTATCCCAACCTTCGGGCAAACGACGCTTTCCGGGGATTACAGGCCCAACTGGAAGGGACCGAAAACAGGATAAAAGTATCCCGCAACGATTACAATGATGCAGTACAATCTTACAACGTGAAAGTGCGTTCGTTTCCCGCCAACATTTTCGCCGGCATCATGGGCTTTAAGCCAAAACAGGGCTTCCAGGCAGATGCAGGAAGCGAAAAAGCACCGGAAGTTAAATTCTGATCTATATAAACATACAGCGGTCCGGGTTATTAAAAATCCGGACCGCTGTTTATCCAGCCTGATATATGTTTTCACTCCTGAAGCGGAAGCCTTTCTTTAATTTGGCCGAACAGCGGCAGATAATCGATGCCATTCGCATCGCCGAGCAGCGCACCAGCGGGGAAATCCGGCTGTATATAGAAAGCAGGTGCCGGTTTATGGACCCCGTGGACAGGGCGGCAGAAGTGTTTTTTAATCTCAGGATGAATGAAACAGACGAGAGAAATGCCGTACTGATATATATGGCTTTCAAAGATCATCAACTGGCCATATTCGGCGACGAAGGCATTTACCGGAAAACAGGCGCAGAATTCTGGAGAACTGAAGTGCAGCACATGCTCGCACAGTTCAACAAAGATAACTATGTACAGGGTTTTATAACCGTAATCACCGAAATCGGGGAAGCCTTATACCTGCACTTTCCGTATAATGAAAAGACCGATAAGAATGAACTGCCCGATGACATTGTTTTCGGAAAATAAACATTCATGAAGAAACTATTCCTGTTCTTATATCTCCTGGTCTCCTTTGCAGCCACAGGGCAAAACATAGAACCCAGGCCCAATCCGCCGCGACTGGTCAACGATTTTACCGGGGTGCTTACCACCGATCAAAAGGAAACCCTGGAACGCAAACTGGTGGCATACGACGACAGCACTTCCACCCAGATAGCCATCATCATTATACGGAGTGTCGGCGATTACGATGTACAGCAGGTCGCGCTGAAATATTTAAGAGACTGGGGGATCGGCAATAAAACAAAAAATAACGGGGTAGTTATTTTGTCTGCAGTCGAAGACCGCAAAATCCGGATCGAAACGGGCTATGGCATGGAAGGCGTGTTACCGGACATCACTGCACAGCAGATCATCAATTACGAAATTGTTCCCAACTTCCGGGCTAACAATTATTACCGGGGCTTTGATGAAGCCACCACTGCCATATTCAAAGCGGCAGCCGGTGAATATAAGGCACCGGAAGGGTATAATAAAAGAGGAAAAAGCAAAGGCGGCCCTGCAGGATTTATTATCATACTGGTTATAATTCTCCTCTTTACTTTCCTGCGCGGAGGAGGTGGAAGAGGTGGCGGGATGATGAGCCGGCGCGGCTTCAGTCCATGGATATTCGGACCCATGGCCGGTGGTGGGTGGTCCGGAGGCGGAGGCGGCGGTGGATGGTCTGGCGGCGGCGGTGGCGGATTCGGAGGTTTTGGTGGTGGCAGCGGTGGCGGTGGGGGCGCAAGTGGAAGCTGGTAGATGAACCCAGCCACGAAACAACTATTGCATAAAAGGGCAGTATTAAAAGTTCTGCGAAGCAGTGACTTTACGTTATCCCATATAAAGTAAAATCCGGAGTATATTAAACACTGCAAGGTTTTTCCGGACGTGAGAATAGTTTCATTTGGATGATGAATGTATCCCATAAAAAAGCGGGGGACCGGCCCCCGCTCAACATCCGTATAAGATAATGTTTACATTTTTGACTGAACATATTCCAATTGCTGCTTCGCAGCAGAGGCGTTTACACCGGTAAGCTGCTTCTTTTTCTCGGAAACCACTCCGCTTAATATCATGTTGTTTATAAAAGCTGATACCTGCGTTTTATAGGCCGACGGAATAGATTCCCTGAAATCGGTAATCATATCTATTCCCTTCTTAAATTTATCCGTGTCATTCACCTTGCTCAAATACTGTGCGAAAGGCTGTAGTGCTTCAAATTTTTCCTGCCCCAGCGCCATGGCATCAAAATTAGATGCAACAATATCAAAATCCTCTTCAGCCCCGTTATTTACGAGTATACTCATTAAAGCCGCACTGAGCCTACCTTTGGCTGGCTGGCTTTTAATTTTTTTCACCTCCGCAACGGCCGCCGCTTCATCTACGCCCATTAAGCCCATGAGTGCTGCACCAGCCACTGAGTAGGAGGAATCTTTAGCCGCAGCGAGAAACAGGCTTTTGTATTCGGGTTTATTATAAGCACTCAGCAAACTAATGGCTTCTGCGCGAACAGTTGATTTTTTATCGTTCTTCGCAATATCTGCAATAATGGATTCTACAGCATTTTTGACAGTGGGGTTTTTGAGATCCAGCTTGCTGAGAGTATATTCTCTTAGCACTTCATATTTATCTTTAAGTGCTAATTTCAGCAACTCAAGACTTGCAGGGTCTTCCGGGTTTTTAGAGCAGGTATCGATGGCTTCCAGGCGGTCTACATAGCTGCCTGCAAACTTATACTGATGAATAAACGCTGCGATCGTTTTGTGGTCGCTTTTGTCACACAATACTATTTTATCCGCATCTACATTTACGAGGTCCGGTTGCGATTGGTAAGGAAAAGCAAACGTTTCTTCCTTTTGCTGCACCCATATGTTCTGTCTTATTTTCTTCGATCCGTTATATATATCCACAGCAATGGGCAGTTTGAAGAGCTTGTCTCCTTCCTGCGTTTGCCGTATGGTAACGTTCACTTTTTTAGCCGCATCGTCAAAAGCATAAGTGATATCCAGCCTGGGATGCCCGTTACCAAAATACCATTGGTCGAAAAACCAGTTAAGGTCAAGGCCACTCACTTCTTCCAGGGCCAGGCGTAGCTGATGGGCTTCGCCGGATTTAAACTTATTGGTATTAAGATATACACCCAATCCCTTGAAGAAGGCACTATCGCCCAGGTAATTTCTCAGCATGTGTAAAATGCGGCCTCCTTTATTATAACTCACCGCGTCGAACATATCTTCCTTATCGCGGTAATAGAATCTTACCAGGTTTTTACTATCGCTTTCACTGCCCAGATAGCCTTCCATGTCTTTATAATTCTGGGCATCGCCTGCATCTTTACCATATTTATATTCATCCCATAATGTTTCACTGTAATTGGCAAAGGATTCGTTCACGGTCAGGTTGCTCCAGCTTTCTGCTGTTACATAATCCCCGAACCACTGGTGAAAAAGTTCGTGGGCAATGGTACTTTCCCATGCGTTACCATCTACCAGTTGCCGCGCGTCCTGCTGTGCGGACTGCTGGTGCAGGGTTGCCGTGGTATTTTCCATAGCACCGCTTACATAGTCGCGGCCCACTATCTGAGAGTATTTGTTCCAGGGATAAGGAATACCCGTTATACGGCTGAAAAAAGCCATCATTTCAGGCGTATGGCCAAAGATGCGCCTGGCGACCGGTCCGTATTCTTTCTCTACATAATAGCTTACTTCCTTGCCTTTATAACTGTCTTTAACGATCGCAAAATCGCCCACTCCCATAAAAAACAGGTAGGGAGCATGCGGAAGATCCATTTTCCAATAGTCTGTGCGGGTATTATCTGTATTCGATTTCTGGCTTACCAGCTTGCCGTTGGACAGAGTGACGTATTTTTTAGGGACCGTCATATATATTTCCTGTGTCGTTTTTTGCGATGGCCTGTCGATAGTTGGGCACCATACTGAAGTGGCTTCGGTTTCGCCCTGCGTCCATATCTGTGTCGGCTTGTCTTTTTCTTCGCCTTTCGGGTTTATAAAATATAATCCTTTGGCATCAGTGATGGCTGCGCTTCCGGCTACCTTCAGTTCGTTGGGTTTGGCGGTATAATCGATGTATACGGTATAATTTTCTTTTGCTTTGTATGCCTTATTCAACTTTATATTCAGCACCATTCCATCGTATGTATATTTCAGGGGAGCCTGGGCGCCGCCCTGTTGAAGGGCTACCTTTTTAATCTCCATGCCCTTTGCATCCAGTGCGAGGGAATCCGTAGCATAAAAGTGCGGCTGAAGGGTTATCCAGGCTTTTGCGTTCATATAACTTTTATCGTAGTCGAACTGAACCTGAAGTTTGGTATGCACAAGATCGTTGATACGCGGCGGCGTACCCCGGTAACTTGATTGCCAGCCTGTATCGATACCCGAATGTATAGGGAACTGTGCCCTGGAAGAAACAAAAGCCATGATGCAGATGGCTGCCGATAAAAGTTTTTTCATACTTGTAGAAAAATTAAGTGCGTAAAGATAAGTAGATTTGTTACATAGCTTCTAACGCTGCAAGTGTAAAGAACGAGGGGCAGGCAGCTTTTAACATATTTATGCATGTATAAAATCGCATTTTCTTTTTTCTTCCTGATTGCTGGTAATGTCGCATGGTGTCAGGAAGGTAATTATGTATATATCGACTCGGATAAAGGGATACCATTTTACATAAAACTACAGGATAAAATCCTCAGCTCGTCGCAAAGCGGTCATATTATACTTGCCGGGATCAAAGAAAAAAACCCGGGTATCAGCATAGGGTTCCCAGGAAACAGGTATCCTGAGCAGCGATTTACCCTGCCGGTAAATAACAGCGACCGCGGCTTTCATTTAAGAAATACGGGTGATAGGGACTGGGAGCTGCTGGACCTTAACACCCTTGCAGTCATAAAAAACGTCAATCCTCCCATGGAGAAGGAAGACACCAACGCCGTCAAAAAAACGGACGCTTTTTCCATTCTGCTTTCCAGAGTGGTAAACGACCCTGCAGTGCTGATAGCATCCACCTCTCATAAAGAACCGCCGGTCAGTGCGGCTGTACCAGTGCTGCCCGTAGAGCCCGCTTCCGTGCCCAGGGATACATTGCGCAAAGAAACAGTAGCCACTATTTCTCGTGTAAAGGATACTATAAAAAGCGACACTTTACAGGCCGACACTTCTATCGCCCTGAAAAAACCACCTGTTAAAGATTCACTGGTTAAAGAAACGGTCGTAAACAAACTGCCTCCAACGCAGGACCAGATAAAGATCGACCAACCGGCTATCGTAGCCACTCCTTCTCCGGTTCGCAAACTGTTTGATCAGCAATTCGAAAAAAGGTACGAAGCTACTTACATAGACCAGGGCGACACGGTTAAGATAAGTTACCTTATTAATACAGATACGGTTATGGTAAAGCAGGCGGCACCCGTTACGTCTGTTACGTCTCCCGCACGGCCTGCCGGAACAGATAGTGTGGCCATTGCTTCTCCTGCATCGCCTTCCACAAACGCCGCCCCAGCTCCTGTTATTCAGGATCCTGCCCCTTCCGGGTGCCGGCTGGTAGCCAACGAACAGGATGTTGATAACCTGCGCGTAAAGATCCTGGAGGCAAAAAATACCGACGATAAAATATCGGTTTCGGAAACAGCTTTCCGCTCAAAATGCTTTTCTGTACGGCAGATAAAAGCTCTCTCCGAACTTTTTGCGGGCGATGAAGACAAGTACCGGCTATTCGATGCCGTTTATCCATATACGTCAGACAGTAACAATTTTCCCTCTCTTGCAGGTCTTATTAAAGAAGATTATTACAGGAACCGTTTTAAAGCGATCATTAGAAGATAATGATATGGAAAACAAGAGATACTTCCTTGAAGTAGCGTATATGGGCACCCGTTATAGCGGTTTCCAGGTGCAGGACAATGCCAATTCCGTTCAATCGGAAGTGGAGAGAGCCTTTGCTATACTGCAAAAGGAGAAAATAAGCTTTACCGGCTCCTCCCGTACCGATGCGGGAGTGCATGCTTTGCAAAACTTTTTTCACTTCGATTATACAGGCGTTATTCATCCCCAATTTATTTATAAAATAAACGCCATATTGCCACCCGATATAGTCGTAAAAAGCATAAAACCGGTAGAAGCAAACAGGCATTGCCGCTTCGATGCTTCCGGCAGAGAATATCATTATCATATTTACCGGGAAAAAAACCCTTTCCTAGACGACATGGCATTCTATTTTCCCTATCCTTTAGATAAGGCTTTACTGGATGAAGCCGCTTCAGTAATTGCATCCGTCACAGACTTCACTTCTTTCGCCAAACGAAACTCGCAGGTAAAAACCTCCATATGCCAGGTGCAAAAAAGTGAATGGATACAGGAAGGAGATATGCTGATATATCAGGTAAAAGCCAACCGTTTCCTGCGCGGCATGGTAAGAGGCTTAACAGGTACCATGCTGCTGGTTGGGAAAAATAAAATAACTATAGATGAACTGAAGGACATTATCGCCGCGAAAGATTGCCGGAGAGCGGATTTTTCGGTACCTGCCAGGGGATTATTCTTAATGAACGTGGAATACTGACCGGGTCGGCATTCCACGTTACGGGTATATTATTTTACTGCGGCTATACCGGGTAATTCTTTCCCTTCAAAATACTCGAGCATGGCACCTCCGCCTGTGGAGACATAACTTACTTTGTTCGCCAATCCGAACTTGTTCACCGCCGCCACGGAGTCCCCTCCTCCAACGAGCGAAAACGCCCCTTTATCCGTAGCGTCTGCCACGGCTTCCGCAATACATTTGGTACCGTGCTGAAAATTCTTCATTTCAAACACACCCATCGGACCGTTCCATAAAATGATCTTCGACTTATCAATCACGTTACAGAACTGGTCGCGCGCCATAGGACCAATATCCAGCCCCATCCACCCTGCAGGTATATTACTGCTTGGGGCGTCCGATACCTGGGCATGCTCATCAAACTTATCCGCAATCACCGAATCTGAAGGCAGGTGTATCATCACATTCATGGATTCCGCTTTCTTTAGCAGTTCCTTTGCCATTTCCAGTTTATCGTCCTCGCACAAAGAGTTGCCTATACTGCCGCCCAGGGCTTTCATAAAAGTATACGCCATGCCTCCCCCTATTATTATATCGGTTGCCCTGTTCAGCAGGTTCTCTATAATCATGATCTTATCCGACACTTTAGCGCCACCGATAATAGCGACAAAAGGAGTTTCATCGCTATGCATCACTTTTTCCGCACTCGCCACTTCTCCTTCCATCACGAGACCAAACATCTTCTTTCCCGGCTCAAAGAACTTTGCGATAATGGCAGTAGAAGCGTGCGCACGGTGGGCTGTACCGAAAGCATCATTTATATACACATCTCCTAAAGTAGCCAGTTTCTCTGCAAACGCCTCATCGCCCTTTTCTTCTTCCTTATAAAACCGCAGGTTTTCCAGTAACAGTACCTGTCCGGGCTTTAGCGATGCAGAAAGATTCTTTGCTTCTTCACCTATACAATCATGGGCAAAAAGGATATCCGTACCAAGGAGTTCACCCAGGTGCTTCAGAATATGCTTCAGCGAAAATTTATCCGTTGGACCATCCTTTGGCCGACCCAGGTGCGACATTAATATGGCACTGCCTCCATCAGCCAATATTTTCTTAATAGTGGGGATGGTGGCAGTCATACGGGTATCATCCGTAATTTCGTACTGCTCGTTCAGCGGCACGTTAAAGTCTACCCGTACCAGTGCTTTCTGTCCTGAAAAATTGTATTCTGAAAATTTACTCATATTCCTGGATTATATAGTGCAAACTAAAAGTGTGTGATCCAACAATAATAGAATCAAATTACCGCTGCTGTCCACACACTTATTAAATCTTTGTTTAAATACTTCTATTTATTAATAAGACCGGCAAAATATTTAACCGTTCTCACCAACTGGCTCACATAACTCATCTCATTATCGTACCAGGAAACCGTTTTCACCATCTGCAGATCACCTACGGTTACTACTTTGGTTTGAGTGGCGTCGAACAAAGAACCATAACTGATGCCGATGATATCGCTGCTCACTATTTCATCTTCTGTATATCCAAAGCTTTCATTGCTGGAAGCTTTCATATCTGCGTTGATCTGCTCAATCGTCACTTTTTTACCAAGTGTAGTTACCAGTTCCGTAAGAGATCCTGTGATAGTAGGCACCCTTTGCGCACTACCATCCAGCTTGCCTTTCAGTTCCGGAAGTACCAGTCCAATCGCCTTAGCCGCTCCTGTACTATTAGGAACGATATTAGCGGCTGCGGCCCTTGCCCTGCGCAGATCCCCTTTCGGGTGTGGCGCATCCAGCGTATTCTGATCGTTGGTATACGCATGAATAGTGGTCATGATACCTGCCACGATACCATACTTATCATTCAAAACCTTTGCCATGGGCGCGAGACAGTTGGTAGTGCAGGAAGCGCAAGAGATAATTTCCTCAGACCCGTCCAGTATTTCATGATTCACATTAAACACGACGGTTTTAAGATCACCCGTTGCCGGGGCAGATATCACCACTCTTTTGGCACCGGCTTTAAGATGCGCGGCCGCTTTATCTTTATCGGTAAAGAAACCAGTACTTTCGATCACTACGTCTACACTATGGGTACCCCAGGGTATCTGTGAAGGATCTTTTTGTGCATATATTTTAACAGCGTCGCCATTAACAACAATTGAATCGTCCGTTGCTTTCACTTCTGCATCAAAGCGCCCCTGGGCACTGTCGTACTTCAGTAAATGCGCCAGTACGGCCGGACTGGTAAGATCATTGATCGCCGCCACATCAATACCTTCCATATTATATATCTGGCGATACACCAGGCGTCCGATCCTGCCGAAACCATTGATCGCAACTTTAACTGTACTCATAATGCTGAATTTGAATATTTGAGTTGAAAAATTTGAGGTGTGAAGATAAGTAATTATGCACAAGCACCAAGAAGGCGGCGGTAGCGGGCAAGTTGGTTTTTTCGGGAGGCGCCATCTAGCTTTGGGGATCCGGTATTCCTGGCTTTACAATTCTTTTTGGTTGAAATATCCGCACCCATTATCTTTGCACTCCCTTAGCGGGAAATGGCGCGTTGGTCAAGCGGTTAAGACGCTTCCCTTTCACGGAAGAATGACGGGTTCGATTCCCGTACGCGCTACACGGCTGGGAATTTTCAGAGAAATCTTGAGAATTCCCATTTTTGCTTTCCGTACAGGTCACTACTATACCCACACCACACAGATCCGCCAGGAATACCGACACTATCCCGACCTGGATGCCTTAAAGTCCCGCAGCATTTTCTGAATATGCCGCAGATTCACTACATGATTAATATAATAGCAGTGACTACAGGTTTACTATTCCCTGACTATTTCAGACACACAAATTTGATGGACTAAGAAATCATTTTTAAGTTAGATTCAGATCCATTAAACCTTATTACGTAGAAAATGTCTAAGCACTAATCAAAACTATAAACTGCATGAAATTCCCCTTATTAATACTTCTTTTAATAATCGTTGGATGCAAAAAAGAAGATAATGAAATATCACCGGGCCAAAATGAATCAATGTATTTTCCTTCTAACATGGGTACCGTTTGGGAAACAAAATCACTTTCCGGTTTGGGGTGGAAACAAGGTGCTGTGGATTCCTTAAAGGATTATCTCGTTCAAAAAAACACCAAATCGTTCATGATTCTTGTGAATGGTAAAATTGTAATGGAAGAGTATTTTAATGGATATACATCGACTTCTTCCTGGCAATGGAATAGTGCCGGCAAAACATTGGTAGCAACTACAACCGGAATAGCACAACAGGAAGGATTACTGAATATTAATAATAAAGTATCTCAGTATTTAGGTCCGGGCTGGACTAGTGAGCCAATAGGAAAAGAAAATTTAATAACATCGAAACATTTGCTTACTATGACTTCGGGTATCAATGATGCAAGTGAGTTAGTGATAAAACCGAATTTAACATACTTCGCAGATGCAGGTACAAGGTGGTCTTATCATAATGTTTTTCAAAGATTGATAGATGTTGTCGCAGCTGCAAGTAACCAGGATTTTGAATCTTATTTCAACACTAAAGTAAAAAATAAAATAGGTATGGATGGCTATTGGAGTAACGGCCTTATATTTAAGATATACCATAGCACTACCCGGAGTATGGCGAGGTTCGGACTACTGGCACTTAACAAAGGGAAATGGAACAATGAACAAATTATAAACGAATCTTTTTTTGTTGAAAGTATTAATTCATCGCAAACTATAAATCCATCTTACGGCTACCTGTGGTGGTTAAATGGTAAAACCAGTTATATGACACCTGGCGGCCAGACCGTTTACGAGGGATCATTAGTGCCCAATGCCCCTGCGGATATGTATGCAGCGATGGGGGGCGCAGACCAGCGTATTTATGTGATTCCTGCTAAAAACATGGTGGTTATCAGAATGGGAGATGCGTCAGATCCGGCAAATCAAAGTTTTGAACTTTCCGGATTTGACAATTCCCTTTGGCAAAAAATAAATGCCGTAATAGATTAAGAATATCTCGGCCTATGCAGCTTGTCGTACGGGACAATGATCTAATCTGCATCATTATTAGCCGCGAATCGTCCTTGGTCAAACCTTTCCTTTCACGGATTTGTTTGACCAGCTCAACATGACTACTGAACAAGCATTTACAGTAATTGGAATGACTAGCATAGGCGGATTACTAAAAAGTAGCGTTGATGCATTAATGAATTTACATAAAACAAGATCGCCCTACTTACTTATATAAGTTTTGGTCTTTAACGTAGTCGATGCCATTTCGTTTAAGATAGGCGATTCCCCAGGTGCTGGCAAAAGTATATAAATCAGAAAGAGACATCCCTTGTGCAGTTAAAGAATATTCCACCCTTAAAGGTTTTTCCGATATGATTTCTTTATGTATCAAATCATCCCGCTCCAGTTCCTTAAGTTGCTGCGATAACATCTTTTCAGAAATCCCCGGCAAATTATCCCTTATTTGACTATAGCCTCTTATGGTGTACCGAAATATATGAGACAGTATTAACAGCTTCCATTTACCGCCAATCAAGCCCAACATAACGTCTATAGGGCAGGTATAAATTTTGTTGTTGAATTCAATCACCTGGAATGGTTTTATTTGATAAAGTTAGCAAAAGTGCAAAGTAAAGCTATAGCCTACTTTTTAGTAAGGTATTTACTAATGTTGGATTTTATGATAGTTTTGCAAAGTTATAGTAAAAAGATAAGTTAACATTTTTAAAAGCTACATGTAGAAAAATGGAAAATCGTTCAACAGAGATTATCCGGTACAAGATTTCTACAGATAAGCATGATGATTTTGAAAAATGCTATGCCGAAGCTGGCAGGTATTTAAAGCAATCGGTATACTGCCTGGGCTATCAGATTCTACATGGCGAAGAAGAACCTGACAACTATATCGTTATCATAACCTGGACATCTAAAGAAGATCACTTGAATGGATTCAGGCAAAGTGCAGAGTTTACGGAGTTCTTTAACATTGTAAAATTATTTTACAATAACATTCATGAGATGAAACATTATAAATTAGTTGATATTGCATAGGAAAAACAAACAACATGATGAGAGAAACCCCTACTTTATTCGAATGGGCAGGTGATATGAAAACCTTTGAGACCCTTTTTTCAAATTTTTATAATAAGGTTTTACAGGATGATTTACTAGGCAAGGTCTTCAAAAATATGTCTGCTTCGCATGTAAAACACGTGGCACATTTTGTAGCCGAAGTTTTTGGCGGCGACAAATTGTATACTGCTGAAGATGGCGGAAGCCACTCAGGTATGATTGCAAAGCATATCGGCAAAATGTTAACAGAAGAAATGAGACAGCAATGGATAAGTTTGCTTTTGCAAACGGCCGATGAAGTAGGACTGAAAAGTGATCCTGAATTTCGTTCAGCTTTCGTTGGATATATTGAATGGGGAACACGACTCGCGGTCATCAATTCACATTTAACCGAAAATCCCATGAATGTGAACGAACCTATGCCGAAATGGGGCTGGGGAGAAACAGGCGGGCCTTATATCCCAAATGAAAATTAAAGCAATATAAACAGACTTAAAAAGCTGGTTAATAATATGATTACCAAACCGCAATTACTCTTGTTAATCCACCGGTAGCACCTTCAACTTTTGGTGCCCCGATAAACGCATAACATCCGCTCGGGGGGATGCTTTTTAAATTATTGAGGCATTCCAGTGCCCATTTTTTTGCGCCCAATATTATCTTATGAGTTTGATAAGTATGATCAGTGCCAGGATCGAACGAAACAACATCAACACCTACGCCAGAGATCTTTCTTTTGGTGATCAGAAACGTAGCAGCTTCTTTTGAAATACCCGGAAAGTGAAGTGTTTTAGCGCTATCTCTTCCCAGGAATTCAGGTGAATGAATTTTTTTATCCCAACCGCTGTATATAAATACCCCGACGTTATCAGGAAGACGTCCGTACATTTTCTCCCATTGCAGTATATCTTCCACCGTCAAAACCGCATCCCTGTTCATAGCAGCTTTTACACTAATATCAATTACTGCAATCGCAACAAAGAGATTCTTAACATCCAGTTGATCAGCAGACATACCTCCTTTGATAAAATGATTTTCAACGTCTATCTGTGTTCCGATATGCTCATGGATATGCCATTCATTGGCGCCAACGCCAAAGCCATCTATTGTAGCAATGGGCTTTAATGAAAATGGATAGGTTACGGGGGTGGGGATATAGGGAAAGTCTTTGTTTAATGTATGGGTTAGATCCACGATATGCTCAAATGGCTTTTGCCTGCTTTCTCTGCTAAAGTTGAAAGCAGCAAGGAAGGTAACCAATACTATCACTGTGTAAACAAGAGTAAATCTTTTTAGAGTATATGTTTTCATTGGGTAGTTATTAAAATCTTTTTAATGGAGGTCCGAGTGCAACAGGGCGTTTATCTTCACTACACATACCTCCGGAAAGAGGCCTTGCACCGAGAAAAAGTGTATCGTTTTTTAAACTGACGAGATCATATTCCTGTGCGCATACCACTTTGGATACAAGATAACTACAACCAGTTTCAGTAATATCAATTTCCCGGATAAAGGGGAGGCCGCAATCCCCAAGTCCGGCCTTTGTTAAAATCGCAGAGTCTTTAGTGCTTGCTGTCAAAAATTTTCTGTCAAACCTGAAAATGACATTTCGCGTTCCCATTAGCTTAGCAAAACTTTGAAATGTAAATTTCCCAACGGCTCTGAAAGTAAAAATTGCATTTTGAAGCAAACTGTCCTGATAGATGGTTGATTTCACCTCCCAATTATCGTTATCGAAGGTAAATTCGCGTATGCCGAAATTACCAGATGCTGTTTTTTCCGGGTAGGAGCTTATCCAGTGGCCGGCAATTTCACCCTTTCTTTGGTTCGGGTCGATATAACCAAGGAGCATCCAAGCTCCCATACCAATTAACATAGGTAGTTTTTTCATAAAATCATAATTGATCTATATAGTTATTTTCAAATAGTAAGACACTTGCTTTAAACCAGGTTTGCCATTTCACAGTATTCACATTTTTTAACTGTCCAGCAACAGTTAGCGGGGTACAAGCAAATAACAGCATAACATCGGAGAAAAAGCTATATGCACTTCAATAAGGTTGATGCTAATCTTTCAACTTTACTTTCTTCTTCGAATTGCGAAACCAATAATGTCATAAACCCATGCAAGTTGCGATATTAAATCCTTCCAATCAATATCTTACTAAAAAGTAGGATCGTTTTAAAAAAGGAGATAAGAAAGTTAAAACTTCTTTAATATTGTCCCTAAATAAACTATAGAAATTTATATCAGCTTTGGTACCAAACGCCTCACCTGCATAAATCTCTATCCCTTAAGTCAGTAATGCTTAAAACACAGTGATATTGAAAATATCGGCTAACATAAGACAACTTTACAGGCCTGTCCAACCGACAGTAAAACAATCGGCTGACGATGTTTCTTACATTGAATTTTTACCAGACAACAAACTTCAAAATTTTATCTTTTGCTATTGGCAGCTCAAAACCACCAGGCCACTTTCTGACCCTTTTATCTATCGTGTAGTCGCCGACGGCTGCATAGATATATTTTTTGAGCTCAATAAACCGCAGGATAATTTTGTGATGGGTTTTTGTAAAAAATTTACAGAGTTTCCACTCGAAAATTCCTTTCATTACATTGGTGTCCGATTTTTACCTACCATATTTCCACAGCTTTTTAAAGTAGATGCATCTGAATTAAGTAACCGCTTTGAAAACTTAAACAATGTTGTGCCAGCTACTTCTGCTTTTATAACGAACCATTTCCATCCGCAACAAGCTACTGAGGAAATAATCACGGCCTTTGATAATTACTTTATTTCGCTGATTTCAAGCGCAAGCTTTGATAACGATGAGCGGCTATACAATGCCATAGAAATTATTTTTAACAAGTTTGGTATGGTGGATATTGAAAAAGATCTAAATACCGGCATTAGCCAAAGACAACTTCGCAGGCTTTTTGAATTTTACGTAGGCGACACGGCCAAAACTTTTGCAAAAGTAGTTCGCTTTCAAAATATTCTTCGTTCCAAACCGTCTTCACAAAGTTTGCGGCAAAACAAACTCTTCTTTGATGCGGGCTATTACGACCAGGCCCATTTTATAAAAGAGTTTAGAAACTTTTATGGAGTTACCCCAAGTAAGGCCTTTGGGAGATAAACTTTGTCCGATTTTTACAATGTTGGCATGCAGGTTAGTCGGAAATTTGTATTGTAAATTAAACAGAAAGTACGATGAAACGATCACTTACAATTCTTATCATGCTTTGCTTAACGGCAAATGCCTATTCACAAACAAGTTCAACCGTTAAAAATAAAAACAAAATGAAATTAAATGCAGGTATCATAACAACCAGATTGGCCGAAAGCAAAGCTTTTTACACTAGCAAATTAGGCTTTGGTATAACATTTGAAAATGAGTTTTATCTTTTGTTACAAACGCCGGATAACAGTTCAGCAATTAGTTTTTTGCTTCCCAATCATCCAAGTCAACAACCTTTTTTCCACAAAGCATTTCAAGGACAGGGAATGTATCTGACCATTGAAGTAGAAGATGTCGATAAAATTTACAGCGATATTAAAAAGAAAGGAGTTCCAATAAAAATCGATATCCGTAATGAACCCTGGGGCGACAGGCATTTTGCCATTGAAGATCCAAATTGCATTGGAATTGACATTGTAAAATATTCGCCCCAGGAAAAGTGATGTTAAACATAAATCCTGGGCAATGCAACATAATATTTAAATTTAAAGGAGTGCAATCTTTCGACGAATTAGAAATTACCAGACAATATACATCGTATAAACAACCCGGCTGGAACAGTTTTTATAGTTAAGGTCAAAGTGAAGATTAAATATCTAATCTATGGCAAATTAATTCCTAATAAATATCGCTATCTAAAACATTAATCAACTATTTATGTATAAAGCCGCCATCAAATATCTTATAATCTGTGTGTATCTGTTTATCCAGAACAGCTCATTTGCACAAGCGATACCGGAGGGCTTTAAGGCTAAGGGTGTTATTCCTGTTGGATACAGCGATCTGAATGGTAAGCCAGCTTTTAAAATGTCGATAAAAAAGTATAAAGATCGCTGGTATTTATTTACAGCACACGTTTGGCATTCAGGCTGGAGCGTTGTGGACGTAACGGATGCTGCCAATCCTAAAGTTGTAAAATTTATTGAAGGTCCGCCCAATACCTGGACGTTGCAGATGGAACTGCATGGTGATACCATGATCACCTCATTAGAGAAAATATTTCCTGACTTTGGGGGAAATGATCAGCCTTTTTCAGAAGGCGTTTACATTTGGGATATTGCCGACCCGCTTAACCCAAAAAAACTCGGGCATTATAAAACAAATGGGACAGGCACTCACCGCAACTTTTATAATGGGGGAAAGTACATGCATCTTGCGGCCGGAGTACCCGGATTCAAAGGAAATATATACGTTATAGTGGATATAAGTGATCCTGCTCAACCAAAAGAAGTATCGCGCTGGTGGGTTCCCGGTCAAAAAAATACTGAAAGTGAACATCATTTCATAACGAATTCCACTAACAAAGATTCTGCAACGGTAACTAAACACCCCAGCCATGTTTTTTGTGGTAGTGACGCTGAAGTGTCGTTACATGGCCCTGCCTATGTTCAGGATAGCCTTGTATATCTTCCTTACGGTGCGGCGGGAATGATTGTTCTTAATATAAGCGACATTTATCATCCAAAACAAGTTTCAAGATTAGATTTTAGTCCGCCCTTTCATGCGAAATTCGGAGTCCATGGTGTTTTGCCAATCAAGGAAAAGAATATAGCATTTGTAAATTCAGAGGATGTTTCTTATGCAAAAGACGCCTTGGCACATGCCTCCATTGTAGATATAAGCGACATCAAACGCCCCAGATTGATTTCGTTGTTTCCGCAGCCTTTAACGGCCGAAGGAAAAAGTTACCGGAAAGAAAAAGGATGGTCCGGACCCCATAATTTCAATCACCTTTTGCATAATCCGGACGTTCAGCGACAGGGAGAACTTTTTTATATGACATGGTTTAATGCGGGACTCAGGATTTATAATGTTGCTGATATAAATGTTCCGAAAGAAATTGCCTATTTCATGCCCGCCGCCCCTTCCAAACGGTATGGAAAAATGCCGCAAGATGATTTAGTAGTGCAAACGGAAGATGTATTGGTCGATGCGCGTGGATATATTTATATCTCTGATAAAAATCAGGGGATATACATATTAAAAACCATGAAAGAAGAGAAGAAATAGCGAAATATACGAATGACGCTTTATCGGAGCCATTAACAAGTAAATCTTAAAAGCTTTATATATCTTTGCATTAATACAATCAATGCCTAAATTACTTACCTTTTGCAAGAATATTCTTAAACAAAGAAATGAAGAATACACTTAAGTCGTACCATCTCGAGCCATTCGTCAAAGACATTTTTATTTTCGAAAATGACGATAACGAAAAAAATAATATCCTGCCATTTTTCGCAGATGGCTACCCCGGCATCACATTTCACCAGTCAAACAACGGCGCTTTTCTTATTCCGGAGAAAAAAGAACTTTCTAAGTTCTTTATGTACGGCCAAACTGTTAAACCAATTGAGATTGCAATTAAAGGCAGTTATCGGCTTATTGTATTCCAAATTTATCCGTTTACTGCAAAAACGCTATTCAATGTAAACCTTAAAGAATTAAAAGATGATTGTTATGATTTAGAAGTATCTGAAGGTAAGAACCTCGAAAAAGTGATTAAAAAGATATTCACTATTACTAATCCTTTGAAACAGATTGAACTTATTAGCTGGTATTTATCCGGCATTGTTAAAGCTAAGAGTGGGTTAACCGATCAAAAAATTCAATCTGCGTTTAATCTGATTATTGAATATGAGGGAAAAATTCCTATCAAAAATGTTGCTGAGCATTTGTTTATAACCGAAAGAACGCTCCAGAGAGGTTTTTTAAAATATGTAGGGCTCTCACCGAAACAATTTGCAAAAATTATTCAATTTAAACCCTCTCTAAAACAGATATCAAATAAAACATTTCCAAAACTCACAGAAGTAGGACTTGAAAACGGGTATGCCGATCAGTCGCACTTTATAAAAAACTTCAAACGATTTACCGGTAAAACGCCTTCACGGTTTAAATAATTGATTTTGTCGCATTCGTTCAATTTTGGTTAAGGCTTTCTTTACATCTTGCATCATATTAAAAAGAAAATATGAGCAATAACACTTTAGTAATTGGCGGTACCGGTAAAACCGGCAAAAGGGTAGCTGAAAACCTTAAAACACTAGGTATACCCGTAAGAATCGGATCCAGGCAGGCGTCTATTCCGTTTGATTGGAACAACTCTCTGACATGGGAAAATGCTTTAGAAGGGATGCAAAAAGTTTACATCACTTTTCAGCCAGATTTAGCGGTGCCGGGTTCGGCAGATGCCGTACGTTCTCTTGCTGAAACTGCTAAAAAAACAGGTGTTCAAAAACTAGTACTACTTTCCGGACGGGGCGAAAAAGAAGCGGAGGTTTGTGAAAATGTTATCATAGAATCGGGTATTGATTGGACGATAGTTAGAGCAAGCTGGTTTATGCAAAATTTCAGTGAGAACTTTTTACTCGACTCCGTTCTTTCCGGACATGTAATTTTACCCGAAGTAACTGCTTTAGAACCGTTCGTAGATGCTAATGATATTGCCGAAGTGGTGGTAGAAACGTTGACCAATGCTACATACTCGGGGAAAACGCTGGATCTTACCGGTCCCGAATTATTGTCATTTGAAAAGGCAGTTGCATCAATATCAAAAGCTATTAACAGGCCAATAACGTTTCAGGAAGTAAGTATAGAAAAATATCTTTCTATTCTTAAAACTTACCAGCTCCCCGAAGATTTTATATGGCTCATTCAATACTTGTTTACAGAAGTGCTTGATGGCCGGAATGAATCCCTGACTTCAGATATTGAAAAAGTTTTATACAGGAGGGCCACATCATTCAATGATTATATTTTAAAGACAGCAGCAACAGGTGTCTGGAACCCCATACAGTTAAAAAAATGATCAATATATTTATTCATTGTATAATCAATCCCCTTCCATTCGCTTCTGGTTGTTGATTAGTGTTTCAGTAATTTACACAATAGGAGTATTTGGTGTAATAAGTGAAATCAGGCCAGTATTTTGCTGCCAGTTATATTTTACATTCCAGTTTAACCCTCTGGCTCCCGCATTCCTCAATCTGGATGACTTCCTCTCCAATGGGTTAAAAAGAAATACTGTCCTGCGACATTGAGTTTTCAAACAACAGCACCGGATTTTGAAACAATTTGCTCAGGATCACTACGGGCTTGCGGAATTAAAACTACCTTTCAACATTCTATTTCGGTGGGTACAAATTATAAATATGAAACTAAAATTATTATCGTGCTCGTTACTATTGCTGGTTTGGTACAGCAGCTACAGCCAGAAAAAGAATATTTTACCATTCGATTTGTCTGTATTAAAACCTGTTGATGTATTTCCCTCTGATGCGGTGAATGATTATACTTTTATTGACGGAAACAAAGGTAAGCAGGCGAGTATCTTTACGGCAAAAAGGAAGCTGAATAGTGCTCCGCTTTTTACAGCTGAAATTTATTCTTCAACATCCAGCCATTATGGTATTCAATCTTCCTGGAAGAATAGTATACCCGTAAAAAAAGGCGACATAATGCTGGCCAGGTTATCCGTGAGATCTTTATACGCAAAGCAGGAATCCGGCGAAGCAGTGTTGAATTTTTTTATTCAGCAGTCAAAACCTCCCTACGAGAAAAGCGTAATCATTGAATTAAGTGTAGGGCCTGATTGGAAAACGTTCGATGTTCCCTTTAAGGCTGCCAGTGATATGCTGGCGGGTGAAGCAGCCGTTTGTATTTCATACGGTGCCCTGGCTCAAAAAGTTGAAATTACAGATATACAGGTACTGAATTTTGAGAAAAAGATTACGCTTGATAAAATACCCACCACCAAATTTACGTACACTGGCAGAGAAGCAAATGCTGAATGGCGTGTGAAGGCAATAAGGCGAATAGAAGAAATTCGTACTGCTCCTTTACATATTCAGGTGAAAGATGTAAATGGCAGCCCTGTAAAAGAAGCTAGCATTATCGCACGTTTGGTTGATCCGGAATTTATTTTTGGTACGGCAGCCAGCGTGAATTATATGTATAAGGAAGATAAAGTATCAGAAGTATACAAGTCAAAGCTAAAAGCACTTTTTAATGCGGCCACCATTGATAATAACCTTAAGTGGCCAAGCTGGAGAAATGCAGTTAAACGGGAGCAAACTGCCATCGCTATAAAATGGATGGAAGATAATAAGATCAGGTTGAGAGGTCATAATTTAGTATGGCCAGGCAAAAAATTTACCCCTTCCTTTTTCAGTGACCAGCCTGATTTTGGTCCTGGTTTTGCCGACTCCGTTAAGTATCACATAAAAGAAATTACAACATTCACTAAGGGCAAAGTATATGGTTGGGATGTAATCAATGAATTAATGCATGAGAAAGATTATTTTGCGGTAATGCCCCGTACAGAAGCCATAGAATGGTTTAAAATTGCCAAGCGTACCGATCCCGGGGCTGAATTATTTATTAATGAATACGGTATGCTTAACAGTGTAGCAAGCCCTGAAAATATTGCCGGCTATCTAGCATTGATAAAAGAACTAATAAACGGGGGAGCACCCATTGAGGCTATCGGGGTACAGGGGCATGTCGGGCGTCAACCCAGAAGTCCGGTACAGGTAATTACCGATTTGGATCTGTTTAATGCATTGGGATTGCCAGTGCAGATTACAGAATTCGATGTAAATACACCCGATGAGGAACTTCAGGCTGATTATACCAGGGATTTTCTGATTGCCTGCTACAGCCATCCCATAGTAACCGGCTTTACCATGTGGGGGTTCTGGGAATCTGCCCATTGGAAGCCAGATGCAGCCATGTATCATAAAGACTGGACTCCAAAACCCAATGCTGCTATATGGAATCAGCTGGTTTTGAAAGAATGGAGAACAACGATCAATAAAGTCAGTGACAATGACGGAAACATCAGCGATCGTGGTCATTTTGGCCTTTATGAAATCACGGCAACAAAAGCTGGTAAGTCGGTTACAGTACCTTATCGCTTAACCAAAACTTCGGCACCTGCCCAGGTGAAGTTAAACATCGGGATCAATGATGTTGAGAAAAAATGACGTTTAAAATGAGGCTTCGTGAAATGACGATTTCGTACCATCACGCACCTTTTTTAACAGCCGCATCCTTATGTGCCTGTTCCAATGCATCCAGCATCAATGACTGTTCTATGTTTTTCAATACAAACGTAGTCCATCCCTGTAAGCCCCATTTATTGTCAACCGGGTAAATGTCAACCGGCTGGATGGAGCAGTAGACAGGCTGATCTTGTGGCGAAAGTTTCAGATTGGCCGTTTCACTTTCTTCATGCAGCGTAGCAAATATCCTTCGCTTTACCACCTTGAACGCCCTTCGGTCAAAGTGGGCAGCTTCTTCCGTTCCCGGAAAGGAAAGTGCTAATTTTTTGAAGTGTTCTGTAGTCATCTGGCATGTGTATTTCTGTGATGATAATATAACCCCGCTAATCAATCATCCACCATTACTCCCCCGCCTCTATATCCTCCGGCTCCGCCGTTTGCAGGGTATGCAGCATTTCCGGTTCGGAGATATTGCCTCCGTCTATTTCTACCTGGGACGAAACGAAGCGAATATGCAGGTTAAGGATGTTCGAATAGGCTATGCTGAGCAGTCCCTCCGGCAAAATGAGCAGCTCTTCTCCTTCTTTCAGTTCGAGCGGCCCGGGATCAACCCGCCGGGTGATTAGTTTTTTAGTGGTGTTGCTCAGGATGATAAAATCAAGGCTTCCATCCTTCAGCACGAAATCCTGCAGTACGCCGGTGTACATGATGGCCGTGTCTCTAACGTCTACCAGCACATCGGCATATACCAGGGGTATCTCGTTACCCAGGTAATTGTAGCGACTGCTGTATTCGTTTGCCCTGAAATAGTACCACCAGTTATTGAAATAGCTGAGCCCTGGAGCGGGCTTTTGGTTTTTGCGGAAACGTTGCAGCCACCTGCTCATACGAAATTTCCGGTAGGTGGCTATTGTTCTTGCTATGTACCCTGCCAATGCGCAACCGGCACATAACCAGAATATATAGCGGGCAAAACCGGTAAAATAGACTTCATATTTCCCCTCATACTGTTGTATCGTTTTGAGATTAACAGAACCGGATAAGAATTGGATCAGAAATGCATAATCTATATCCAGGTGTAAGAAACCAATAACGGTTGCGTGCAGGAAGAGCGACAGTACGGCAGACAGCAACAGGTATTCAAGTACTGTAAGCCGCGGAATGCCCCTTGCATGTGTGCCCTTGCCGAAAAAGTAAAGTAGTACCAGGGGAGGAATCAATAGAATGGCTAACAGAATCGCTCCGATTGCTAAATTCAAAACAAAAAATATAAGTGATGATTATTTCGCGACCGCTAAGGCAGTTTTGAAACTTTCCATTGTTGGGCCGAAACGAAAATAAAAACGCCGTCCACCTTTTAGCTTCACTTCAATTCGTCCTTCGCGCATTTCACTGGGCTGAAGATTGGACAACCGGTGAGAAATATGGTCTGTGAGCACCTTATTGGTAAGGATAGCTTCACCTGCTTTGGAAAATTCGATATTACCCATGTCAAAACGATTTACTGCTGTGACAAATATACACTTTTTCCAGGAAAAACCAGCCCTTGCCTGGCTTTAATCGCGCCTGTACAATGCGTAATCGTTCCTATCTTTGTTGTCTCTAAATTAGAAACCATGGCACTCCTTATTTTCGGTCTCCTTATTCTGTTATCTGCAAAATTCATTACCAGTAGCGATTACCGGCTGCGTAAGTTTACCGGTCCGCTGATTGGTATTGGTGCAGTAATCGCAGTGATTGGTGCGCTATCATCCGCCGTTATACAGATAGGTGTAGGACAGGTGGGCGTTAAAAAATTATTCGGCAAAGTGCAGCCACAGGTACTGGGCAGCGGACTGCATTTTATCAACCCCCTGATGGACATCGAAAAACTGGATGTGAAAACACAGAATTATACCATGAGCGGTGTGCACGATGAAGGGATGAAAGCAGGGGATGATGCCATACGCGTATTGACAGCCGACGGACTGGAAGTGACGATCGACCTGTCCGTGCTTTATCGGATAATCACTACCGATGCACCCATGTTGTTACAGGAAACCGGTGCCGATTATGAAAATAAAATCGTACGCCCGATCACCCGCACCCGCATCCGGGACAACGCCGTTTATTATGATGCCGTGGCACTTTACTCCACCCGGAGAGATGAATTTCAGCAGCGGATCTTTAAAAATATAGAAGCGGACTTTCGGAAACGGGGGCTTCTTCTGGAGAACCTGCTGGTACGTAATATTACCTTACCACAATCCGTAAGAGCGACCATCGAGCAAAAGATCAATGCCGAACAGGATGCCCAAAAGATGCAGTTCGTTTTGCAAAAAGAAAAGCAGGAAGCGGAACGCAAACGGGTGGAGGCACAAGGCATCTCCGACTACCAGCGCATCATCAGCGAGAGCCTTACCGACCGGCAGCTTCAGTATGAAAGCATCAAAGCCCAGCTCGAAATCGCAAAATCCGCCAATGCCAAAGTAATTATTATGGGCAAAGGAAATACACCGGTAATCCTGGACAGCAAAACTCCTTAAAGACCTTAATTGCGGCTGGCCACAGCCTGTACCAGGTTGCCGCATCAGTAAATACAGTAGCGGCCATAGGGCTAAAATATCAGATGGAGGAAGGATACCCATTATGAAATAATTTTTAAGATCATGTAGTATAGTAATCCCGTAAACATGAAAAAAACAGGCATCTTCTTTCTGCTAACGATTGTTCTCCATGCAAATAGCGCTATAGCGCAGGTTCAAATACCGGGACTTAAACTTTGGTACAACAAACCCGCTAAAGCCTGGGAAGAAGCTTTGCCACTGGGAAATGGAAAAATGGGGGCCATGGTGTTTGGTAAGGTGAAAGAAGAACGTTACCAGCTTAATGATAATACGCTATGGTCTGGTTTTCCCGATGCGGGTAACAATCCCGGTGCCCCGGAGATACTGCCGCAGGTAAGGCAGGCGGTATTCGAAGGTGACTATAGTAAGGCCGCCGCACTATGGGAAAAAATGCAGGGACCCTATTCCGCCCGGTATCTCCCCATGGGAGATCTGCTGCTCGCCTTCCCAACAGAAGATAATGCGGTAACGAATTATTACCGCGATCTCGATCTTGATAATGCCATCGCTACCGTTCGTTATACGAATGGCGGTGTGCAATACAAGCGGGAGGCTTTTACCAGTTTCCCTGATAAGGCGCTGATCGTAAGACTGACGGCTAACAGAACAAGGTCGATCAGTTTTACAGCAACACTTACCAGCCAATTGAAGTTTACTGTAAAAGCCGCTGCCAACAATCGGCTAATTTTAACCGGTAAGGCCCCGAAGTTTGTAGGCACCCGCGATACGGAACCAAAGACCGTATATGACGAAAATGATAACGGCGAAGGGATGAACTTCGAAGTGCATCTCCATATTAAAACGGAAGGCGGTACGGTGAAACAATCGGGAAACCGGCTTATAGTTTCAAACGCCGATGCTGTCACAGTTTATCTCACCGATGCTACCAGCTTTAACGGCTTCGATAAATCGCCTGGTAAAAAAGGGAAGGATCCCGGTTTAGAAGCAAATAGCCATCTTAAAAATGTGATGCTGTTATACTACACGCAGTTGAAGCAACGGCATATCAGCGATCACCAGTCTCTATTTCACCGCGTAAAGCTTGACTTGGGCATGAATGCGGAAGCGTTGAAATTGCCTGTCGATGAAAGGCTGCTGCGCTTTGCGGGCACCAAAAATGATAACCACCTTCAAACCCTGTATTACCAGTATGGCCGTTATCTGCTGATCGCCAGTTCGCGCCCCGGATCGAGACCGGCCAACCTGCAGGGCATCTGGAACGACCTGGTGCAGCCGCCCTGGGGTAGTAACTATACCACCAATATCAATACGGAAATGAATTACTGGCTGGCCGAGAATACCAACCTTTCCGAATGTCACGAGCCCTTGTTTGATTTTATAAAAGAACTATCTGTGAACGGTGCCGTTACAGCCAGCGTGAATTATAATATACCCGAAGGCTGGACAACGCATCACAACTCCGACTTATGGGCCAAGACCTCCCCGCCCGGTGGTTATGATCTGGACCCGAAAAGCAACCCGCGCTGGAGTTGCTGGCCTATGGCCGGTGTATGGCTCAGCACTCATTTATGGGAGCATTACCTGTTTACCGGCGATCAAAAGTTTTTGCAGGAAAAAGCGTACCCGCTCATGAAAGGTGCCGCGCAGTTCATGCTCCACTGGCTCGTGAAGGATAGTGTAAGCGGTTACCTCGTCACCAATCCCTCCACTTCGCCAGAGAATACGTTCAAAATAAAAGGCAGGTCGTACGAAGTGTCCCTGGGCAGTACCATGGATATGTCTTTATTGCGCCAGTTGTTTACCGCAGTCATTACAACCAGTGAGATATTAAGAACGGATACCGGTTTCAGGAAGCAGGTGGAGCAGGCAAGGGAGCGGCTCTATCCGTTTCATATCGGGCAGTACGGACAATTGCAGGAATGGTATGGTGACTGGGATGATCCCAACGACAAACACCGTCATTTATCGCATTTATTTGGCCTGTATCCCGGCCGCCAGATCACTATGCAGCAAACCCCCGAACTGGCAGCGGCCGCCAAACAATCGCTTATTCACCGTGGCGATGTGAGCACAGGCTGGTCCATGGCCTGGAAGATTAACTGGTGGGCCCGGTTACAGGATGGTGAACAGTCTTATAAAATATTGAGTGATGCTTTTGCTTATATAGATCCGTTCAAGGAAAAAGGACAGATGACGGGGGGCGGTACCTATCCCAATCTCTTTGATGCGCATCCGCCCTTCCAGATCGATGGCAACTTTGGAGCTACGGCAGGCATTACGGAAATGCTGTTGCAAAGCCATGATGGTTACCTGAGCCTGCTGCCCGCATTACCCACCGCCTGGCCAAACGGCAGCGTAAAAGGCATTAAAGCAAGGGGCAATTTTTCGGTGAATATGGAATGGAAAAACAGCCAGCTTACAAAGGCGGTTATTTATTCAGGTCTGGGGGGAAACTGCAGCCTCCGTACTTTACAAAAAGTAAGGATAATGGAACTACCTTCAGTACCAACACCAGGCAAATACCTGAACGGATTACTGGCCGTTTATTGGCGTCCCGTTTACCAAAACAATTCAAAGACACCGTTACAGCAAATAGATACACGAAAAGGCTATATTATTAATTTCAAAACGGAAAAAGGGAAAACATATACCGTAGTTCCAATATAAGATCATCCTTTTTTTTGTTTTAAATGCTGTTGACATAGGGCTGTCACTCCCCCATTTTAGCTTTGAGATATCAAACAAAAACAAACTAAAATGGAAACAACAATCACACAACCGATTCTTTCGCAGGCCGAACTTTTAAGGAACTGGCAGGGCCATCGAAAACTGACCAGGCGCGTTATTGAAGCATTCCCCGAAAAGGAATTATTCGAATTTTCAGTAGGTAATATGCGGCCGTTTGCCGGACTGGTAAAGGAACTGCTGGCAATAGCCATACCTGGACTTCAGGAAATATTGACTGGTAAAAATAAACCATTCGATGATAAAAAAGATAACCTGAACACTAAGGCATCATTACTTGAAGCCTGGGACCACGCGACAGAGCAAATCGACATCTATTGGCAACAAATACAGCCGGAGCGGTTCAGGGAAGAGGTTAACCTTTTTGGCCAGTATAAATTTCCCGCTATCGATAATATTTTCTATTTTATGGATAATGAAATACATCATCGCGGGCAAGGGTTTGTATACCTGCGTGCCCTGGGTATTGAACCACCACATTTCTGGGAACGTTATTAATACATGAGAGTTAAAAATACCTACCGGCACAAAGAGTTTCCCGCTGCCGGTAGGTTTCTTTTATAGTCTGGCTTTAATATTATTTAATAATTCCCTGACGGATTCTTTTAGGCTTTCTGGTTCGAGTATTTCCGCGTAATCGCCAAACATAACGTACCATCTTGAAAAATATTTATCTTCTGCACAGTTCATAAAAACCATCTCCACTTTATCACCCCTATCTTCTTCGGAAACGAAGCCATAATTATGCCTGCTTGTTCTGATGTACTTCGCTGTATTTTTATCCATCAGTATCCTGATGATATTTTTCTCCTGACCCTCTTTTTCTTTAAGGTAATAATCGAGGCGTTGGTGCTGAACGGCGAAAGGGGTATTGGAAGGAAATAAAGCGTTAATACGGTCCGACCGAAACCGGCGGTAATCTTTTCGTAGCTGGCAATAAGCCACTACGTACCAGTAATTGTTCTCATGGAACATACCGATCGGTTCTATCACCCGTTCAGTAGCCCAATCAGATTCAAAAGACTGGTACATCATTTTTACCTGCTGTTTGTTCGCTATCCCCGACATTAATATTTCCAGTGCGTTTGAAATGCTGTCTTTAAAAATGGTATGCGAAGAAAGAACCATCATACTTTTATCGAGCGAATCATACATCTCCTTCTCCGACCAGCGCAACACGGATTTTATTTTGAACATCGCCGCCTGGAAATGGGCACTCATCGATTTATCTGTAAACTGCTGCATCAGCTTTTCCGCTGCAATAAAACTGGTGGCTTCCTCCCTGGTAAACATGATGGGCGGCAGCCTGTAACCTTCCTGGATAGAATAACCAACCCCCGCTTCTGAAGCAATGGGCACACCGGACGATTCAAGTGTTTTTACATCCCGGTAAATAGTTCGCAGGCTTACCTGGAACCTGTCGGCCAATTCCTGGGCTTTAATTATTTTCTTCGACTGAAGCTGAATAAGGATGGCAACTATTCTGTCGAAACGCTTGGGATTATCGTCTGTCATGCCACAAATTACAAAAACAATATTTCTAATTCCTTAACTCCGTTAATGGAGCATAGGCAAAAATCACCGGTAACTATAAGGAAAGGAAATGCTAACGAGTTCCTACAAACAGTCGAGGTTATCAGTTCAGTCAGGTAAAACCAAGCTTATTCCCTATTTTTGATTTCTGAAAACCAGCATGTCACATATCTTTATCGCTTACCGGTTTCACTTCCGTACGTACCTCTTCCTATACTTCCTGCTTTTGCTGCAACCTGCTTTCGGGCAGGAGAAGCCGGGGTTTATAAAAAGACTTGTGCAGCGTGCCATAACGGATACTACTTCCCCGGGCAAACCCAGCATCCGTTTTTATCCAACACTTGCTTATGCTCCTGAGACCAGTTTTGAATTCGGTGTATCGGCACTGCTTCTTTACCAGGCCAAGAACGATACGCTGAACCGGCTCAGTGAAGTGAATGCATTTTCCTTTGTTACGCTGGAGTCGCAGTACGGCATCTGGATAGATAATGCACTGTACGGAGATAAGGATAATTGGTTTTTCCTTGGCAGATCGCGCTGGCAGAAGTTCCCGTTGCTTTATTATGGCACGGGCCCTGATACGAAAGGTGACTATCCGGCCATAGTGGAAGGCAATTACCTGCTCCTTCGTCAGCGGGCGCTTCGTAAAATAATACCCAACCTGTTTGCAGGACCCGAGATTGACTTCCAGAAATTATACAATGCTTCTTTCGGCCAACCCGCGGAAATAGTATACCCCCTGCCTGTCGGCAGCGAGGGAAGTTCCAACCTGGGTTTGGGACTGGCCTTGGTATATGATAACCGGCATAATGTATTGAATGTGCGCAAGGGATTGTTTGCGGAACTATCATTTTTAGATTACAACGATAATTTCGGTAGCAGTTTCGATTTCAGGAGCGTTAACCTGGATCTGCGATCCTACCGCGCACTGCAAAAAAACCATGTGTTTGCCTGGCAGGTAGCGGGAAATTTTATTACCGGCAATATTCCTTTTAACCAATTGGCTTTAATGGGAGGAGATATGATCATGCGCGGCTATTACCAGGGCAGGTACCGCGACCGGAACCTGCTGGCAAGCCAGGCCGAATACCGCATACTCCCTTTCAGCTTCAGCCGGAAATTCGGTGCGGTGCTGTTCGCAGGCGCCGCTGCCGTAGCTCCAAAAATCGGTGAGTTTAATTTGAAACAGGTAAGGCTAGCGGGGGGCGGGGGACTACGTTACCTGCTGTTCGCGAAAAAAGACATATTCCTCCGCATGGATATAGGCTTTACCAGAGAGGGTACCGGGATCTACCTGTTTACCGGGGAAGCATTCTAGCTCAAAAAAAATCCCGTCATTGCTGACGGGACCACCGGATATGGATTCTGACTACTCTGAACACCCAAAAAAACTTAAGGCAGCAATACTCTGTCTATTATATGAACCACTCCATTAGTGGCAAGTACATTAGCGGGGTGAATCGCTGAGAACCGGTTGTTACGGTTACCCTTTACATATCCACCATTTAAACCCAGCACACCTACTACCCTGTTATTGGGCGCAGGAGCAATCGTTTCGATGGGAAGGAAGATACCCAGGTCCCAGCCAAAATACCTGCTGGCGACTACATGGTATTTTAAAATATTGGCCAATGCCGTTACCTGTGCAGGATCCGATATGGCGTTAATATTGGCAGCATTATTAAAGGGGGCATCTAAGCGCGAAAAAGCCCTGTTAGTAGGAGCGAACACGGTGAAATCGCCGGAACCGGCAAATACCCCGGCCAGGTCAGTTTTTACCAAAGCCGCTACCAGCGTGCTAAGTTGCGGAGTTCCGATAGCGATAGTGGCGATATTTTGAGAAGGTGATTGCAATACGCTGCCTATTACATGTATAACCCCGTTGGACGCGTCCACGTCTGTGATCAGTACCGGTGAGTTACCGTTTATAAGTATAAGGCCCAGGTTGTTGGAAATATAAATAGTATTATCATTAGCAGCACCGGCCGGTTTGAGGGTGACAGCACTACTGCGACCCCTGGCAATTTCGCGGCGTTTAACTTCTGTTCCAAGTACGTGATAAAGCAGCACATTCCGGAGCGCATCGATCTGCACAGGATCTGTAATAGCTGCAATATTACGTGCATTGTTGAACGGGTGAGGCAACTGTGCGAATGCTGCATCTGTGGGCGCAAACACAGTGGCATCCAGGGCTTCGGACGACAGTGTAGCGGCTAGTCCTGTTTTTACCACGGCCGCTACCAGCGATTTAAAAATGGGCAGGCTGGAGGCAATTTCTACAATGTTGGACTGCTGTCTGCGAGCGGCAGCCGACGCTCCGCCGCTAACTTTTTCGAATTCCCGGGCAAACTCATTCACTTCGGCCGTACGCTGATTTACGGTACTTTCGGCTTCCGCCCGAACGGCCAGTTCATCATTTTGATCTTCGGCCGGTTCGATGTTATCCTGCTTTTTACAGGATGTTACCAGTAACCCGCTCATTACTACTGCGAGTACACTGTTTAAAATAATTTTTTTCATCATGGTAATTTTGTTGTTATTAAATAAAACCCTGAAACATAACAACAAATATGAGCCGGGTTTTTAGCGATGGGAGTGAATAGGCCTATCTGAAGGAGCGAGTTGCGAATGGGAATGACTGAGTTGAAAACGGCTATTTTTGCCAGTCGGGAAGATCGTGGAAGATCATGTAATTTACTCTACAGAAATGTTAACGTACCAGGTGTTTCCCGGTCGGCGGATAGCCTGAACTCCTCTTCCCCCAGCCAGTTTTTAATAACCAGGCCCTCTGCCAGCTTGCGGTCATTTGTTATTTCATAAACAATTTGCCTTACAAGATGCTCCGGCACCCAGTTAAAGAAGGAGGAAGGCACGCCAAACTCGTCCCAGGACCGGGTTATACCATACTTTTTTACGAAAAGATCTTCCGGTGGCCGGATAAAATAAATGGAATCGACGGAGGGCCGGTAATGCCGGTGCAGGTAAGCATTTAACTGGCGGTATTCCTTCGTTACAGGTTCAAGAAAAAGATAATGGATATTGTAATATGCATTACAAATAAACAGGAGGGGCAGTATAACCAGGCAACCGCTTTATGCCCCCCGGGATATAGGCATACACGCTTAAGAACACGGGTGTGTACAATACCATTTCAATAATTACCAGGATACGTATTGGTAAGTAAAGCCGCCGGTTCATATTATGATATTGTTTAACCATGATGGGGACGCCCTGAAAATAAAGGAATCTACTCAAAACCGGTTCATGGTATCTACAACCATTTCAATATCCGCCATTGTATGGAAAAAAGAGATAGGAAGACTTAGCGTGGTGGCATGAATTTCTTCCGAGATAGGCGTTGGCCTGCTGCCTGCAATGCCCCTGAGAGCCTGTTGCTGATTGGGAGGAACGGGATAATGGATTTCAGTGATGATACTATTTTTCCGAAGGTAATCTCTTAACGCATCGCGCTTTGGATGCCGGACATTAAAGATATGATACACGTCGAAATAGTCCGGGTGCACTGCCGGTTTTATAAAGTCCTGCTTAAGTTCCCGGAGGTAAAATGCCGCCAGTTCCCTTTTGTGCAGATTGATTGCATCGAGATGGCGGAGTTTCACCGACAGGAATGCTGCCTGCAATTCATCGAGCCGGGAGTTGAAACCTACTACTTCATTATAGTATTTAACCCGGGAGCCGTAATTGCGCAAACGCATAATTGACTGGTACAGGCTTTCGTCGCCGGTAACCAAAGCACCTGCATCGGCCAGGGCACCCAGATTTTTAGTAGGGTAAAAACTAAATGCACCAAAGTCTCCAAAACTTCCGGACTTCTTTTGCTTCAAACTAGCCCCGTGCGACTGCGCGCAGTCTTCGATAACTCTCAACCCGTATTTTCGCGCAATACTCATAATAGCATCCATACGGCAAATTTTTCCATATAAATGTACTACCAGGATAACTTTTGTCCGTTCCGTAATAGCCTCTTCGATTCTATCGGGATCTATATTGTAGGTATCTATATCGGGTTCCACCAGTACAGGTTTAAGGCGGTTATGCAAAACAGACAATATTGAGGCGATATAGGTATTGGATGGCACTATAACTTCATCTCCTTCCGCAAGATTAAAACTGTTTAATGCCATGGTAAGTGCATCCAGTCCATTGGCAGTGCCCGCGCAATAGGACGTATTGCAGTACAGCGCAAATTCCTGTTCGAATTTCTTTACAGAATCGCCCAGAATATACCTGCCGCTGCGCATTACCTGCTCGAATGCATGACTGTATTCTTCAAAAAAGACATCGTTGGCCCGGGCGAGATTTTCGTATTCAATCATACGGCGTAAAAATATAATCGTTCGGATCAAAGCTGGTGGAAGCCACCACCATCAAAATGGCATCCGGTGTAAAATCGGACATGGTATGCCAGTCGGCAGTTTCGAGAATCAGGCATTTATCGGGACTGTTAAGCAGAAACCTTTCTTCCTTTTTACCATTATGATTATAGATAGTGCAGGAACCTTTAATGCAGATAGCCGCCTGGAAAGTGGTTTTGTGACGGTGCCCTCCGCGCTCAATATTATCCACCCCATAGATATAAAAAATCCTTTTTATATCAAATGGAACTACTTTATCGATCACGGTAAGATTACCTCTTTTATCGGTAAATGTTGCTAAACTAATCAGATACGCCATCCACTAAAGAATACAGATATATACAATCAGATGCAATGATATGACTTAAAACTTAATAAGTAATATTACTTACTAACAAACATTTAATATACCCATTTAGGTTAAAATAATTTCTTAATTTCGCAATAACCCGCAAAAAGCTATACTCTGAGTGCCAAAATGAAGATATCCGTAGTCATACCCGTTTATAATAGTGAGAAAACTATTCATCTTTTAGTCAACCAGCTTTTTTCCGTACTCGAACGATACGACCTGGAAGTAGTACTGGTAAATGATGCAAGCAAAGACAGAAGCGAGGCCGTTTGTACGGAGATCGCCGAAAGGAAGAGCCAGGTAAAGCTGGTATCGCTTCGCAAAAATGCCGGTGAACACAATGCGGTTATTTGCGGTTTAAGTTTTTGTACAGGAGATTATGTAGCCATTATAGATGATGATCTTCAAAATCCGCCTTCCGAAATTATTACTTTATTAAACGCCGCCTTAAAGGGTGGATTTGACGTAGTATATTCCAGGTACGAAGTGAAGCAACATTCTATTCTCAGGAACTGGCTCAGCAGGGTAAATAATTTCTTTGCCACACAAATGCTCAGTAAGCCCGTGGATCTTTATTTGTCCAGCTTCAAAGTAATAAAGAAAGACCTGATACCGGAGATAATAAGATACAACGGCCCTTACCCATATATCGATGCATTGATCCTTCGCTCGACAGATAATATCGGTACGGAAACCGTGCTGCACGAAAGCCGGAAAGACGGTAAGTCCAATTACACGTTTAAAAAGCTGTTTTCGCTTTACCTCAATATGGTCATTAATTTTTCCAGCAAGCCGTTGCGGATGATCAGTGTGGCTGGTTACCTGATTTCTTTTCTTTCTTTTATCGCCTGCATGGTTATTCTATACGAAAAGTTCTTTTTACAAAATATAAAGGCGGACTGGGCCTTCCTCATTATCTTATTATTTTTTGTATTGGGTCTTGCCTTTGTATCTATAGGCCTTCTTGGAGAGTACATAGCCAAAATAATGATGACTGTCAACAACAGTCCACAGTACACTGTCAAAAAAACAGTAAACACCGCTGCCAAACACCAGTCGGATATTGAAATAAGCACCACCTATGATCGGAAAGCAGTATGAGTACAATCGTATGGCAGCATCGGAAAAAGAATTATGGCTGCCTGCCGGCCGTTTTTCTAAATATCTATAACATAGGAAATCAAAGAAACCAGCCCAATTACTACGCCTGATACCAGCAGCACATTCGCTAACACACTTTCCTTTCGGAAATAACTGCCTGAAAGAACCAATAATGGAATGGCCTGGGCCGCATACCTTGAGCTGAATCCCCAGGTGATTTTTGAACAACTGACCGCTATCAGTATTAGCCCGATAGAAAAAAACAGTAAATATTTTTGATACCCCTTCCGGTGTAATTGTATCAGCAGGTTTAACAGGAAGTAACATCCTATCCATGCCAGGGCTGCGCCCAAAAATATACTGGCCGACGTATATACTTGTGGCAGTGTGAAGATTTTTTCTGCAAAGGAATGCAGCGGCATAAACGTAATCCATGGAAACTTCCAATTAAGAGCGGTCATTAAGATATACGATACCCATAGCATAAGCTTCATTTTTCTGCCAGGTTTCAGATAAAAACCAGGGGCAATAATCAAGAATACAATGGCGTAATATGCCAGGCATATTAAAAAAAAGTCTGGCCGGTATAAAATACCTCCCTTTTCAATTCCATGGTAAAACAAGGCATCTGCCGGTGGTACAAGGCCACCCCATATGTAAAAAACAGATGCGGGCAGTATCAATGAAAAAACCAGTAACAGTAACAGTTTCCAGGTATTTGTTTCGAATCTGCCACCACTGAATAGAACGGGTAATGCGGCGAGTAAAACAAGATAAGGCTGCCTTCCGCAGATAGCGATACCCATACAAATGCCACCCAACGCCAGGCATATTACCTGGAGATAAACGCCGGAAGGAACGGCGATAGCCCGCAAAACCAGGTATATACCTGCCGAAAGAAAGAATATGGCCGGCATTTCTGTAAGCGCAAGACCCGCCGTTACATATGTCATGGGTATAGCTAACAGGTAAAGACTGTAACTACGCCCGGAGAAACCAATTAGTGAAAGTGTACGTGCCAGGAGAATGAGCGTGCCTGCTAAAAAAAATATATTTACCAGCCTTATGTAAGGCGGCCTTAATCGGGTAAATGGCTCCAGAATATGATGAATCACTGCATAAAGCGGCCCTGCCGAACCGGTAAGACGAAGCAGGAATTCTTTACCCCAGCCATAACGGTGCAATACTTCCACATCACGCAGGTATAACTGCTCGTCGAAGAAAGGACTACGGCCATTTATACATACTAATAATAGTAAAATGGCCATACCGGTATAAAGTATGACTGATTCTGCTTTTAAAGAGAATAAATACACAAACAATGAATTAAATACATATCGCAAATATAATCAGAAGCACCTGCTATTCCCCGTTACAACTCTGCATTATCAGGGCTTTGTATATACTTCTATAACCGATCTCCTGTCGCCCCTTCTGGGTGCGGGAAAAGCATCCGACCGACGATAATGCACCCGAAGCGAATCTCGTACCCGGAAAGGATAAAAATTATTAAGGCCGGGCATGTATTCGAACAACACGAGGTCGTATTGCTTTTTAACGATCCGTTCCTCGAAGCGGGCAGCATCCCGGTTAAACATGGACACACCCAGGTGATACCATAAGGGACGATCCGGCCCCTGCTCCAGGCTATAAGGTATTTCAACTGCCAGAGGGGTAAGTTCCGTCATATTGAGTACGTTCAGCGGCTTTTGGGATTTTACCAGTTCCGTATTAAGCAGGCGATGAATACCCTCCACCGTAGGCTTGGGCATATATATTCTGTCGAATGCCTTTAACCCGGTAAAAGTCCATTCAGAAAGCGGTATCTCCGGTGGCTCCGTTGCGATAACGTAAGTATTACGATTTACGATATTTTCTTTGCTATCTGTCTTAACCATTTCGGGTGGTGCGACGCGATCCATCACCCGCTGAAAATACTTCCAGTAAGTGCCGCTCCACCATAGTAACATGCCTGCCCCGCAAATCATCAACGGCCATAAGCGGTTAAAGTCGATCGTAAGCAAACGGGTTAAGGAAGTTATAAGAAAGGCAAACACAAAACTGTGAAAAAAAATGTTATTATCCGGCGGGGTATAACTGGTTACCTGCAGTATAGCAGCTTCCGCCAGTATACCAAGTGTAAGCAAAAGGAAAAGTATATCTCTTTTATTAGCCAGGAAGCTGCTGAACGTTTTAAACCTGGCCATGCACAATAGAAGCACCAGCAACAGGTAAAATTTTATCCACTGGGAATTGTAAAAAAACTCATTAAGAATATCGAAAGACGACACCCGGGCCGTATGCGGCGGTTGCCCGTAATTGAACCAGTAGGAGAAATTAAAACGGGTAAACGGGTAGATGAGAAGAAAACCGCTTATGGCCAGCATTCCTCCAAACAATATAAGCGGTGTCCATTGTTTTTCATAAAAACAATTGTAACCCAGCAATGCCAGGGAAAGCATTACTGCCAGTCCTCCCCCATCCTGCTTGGTAAGAAAGGAAAAACAGACAAACAGCGCCGATAGCGCCAGCCAGCCCCGGTGTTTACGACCTCCCGCCGGTAATATATAACGGAATAAGAAAGCTAGTGCCACTATTTCATATACGATTACTGTGTGATTATACCAGGGCCAGAAATTGAAAAAGGAATAAGAAAGACAATACATCAGCACCGATAACAGTCTTGCCCCGGCCGGTACGGACAAACTCCGGAGAATGGAGCGGAACGCCAGTCCCGAAATGATATTAATGAACACCTGCGCTTTTATAAGAGTGATCATCTGAGCCCCGAAGATTTTGAAGAACATGGCCGGCACTACCCAGTACATATATCCCAGCGGCATTCCGAAATCTTTATACGGTATCTGGCCTTCACTCATGCGGTATGCGCCCTCCCATGATAAGAAAATGTTAACCCTGTAAGGAAAACTGGTAAATAGGGGAACAGATGCAAGCACTACAATAAATACTATTTCAAGATAGGAAAACACCCGGTAATCAGTGCGGGAATAGCCTGGTTGGTTCATATTAAGGGGAGGGGTATAATTATGCAGCAATATATAGATAAAATCGTAAATTTCATACTGCGCCTACATTAAACCGCCCAAAGCTATAGGGTTTGGATTTTAAAACGTATTTTGCGCCACCGTAAAACTCGTTATACCGTGGCTTATATAAAGTTGCTGCGCCCCAAGGACTGGGCAAAAAATGCATTTCTCTTTATACCTGTCTTCTTCTCCCAGGACCTGTTTAACTGGGGAAAATACCCGCTACTGCTGGCCGGCACACTTGCCTTCTGTTTCGCAGCCAGCAGTATTTACATCATTAACGATTACCGGGATATAGAGGACGATAAAAAGCATCCGGTAAAATCCAAAAGGCCACTGGCATCCGGGGCGGTATCCAAATCAGCAGCTATTGTTATCTGCATCATTCTGCTCACGGCGGCTTTAGGTATCGCCTGGACGCTGGATCCCAAGTTTCTCTTTGTGCTCAGTATATATTTTGTCATTAACCTGGGTTATTCTTTTGGACTAAAATCCATCCCGATACTGGATATATTTATAGTGGCCACGGGTTTTGTGCTCCGGGTAAAAGGCGGTGCCGTACTGGCGGAAGTGGGGTTGTCGGAATGGCTTACTATCATGGTATTCCTGCTGGCGTTATTCATGGCGGTTGGCAAAAGAAGAGACGATGTACTGCTGAAGCTCTCTTCCGGCAACGATATGAGAAAGTCTATAAAGGGATATAACCTCGACTTCCTGAATGTAATACTTGCGCTGATATGTGCCGTTATAGTAGTGGCTTATTTTATGTATACCATGTCGCCCGAAGTACAGATGCGTATGGGTACCTACCGTTTATATTATACCTGCCTTTTTGTGTTGGCCGGCATTATGCGCTATCTTCAGATCATTTATGTACATGCCGCATCCGGCTCTCCTACCAAAATCCTCTACAAAGACCGTTTTATCCAGGCAACCCTGATTCTTTGGGTCGTCAGCTTCTACCTCATTATCTACATGAAAGATATTAAAATGTTTAATCAATAATTCCCTTAACCAACAGCGAGTACGTATTATGGCAACCGCATTAATTTTAGGAGCAGCATCCGATATGGCTATGGCCATTGCAAAAAAATTCGCCTCGCAGGGTTACGGTATTCAACTCGCCGCCCGTTCGGCAAGCCGTCTGCAGCCACTGCAATCGGATATATCGATCCGCTATAATACTGCCTGCACTCTTCATGAGTTCGATGCCACCGCTTATAATGCACACCAGGCATTCTTCGACCAGTTACCGGTAAAGCCGGATGTAACCGTTTGTGTATTTGGCTACCTGGGAGAAAACGAAACCGCCCGGGCAAGTTGGACAGAGACGGAAAAGATCATACACACTAACTATACCGGGGCCGTTTCCATTTTGAATGTGGTAAGTAATAATTATGCTGCGCAAAAAAAGGGAGTGATAGCTGGCATCAGTTCCGTGGCAGGTGAGCGGGGCCGGCAAAGCAATTATATTTATGGCAGCGCCAAAGCGGGCTTTACGGCATACCTTTCGGGCCTGCGTAATCGGATGTTCCGGGAGAACGTTCATGTGGTGAGCGTACAGCCCGGTTTTGTATATACCCGCATGACGGAAAACCTTACATTGCCACCACTGCTTACCGCCAAACCCGAAATGGTGGCCGATACGGTATACGATGCCGTCACCAAAAAGAAAGATATCGTATATGTAAAATGGTTTTGGCGGTGGATCATGCTCATAATAACTTCTATCCCTGAATTTATCTTCAAGAAGCTGAAATTGTAAGCCCTTCATAATTTATTCATGATCCGCATGCAACGATGCTATTTTTTATGGTGTCACCCATAAAAACCAGCATGATGAAACATATATTCAAATCAACCACCCTGTTTATTCTTTTTGCAGCCCTCTGCTTTAGCGGCTGTCAGAAAGGAGACGACAAATGCCGGCAGAAATACAGTTTTTACAGGCCTGTATACAAGACTCTTTCTGCCATAAGAAAAAATATAAAAAGTACTGCTCCCACTCCCCTTCAGGAAACAGGAAAAATTTACATAAAAGGGAATTACATTCTTGTAAATGAACCCAACAAAGGCATTCATGTAATAGACAATACCAATCCAAGGAGTCCGAAAAATGTTTCCTTTATTTCCATCCCGGGAAATATAGACATGGCCGTAAAAGGAGACATACTATATGCAGATTCTTATAACGACCTTGTAACCATTAACATCAGAAATCCTAAAGCCGCCGCCATCGTTAAATTCACTAATAATATATTTCCTGAGGTTAATGGATATTATTTGGAAACCTTTGCTCCCTTCAACCCCGATTCAATACAAGTGACTACGGAATGGATTAAAGTAGACACTATGATATCGTGTCAAGATTTCGAAAGAATGACGTTTAATTTTTCGGCAAACGACGCAGCATTCCGCTCCTCCCTTGCCAATAGTTCTTCATCTACTTCCAAAGGCGGTTCCATGGCCCGGTTCACATTAGTGAATGACTATTTTTACACCGTCACCAATTCCATGTTAAAGGTGTTCAATGTTTCCGATGCTGCAGATCCGGTATTTAAAAAGAACATCCGGCTTGGCTGGGGTATTGAAACTATTTATCCTTTTAAAAATAAATTGTTTATTGGCTCTACTACCGGGATGTTCATCTTCGACATTACGCAGCCGGAAACACCCGTCCAACTCAGTAGATTCACGCACGCCCAGCGTTGCGATCCCGTAGTGGCCGATGATAAGTATGCGTATGTTACCCTACGCAGCGGAACAACCTGCAACGGAAACACTAATGAACTGAACGTGGTGGACGTTACCAGACTTGAATCCCCCGTTCTTAAGAAGACGTATAACCTGACCCACCCGCACGGTCTTTCTAAAGACGGTGAGCTCCTGTTCGTTTGTGATGGAAGAGACGGTTTTAAAATTTATGAAACTCCCGATGGATATACATTAAACCTTTTGCAGCATATCACCGGACTGGAAACATTCGATGTAATTACCTGGAATAACAGAGCACTGGTAGTGGCAAAAAACGGCTTATACCAGTATGATTACAGTGACAGGAAAAACATAAAAAGACTTAGTTCTATAGAAGTACGTTAATTATGGTATGGAAGGAACAGGTTATTGAGGAAACCCATTTCCCTTAATAACTTGTTCCTTATTTTTGCATGGCAATTACTATCTTAACCAGGTAGAAATTATTCATACTCAAATAACCAGCCACCATGCCTGCTACGCAGTTGTATTCCATCCCCGCCCGTTTCCGAAAAGTGGAAAATATGCATATCTTCTTCTGGTTGCTGAAAGACCTGAGCTGGGCGATGCTCTGGAAACCAATCGGCATGCTGATGCTGATCCCAACGCTTGCCGTGGCTATACTGATCACCTGGCAAACGCGCCGGCTTAAGTCTGAATTATATCATAACCTGGCGGTCGCTTTCTGGATCTGCGCCAACGGGTACTGGATGCTGATAGAATTTTTCGGTTATGATGAACAGCTACGGATTTATACCGCCATTCCTTTTTCCATCGGACTCTTATTTATTCTGCAATACTATCTTTTCATATTGCCGAAAGAAAACAGGCTGGCAGCAGCCAATGATAGCGCCGCCTCAACGAAACCCTGAACGGGTGGGTATTATGGATCACCGGTACTTAATTATTTGCCGGGACCTATTTTCATTTCGACACTTCTATCATCCATTCCGGCCCGCTGCTTATCTTATAAGCATCCGCAAAACTACCCATATTAACTGCTAAAGAAAGATTAAGCTGGCTATTAAGATAACATAGTACACTACCTTCCGCCACCTGCGAGAAGGTATTTAAATAAAGCATTTTTCCATCATAAACAATATTGTCCTTGTGGTATATCTTAACCTTCACCGAATCGTTTAAATGAATACCAGCCTTCTGCAAAAGCCCGTCATCTATATTGCTCCAGGCATTTCCATACTGAACGTCTAACAAGGTTATGGTGCCTTTCACCGTGCCGGCTTTCCATACCGCTTCCTGATAAAGTAAGGAAACTACCTGCAGGGGCAATCGTTTGCCTACCTGGTCGAACCTGATTTTACCGGAAGCCAGCCTGGCGGCCGTGTAGGCGAACACGTCCCTTCCATGAAAAGTATAGGACTTGCCGGACCCGGGGAGACGATTCGTTGTTTCATCTATTTCCCTTACTTCCCGGATGCCCATCTGCCTGGCTATCATCATTAAGGATCCGTTATCCGGGGATACGAAGAAATAACCGTTGTTGGTTTGCAGCACGACCGATTTCCGGGAAGAGCCAACTCCCGGATCTACCACGGATACAAATACGGTTCCTTTTGGCCAATACCTGGCTGCCTGTTCCAGTCTTAACGCGGCTTCCCAGATATTATAAGCGGGTATCTCATGAGTGAGATCAAACAGTTTGATTTTGTCGTCGACACCCATCGCTACTCCTTTCATGGCAGATACGGCCCCATCCTTCATACCGAAGTCGGTTTGCAGAACCATGATGCCATGCTGAGAAAAAGTATCCAGCCGGATACTAATTAAAAGAGCAATAAACAGGTATTTCCACCAAATCTTTATCATACAATCATTTTTCTTTTTCCAATCCCACCGGCACTTTGTTATCCACCGGCTTCACCGTTTGAAGGTACTTATAAATGGATTTTAATTCGTCGTCGCTCATGCGGCTGAAAGGTCCCCAGGGCATATGGCTTTGCTGAATACGTTTACCTGTCCGGAAGCGGGCGATAAACTGCTCCTGCGTCCACCCGGTTATACGACCGGTTTTATGAGGGGTAAGATTGGGTGATGTGATAAAGAACGTGCCGGAATCGGTTTTCGTTTCCATCTTAAACCCACCAGCAAAACGTTCCCCTATATAAGCACCCGTCATCAGGTCCCTGTTAGTATGGCAGCCGCTGCAGTTGGCGATACTATTGGCTATATAACTGCCATATGCCGCCGTGGTATCCTCTTTTACCGATACGGGCACTAGACCCGATGGTCCTGCCGGTTTTAACACAAAGGCTCTTACTACTCTTCCCAAAACGTTCATCTTGTTTGGAGGAACCACATTCTCCACCGCAGGCTGCGAGCGAAGATAAGAAATGATAGCGGTCAGATCCTGGTCACTGGTATTATGAAAAGGCATGAAGTCGAACAATGCACTTCCATTATCCCTTACGCCATATCGGAGAGCCCTTGCTATAGCTTCATCACTTATACGGGCAATACCCGATGGGTGAGGTGTTAGATTAGGCGCATACAATTTGCCGATAGGAATATCGAACTCCCGCCCGCCTGTTAACGGTACTTCCATTCCCTTCAGCAATTGGTCTTCCATCGATGCAGGGGAATGACAATTAGCACAATGCGCTGCACCGAAAACCAGCTTCTTCCCCCTGGCGATAATGGCAGTATCTGTACTGGCTTTTATAGCCGGATAAGGTGCGTCGAACTTTTTGTGCTGCAATGCGCTCACGGTAACGGATAAACCGGTAACAATTACCAGCAGGGTAATACCGGTGACTTTAAAAAACTTTTTCATGTGCTTTTATTGATGATAGTATTTATTATATAAATATTTCCTGCGTTTTATTTTTACTAGTCACTGTATTTTCTATAAATAAAAATCAAAACTATGATGGGTGAGAAACAATAGGAATAGTACAATTCTACTATTGCGCAGCGTATGCCCGGTTTTGGGGAGTATAACAAAGCGATCAATGCATGATATTTACTGCTTAATTACCGACTATGACAGGAGAAGGTTCCTTTATACGAATGAACAATAAACTGGCCGCCTACATACAAAAAAATGTTAGCCTGGCTGGTATTCAGAACCGGGATGAGGTACTGGATTTGTTCGATAAAATGCATCAGCTATTTCCGCAATGGGTGATTATGACATGCCCGGTTATGCATCCTGAAATTGCCTATGTGAGCGAAAATTACGCGTATGTCTTCGACTCCTGCCGTGAAGTTTCCCTCAATCATAGTTTTGAAAAATACTTTTCCTGCGTACATGATGCCGACCGGGAAGACCTGCATAAATGTTTTGCCTATATGCAGGAATATATTGAATCAATTCCACCCGCGCTTCACTGTGAGTACCGAGTTGTTTTCCATTACCGCTTCAGGAAAAAAAGCGGCCAGTATATCTATCTGCACGATGAAAAAGCGGTATTGCACCTTAAAGGTTCGGGCAACCTTTACTATACGCTTAGCCGCGATATTACCGGGGAAAAAATATTCGGCGGAGTGAAAATGGAAATATACAGGCAGGAAAAACTCTTTTACAAGATCAAAGAATACAGGCCGTCGGCCGAACACCATACTATATCTAAAAGAGAAGGCGAACTACTAACGCTTATCCAAAGGGGCTTAAGCACCAAAGAGATAGCCTGGTACCTGAACATCAGTCATCATACGGTACGCAATATAAAAAGCAAACTATTTGAAAAATACCGGGTGAACAATAGCATCGAGCTATTGAATATGTCGGTAAAATAATCGGGCAGATTAAATATTTTTAAGCAAACCGGCTGCTATTAAATCAGGCCCTGCAGAACATATTTTTCGGTATTAACATAGAGAGAAGTGTAGATACTAAACCCTATACGGTTCGTATCTATCCTTCGCTCCAGTCTTAAAACGGGATTGCCTTTTTTTATCTCCAGAAACCGGGCGGAGGTTTCATCCGAGGCTATTGCCCATAACTTTTGTTCACCCCCCCTTATTTCAATTTTATAGTACTTTCGAAGTATTTCATACAGTGATTTATTTTCCAGTGAGCGGGAAGAGAACCGGGGCATTCCTATATCAGGGATATGGAGAAATTCATAAAATATAACCGTGTCATCCACCCTTCTCTGCCTCTCTATATAAAAGCATTTGTGTTCCAGTTCTTCTTTGCCGGGGGTAAACATCATATCTACCGGCCAGGAAGTAATGCGGGGGCCATCTATTATCTTCGTTATTAAGTTACTGGTGTTACTACCAGAGTTGGCCAGCCTTCCTTCTATCGATAAAATACCCAGACCCTTTGGCAAACGCTGTACAATGCTTCCCTTACCCTGGTGTTTCTTAATATACCCGTCGTTCACCAATAAAGCCAGGGCCTGTCGCACGGTTGGCTGCGTAGCGGAGTGGGCCAGGTATAATTCATGTTCGGAAGGAAGTATATCTCCTTCTTTGTAGATGCCGGTGCTTATCTGCTTTCGCAATATTTCATAAAGCTGCCTGTACTGCGGAATCTTTACTGCTTTGGTGGCCATCCGCAATATTAACCATTATAACAATATCCGGGAATACTATCCGGGTATTATTTCATACAGCGAAATCCTATGGTCGCGGCCCTGTCCATACCCTCGAACATCAAAAAATATTTACCATGAAAATCAAGCGGCTGCCTGCCACCGGGTACTTTCGTACTGCTTAACGTTCCGCCGCCAAAATACCAGCGGGATGTTTTCAGCTTCCAGCTTTCGCAACCACCACGCAGGTTAACAAAGCGGTTATAGCCATCATTGCGTTCACTTTCATTCCACTCCCATACTTTATTGAAAACAAAGCCATCAATATGCGTTTCCGCTGCGGCCTGCCATTCCCACTCGGTGGGTAACCTCATGCCTGCCCATGCTGCATAAGCCCTTGCATCCTGCAGGGATATGTACACCACCGGGCTGTCTTTCAACTGCGGTGGACAATTGTTTCCCCTCCAGTGCTTCAGGTAATTATCGGCATTGACCGGTTTGTAATGGCTTGCTTCCATAAATATTTCAAACTCCCCGTTGGTAACCACACCTGCCATTATGCGGTAGCCGGGCAACTGCTCGCTGTGATAGTGAATCATGATATAAGGATTGCCATTCTCATTCACAAATTTATACGTTGATTCTGTTGCCGCGTCCATATCGGGGTAGCAATCGCCTTCCCGTTGCGGATGTTTTACAATAAAATGATAATTACCTTCCTTTACTGTTAACATTGCACTGCTGCTGTTTGCCTTTGTAATTGCTGCAACGGAAGGCGGCGATACTGCTTTCTTTACGGATAAAAGTTTAGTGTATTGATCAGTATCTGGTAAAGCTGCTGCATCCTCCGCCTGCTGCTTTGCCAACAGGGAAAATACCGCCCGCGAAGGGATGTTCTTTAATGCCAGTATGCAACCGATGCGTTCTACATCAAGGCTTATTTTGCCGTTGACTATTTTAATTTTTTCACCGGTCCATATATCGTAATAAGCATTAAAATTTGTATCCGCATCAAAAGAAACGGTTCTCCCGGTTTGTGCTTTGTTCGCCACCACGTTCCATATTCGCATATTGCCGTTTTCCCAGGAAGATATATTGACATCCGGCAGGCTCGTAGGCAGGTAAGGCTTCCAGGAATCGGATGTGTACAGTCCGTAAAACTGCTGCCAGATAGCATTCATTTTCCGTATCGTACTCCTGTCTTTTGCATTCCATTTGTACATTACACCAAAAACATTTTCCCACACAATAACGCCCTGCCCGTTCAGCCAGGTAAAAGCAAGGTCATTCTGCCTGTCACGTGAAAAGCGATTGATGCGCAATTGCAGATGATCGGGTATAATCCATTTTAGCGCAAGCACCCCCTGGTTGTTGACAGGCTTCACCGTTTGCGCCCAGGAGGAAGTAACGGCATGAGGACCTTGTGCGCACTGCAACAGCGGGCTTAATTCGGGGCCAACGGTAACGCTCCTTTTATGTTTATCCAACTCCGGTTGAAATTCATAACCGTAGGTACCAACATCCATAAATAAACCATCGGCATCCGTTTTACCGATAATGGCGGGAAAGGTTTTAAAATCGGAAGTATCCGATTGCCGTGTGTCCACATCCCACGGGTTATAAATTAAGATGGCTTTTACGCCGTTTTTATGAAACTCCTTTACCACATTTGCCAATGCTTTTACACCTCCCTGGGGCATGTGATGAAAATAGTCGAATTGATTTCGTTCATCGATACCGATATTCGGATAAGTATGCCATATCATGACGGATTGAAAGCCGCCGAATTCTTTCTTCATTTGGTCGCAATACGCTTTCACCTTGTATTCTGCCTTGCGGTAATCCCAAAAATCATTATCCCATATAAAAGCAAAGCCCATGATAAAATTTCGTTTCAGCCATTGCATTTCCGGGCGGTCGTATAGCTGCCTGTCTATCTTGGGAGATATGGGCTTTAACATGCCAGCCAGTTCATTAAAGCGTTTAACACGCGTCGGGTTAGAAACAAATACCAGGTTCAGTGCCCTTACATTTACCCGGGCAAGACTGCTATCAACCGTTTCTATTCGCACTACAGGCACTACTGCAAAGCTATCGGCATTAAATATTGGTGCGGTAGTTAGCGTACTGAAAGCCGCCATGGCTTTGTCTGCCAGGAAGTAGCTTTTTGCCGTAACAACTTTTCGTACGGGATTAGAAATCTCTTCCCCCAGGTATTTAAACTGGAAATCGATGAACACTTTTACCCCGCCTTCCTTCACATCCAGCTTACCATCCACCATTACTTTTTCTCCAGGTGCCAGCTTCATATCAAAAGCAACTTTGTTAAAGTTAATGGTCGTGTTTTTTGTCCTGTTAAAAATCAATTCAATAAAATAGGCAGCAGTATCATTGCTATGCGCACGAACAAATAGCTGATAGTCCTTCAGTTTTTTATACCACCCGTTCCAATCCTCGCCGGGCTTTGGCGGGTTGATCACCGATTCACTGTGTTCCAGCGTTTCAGAATATTTCCAGTTGGTAGTACCATCATACATGTCGGCATTAATTACGTATTGTGAAAATGGCAGACGCAGCCAATTTTGATCCTGACCAGCCACCTTATTTCCCGGATGTATAAACAGCATCAAAAAAATTAATCGTATCAACCCTTTCATAATATCTTTTTTTCTTGATTAAAATATTCCTGTTATTATATCTATTCTATATCCACTACACACCTGAAACCAATGGTTGAAATCCTGTCAAGCCCCGGCCACATGAACTTTTATTTCGCCGAATAATCCGGATTTTGAGGTCCGCCTGTTGAATAAAACCGGGAGCTTTTCGCAGCCCAGTCCCACAGATCATTATAATGAATACTCACAGAATTTCTTCATTGTCGGTGGATTCCGCTATTTTACTTTTATTCCTTTTTTCATTACTGCTTGTCTTGATTTACTATTTCCTGAATTTTAAATTAGTTTATTAACCGTTGAACCTGTTGCTGCAAAAAATGATTTACTTCATTTCTCGAATGATAAGAAGGCACCGTATCTGCACGGGTAACCGATAAGCCGCCGACTGCATTGGCGAACTGTATGGCGTCAGGAATGCTTTTACTTTCCGACAAAGCCACGGCAAGGCCCGCATTAAACCCATCACCTGCACCGGTAGTATCTACCACTTTCTTCATTTCAAATCCGGGGATAGCGATAGACATCGATTTATTGCACAGGAAGCTGCCCTTTTCACCCAGTGTTAGTACTATATTGGAACAGCCCAGCTTCAACAGTTTATGTGCAGCCTCTTCATCGGTTATAATACTTTCTTGCGGTAAACCTATACATACCCTGGCTTCCGTTTCATTAGGCGTAAGAAAGTCGATGAAAGAAAGATCGTAGCCGGTAAGATTTTGCGCGGGTGCAGGATTTAAAATGACGGTAGCCCCTTTTTCCTTTGCTTTTTTTGCTGCATACAACGCCGTTTCCAGCGGAATTTCCAATTGTAACAAAACGGTACTGGTATCTGAAATGATGCCTATTGCCGCATCAATATCTTCCTTACCAAATTCATGGATAGCACCGATATCGATGGTAATTATATTGTGCCCGTTATCATCACAGATAATAAAGCCTGCGCCCGTCGGCAGCTGGTTACTTTCAAATACAAAACCGGCATCGATGTTTTCCTCCTTACAAAGCTGTTTAAAGGCTTCCCCAAAATTATCTTTCCCTACCCTGCCGACAAAGGAGGTATGTGCCCCCAGCCTGGCCGCCTGAACGGCCTGGTTAGAACCTTTGCCACCATGCACCTGCCTGAAATTCCGCGCCATCAGCGTTTCGCCAAGTACGGGCAGTCGCCTGGAGTTCATCACCAGTGCCACTAAATAACTGCCTATAACAACGATGTTTTTGTTTTTCACCTTTTATCCTTTTACCGAAAATAATTTTAAATAAAAACAGTCATAACAGGTTACAGATACCAATAACGATAATGGCCAGGAATATAATGGCCATCCCCTGCCTAAGTTTTACTTTGGCCGGTAAAGAGGCTTCTTTCCATTCCGATTTTGCAATACCCCAAAGATTACCGGCAATAATAGATAAAGAAATGAACAGGGGCCAGCCAATCACCGATCCCCATGCTCCTAACTTTATGGTACTGATACCATACAGGTAAAAGCTGCCGATCCACATAAATGCCATTACAACACCAAAAAAAGTATTTCTGCCGGTGTATTTCCTGAACAAAGAAAAACTTTTATTCTTCCTGAGTAAATATATAGTGTACGCCGCATTGGGAATAAAGCCCATGGTAAAAAACAATGCCCATACTGCATTGCCCGCCATAAATCCGGATGAATTTGCTTTTAAAGCTTCTCCTATCAGCGATTCACCAAAGGAAAAACCAATATTGGGCAGGCAGGATAAAACGCCCGCCGCAATGGCGATTAGAATGGCCGGTTTACCCGTTTTCGCCCCGGTTGCAGCGGACGACTCTTTAAGTACATGGGCTTTTGCGCAAAGTATAATTCCGTAGACAACTATCAAAGCACCCGCGACAATTGCCAGTCCCTTGAAGGTAAATACATCGCCGGAATGAAAAACAAACAGCGGGATCACTGCCCCGAAACTGGCGATCAGCCCCATGATGACCGGGTAACCGAGCGCCATACCCAACCTGTCCATCGCTATGCCGAACAGAACCGCACCGAGGCCCCAGGATAACCCGAATAATGCCAGCAAAAAAAGATCGCCTGCGGGCACTGCCATATATACAGAAAGAAGACCGGGTATAAATAAAAAGGCGAGTAGAAGATTAAGTAACACCATTCCGAGCAGCGAAAAGGATAACCAAGCATTTTCCCAGTTCCAATGGCGTGTCATCGTCATAGGCAAAATAAAACTACCCTGGAAGAAACCCGCCAGCAACAGTATCAGCCAACCAATCGTTATTTCCATGTTATCTCCATTATAGAGGCGTTAATGCATTGAATGATTAATTACATTGGCTACGACGCCTTTTCAAAGTCGTCAACAGCTGTACGTGGTACTTTTACCAGTTCTTCATAGTTGCCGTATTCTCTTACCTTTTTATAAGGCTTATTGGTAACCGTATTATAAGAAGCAATAAAACTCCACCGGTCAAAATTGGACTGGTTACTGTCCGAGCGATGCAGCAGGTTACCATCGAATATCAGGGCATCGCCGGGCTGCATCTCGATATATTCCAGGTCGAATCGTTTAATTGCTTCCTGTATCTTTTCGTCGTCGGCCACGGTCTGATCATTAATACGATCGTGATTGATCCGGCCGATCTTATGCGAACCCCTTAAAACCTGCAGGCAGCCGTTTTCCCTATTGGCGGTATCGATGGCCACGATGCAGCTGTTCATCGAAGGCAGCAGGCAGCCATAGTTGTACCAGTATCCATAATCCTGGTGCCATTCCCAGGCACCGCCTTCCCTTGCATTTTTAAGGATCATTTTTGCACTATAAATATAAACGGGCTCACCAAAAAGAATTTCGATATTGTCGGTTATCCGCTCGTTCCTGGAGAACATGCCATAGATATCATCGCCCGGCCTGTCCCACATTTTCAGCTTTGTAAGGTTGCCGCTCTGATCGCCTTTCACCAGTATTTCGGTTTGTTGCATATCTTTTTCCGCAATGGATCGCAACTTCTGCGTTTCTGCTTTAGTGAATAACGATTTAATAAGCAGGAAGCCACTTTCCCAATAGTCCTTTTTGTTATCTTCATTCAGCAAACGAAAGCCCGTGTGCTGAATGATTTCCTTTGCCTGTAACATGTTTGTTGGTATTTATAAGTTGACTGAATCTTTCTTTCTGCCGGTCATGCATCCAATCGCATATTTCCCAAAGGTCAGATACGGGTGTTCTGCTGAAAGGCAATGTATGATGATAATCCGGTGGACCGAATTCCGGCGTTAGAGTGGATACATCTATTCCTTTTGCAAGCTGTGCCTGCCAGATGATATGCCACCAATCTTCATGAGCCTTAAGGTGCGTCGCAAACTCAGGCGCCCTGGGGTCTGATACCTGGGGGCCCTGCTCGTAGCCTACCCTGCAATGCAAGTGAATGCATCGTTCGGCGCAAAGCTCTATAATGGCAAGTTCCGAATCGATTATCCGTTCGCAAACGCAAACCCAGTGACTGAAATCGCAGCAAAGTTTCAGGTCGTGGAATGCAAGCAAAATATCTCTTGTATCCCAGGGATTGTAGGTAATTCTGCCGCGATGTATTTCGTGTGCAACGGGAACGCCGGTCTCCTTTTCATATTCGAGGGCACGGGTAATAAATTCATATTTTTCATCGGTGCCCCAACTGTCTTTACCGCTCTGACTGTTAATAAGCAGGGGATTCAAAGGAAGGGAGGCTTGTATCAGTTGTTTAAAAGAAGCGATATGATCGTCCACGGTTTCCCCGGAGGTATGTATCTGAGAGATGAACTCGAAATCGTATGCGCTAAGTAATTCTCTGAAAGCACTATCGCCGGCTACTTTAATTCCCTTAAACTCGATACCGCGGTAACCTGCTTTTTCGATTAGGGGAAATACTTCTTTAAAGGGTTCGTTAATACCCCAAAGATGCCGGAACGTTTTTAGCTGCATGGCAAACTTATTATAATAAGTCAAAAGTATACAAAATACTTATACAAACCTTTCTTTAATAAACTTATTATAATAAGCTGAATAGGCGCATTATTTTCTTTTTACAGAAAACATCCAGGGTAATAATTCCCTTTCGTTAAAAGCCGGGTCCCAGCTATTGTGGCCTGCTTCGGGGTATAGGGTAAACTTTACGTCTGCGCCTGCGTCTTTAAGTGCTTTTGCCATTATTTCGGAATTTACCGGAAGTACTGTATTGTCTTTCGCTCCGTGAAATATCCACCATTTAACCTCTTTAACCGCCGGTGCGATAGCCGGGTCGGAACCACCGCAGATGGGAACGGCGGCGGCGAAAACAGATGGATTGCGGTAAACGATCTCGAACGTACCCATGCCTCCCATGGATAATCCGGCCGCATATACCTGGTTCGCTTTTATCTTATAGTCTTTTAATAAGTTATAAAGCAGTTCCTGCGCCAGTTTCATTCCCAGCGAAGGTTCTCCGTCTGCGGTAAAAATAAAGGCCCTGTTGCCCTGGTCATCCTGCCGCCTTACATTGCTCCAGTAACTGGATGCCGGGCATTGAGGAAACACTACGATAGCCGGAAACTGTTTTCGGATATCTTCCCGTACCAGTACTTTGGCTACATGTATTAATTGTGATTCGTTATCGTTACCCCGTTCCCCGGCACCATGCAACACGAAGAGCAGCGGGTATTTTTTACCGGGCTTATAGTTCTCAGGGAGCAGGATGCGGTAAGGCAGTGTATCCGTTCCACTGATATGATATTTTTTTTGATAGAGGGACAGGTCCTGCGCCTTCAGGCAGATACCGGATATCAGAAACGCTAGCAGGAATATCTGTTTTTTCATAACCATTGGCCATTTATTTGAGTATAAAACCGGCTTCTTCAACCTGTTTACTTGACCCTCCAATATACAACTTAAATGCACCGGGTTCGGCAACAAACTGTAAATCGCTGTTGTAAAAACGGAGATCTTCCCTGCCAATAGTAAATTTTACCTGCCGGGATGCGCCAGGTGAAAGGGCTATTTTTTGAAACCCTTTCAGCTCCATTACCGGGCGCGTGATGCTGCCCTCTAAATCGCGTATATAAAGCTGCACCGTTTCCACACCTTCATATTTACCGGTATTGGTTACGGTTACAGCAGCCGTCAGCTTACCAGAGGCCGTTATACTTTTTGTGTCCAATATAAGGTTGCTGTAAGTAAAGGATGAATAACTCATTCCATAACCAAAGGGATATAATGGTTCATTGGATACATCGAGGTACTGACTGGTATATTTCTGGTTGGCATCAAAAGGGCGGCCGGTGTTTTTATGGTTATAATAAACAGGTATCTGTCCAACATTGCGGGGAAACGTCATACTCAATTTACCCGAAGGGTTAGCTTCACCGTACAATACATCCACTATGGCAGGACCCGCCATGGTGCCGCCATACCAGGTTTCGAGTATGGCATCCAGGTGTTCATCTTCCCAGGTAAGCGTAAGGGGCCGGCCGTTCATCAATACCAGCACTATGGGTTTACCGGTTCTTTTTAATGCGGCCAATAAGGCTTTTTGATTTGGGAGCAGCCCTATATCGCTCCTGCTCGCCGCTTCTCCGCTCATGCCGAAGGGCTCTCCTAAAAAAGCCACTATGATGTCCGATTTTTCCGCAATGGACATGGCTTCCTGCAAGAGGGCTTCCGGTGATAAGGAGTCCGGTACCAGCATAGCCCCGTGCGGGTTCAATTTATTCATCAGCAGGGTATCGTCTACCAGGTTGCAGCCTTTCGCGTAATAAAAAGGGGCGATATTCTTTTTTTCCTGCAGTGCATCCCATACACTGATTGCCTGGTTATAATCTCCTGCCCCGCTCCAGTTGCCTATCAGGTCGCGTTTGTTTTTTACCAATGGTCCTATAAAGGCGATCTTCTGAACGGCCTTAAGTGGTAATGCATTATTCTTGTTCTTCAGAAGCACCATGCTTTTTATGGCGGCTTCGCGGGCGAGCATTTTTTTATCATCGCTCATCATCTCTTTCCGGTTCATTTCTTCATTCACGAACCGGTAGGGATCGTTAAAAAGTCCGAGTTTATATTTTGCCTCCAATATCAGCCTGCAGGCATTATCGATTTCGGTGACGGACACTTTGCCTTCTTTAACCAGTTGGGGAAGCTGCGTTATAAAAAGCTCGCCTACCATATCCATCTCCACAGAAGCTTTAATGGCCCTGCGGGCCACTTCCTTTGCGTCGCCTATGCCGTGTGCGGTCATTTCATTAATAGCCGTATAATCCGTTACCACGAACCCTTTAAACCCCCACTGCCTGCGGAGTAGGTCTGTCATCAGCCATTTACTGGCAGATGCCGGGATGCCATCCACTTCGTTGAAAGAACTCATTACGGTAGCAGCACCTGCATCCACAGCCGCTTTGTACGGTGGCAGGTACTCGTTGTACATGCGGATACGGCTCATGTCTACCGTATTATAATCTCTGCCGGCTTCCGAGGCACCGTATAAAGCAAAATGCTTTACACAGGCCATGATGCTACCGGTCGTTTTATAGTCGTTGCCCTGGTAGCCCCTTATCATCGCTTTCGCTATCTGTGATCCCAGGAACGGGTCTTCCCCGGCACCTTCGCTTACCCTTCCCCAGCGCGGATCGCGGGCGATATCTACCATGGGGGAGAAGGTCCAGTTCAGACCGTCGGCACTGGCTTCGGCTGCAGCGGCACTTGCGGTTTTCCGGATAAGTGCCGTATCCCAACTGGCAGATAATCCAAGCGGGATGGGGAAAATGGTCCGGTGCCCGTGAATGATATCATACCCAAACAAAAGGGGGATTTTCAGACGCGTTTGTGTTACCGCCATTTGCTGTAACTTTTTTACCGCCACCGGGGTAAATGTATTGAACACACCACCCACCAAACCCTTTTTTATTTTTTCGTCCACTCCCTGGCTTACTACCGGGCCCGTAACATCGAAGCCTACCGAAACCAGGTTAAGCTGCCCTATTTTTTCTTCCAGCGTCATCTTCTTCATCAGGCCGGAAATATAGGTGTTCATACGCACCTGCTGATCCCTGGCTGCCTGCGGGTATGCAGCGGAGGAAAGAAAACAGAGGAATAACAAACAGCCTTTATGTTTTTTCATATTATTCTTTTATGGCGGGACTTTCGAACCCCAGTTTTTTTAAACCATTTTTTATTTCAGGGCAGCTCATAAATAGTTTCCATAATAAGCCGGAGCGGTAATTTTCCATCATCACTATAATAGGTCCCTGGTCTATGGCAAGATGGGAGCCGGCATACCAGTTTTGCGTTTCGTTATAGGCATCGGTAAATCCGTATTCCCTCCATATCTTATCTCCCAGGGTATTATAAAAATATTTCATCGCTTGCATCGAATACGCAGGAGTATAGGGAAAAGCAGAAATAGCTGCGGTAGGTGCAATAGTACCATGATCGTTGGTGGGTGAATGGGCATCATATCCGTTATAGGTATCGCAGGAGGTAAGTCCCCATGACGATGCACTATAACCTTTGTATTTACCGGGATTAACGATACAATGTTCGCGGTTAATGAGCGTGTGATTTTTATTCTGCTGCCAGTAATTGGCGTACTTATCTTTTAACCCCCTGGGGTCGAGACCGAGGAAAGAATACTGGGAGTAAAATAGCGGTCCTCCATAATCGAACCCGAGCGGGAGTGTGATGCCGTAAAACGGCTTCCCGTTTTTAAAGAAATTACTTTGCGCCCAGCCGCGGTGATAAACGGAAGCACTCACGGGATAGCGTTCCGCACTGGCGGCAAGTATATACATAATCAGGCATTCATTAAATCCCCTTACAGGAAAATTCATCGCCCAGCCGTTATTGGGGCTCCAGTGCCAGTAAAGCACTTCTTCCCCATTTTTCGTAAACCAGTTCCATTCTATGTCGTTCCAGAGACTGCTAATGCGATTGCGGAGTTCCTGTTCCGTCTTGTTGCTGCTATTAAAATATTGCCTTACACATAATAGTCCTTGAATCAAAAAAGACGTTTCCAGCAGGTCGGCCCCATCGTCTTTTCTACTGAATGGGATTGTCTTCCCAGTCGATCCGTTAAGCCAATGGGGAAATACGCCGTGATAAGCATCCGCCTTTGCCAGGAACTTTACTATCCGCAAAAGCTGCCGCGCGGCAGTGTCCCTGCCTATCCAGCCACGTTCCGCTGCCACAATTATGGCCATTGCCCCAAAGCCCGTTCCCCCCGTGGTCACTACCTCATCGCCATAGTCGAATGCGCGGTTACTTCTTTCTTTTGCCATACCGCTTACCGGGTGGGCAAAATCCCAGAAGTACCGGAAAGTCTGTTTCTGTACCAGGGTAAACAGGGCGGAGTCTGACAGATTCCTGGGCCGGCGGGTGGCATCGAATGCGGCGGGTGACTTAACAATTTTCTTTTGCGCAAGTGCCGGCAGGTTTATCAGCGCACAAAACAAAAATACAGGTAATATGCGAATGCTTTTTTCCATCCATTCACCAAGCATTAATTGTAATTCGGATTCTGCTCCAGGCGGTTATTGCTTAACTGTATCTGTATAGCAGGTATGGGAAATACCTCATGCTTTCCTTTTACCCATACCTTACCATCCGCGGCAAAGGCAGCGGTTGCACGTCCCGCCTGTACGGCCTCCTGCCTTACCAGGTCGAAGTAGCGATCGTACTCCATGCCCATTTCCACTCTTCTTTCTTGCCATATCTGCTCCCTGGTAATAGATGTTATAGTATCCGTTAACCCGGCCCTTGTGCGCAGGCGTTGTATATCTGCTACGGCTTCACTTTGCCTTCCCGTAGCCAAGGCGGCTTCTGCATGAATCAGCAATATCTCGCCGAACCGCAGTATACGCACGTTCTTAGGTAGGCGGTCAATAGTCGCGCAGTTCCTTTCCTGAGTGCGGCTATGGTATGCTTTGTAGTTATACCGGTCATTCTCCACGGAATCACGGCTGGGTATCCGAAAATTATCCCAAAGTACTGTCCCCGTTGGGGAAGGATTGATGAAAATGATAGTGGCATTCTTACGCCGGTCATTTGATTCATACGCATTTGCCAGGCTAAGCGAAGGAGTGTTCAATCCAAAACCAAGGTCGGCCCATCCCCTTAGGCCCCCTGCTCTGGGACCCTGGTAAACGACGAAAATATTCACTGCCGCATCGCAGGTCGCGTTAATGCCGGTCTGTACTTCAAATAACGTTTCCGCACGATTGGAACCAACTTCTCTCCAAATACTGTCATAACTCCTTAGCAGATTATAAGAACCTGCAACGTTCGGCAGATTAATTAACGTATCTGTAAGACCATAAGCCCGTTGGTAATTCTGACGGTATAGAAATACTTTAGCCAGCATACCCATTGCTGCACCTTTAGTAGCCCTGCCGTTGGGATAAGCCGCTGTTCCTTTAGCCGGAAGGTTATTGATAGCAAATTCCAGATCCGACTGTATAAGATCATAAATAGCTTCCTTGGTGGCTTTTTGCTGAAACTCCGTATTGTTAATCTCGCTAATAGGGGGCACCGTATCGATCTTTGGAACACCCCCAAATATTCTCACCAGGTTAAAATACATGAGTGCCCGTACAAAGCGCACTTCCCCTGCATACCTTGAACGGAGTGCAGGTGCCGCCGGACTTAGAGGTATCAGTATTAGCGACTGGTTTACCCTGGCTATTACCCGGTAATACGCATTCCATATATCATTGAACGAAGAGTTGCTGGCATCCATGGTTAAATTGTCCAGCGGTATGGCATTGGGTGCGTCCGGAGGTGTACTGCCTTTATCAGCGTCGTCGGAAGCGATGCTGCTTACTGCTATAAAACTGCCGCCCAGCACATTGTCGCTCCAAAGCCCGTTGTATACACCGGTTACCAGTTGCTCTGCAGCCGCCGGATCTGCCCGAATGGCCTCTTCAGTAACTTCACCCTGCGGAGCTACTTCCAGTTCTTGTTTGCAGGAGGAAAAAACATTTAGCGTAAGAATAAAGAAGAATGCTATTGAACCTGGCTTATTTAAAGTGATGTTCATAACGTATTTTTTATAATGAAAGATTAACCCCCAGAGCAAAAGTGCGTGTAGTAGGGTATGGCGTAAGCTCGATGCCGGAATTAAGTACGTCCGTGGAAAGCAGTTCCGGTGTGAAGCCGCTGTATGCGGTTAGTGTAAACAGGTTCTGACTGGTAACAAAAACCCTGAGGTTACTCAGCCACCCTTCACCACCAGCTCTCACGATAGTATATCCAAGCGTCAGGTTGTTTAATCTCAGGAAATCGCTCGTTTCCAGAAAGTAAGTGGACGCAGGTGTGGCATTGTTAATAATCCGTGGGTCGGAAGTGGATGGGTTGGCGGTAGTCCATCGGTTATCGGCGTAGTCGGCTTCTATGTTATCGGTTAATTCAAAACGAAAAGCTTTTTTACCATTATATATTTTGCCTCCCCCGGTTCCGTAAAAATCGGCACTTAAGTCAAATTTTTTAAAATTTATTCCCAGGTTAAAGCCAAACGTTATTTTGGGCTGGTAAGACCCGGCGTATATTTTATCGTTCTCGTTAATTACGTCGTTGTCGTCGATATTGGCGTATTTTATATCGCCCGGCTGGGCGCCAGGCTGTAATACTACATTGTTTTTACTGGTATAACTATTTACTTCCGCTATACTCTGGAATATACCGAGTGCTTCCCGTATATAAAAACTACCTACCGGCTGGCCGTTATCGGTACGGGTGGTAAATCCCTGCTGACCGACACCGCCGGATAGCAATGCCTGTCCGCCGTTGAGGCCGGTCAGTTCGTTTTGATTATAGCTGATATTACCTCCAACACTATAATCAAAGTCTTTAGAAATACTATTCCGCCAGTTAAGCGAAAGTTCTACGCCCCGGTTACGAAAGGAAGCGATATTGGTTACATACTGGTTGTCGGGGTCGCCGAATATACCCGGTATTACCCGGTTGGCGAGCGCATCTCTCGTTTCTTTATTATAAAAATCCAGCTCACCGGTCAGCTTGCTATCCATTAATCCGAACTCTATTCCTATATCGATCTGTTCGCTGGACTCCCATTTCAAACCGGTTTCTTTTATATCCTGTATAGTAGCTCCTCTTATTATTCCATTGTCGAAAAAATAAGGAATATTAACGGTAGCCGTAGTAATGTAATTATTGCTGCCTATATTATCGTTACCCACCAATCCCCAGCTTGCCCTCAGTTTCAGGTTGCTAAACAATTTCTGATTTTTCATAAACTCTTCCTGGCTTATTATCCAGCCTATACCGACTGTGGGAAAATAACCATATTTCTCACGGAAGCGGGAACTGCCGTCGGCCCGTATGGATGCCGTAAGCAGATACTTCCTGTCGAAGCTATAGTTAAGGCGCGAAAGAAATGACTGCCTGGTTTGATAATCCCCGGTACTGTTATTAATAGCCTGCACATCCGGGTTACCCTGCGACAGGTACCAAAGGTCACGATTTTCGGGAACATCAATGCGTTGGCCGGTAATCACGTTCTGCCGGTAACGTTCCGTAACCGAGCCCGCGAGTAAGGATATACTGTGCTCGTTAAACGATTTATCAAATGTGATAGTATTATCCCATACCCAGCGATAATTGCGGGTGTCACTGAGATTTAGCTGACTGTTAGGACGTTGCTGACCTCCACCCGCCGCCAGATAAGTAGCGGTATCGTTTAGAAACCGGTATCCATAGGTACGGTCGTTAGTGGATATGGCGTCTATATTAAAACCGGAATGAAGCCGCAGCCAGCTTATAGGCGTCACATCCAGGTTGGCTGCCGCCTGCAAGCGGTTAACTTTTATGAACTGGTCCCTTTTATCGTTGCTTAATACGGGATTAATTATGTTGCCGAATGCGGAGGTGTTGCCGTACTTATTGCCCGATTTTGCCGGTACTACTGGCGCTGCGCGGTAAATGGCTCCGAAAGTTCCCCCTACATCATAAGCCTGTTCTGCACCGTTTGAATAAGATAGCTGGGTACCGAATTTCACGGCTTTGGAAATATTGATATCATTGTTAGCCCTGAATGTTATCCTTTTATAGTCGTTCCCTGTTATGATACCATTGTCCTCGATGTACCCACCGCTTACAAAAAACGTACTCTTATCCGAGCCGCCGGATACGGAGATATTATGATTGGTCTGGAATGCATTTCTTAAAACGGTATCGAACCAGTCGGTGCTTCCATCGTAAGTAAGCGGTGGCCTGTTGGTATTAAAATTGGGACTAATATCCGCCAGGTAAGCACGGTACTGATCGCTGCCTGCCATCTCCACCAGACTGGAAGCCTGCCGGAAGCCTGCGTTACCATCGTACCTTACTACTGTTTTGCCCGAGCGACCTTTGCGGGTGGTAATAATAATCACTCCGTTGGCGGCCCTTACTCCATAGATGGAAGCGGAAGCATCTTTTAATACATCAACCGATACAATGTCCGCATTATTTATATTTCGGATATCGTCCGTAAGAACGCCGTCCACTACATAAAGGGGATTAACACCCGCCAGCGCTGAACCTGTACCACGTATACGTACCTGTGGCTGGGAATTGGGCTGACCGGAAGAAATGATCTGTACACCAGCCACTTTGCCCTGCAATGCCTGCGTAGGTGTTTGCACCGGTTGCCGGGCCAGTTCTTCTCCTTTTACGCTGGCCACCGCCCCTGTTACATCTCGTTTTCGCTGTGTGCCATACCCTACTACTACTACCTGTTCGAGCGACTGACTAGAACCAATCAGTGTTATGGTAAGAAGGGTATCGTCCGTTACCGGTATTTGTTGCTCGATATAACCTACAGATGATACCACCAACACTGCGGTGTCTGGAGCGTTAATAGAGAAAATACCGTCGGGCCCTGTAGAAGTACCTGTTGTGGTACCACGCACGCTCACGGTTGCGCCTGCTACCGGGTTGCTTTGTTCATCCTGTATTTTTCCTGAAACCTGTTTGTTTTGCCCGGAAGCGGAAGTTTGTGTTACCGGGAGAGAGTCAGTTACGGTGGAGTCCTTTACGCGGGACAGAGTATCCGTTGGTCTGGGTAATGTGTCTTGTGCAGATAAGGAATTAGCAAATGAAAGTAAAGAAACAAGCGTGCAGGCAAAAGTCAAATTCATTGATGGCAAAGCATAACCTATACTCAACCATGATCTGTTCTTTCTCATAATTGTGATTTATTTTAGCAAGCGGCAAGCTCGAGATAGCGGTTCGTAATTGCGTATGCAAAAGCTGCACCAGGGCTGGGGTGGGCGAAAAGACCTAACTCTGTAAGCCGACTTATATCAGAATCGACAATTATAGAATCTTTAGGTATCAATATATGGAAACAAACATAGCCAATCTATAATTAATCAACAAAAGTCAAATCGATAATTAAAATGCCTGCCCCAGTTTAAATAAAGGCAGGTACATAGCGATCAGAATAATTCCAACCACCAATCCAAGAATAATTATGATTAAAGGCTCAAGTAGTTTACTGAGTATGTTCGTCTGGTGTTCAACGTCGCTGTTATACTGCTCGGCTACCTTGGAAAAAAAGGTATCAAGTCGATTTACTTCTTCTCCAACTTTAATCAATAATACCATTTTAGCGGGATATATATCATGCAGGCTCATACTTTTATGCAATGGTATTCCGGATATAATATCCTTTTCTATGAAAGCAAGAGATTTTTCTACCGGATAGAAGTCTATCATTTTATTAACCAATTGTATTGCCTGAAGAATAGGTATTTTTGAGACAATGAGCAAAGACATCGTATTTGAGAATCGGGCAAGATTTATTTTTCTGATAATGGCACCAATAACAGGAACCTTCAATAACATCCTGCTGGTTAAAGATCTAAACCATTCCTTTCTTCGTTGCGATACACAAACTATTGCAATACCCACGATGGCTACTATGAAAAAAAGGAAAGACTTTTTAACCCATGCGGAAATTGCAAGTACCATTTTAGTAATAAACGGGAGATCGCTCCCGAATCTTTTTAATATATCAGCAAACATAGGTACTACATACGCCATCATAAACGATACAGCACCGAATGCTACCAGTAAAATTACCACCGGGTATGTTAAAGCACTAAGAATTTGTCGCCTCTGCTTTATTCTTTTCTGAAAATAATCTGCCAGCCCCTTTAGTATTATTACTAACCTTCCTGTTTCTTCTCCTATTTGTACACTATAATACTCATAAGAGATAAAATAGCCGCTTTGCTGCATAGCAGCAGACAAGGTAGCACCAGCTACTACTCTTTCCTGTAATGTATTAAACATTTGTTTATACTTCTTTTTTTCTTGCTCCTCTTTTACAAGATCCAATACAGTTCGAATATCTACTCCTGCCTCCAGTAATATTCCTGCCTCCAGGTAAAATCCTTCTTTCGTGCTATTCGGCAATTTATTGTTAGATAGATGGACATCCTTATTAAGAAAACTCCAAATGTCCTTTTCTTCAACACGTACGGAACTCTTAATCTTTCCTTTAGAATGCTCTTTTCTAAAATCTTTTATATTAATAGATGTATTGCTCATCAAATATCTTGTAATAGTAATTCATTAATTCTTTAGAAGTATACCTTTTATTTATTACCAGGGGCAATAACTCTTTTTCCAAAAGTATGTCTAATTTAAAAGACGAAATCAGCTTAATGCTGTCATTTAAATTACTACGTGAACGCATCCAATTCACCAGATGGAATGTATCTATAGACGAGCCCTGCAATCTAACTATGTTAGAATCATAAAACATATAATCGGTAGAAGTTTTTTGCTCAAATTGAAAGTTCAGTCCATTTTCCTCATTTCTTCCTGTAATGGCCTTTGCTTCTTCTACATCTACCTGTAGCGTTTTGCAAAAAAGACGATATTCCGATATATAATTTGATTTCGCATGAAACGTTTTAAAGCGATTATTAACAAGAAAAAGAACATAATAACTAATGGCTATCACAATACTGCTGATCAGCATTGCCGTTATGAGCTCAATTACTGTAAAAGAAGAAATTTTTTTCATATCAAAGCCTATTCAAAAAGAAAAATTTCATTACGCGTTTCTATTAATTTTTTGTTACTGTCATAAATATAATAGCAGATTCTTTTTAGACGGATATTTTCTTTATAGTCAGATACCTGCCTTTTAAGAAAGAAATCATCTAACGGCACTTCCTGATCAAAAAGCTCATCTTGATTATGCGTAACAGATACATAGTCATCTAAAATAGCCTTTGCTTTTAATATCTTTACTGAAGAGCCTTTCTCGGTAGTTTGAATAATAACTGTAGTAGCGATGCCAAACAAAACCAGTATTATTACTAATGCCACTATTGTTTCTACTAACGTGGCGGCTTTTACTGAAGTTATCATTATTTTACCCATTGAATGATTCTGTTTACAGTGAAGCCGGTAAATAAAGGTGAATTTACAAAAAAAGGAAATAACTTTATACGGCTGATCTCCACATCGGCCAGGTAGTTTTCATACATCATAGCATTCGATCTGTATAAAAAATAATCAGTGGCTACTGTTCCGTGAACGGTCGCATTCATTTCAAGGAACCCGGAAACGTACACCAACCCTTCGATATAAGCGCCTTTTTTAAGCGTAACCATAGTTTTTGCCACGTCATCAGGAAAAGCGTATGTAAATATAATCCCACATAATTTGGAAGCTGAATCTATATTAATGGTGCAGGGATTCAGTGGAGAAAGCTCCTTTATCAAAACCAGGGAACTGGGATAGCTTAAGGTACAATCTTTTTCTATTTGAATACTTCGTGAGGCAATTAATTGAAGGCATCCGGAAAAGCCGCTTTTTATCCTAATAATGGGGGCTACCAACAAAACATTATTCAAGTTGGAAGAGGCATCTACTTCAATACATGTATCAGACAAAATAGTGATATGGCCGCTTAATGTAATACCGGATAGATCAACCAAACCATTGTAAGAAATAAATGCAGCACTATCACCAAAAGACCTATCAAGCGAATCAGGAATTTCAAAAAAAGCCCGGTCTTCTACAGCAGGATGTGTACATTTATTTAAAAGCTGTTGCAGATAATCGAATCGGACCGTGCAGAAGGGTGGAAGTTCGTCATTACTTGGTTTAATATCCCCTTGCAGTAAACGGCTGCCACTAAATCCTCTCTGGTCAATATAAGAAGGTTTTATTCCTGCTTTCGAAAGATATGCATTCCCCTGTAAAATTACGCTGCCTACTAAAGATAACGGTCGCTTATGATCTGCCATGTAAATGCAGGCATCCATAAAAGAGGGCAGAGACCCGCCATAAAGAAAATTTTTCTCCCTTGCCCAGGTAGCCTTCTTAGCTACGACGGAAGCTATGTTAAAAAGTCCCCAGCATTCTTTTGTTATAATTATGGAATCGTTCCCCGTATCAAAAAGATCTATACTGTCAGTTTGTGCAGTTGAAAATGCAGCCGTATCCTGCAACACTATGTTTATGCCTGAAGAAAGGTTTACACCTAATTGCCTGTTAATTTTATGTACTATCTCAGCGCTTCGATTAAACCAGGCAAGCAGAATCAGGCATGTACAAATAAGGCCAATAACAAGTGAAATAATGATCGTTATGATTAAAGAATTGGCTTTGATCATTACGAGCGCTGTTTATTCGATTTTTTCCGCTTCTTTATTTTTACCTTATTTTTCTGTAACTCTCCCTTCTTCCATTTTTCTACCGAGGCTAATTCACCGTTAGGATACCAAAATTTCCATTCACCATCTTTCAGACCATTAATGAAGTTCCCCTGTTCTTTTAAATTTTTATTTGGATAATAGACTGTATACAAACCCTCCAACAACCTTCCATCATATCCCTCCTTGGTAATTAAAATGGTATCCCTATAATACCAATAATAATTTTTGCCTTTAATGACTTTTACTTCTTTAGCGACATTTTTCGCATAGAAAGTATATAGAGTATCTTGCTTGCTTATATTAATGCGATTGAGGGCGGTAATTTGATTAATTACCTGACTGCTTCCCTGGAAAAAGAATAGAACTATTATTGAAATACTTAATAAATGCTTGCACATCGATATAGGTTTATAGGCAAGATAAATAAGTTTATTTAATTTTTTCGACGATTTAGCTTTTTAGTAATCTTTTGAATACATCTCTATATTTATTTGCCAAAGTAAAAGCTGCCATCAATATTTTTGATTTAGAAACCGCCTCTATAAAGGCCAGATAATGAGAATTAGTCCTGTGGAGTTTTAATACACTAACAGAGACTTTATACCAAAACCTGTTAAGATGATATATTAATTGGCTTATAAATAAATGTCTTTATTCATATGGATAAATGCAGCTTTTCATATGTCTATGAAGTAGCTATAATTTCATCGTATTCCAGATTCATATTTTGAACTCTATCTTCAGATATCCATTTGTTTTTGCCTATTCTATAACTACCAGCTGCAATATAGTAAGTATTTCCGTCAGATTTTATTTCGAATATTTTATAACCTAATTTAGTTTTAGTGTATTGTAGCTTCAGTGGAATGTTGCTGTCAATTTCATTGATAATGATTATTTCCATAATATTTGGAATATCGAGATAAGCTACTGCAGAGAATTCGATATCAAGATTATGTATATATGATTCGTTATATCCTTCCTGATCAGGATATTTTAATGGACTTCTTAATATCAATATGCTGTGACTTGACGTATAAGCCCATATCTTAAAAATCCTATTTTTTAATTCTTTCATATTTTATCTAAATGGGTTTGGTATTATATTATAGATACCATTAACAGATCTATAAAAAGTTGCTCTTTGCAAAGCATTCGGGTTATCTAAAACTGAACGAATTTCCCAATTAAAGATATTATTATAAGTAACGGGATTATTAGAATTAAATTTTGAATAGCGATATCTGGAAAACCCTGTCAGATTAATATGCAAATTATTGTTAACATCGTTTATTGCAGACAAAATCTTGTCTTGTTGAAAACCGTTGGAAAAATTTCTATATGTAAAAAAACCTTTGGTTTCAGCAAAATTGAATAAATTATCACTTAAACCCAATGCAATATTACTTATTTTTTTGGAGGCATTTGGAGGTCCATGCGATCCTATCCCCATGCTAGTGGTAAGCCCACCATTGATAAATTTATCCTCCAACACCATCGTACCCGCAATCGCCTGCCATTGAGAGGGAGATCCTTCCGTTTCTTTTAATACTTGGTAATACTTGTTGAGCCATCTTTTTTCTCCTGTAATATTAGCTAGAGCGGTTCCTACTATTACTGGTGGAAGTTCCTAAAACACCGTTGTGAAAACTTACAACACTGTTATTTGTTGTATTGAAGCCTAATGCACAAATGTCTCTGCCGGTACTTCTTTCTGGTACACCCGCTTTACCAGTTGACCCAGGGTGCTATAGGTGTAGTCCATCGTTTTATACCCCAGGCCGTCAATGTATTTGATCATCCAGGTCACCTTGCCCTCTTCATCATAGCTGTACCATGTGGCACTCGTGGGGCTGGAGTATGGCGGGTTACCCGACACGCTGCTGTATTTACGCGTAACGCTCACCGATCGGAATATAGCACAGGCTCTATATCTGATTTAAAGAACTATTTTGTTCAATAACATCTGGACAACTCTTTATTAACATCAAAAGTATAAACCAAATATTTTTCTCATTTTCATTTTCCATAGTATATAACTTATATAAAAAAGAAAAACAAAGGCTAATACCGCATACCAGTAAACAGACAATCCTAACAAGAACATCAACAAACAAATTGGTGTTAAGAAATAAAATAGAACGTCTAGTTTAGGATAAAAACTAAATCTCTTATAAACCACATATAAGTGTCCAACAGGATAAAGATATTTGTCAAACAATTCCATACTTTCCTTTTGATCCATTTTATGATCAATTTCAGATATTAATATTAAATAGGTCTTTATATTGTTATAGATAAATTCCTTTTTGGAAACATCTTTAAAAGAATAAAAATGAAACAGGAAATTTTCAACAGTTTGCATATGAAACTGCTTTTTATTTTCAATAACACTATTGTTTTTTACTTGTATTATCAGATCATGTAAATATTCCAGATTAAACTCTTTCACGTTTTATTGATTAATTTCCAAATAAGCCCCAACCAAAAGAGTTATCTAGCATGTCTACTACTTCTAAAGTTTTATTAAAATTCTCTTGATTTATAATGTTTCTAAAACTTTTTGCTTCCATAATTAATTTTTTATTACTTGAATAAGGAAGATATTTATTGGTTAAAGTAAAAGCTGCCATCAATATTTTTGATTTAGAGATATTAATAATCCTATTTGATACATACCAGGCCCTAGTTGTTAAATTTACATATGACGTCGAAGCGCTGGAATACATCGCGCTTACTTCAGGTGCTGCCGCAATAACACCCGTACCGGCAGCATAGATAAGCAGCGGAGAAGCCATAACGCCTACAAATCCCGCCTCAAACTTCCTCCCATCCAACTCTGCCTGATGCCTCGTTTGGAACCCTTTTACTTTGCTCGTATAATCATAACTATCACCCGCCTGTATCAGGTTTTGCTTTCGCTGAGAATATAACCGCTCATAAAATTTATCCTTGTGTTGCCAGTAATTTGGATCCTGCTGTGCGGTATATCCATACCATCTAAACGTTTTATCTCCCCCGGGAGTAAAGGTAAAATTGCTGTTATACTGCGCCCATACCGCTTCACCATTTATTACAGATGCCTGAAAAGAATGGCCATTTTCATAATGATAATCTCCTTCATTGGCTTTTTTAGGGCAGCTTTCACATCCACCATCCGGATCCACTGTAATAATTGGATCATTACCCATAGCCAGGTAAGGACTCCAGTGCTCTCCATACGGATCAACACTCAACCACCTGGCAATCCTATTATCATACATCCGCAGCTCAAACGCATTCCAGTCCGTTGCCTTGTCCTTCTCCGCATACTGACCCTGGTACTCATACCGGTAGTCGTTACTTCCCCCCTGGCGGATCACCATCCCGTACGGGTAATAATCCGTGTACATCCGCACTTCCAAAGAACTGCCGGCTTTCGCCACCACTGCCCGCACGTTGCCCAGGTGATCCGTCAACTGGTAGGCATATACATCCGTGGGCCGGTAAAATACCCCTACCCGGCCGGCACCCCCATCGATCTCATACTCCTGCGCCGTGAGGCCGCCAGGCGTACCCCCCGCTACC